>JAJCXZ010000034.1 GCA_029263175.1 Acidimicrobiales bacterium | reverse complement strand
CATCAACATCTCGTCGATGGCAGGCAAGACCAGCTGGCCGAATTCGGCCGAGTACTCCGCAACGAAGAGTGGCGTGATCGGGTTGACTCGATCGGCCGCGATGGAGCTCGGCCCCCACGGAGTCACGGTCAACGCGGTCTGCCCCGGCAACACGCTCACCGCCATGGTCGAGAAGGTCGCCGGTGAGATCGGGGCGACGCTCGACATGACGGGCGAGGCGTGGCTCGAGATGAGAGCCAACGACACCGCTCTCAAGCGCTTGGCCCAGCCCGAAGAAATCGCCGGTGTCATCGCCTTTCTCGCCAGCGACGACGCTCGCTACCTCACGGGCCAGGCCATCGAGGTCGACGGTGGGTTGATCCTCAGCTGATCCGATCGAGCATGTCGGGTCGGATCTCGTAGACCGCAGGCTCACCGGCCAGATGGCGGCGGACCTCCTCTACGGCGAGCTCACCCATCCGGTTGCAGTTCTCGATGCATCCCGCGATGTGCGGTGTCACGACGACGTTGTCGAGCTGCCGAAGCGGGCTATCGGCTGCGGGTGGCTCAGGGTCGGTGACATCGAGAAAGGCGAAAATGCGCCCGTTGCCGAGCTCATCGATGAGTGCCGGTTCGTCGATGAGTCCACCGCGGGCCGTGTTGATGAGCACTGTTCCATCGCGCATGGAGCTCAGGATGTCGGCGTCGATCATGTGACGCGTGTGTTCGTTCTCGGGGCAGTGCAGCGAAACGATGTCGGCCCGGGCGGCGAGCTGCCCGATGTCGACCCGCTCGACGCCGAGTGCGTTGGCATGGTCCTCGCTGAGGAAGGGATCGGCGACGAGGATTGTCGGCTCGAATGGTTGGAGCAGATCGATCACGTGGCGACCGACGTTGCTTGCTCCCACCAGGCCGACGGTGGAGCGGCTGAGCTCCCTCGCGTCCCAGCGGTCCCACACCGGACTGTCACGCCATCCGCCGTCCGCGACATGGCGGCCCAGGGGCCAGATGCGCTTGCGCCCGACGATCATGAGTCCCAGGGTGGTCTCCGCGACATCGCGGGCGAGCGTGATGCCGGCGCTCGTGACCCGAATTCCGCGTGCCCACAGCGGGTCGGAGACGAATCGCTTGATGCTGCTGCCCATGTGGGACATCAGCTCGAGCGAGTCGGCGGCCGCGACCACCTCGGCGTCGAACGGGGCCACGCCCCAACTGGTGATGCACGCACGAGCACCGGGAAGCAGCGAGACCAGGTCATCATGGTCGGCCGGTTGGTCATCATCGTGGTGAACAATTGTGGCTACTTCTTCGAGCTGCGCCCACGCGGTCTCACTGAACATGCGGTCGTAGTTCGATCGGCCGATCGTCACTGCGACCGTTGGCCTCGTCATCGGCTGGGTCCTGTCATCGTCTCGCTCCTGTCATTGTCGCGATCCTCTCATGAGTCTGTTGTATTCGGCATAGCGCCGCTCGGTTGTGTCATCGAGTGACTCGAGGGGCTGCAGCGTGGTGCTCGGCATGGTTGCTGCCGTGTCGGGCGACCATCCCAGAGCGTCAGCGGCAAGTCGGGCCGCGCCGAGAGCCGGCCAGCTCGCATCGGCGCGCACCGTGAGCGGCACACCGACTGTGTCGGCGATGTGCTGGATGAGGTATTCGCTACGCGTGCCCCCGCCGACGACCGTGAGCTCGCTGAGCCCGACGGCGGTCGTGGCTTCCTCGACCGCTCTTCGGACCTCGAATGCGCAGGATTCCATCACCGCCCGGATACGCACAGCGGGATCCTGACCCTCGGCAGGGTGGGTCAACTCCCCCCAGCTGGTGCGATCGGGCTGATGGATCGTCGGGAGGAAGTACGGATCATCGGGATATGACCGACGAGACCCGATCGTGAGAATCGAAGCGTCGATCGAATCGGGCAGCTCCGACGCCACCGCGGCACCAAGTCCACCCAGGTTCTGGGAGAGCGACCAGCGGTGGGCGATCACGTGGGGGCTCAGGTTGAAGCCGACAGGAAGAGAGGTGATCTCCGCTCGGTCGGTGATCATCGTGAGCACCCATGCGGTCCCCATCGACAGCAGAGCCGAACCGGGAGCGGTGACACCGAGTCCGAGCGCGGCACAGGCTTGGTCATGGCCTCCGATGATCACCGGGAGGGCGTCGGGCAGATCGGTGAGCTCTGCCGAGCTTTGAAGGGTTCCGCCCGCCTCGCCGGAGTCGCGTATTGCCGAGAGCATCGACGAGTCGACGCCTGCGATCGCGCACAGATCGGGACTCCAGCGCATCGTGGCGACGTCCATGAGCTGCATGCCGGCTGCATTCGAGGGGTTCGTCAGCCATGACCCGGTCAGCTTCCACATGAGGTAGTCGTCGACGGAGGCCCATCGGTCGACTCGGATTCCCGGAGTGCTTCTCAACCAGGAGATGGTCGACAAACCCAGTCCGGGTGAGGGCATCCATCCACTTCGCGCTCTGATCGTCTCGGCGGTATGAGCCCCCCACGTCTCGACGACGGGCAATGAGCGCGTGTCCATCCAGGTGATGGCCTCGCCGACGGATCCATCCGGGGCCGAACCCACGACCGGTATCACCGAACCGCTCTGGGCAGCCACCGCGAGTGCCCGAACCCGGGCAGAGCGCGGGAGAGACGTCGAGAGTCGACGGCATGCGTCGCAGAACGCATCCCAGACGGCGGCAGGATTCTGCACGCTTGCCCCCGGCGACGGACTACCGGTGGGGATCGCATCCGAGCCGGCCGTTGAAACGATGGCGCCCGAGGCATCGATTGCCACCGCCTTCACCGACGTCGTACCAACGTCCACGCCGATGACCACATCGGCAAGTGCGGACATGAGGCTCAGCCCTGGAGGATGGTCAATGCGTCGTCGATCGACGCGTTCTCGTGCACGATGGCGACGATCGAACGAGTCATGGCAGTCGGGTCCTCACACTGGAAGACGTTGCGTCCGATCGCCACTCCCTTGGCCCCGGAGACGATCGCCTCATGGATATTGGCGAGCATCGTGCGCTCGTCGCCTTTGGAGCCTCCCAGGATCACGACCGGCACGAAGGTGGTACCGGTGACGCGGCCGTAGTCCTCGCAGAAGGGAGCCTTGATGAAGTCGGCGCCGAGCTCGGCACCGAGCCGGGCGGCGAGTGCGACCGCATCGGGGCCGCGGAGCTCAGGACCACCGTTGAACCCTCCTGGCACCATCTCGCCGAGCACCGGAAGGCCGAAGCGATGGGCTTCGGCCGTGGTGCGGGCAAGGTTCTCGAGAGTGGAGGCTTCCTTGTCGGAACCGGGGAGAGCCGTCACGACGAGGGCATCGGCTCCCAACCGAACCGCGTCCGCAGGACCGTAGAACTGGCCGAGTGAGCCACTCGACGGTGTGCCGAGGTTGGTTTCGGCCCCGTCGCTGCGGACGATCAATCCAACTCGACTGAGTTCGTCGGCAAACCGTTCGGCGATTCCGAAGGAGGTGAGAATCGCGTCGGCTCCGCCCTCGACAACTGCGGCAATGGTCGCAGCTGGGTCCTCGAACCCCTCACAAGGACCGTCGATCAGACCATGGTCCAGGGCGATGATCACCGTGCGGCCATCGGGGGCAAAAATACGGTTGAGACGACGGATGGTCATGTGAGAGTTCCTTTGATGATGGGAAGTGAGTCGCGGATGACTGCCAAGTTCGCGTCCAGGTCAGGTGACAAGGCATCGATCAGCACGGCGTGGAGACCGTGTTCGGATGCAAGTGTCGCCACCTTGGCGGCACATTCCGCCGGGCTGCCCGCGATCTGATACCGGTGGAGGAGGTCGTCGGTCACCAACGGGTCGACCAGGCTCGGGTCATTGGTCCGCGCCGCGTGGGCGACGATGTCGATGGTCGGCTCGTCGAACCCGAGCGAATGGAGCACTCGTGGTGGTGAGTCCATCAAGACGAAGGACAACGTCGACCGCTGGCCCTCGATCAGCTCTGGTGTGTAGCAGATCCGTCCGAGATACATCCGTTTCAGAGCCGGTCGATCGACCTTCTGAGCGGAGTTCTCGACGATCTCGAGAGCCGCGGCGAGATCGGGCTTGACCGTGAGGATGACACCGTCGGCTTCCCGGCCCGCCAACCCCAGCACCATGGGGCCTCGGCCCGCGATCCACACGGGGATGTCCTGGGTCCCCATTCCAAGGCGGGCATGGTCCAGGGCGCAGTGTTCTCCTTGCCAGGTGATCTCGTCGCCTGACCACAGCTTCTTGATGGCGGTGACCGTGTCGGCCACGACCCGAAAGGGTCGCGTGCGCTCGATTGCCATCGGGCCGAGCACCATCGATCCGCCGGCCAGGATTCCTGCCACCGCCCGCCCGGCGGAGAGTTGGTTGACCGTGGCCAGGGCCGCAGCCGTGACGGCTGGATGACGGGTGTAGCCATTCGTCATGACCCCGAGCCGGATCGTGCTTGTCTCGCGGGCGGCCGCGCCGAGGCAGGCGTAGACGTCGGGATGGATGCCCTCGTCGGCCACCATGCAATAGTCGTAGCCGAGTCGCTCTGCTTCGACCGCCAACGCGATCACGTCCGCGGCCGGCATCAACGGAACGACATGAACTCCTGCGGCAACCATCGCTCAGCCGTGAGCATGCTTGCGATGGCCGAATCGCTGCCCGCCGTCAACCGTGATCACCTCACCGGTGATGTAGTCGGCCCGGGCCAGGAACACCACCGCTTCCGCCATTTCCTCCGGCGTCCCCCAGCGGCCGAGGAGGGTGTCGTCGGCCACGCGCTGGTAGGTGGCGTCGTCGTAGTCGGCAGGCCGCAGAGCGGGGCCGGGAACCACAGCGTTGGCGCGGATCCGGGGAGCGAACTCCAGGGCCAGTTGACGGGTGAGGGAGAGCACTGCACCCTTGCCGACGGAGTGTCCTGCGAACCCGGGCCACGGCTCGAACGCGCTCAGGTCGCCGATACCGATGATTGCGCCGCCATTACCCTCGAGCATGATCGGCGCCACCTGATTGGCGCAGTAGAACGGGCCGTGCACGAGTGTGTCGATCGATTTGTGCCAAACCGTGAGATCGTTCGTGGGCAACGGATCAGGACTGAACGTCGATGCGTTGTTGACGAGGACGTCGATGGAGCCGAAGTGGTCGGCCGCGGTGGCCACCATGGCTCCGACCTGTTCGTAGTCGGTCACGCTGGCCTGAACCGGGAGGGCACCAACTCCGAGTGCTTCTGCTGCTGCAGCAGTTTCGAGCGCGGCGGCGGCCGAGGTGTTGTAGTTGATCACGACGTTGGCGCCGGCCCGCGCGAACGCGAGCGTGATCCCCCGACCGACACGTTGCGCTCCACCGGTGATCAATGCGGTCTTGCCTTCAAGTTCCATTTTCACCTCGTGGCGATGGTTGGTGCGACGTTAGCGAACGATGTGATCATTGATCGGGGGCTGCGGGTCGGGTGAGTCGAGTGTCGATGCCGGCTCTTCGAAATACCTCGCGGGCTGACATCTCGGCTCGGCGCAAAAGCGCGCGCTCGTCGATCATGGTGACGATGCCGTCGTCGATGAGGAGACGGCCCGCCACGACCACATGGGTGAGGTCGGCCGGTGATGCGCAGAACACCAGAGCACTCGGAACACTGTGAACCGGCGCGACGAACACCGAATCCAAAGAGATGACGAGGAGATCGGCGAGCATCCCGGGAGCCAGGACTCCGATATCGGTTTGGCCCATTGCTGCTGCACCGCCGCGGCACGCCATCCGGATGGCGTCCTCGGGCTGGAGCGCCATCGCGTCGAGATGGTGGATCTTCTGCAGCAGGATGGTGGCCTTCATCACCTCGAACATGTCCTGGCGGTTGTTGCTGCCGGGACCATCGGACGCGAGAGCGATGCGGATCGACCTTTCGCGCATGTCGAGGATTCGCGGTACGCCAGATGCGAGATACATGTTGCTGACCGGGCAATGCACGATCACCGCATCGCGCTGAGCGATGAGATCGAGCTCACCGTCGTCGAGCCAGACGCTGTGGGCGAGCTGGAAGTCAGGCCCGAGCAGACCGAGTTGGTCCAGCCATTCCACATGCCGAACACCGCGCTCGTCCACGCTCATTTCGACTTCTATCGCCGTCTCGGCACAGTGGATGTGGGTGCCCGCGCCCCAGGAGCGCGCCGCGGCCACCGTGGATCTCATGGCGTCGTCGGAGCAGCCCCATGGGATCAGCGGGGCAAGTTCGACTCGCAGGCGGTTCCCGTCATGACCGTGCCACCGGTCGCGCACTCGCTGGGTCCGTTCGAGCACTTGCTCGGCGGTCTCGCTCAGGGACGGCTCGTAGTTGCGATCGGCCCAGCCCCGAGCCAGAAGGAAGCGAACGCCGAGCTCGTCCGCCGCGGCACAGACACCGTCATCGATGCCTTCGTCGATGTGGACGTATTGATGATCGATCACCGAAGTCGCACCACCGCGCAGGTTCTCGACCAGGCCGATCGTGGCGGCGAGTTGGGCTGATTCGCGGTCGAGGTGCACCGCTCCGGGCCAGATGCACTCGCGGAGCCAGTCGAGGAGAGGTTTGTCGTCGGCCAGACCTCGAAAGAACGTTTGGAAGAGATGGGTGTGAGCGTTGGTCATGCCCGGCATGACGGCCGAGCCGGCGGCATCGATCACCTGGTCCACCGACGAGGCGATTCCGGGCGGAGGTGATCCGGGTCCAAGGGCGGCGATGCGATCGTCGACGATGTGGACCCAACCGGGGTCGTGGATGGTGAAGTCGTCGTCGACGGTGACCACCGCTCCACCGCTGATGAGCATCGCCGTCATCAGTTCACCTTCACGATGTGCCGAAGAGGCTCGTCATTGATCACGGCCTGGAGGTTGGTGAACTCGTGCCGTCTGAGGTCGGCATTGAGTACGAGATCGGCCTGCGCCGAGTGAGGGGTGAGGATGACGTTGTTGGAGGGGTCGGTCGCGAGCTCGACGAGAGGGTCGACGGGCCTCACAGGCTCCCAGCGAAATCCATCGCTTGCGATACCGGCGAGATGACCGGATCGGTACGCAGCCACCACGGCCTTCTCGTCGAGCAGGGTGCTGGCTCCGGAGCTCACGAGGAACGATCCAGGCTTCATGCGCTCCACGAACCGGCGGTCGATGCTCCCTTCGGTCTCAGGGGAGTGCGGGAGCAGTAGGACGATGACGTCGCTGCGCAACTGGATGTCTTCCACGGAGGCGTAGCTGACACCGAGATCGTCCTCGGCCCGGCGCGGGAGGCGGTTGCGGCGGTTGTAGAGAAGGGTGGCATCGAACGGACGGAGCAGTTCGGCCAGGTTCGTGCCGATCTCTCCGAAGCCGATGATGCCGATCGTGGCCTCGGCGACCTGGCGAACGCCGGTGAAGCCGCTCCAGTTGATCGCGAACGTGTTGGCGTCGCATCGTTGCGGCGGTCCCCAGCGATCACTCGCTTCGACAACAACGGCAGTGGCGGGGCGGACTCGCTTCAGGAGGGAAAGGATCTGCATCATCACGTGCTCGGCCACCATCGAGAGTTGGGGTAGGGGCCAGTTGCAGACTGGTATGCCGGCTGCGCGTGCGGCGTCGAGGTCGATGTCGTGGATTTGCCTACCGAGCCGTTGGATGAGGCGCAGTCCGGCTCCGGCTTCGATCGTTCTACGATCGATTTCTCCTGTGCGCTCGGACACGAGAAAGACCGGCTGGACCGAACGGACGGCGTCGAGGAGCTCGTCCGAAGACGGTGAGACGAGCATGGTGATGTCGAGCGCGGGCGGCGCGGCCTCGAGGAGTAGCTGGCGATGAATGGGGGGCCGGCTGGTGACGATCAGAGTGCGATGTTCCTTCATCTCGGCTCGATGCTCACACGCTTGGCCATGTGGACGTGAGGCCGTCGACTCCGGCTCGCCGCGCCACGTCTCGGAATCGGCCCTTCACGTTCTCGAGGATCGCCCCTTCGTCCAGGGTGAGGATCTGCCGGTCGCGCATGATGATTTGGCCATTGATCACGACGGTGTCGACATCGCCTCCCTGAGCCGCGAAAACGGCGGTGGCAACCGGGTTCCACACCGGTTGGAGGTGGGGAGCATCGGTGTCGATGGTGATGAAATCGGCCTTCTTCCCGACCTCCAGCGAGCCGGCGTAGGCATGAATGCCGAGCGCTCGTGCCCCATTCAGTGTGGCCATCTCGAGCACGGCCTCTGAGCTCAGGGCGCCGCGGTTCCCCGCCCGTTGGCGAGCGGTGTGGCACGCGATCCGCAGGTCTCGCAGGAGGTCCATGTTGGCGTTGGTCGGAGCGCCGTCGCAGCCGACCGAGACGTTGACACCGGCCTCGAGCATGTCAGTGATCCGTGCGGGTCCCCAGGCTGCGGCGGCGTTGTTCCCGGCGTTGTGGGAAACCGATGTCGAGGTCTCGGCGAGGAGCCGGATATCGGCATCGTCGGCGATTGTGCAGTGGGCCAGCACGGTGCGCTCCCCGAGCAACCCGTGGCCCTCGGCGAATTCGATGTGGCTGCGGTAGCCGTGTTCGCGGGCGTAGTCGTTGTCGTGGGGAAGCTCCGCCAGGTGGATGGTGAGACCCATCTTGCGCTCACGCGCCAGGTCGGAGACCTCGCGAAAGAGGCTCGGATTGTTGGCCGGTTCGGCTGACCGACAGCCGAACCAGATCTGAAGTCGTCCGTCGCCGGCACCGTCCCACGTGTCGTGGGCAGCCAGCGTTCCCTCGATCGATGACTCCCGGGTCTGCCACATGCCGTGATGCCATCCGAGTTCATCACGGGTGGTGGGGCTGACATCCATCACCACCTTTCCGAGTGCGGCACGGATTCCGGAGTCGATGCAGAGCTCGGCGATGGCGTCGATGCCGTAGTGCTCGGCGAGGAGACACTCCACGAACCCGGTGGTGCCGGACTTGAGCATCTCCAGCACACACAAGGATGCACTCGCCACCGCGTCCTCTTCGGTGTAGGAACCCTGCAGGGGGAAGATCCGGCCGAAGAGCCAGTTGGAGAACGCACCCACGGCACCGCACTCGGAGATGCCTCGCAACATGCACTGGGCAGTGTGGACGTGGGTGTCGATGAGGCCCGGCATGGCGATATGGCCGGACAGATCGATGGTGTCGTCGGCAGGGTTTGCCGCGATCAGTTCTGCCGTCTTGCCCACGGAGTCAATGCGGTCGTTCACCACCCGGATCGCGCCGTCCTCCACGATCTCGCGGTCGGCATTCATGGTGAGGATGGTTGCGTGCGTGAAGATCATGGCGAAGACAACCGGATCAGGGAGTCCAGTCGCTGAACGTGTCGACGACAGGACGGATGTCGGGCATCAATGGGTACAGGATCGGGCATGTGACACCCGCATCGATGAACTCAGCCACCTTCTCACGGCATTCCGCGGATGTGCCAACGGCCATGAGCTTGCGGACGAGGTCGTCGGGAATCAGATGGGCGGCCTTCTGGTAGTCCTCTTCGGTGGCCGGCCAACCGACGATCTCCTGGACTCGCCCCACGAGTTCGGGGTCGGCACCGGACGCTTTCATGATGTGCGGCTCGGTGCCGAGATAGTACGCGACCAGGGATTTTCCGGTGAGAATCGCCGCTTCGGGATCGTCGTCGGAGAGCGAACACGCCAGGAGTTCGGGGCGGTCGATGTCGGCCAGCGACTTGCCGGCGCGCGCCCCGCCGACCTCGACGCGTTCGACCGCGTCTCGGATGTAGTCCGTGGAGACCACGTAGTTGAGCACGGGACCGTCGCATATCTCACCGGAGAGTTCGAGCATCTTGGGCCCCGTCGCGCCGATGTAGATCGGGATTTCGCGAGGACTGCTGTCGCCATAGGCGACGTCGAGGCGGACCCGGTCGAGGTGGACGAACTCACCTTCGTAGGTGACCTCCTCCATCGTGAACAGCCGGCGAATCGCTTCGATGTTCTCCCGCATTGCCGTGAGTGGTTTGCGTCGATCGGCCCCCACCCTGCTGGCGATGGGTTCCCACCAGGCACCGAGTCCGAGCATCACGCGGCTTTCGCCGTCAGGGGTGAGGCCGGCGAGTTCCCACATCGTGCTCCAGGTTGCGGCGATCACCGCCGGATTGCGGGTGTAGATGGGAAGAACCCCGGACCCAACCCGAATCCTGCTGGTCTCTGCCAGCAGGGCGCTCATCATCACCACGCAATCACGAGCGAGACGGGTGTCGGCCTGCCAGATCTCTGAAAACCCCTTCTCCTCCGCGTATTTCGCGATCTCGATCTCGTAGCGGATGTCGTGCTTGTCCTGCAAATAGAGAGCCATACGTTGTGCCATGAGGCCGCATCCTAGGTTCTGTCGTCGGATCGATTCCCGATCGCTTCTGTCAGCTGCAGTGGTTTATGAATACCAGTGGTTTATGACTACCACGGGTTTATCAATACCAAGCATTGTTTGCCAGCAGAAAACACACTTACTATGGTGAATCGGGACGTATTGCTATGCAGGGGGACCGATGCAACAGGACCAGCTACTCGACCTCTACCGCGACATGTGGCTCATCCGAGCGTTCGAACAGGCGCTGGAGAGGGAGTTCGAACAGGGCGGTGTACCCGGGATGCTGCACACGGGATTGGGCCAGGAAGCAACACAGGCGGCCCTGGCGAGTCAGCTCGAAGCCACCGATTGCTTCTTTCCCGACCACCGCTGCCACGGAATCAATGCCCTGGCCCAGGAGCGCCACAAGGGCGATGGGGAACGGATCATGGCCGAGCTCTTCGGCAAGTCCACCGGGGTGTGCAGCGGGAAGGGTGGAAGTCTGCACTCCGCAGATCCCAGCGTCGGAAACTACGGCGACAATGCGGTCGAGGGTTCCTATATGGCGACGGTGCTCGGAGTTGCGCTGGCCGCCAAGATGCGGGGCGAGGCAAAGGTCGCGTGCGCCATCATCGGTGACGGCACCGTCGGCCGAGGAGAGTTTCACGAGAGCCTCAACATGGCAGCCATCTGGGACCTGCCGGTGCTCTATGCCTGCGTGAACAACGGCTATGCCATTGCCACGCCGGTCGGCGAAGGACACGCGTCGGCCGACATCGTCGATTTGGCGCGAGGCTACGGATTTCCGTGTGAGCAGGTCGACGGCAACGACATCGTTGCCGCCCACGAAGCCGTGGGAAAAGCGATCAGCCACATCCGCGCCGGCAAGGGTCCCTACTTTCTCGAGTTCAAGACCTGGCGGTGGCAAGGAATCTTCGCGGGGGAGTTTCGACCCGAAGCCGAAGTGAAGTACTGGCGCGAAGACCACGATCCGATTCTGTTGGCCAACGACGCGCTCGAGGCGATGGGTGTGAGTCAGGCTCAGCGATCGGCCATCGAAAGCGAGCAGGTTGGTCGTATCGAGGAGTGGATCACGTTCGCCAAGGAGAGCCCGAACCCAGAGCTGGCCAAGGCCACTGCAGATGTCTATGTCGGGTGGGAGGTCGCGAGCTCGTGAGCACCAGCACCACCAAGAGGACGAGCTTCACCAAGGCCCTGAATGATGCCTTGGATCAAGGCATGGATCGTTTCGACGAGATGTTCCTCATCGGCGAGGACATCGGTGAGATGGGTGGTGACTTCGGCGTCACCCGCAAGCTCTGGGCCAAGTACGGCGCCGAACGGGTCCGCGACACCCCCTTGTCAGAAGCGGCGATTATCGGTACCTGCGTAGGTGCTTCGATGGTCGGCATGCGCCCTGTCGCCGAGATCATGTTCGCCGACTTCCTGGGCGAGTGCTACGACCAGATCGTCAACAATGCGGCAAAGCTGCACTACATGTTCGACGGCCAGTTCAAGGCGCCGTTGGTGATCCGAACCGCGTGCGGGGGCGGGTTCGGGGGCGGTCCCCATCACTCCCAGAGTGTCGAGGGTTGGTTCCTCAACGTGCCCGGAATCGTGATCGTCGCCCCATCCAATCCCGAGGATGCCAAGGGCCTTCTCCTGGCGTCGATCGAATCCGACGACCCGGTGCTCTTCCTCGAACACAAGGCCCTCTACCGCGCTCGCGGAGAGGTGCCGACCGGCTACTACACCACGCCGCTCGGCTCGGCCGCCATTGCCCGCGAGGGGACCGACATCACGGTTGTCGCCACGATGCGCATGGTGCCGATGGCGCTCAGCGCGGCCGAAGCGCTCGACGCCGACGGAATCTCGGTGGAAGTCGTCGATCTCCGCACGATCCGGCCCTACGACGCGGAGACTGTGCTCGCCTCGGTCGCCAAGACCGGTCGCGCCGTCGTGGCCAACGAAGCGCCGAAGATCGGCGGATTGGGCGCCGAGCTGAGCGCCCGCATCCACGAGGAGTGTTTCTCCGAACTCCAGGCCCCGGTTGGACGCGTCGACGGCCTCGACTCGCCGATTCCGTTCTCGGTGCCGCTCGAGCACGAGATTCTGCCCGACGAGGCAGACATCACTGCCGCGATACGAACGACCATGGAGGCAAGCCGGTGAGCAGCAATGTGATTCTCCCCAAGTGGGGACTGACCATGGAGGACGGCACCGTTGTTGCCTGGCACGTCAGCGAGGGAGACACCGTTGTCGAGGGAGAAATTATCGCCGAAGTCGAGACCGAGAAGGTGGAGAACGAGCTGGAGGCGCCGTGTGCCGGTGTCGTGGCTCGAATTCTCGTCCAAGAGGATGAGACGGTCGATGTCGGCACCGTGCTCGCGATCATCGCTTCCGACGAGGCCGAGGCAGCTGAGCTCCGGGGAGCCTGACGATGGGCGACGAGCCGGACGTCGACGCTGTGGCGGGGAGCGAGACACGGCATCGTCTCACCCGGCTTCAGCGTGCGATGGTGAAGACGATGAGTAACGCCGTCTCCGTCGCGGCGCTGAGCCAGGTCACTCGAGAGATCGACATGTCGTCGGTGATCCGAGACCGCGAGGCGCGGACGGCTCGACCCTCGATCAACACCTACGTCATGGCTGCCGTGGCCGGCCGGCTCGGATCACATCCGCTGCTCAATGGTCGTCTGGAGGGCCGCGAGGTCGTGGTGCCGGATCACGTCAACCTGGGAATCGCCGTTTCGGTCGCTGAAGGTCTCGTCGTGCCCATCGTGCACGGCGCGGACCGCATGTCGTTCACCGAGCTCGGGGAGGCGTTGGCCGTTGCCGCCGGCAAGGCCCGGGACAACAACCTCTCATTCGACGACATCGAAGGCGGTACCTTCACCGTTTCGAATCTGGGGATGTTCGGAATCGATGGTGGATTCGCCATTCCGCCTCAACTGCAAAGCGCGATTCTCCTGGTGGGTCGTGTACATGAACGATTCGTTCCCGACGACGACGGCCTGCCAGCCCTGTGTTCTCTCTGCTCGTTCGGTCTCACCTTTGATCACCGCTTCATCGATGGCGCCGCCGCCTCCGCGCTCCTTGCTGACGTCGCCGCCGCGTTGGCGGATGCCGGCGCACTGGTCGACAACACCGGGAGGCCGACATGACCCGCTTCGCAGATCAGACCGTGATCGTCACCGGCGCATCGCGTGGCATCGGCGCGGCCACCGCCAAGGCCTTTGCGGCCGAGGGAGCTCGGGTTGCGGTCAACTATCGCCGCGACGAATCGGGGGCCCTGGCGACCCGGGAGGCCATCGCCGCCGCCGGTGGTGTGGCGAAGATCTTTCAGGCTGACGTCGGCTCAATGACCGACGTCGAGCGGTTGGCCGACGCGGTACGGGACTCCTTTGGCACGACGTCGATCCTGGTCAACAATGCTGCGATGATCGACCGCTCTTCATTCCTCGACGTGACACTTGAGGACTTCGAGGCGGTGTGGCACGCCAACGTCCGTGGCGTCTTCCAGCTGAGCCAGCGGGTTGCGGCCGACATGGTGGTTGAGGGCATACCTGGTGTGATCGTCCACATCAGCTCGATCCTCGCCCGACTTGCCGTCCCGAGTCGCACGGCGTACATCGCCTCGAAGGGAGCGATCGAAGGCCTCACGCGGGCCATGGCAATCGACCTCGCGCCGCACGGCATCCGTGTCAACGCGGTCGCACCGGGCTTGATCGCGACCGAGGCCCTCCTGGCCGGGATGCCCGACCCCGAGGTGCAGGAGGCGGTGCAGAGCTACATCCCCGGCGGACGATTCGGCAGACCGGAAGAACTGATGGCAGCCATCTTGTTCGCCGCGTCACCGGAAGCCAGCTATCTCAACGGCGCAGTGGTTCCGGTCGACGCCGGCCTCGGAGGTCGCGAGGCAGGACCGGCATGAGCTACTCCCGCACCTGGAGGAACCCTTCGTGATCAGTATCAACAAGGAGGCGATGAAGACCGTCCGGCTCATCATCGACGAGGCGGACGCGCTCGGTGTCGCGGTCGAACGACTCCCCAACGGTACCACCGTCATCGACATGGGTCTGCGGGCCAAGGGTGGCTGGCGAGCGGCCCGGCTCTACACCCTCGTCACGATCGGCGGTCTCGGCGAGGTGACCTACGAGCCATTTGATGTCGGGGGGCGAATGTTGAGCGCCGTGCGCGTGATGATCGATCATCCGATCGAGGGATGTGTTGCCTCACAGATCGCCGGCTGGAGGCTCGAGTCTCCCGGCAAGGAGCACGCCGCGATCCTCGCCGGTCCCGGCCGAGCGCTCAACACAGCCTCGCTCGACCACTACTTCGAGTGGACCGATTATCGCGATCGCCATCACGAGTCAGTGGTCGCCATCCAGGCATCGGAGCCGATCACGGTGGCGATGGCGGATCTGATCGCCGAGTCGTGCGAGGTCGATACGGCCGATCTCTATGTGCTCATCGCCCCGAATCGAAGCCTGGTTTGTGCGGTTCAGGTGGCAGCGCGCATCGTCGAGCAGACGCTGCACCGGCTGGCCGAGGAAGGCATGGACCTGCGCACCTTGCGCTACGCCTACGGCTTCGGTGTCGTTCCGCCGTTGGTTGATGATGATCTCATCTCGATGGGCCGGATCAACGACAGCCTCCTCTATGGCGGCATCGCCAACATCGCCGTGGAGGGCACCGACGAACAGTGTGAAGATGTCGCCGCGAAGGTCATCTCATCGGCATGTGAGGCATATGGCCGCCCGTTCCTTGAGATCTATGAAGACGCAGGTCGCGACTTCTACGAGATCCCCATCGAGTTGCATTCGCCGGCTGAGATCCACCTCAACAACCTGACCACCGGCCGGACCTTCAGCGCCGGCGCAATCAACTACGACGTCCTCGCGGAATCGTTCTTCTAGGATCGAGGCCACCGCCCATGGAACCGACTGACTCCTTCATCGGCCGACACGCCATTGTGGTCGGAGGTGCTCAAGGGATCGGGCGGCGCTGTTCTCTCGCACTCGCTCATGCCGGAGCGACGGTCACGGTGGCCGACATCGATGGCGATAAAGCGGCGGCGACCGCAGCCGAGATGGCCGAGGCCGGACTTGCGGCGCACTCGGCCAGGATCGACATCGCCGACCCCAAGGCCTGCGCCGAGTTGGTGGCCTCGAGCAGTGCTGAGATTCAGCCCGATCTGCTGGTGAACTGCGCAACCCTCTACCGGGAGGCACCGGCAATCGATCAGGATCCGGCAGAGTGGACGGACGTGATCCACGTGGGTCTCAATGGGGCCTTCTTCATATCGCAATCGTTCGCTCGCGCCCTTGTGGCGGCGGGAATCGGTGGCCGCATCGTGCACATCAGCAGTGTCAGCAGCACCCACAGCATGTTCGCCAAGGCCGCGTACGGCACCTCCAAGGCCGGCATCGACGCGATGACCCGCGCCCTCGCGTGCGAATGGGGGCCGTACGGGATCTGTATCAATGCCGTTTCACCCAGTCATGTCACCACCGAAGCCATCGAGGCAGCGGCGGCGAGCGGAGCTCTAGCGATCGATCGACTGACGGCCCGAATCCCGCTCGGGCGTCTCGCCGACCCCGATGAGATCGCCGACGCGGTGGTCTTCTTGTTGTCTGATCGAGCCCGATTCATCACCGGGCAAGTGCTCGGTGTCGATGGTGGCTACTCCGCCAATGGCGACTTCGTGGAAATCCTCCATGAGCCCTGACTCGTCGTTCGCCCTCGGTCTCCAGATCGTGTCCCGCGTGCCGATCGCTGAGGCCGTGGACACGATTGTGCGCGGAGTGGACGAGAATCGGGCGCAACTGGCCCAGGTCGCAGAGATCGTGCGGGGGAGTGTCCGATGAACAGGGTTCCGCTCAACGAGTCGGTGGTGGTGATCACCGGCGGCGGTTCGGGTGTGGGGGCGGCGATCGCCGCTGCGTTGGCGACGCGTGGGGCCCGGCTCCTGATCGTCGGACGCCGTGAGGACCGCCTCCGCGCCGTTGCTGCTGATCTCGGGGTCGAGGTTGTCGTGCTGTCGGCTGACGTCACTGCACCCGAGACGCCTGCACTGATCGTGGCGGAAGCGATGGAGCGGTTCGGTCGACTCGATGTCGTGGTCCATGCCGCAGGAGTGTTCGAAAAGCGGTCGATCGAGCAGACCGACGATGCCCACTGGCATCGTGTCCTCGACGTGAATCTCTCGGCCGTCGTGGCGCTCACGAGGACCGCGTGGGAACCGCTCGCACGATCCGGCGGTCAGGTGGTCCTCATCAGCAGTGTGGCCGCATTGCAGGGTTTCCCCCAGAATACGGCCTACGCCGCTTCGAAGGGAGCAATGAACTCGATCGGGGAGGTGCTTCGCGAGGAGGGTCGAGACGAAGGCATCCGGATACTCACGATTTGCCCGGCCCAGATCGACACCGAGCTGTGGGATGGCAAGGCGCCCGATCCGGTCAGGGGTGCCATGATGCGAGCATCCGGGGTGGGCGAGGTCGTTGCCTCCCTCGTTGCATCGGATCGCTCGATCGACTTTGCGCCCGTGACGATCCGGCCGCCGAGCAATCCGTGGTTGGAGGACAACTGAGCGCCGGTGGGTAAGTCAGTCCTGGGGCAAGACCGTCCTCCTAGACTCAGTGTGGCAATCGATGGTCGAAGAGGAGAGAGCGTGCGAGAGATGAAGGTCGGCCGAGAGCTCCGCCAGCGCCGCAACGAGCTCGAGCTGAGCCTGCGTGAGGTCGCCGAGCTGACCGAGCTCAGCATCGGCTTCCTCTCGCAGCTGGAGAACGACCAGGTCTCGCCCTCGCTTGCCTCGCTGAACCGCATCGCGCACGCCTTGCGGATACCCATGTTCGAGCTGCTCAGCTCCGACGATCGGGATCCAGTTGTGCGCGTGGATGGTCGGCGTGTGACCGACCTCGGCGACACCGGCGTGGAGGTGGAGTTGCTCACCAACTTCCCGAACTGGCAGCTCATGCCCTTTCACCGCACGTTCGCAGTGGGCGAGAAGTACGAGGCCGTCAGGATCGGCCGCGCCCGTGAAGAGTGGATCTATGTACTTGCCGGTGAGATGGAGGTCTACCTTCGCAACCAGGAGGCACATGTCCTCGTGCCGGGAGACTCGATCCACTTCGCCAGTACGCGGTTGGAAGCGCTGAACTCGGTCGGCGAGGAGCCTCTCGAGTTCATCTGCATCATGACCCCTCCGGCCTGATGGAGCTCAGCGGTGCCACCGTCCTGGTCACGGGAGCGGCCCGACGCGTCGGCCGAGAGATCGCGCTGGAACTGGCGAGAGCGGGCGCCAAGGTGGCGATCACCTACCGATCGTCGGTCGACGACGCGGAACGCACCGTCGAGGATCTGGTTGGGCTGGGCGTCGAAGCCGCTGCGGTTCACCTCGACCTGGCCGATCCGGACTCGGTGCCTGGTGTGATCGGCAGGATCGAGGAGCGGCTGGGCCCCATCGATGTGCTGGTGAACAATGCGTCCTACTTCGAACTCTCGCCGTTTCCGAACGCCCAGCATGAGGCCTGGTACCACACATTCGACGTGTTGGTACACGGTCCGTATCGCCTTGCCAACGCGGTAGCACCAGCGATGTTGGACCGCCGGCGCGGGAGCATCGTGAACATGGTCGACCTTTCGGCGTGGCACCCCTGGCCTGATCGGGGGGCGCACTCGGTGGCGAAATCGGCGCTGCTCGCCCTCACCCGACAGCTCGCAGTGGAGCTCGCCCCGTCCGTCAGTGTGAATGCCGTCGCCCCCGGCCCGACCATTCCGGCCGCCTCCTTCGACGATGAGCAGGTTGACCGTCTGGCCCGCCGCACTCTGCGGGGCCGCTGGGGTGATCCCAACGAGATCGCCCGAACCGTGCGGTTCCTGGCGGAGTCGACCTCCATCACCGGTGAGTGCATCACCGTCGACGGAGGCGAACGCTGGGGACATGTACGAGAGCGGTTTGCGAAGCGATGAGAATCCTGCTGCTTGACGCGTTCGACCCCGAATCACCAGATCGGATCGTGGTTGACGAGGCCCTTGCAACGCTCGAGGCGGGGGGCCACCAGATCACCCACCGGCTGCTGGTCGGAGGACCGTTCGAAGTGTTCATGAGCACGGATGAGCGCGCCGCGTATCACGGGGAAACGCCGCTCTCCACCCCGGAAACGATCGAAGACGCCGGGATCCTGAAGCAGGTCGACGCCTTGTTGTTCTGCTACCCCACCACCCTGTTCACTGTTCCTGCGGTGCTCAAGAGCTGGCTCGAGCGAGTTCTTGTACCCGGGGTTGCGTTCGTCTTTGACCAGAAGGAGCGGGTCCGCCCGGGGATGACCAATATTCGACGCCTCGGCGCGATAACCACCACTGCGCACAGGGCCTCGGTCACCCGCCGGATGCGTGACGCCGGCCGTCGCACCACGACCTGGAACATCCGGCTCAGCTGCCACCGTTTCTGCCGTCGCACGGTCGTCTCCGTCGAGGCCGGGTCGCCCGACGTCGCGACGATCAGGCGGGCACTCAGGCGCTGGTGAACCGATCCCTCACGGTTTCGAGGAACGCCTCGCGCTGTCGTGTGGTGCTGCGGTCGATCTTGTAGAGCGAGATCCACTCGAACCGAGCTTCGGGATGACAGAAGGGGATGACAACTCTCGACCAGGTCTGTTTCCCCGGCTCACCCTGCATGCGGTTCATGAGCCGGGACGATCCGTGTGACGTCACCACCGACAAGCGGCGTATGGAGCGGAGGGGTGATGCGGCAGCCGGCTCGTCGCCGTCCACATATCGGGTGAGCGTTCGTTGCAGCCAATCGAGCAGGACGGCAGGGGGACCACCCCACCAGGTGGGACAAACTGCGATCAGATGTTGGAAGTCGGTGGCGGCGAGATCGGGTTCATCGCCTTGAGCGAGCCTGACCACGGTGGGGGTCACGCCGCTCGCCTGGAGCCCACCATGTACTGCCAGGAGCAGCGCGGTGCTGTAGCTCTCCTCAAGGGGATGAGCGTGTATGACGAGGGACTGCACGCGAACAAGCTAGTGCGGCGAGCCGGGCGATGGTTCAGGCAATCGAGACCAGGGTTGCGCCGAGCAGGACCAGCACGACCGCCACGAGAATGCGGGGAGTGCGTTCGTGCGCTCCGAAGGCGGCGGCTGCCAACGCGACCACGGACACGTTCTGCGAGGCGAGCGACAGCGGGGCCACGATGCCGACCTGGCCCCGGTCGAGAGCAGCGAGCAGCGTGGGAAGCGCCAAACCGATCATCAAACCCGAAGCGAGAAACTCGGGCAGAGCACCGCGCAGCGCAGAGATGGTGCCGCCTCTTTCTCGGACTCCCACCATGATGAACAGCATCACGCTTGCCGAGCCGAGGACGACTGCACCGGCCGACCAGGAGGAGATGTCGCTGTCGGTGTTGAAGCTACGAGCGACGACATCGCGAATGCCGAAGGTGAGGGCCGTGACGAGGCCGAACGCAACGCCGACCCGCCGGCTGAGAAGACCCGGCTCCCATCCGATTATGGCTCCGCCCACGACCGTGACCAGCGTGCCGACGATGATGGCGAACCGCCAATCCTCACCGAGAAAGGCGATGGCGAGCAGGACTGAGAACACCGGCGACGTGCCGATCAAGACA
Source organism: Acidimicrobiales bacterium (assembly GCA_029263175.1). Classification (GTDB taxonomy): domain Bacteria; phylum Actinomycetota; class Acidimicrobiia; order Acidimicrobiales; family Aldehydirespiratoraceae; genus JAACCU01. Next base: position 5,877 of record JAJCXZ010000034.1, on the reverse strand, counting down.
GAGGTGCGCGAAGCGCCGATTGATCCGATGGCGGCCACGAACAGGCCCTGTGAGCTCCCCGGCGCGATCGCGCCTACCAGCCCGTATCGCCAGAGCTCAGAGCCTGTTGGTGCTGCTTGGCCGGTCAGCAGAGCGACCGTGATGGCAACGATGGTGGCCACGGTGAGCCCGGTGGCGGCGGCCGCGAGCGGCGACGTATCGGTTCGCTGGAGGGCCCAGCGAACAATGACGATGTTGGCGGCCCAGAAGAATCCGGCGAGGAGCGCCAACACGATCGCCATGTCCATCGCGGCGACCCTACTGCCGGTCAGATGAGAGGCAGGACGCCTTCGGAGAGTCGCTGAACCTGTTCGGCTGTGTCGGCGTAGCTGTCGCCGGGCATGGCGGGGAAGATCATCAGGTTCTCGAGCCCGATCTGGTCGTCGAACCAGCTGACGGTCTCGGCGACTTCCTCAGCAGTGCCGATCACCCACGTCTTGTGTTCGATCGACTCTTCGAGTGTCGGGATGAGCCCCGGCTTGGCCGGCCTGCCGTCCGGCCCCATGTAGCCCTTGCTCCAACCGTACGGACCGAGGAACTTCCAGAACTCGTCGTGGCCGGGGCGCACGGCATCGACCGCCTGCTCATGGGTGTCTTCGACCCGTGTGCAGAGCACCAGTTGGCGATGCTCACCTGGGTCGAGTTCACGGTCGTGGGCCGCGGCCCAGGTCTCCGCGAACTGCTCCCAGCGCGTCTTGATGAAGCTGTGGTGGTTGTTCCAGAACACGCCTCCCCATCCTGACCGCGGCACCTGCGCGAGTGATGGGGGAGAGGTGATGGCCTGCCAGATCTCGTAGGGATGGAGGGGGCGAGGGACAAGGGTCAACTCCTCGACAAAGCCACCACGATCGGGGATGCCCCGGGCGGGGAACTCGAAATGCTCGCCGCGGAATGAGAATGTGTCCTGATCAAGCGCCATGCGGACGATGGCCATCGCCTCATCGAACTGTTCGCGGTTGAAGTCGTCGGCGGCCACTCGATCCGGGTTGTCGAGGCTGCCGATCTTCGTGCCGAGATTCTCTGCCTCGCGTGGGACGGTGCCACGCCCGACGCCGAGGATGCCGCGACCGCCCGAGATGTTGTGAAGGGTGGCAAAGTCCTCGGCGAGCTTCAGTGGATGCCATTGCGGCACGATGTTGAACGCCATGCCGATGCGGATCTGCTCGGTGCGCTCGGCGAGGATTGCACCGATGAGGATGCCGTTGGGGATGACCTCGTAACCCTCGAACTGGAAATGGTGCTCGGTGAGCCAAAACGAGTCGAACCCGAGTTGGTCGCACAGCACACCGGTCTCGAGTATCTGCTCCGTGCCCCGCCAGAGCTGCTCAGGGGAGTATCGACGATCGGTGGCCGCAGGTGGCCCACTCCCGACATCGTCCATCTCGACACCACCGAACAGGAAGATTCCTACACGCATGGCCCGAGTGTAGGAGCATGGTCCGATGAGAGAGACATCAAGCCGGCTCGCTCCCCGCAAGGGTGTCTGGATGTTTCCGGCGGCGCCTGCCGGCCAACTGGTGGAGGCTGTCGTACGGGCTGAAGAGCTCGGCCTCGATGACGTCTGGATCGCCGACGAAGGCATCGCGCGAGAGCCCATGGCCGTCCTGGCCGCCGCGGCCCGGGAGACCTCGGTGATCCGTCTGGCGGTCGGCATTACGTCGCCCTTGCTCCGCCACCCCGGAGCGATCGCGGCCACCGCCGCGACCGTCGACGAGTTGAGCGGCGGCCGGTTCACCCTTGGCCTCGGTGTGGGTGGTCAGAAGTCGCTCCAACCGTTCGGTCTGGCGACCGACCGTCCGGTGGCTGTGCTCCGCGAAGCGATCATCACGGCGCGGGCGGTGCTGGCCTCAGAGTCGGCGGAAGGATACGAACCCGCCGGTCACGCCCTTGGACGACGCGATGTCCCGATCTGGGTGGGGACGCGTGGCCCGCAACTGATCAGGCTGGCGGCCCGACTCGCCGACGGCGTCTTTCTGAGCGGATGCACCCCGACACAACACGAGTCGATCGCCGCAGCGATGCGCGAGTTCGACAGCACGGCTCAGATGGCGCTCTATCAGTCGGCGAGTGATGTCGTGGATGCGCCAAGCGTTCTGGCCTGGGATGCTGTCGCGGCCTTTCTTCGCGCCGAGGCCGAGCGATGGCAGCCGGCCGCAGTCGGAATCAATCTGGTTGATCTCAACGATGGAAGTGGCGACCCCGTGACCTTGGTGGAACGAGCGGTCGAGGTCCTGGGTGCGGTGTGATCAGGGCCCGTCAGCAGTCACGGATCATCTTGAAGGTCGAGAGGCTGGCGTCGCGTTCGTGTTCGCCCATCGCCTCCATCACTTCGGCCAGCTCGGCTTGCGGGATCGCATGCCAGTGTTCGAGGGACTCCCACCAGATCACCGCATGGACAGCAGTTGGATCAGCGGCATCCTCCCACATCTGCTTGCCCACGAATCCGCTCTGTTGTTCGAGGAACCGGCTCCAGTGCTCCTCCTCGGTGCGAAGCCATTCGGACTTCTCGGAGAGGGGCACATCAAAGGTGAGGAACTCGACGACCATTCGCGGCTACTTTCATGGTTGAGTAAGGCCTGAGCCTGGAGCGAAAAAAGTTCGCTCTTACCGAACTTCACAACGAAGGCTCTGCCGAATAAGGTAAGCCATTCGACGTCACGTCCAGGGGGACCCGGTTGACTGCGACCACGACCACCACCACGAAGGCGCTGTCGTTTGACGGCATCGGCATGACCTTCCCCGATGGCACCGAGGCGCTGCGCGATGTGAGCTTCTCGGTGGACCGGGGCGAGTTCGTCACGGTCGTCGGGCCTTCCGGCTGCGGCAAGTCGACACTGCTGAAGATCGCATCCGGTCTGCTCGAGAACACTGAAGGTCAGGTGTCGGTCGATCGTGAGCGCATCGGCTATGTCTTCCAGGACGCCACCTTGCTGCATTGGCGCACCATCCAGCGCAACGTGGAGCTCTTCGCCGAACTACACGGCATCGGCAAGGAAGAGCGACGTGACCTCGCCAAGAAGGCCATCGACATGGTGGGCCTGAGCGGCTTCGAGAATCACTATCCCAAGTCCCTTTCGGGAGGCATGAAGATGCGGGCGTCATTGGCCCGCACCCTCACCCTCCAGCCCCCCGTCTTCCTTTTCGATGAACCCTTCGGTGCGGTCGACGAGATCACCCGCGAGCACCTCAACGAGGAGACCCAACGGCTGTTCCAGCGGGAGGGCTTTGCCGGCTTGTTCATCACCCACTCGATCAGCGAGGCGGTATTCATGAGCACGCGGGTGCTGGTCATGTCAGCCCGACCGGGCCGGATCGTGGCTGAGTTCGAGGTTCCCTTCGAGTATCCCCGAAAGCCCGGACTCCGATTCGATGCAGCGTTCGCCGAGCTCAGTGGGCAGGTTTCGGCTGAGCTCCGAGGGGCTCACTCGTGACCACCCAACAAGCAGCGGAGACAGGCGCCATCGAGAGCCCGCTTGTCGGTGGCGCCGACCCGTCGACGATGAACGCCGGCTCCATCCGGCTCAAGTCGCGCCGTCGGCTTGCGGCCGAGACGATCCTCCCGCCAATGGTGATGGGCGGAATTTTCATCAGCTTCTGGTACCTGATCTCCTATGGCGTGCTCGACGAGCGCCGCCGATTCCTCCTGCGCCCGCCGCACCAGGTGCTCAAGGTCGGCTTCCTCGATTGGGACAACTTCTCGGAGATCCTCGACGGGTTGGTGTCGAGCACCAAGGTGGCCATGATCGGCCTCGGCATCTCGATCATGATCGGATTCTTTCTGGCGACCCTGATGAGTCAGGCCAAGGTGGTGGAGCGAGCCATCTTCCCATTCATGGTCACCCTCCAGGCCATCCCGATTCTCGCCATCGTGCCTCTCATCTCCTTCTGGTGGGGTACTGGCCAGAGGTCACGGGTGGTGGTGTGCATCATCATCTCGCTCTTCCCGATCATCGTGAACACACTGTTCGGTCTGCAGTCCGCGGAGCGCGGTATGCACGACCTCTTCACGCTGCACCAGGCCAGCAGGGTCACTCGGTTGCGCAAGCTCATGTTTCCTGCCGCATTGCCCGCGATATTTGCCGGCCTTCGCATCTCGGCCGGGCTGTCGGTGATCGGTGCGATCGTGGGTGACTTCTTCTTCGGTCTCGGCGATGTCGGCATCGGCCAGTTGCTCCGGAAGTACGCCAACAACCTCTGGGGCGAGCAGCTCCTCGCCGCGGTGATCATGTCATCGGCGCTCGGCGTCACCGTCTTCCTGATCTTCGGCTGGATCCAGAACGCCGCCATCGGCAAATGGCACGACACCTCGGACAGTGGCATCTGATGGACGAATCGAATTTCACACCTAGTAACCATCTCCGGGAGGGGAAATGAGAAAACTAACCTGGCACCGGCAGTTGCTGGTCCTACTCGCATTCAGTCTGATCGCCGCCGCGTGCGGCGACGACGATGACAGCGGAGACGGCGGTGATGACGTCGCCACCGGTGACGATTCGTCGGGCGACGACGCTTCTGGTGACGACGCAGCGGCCGGTTTGGCTGATGTGTGTCCGTCGCCGTTGGTTATTCAGACGGATTGGTTCCCTGAGGCTGAGCATGGTGCGTTGTACAACCTGATTGGTGATGGGTACACCGTGGACGTCGACGGCAAGGTTGTGTCGGGTCCGATGATCGGTTCGGGTGGTGTCGATCTGGGTATCGAGTTCGAGGTTCGTACGGGTGGTCCTGCGATCGGCTTTGCGCCGGTGGCGAGCCACATGTACACCGATGATTCGATTCATCTGGGCTATGGCACCACGGATGGTCAGATTCTGAGGATCGAGGCCACGCCGTTGTTGTCGGTGGTGGCACCGTTGGAGAAGAACCCGCAGATCATCATGTGGGATCCCGATGCGCATCCCAATGTCGACACGATCGCTGATCTCGGCGATGAGGGTGTGACGGTGAACATCTTCGGTGGTGGCACGTTCGCCGATGTGTTCGTGGCGCAGGGGATCTGGTCGGCCGATCAGGTTGATCCGTCCTATGACGGTTCCCCGGCCCGGTTCGTGTCGGAGGGCAATATCGCCCAGCAGGGTTTCGCGTCGGCTGAGCCGTACACCTATGAGAACGTGTTCGAGGAGTGGGGCAAGCCGGTCGAGTACCAGCTGTTGCACGACTCTGGGTTCGAGGTGTACTCCCAGACCATCGCCATTCGTCCTGATGATCAGGCCGATCTGGATGCGTGTTTGACCGAGGTCGTACCGATCTTCCAGCAGTCGGTGGTGGACTATGCGGCTTCGCCGGGTCATGCCAACGACATCATCGTTGATGCGGTCGAGCAGTACGCCGACTTCTGGGTCTATGACCTGGCACTGGCTGACTTCTCGGTTGCCACGCAGGTCGAGTTGGGGCTGGTCAGCAATGGTCCTGACAGCACGGTCGGCAACATGGATGAGGGTCGGGTCCAGGGGGTCATCGATCAGTTGGCTGCCGCGGAGATGGAGTTCCCAGAGGGAATCACTCCGGCCGACATCTTCACCAACGAATACATCGACGACTCCATCGGCTTCGCCGGCGGCGCTTCCGATGATGGTGGTGATGAAGCTGCAGCGGCCGGTTTGGCTGATGTGTGTCCGTCGCCGTTGGTGATTCAGACGGATTGGTTCCCTGAGGCTGAGCATGGTGCGTTGTACAACCTGATTGGTGATGGGTACACCGTGGACACTGGTGGCAAGGTTGTGTCGGGTCCGATGATCGGTTCGGGTGGTGTCGATCTGGGTATCGAGTTCGAGGTTCGTACGGGTGGTCCTGCGATCGGCTTTGCGCCGGTGGCGAGCCACATGTACACCGATGATT
>JAJCXZ010000033.1 GCA_029263175.1 Acidimicrobiales bacterium | reverse complement strand
TGTTTTCACAGCCCACCCGACCGAAGCCAGCCGCCGTTCGATCCTCGACAAGCTGGCCGAGCTCGCGGTACTCATCGAGGACCGAGCCAACAGCGCATCAGACAGCGAGAAGCGCAGGATCGACCGCCGCGTCGACGAGCTGATCGATGTCATCTGGCAAACCGATGAACTCCGTCGTGAACAGCCTGACCCGGTCGACGAGGCCCGATCGATCCTCTACTTCCTGACCGAGATCGTGGTCGACGGCATCCCGGAGCTGTTCGAAGATCTGGACGCGTCGCTCCGCGAGATCGGCGGGTCACTGGATCCGCGACGGCTGCCCCTGCGTTTCGGCTCATGGGTCGGTGGTGACCGCGACGGCAACCCGAACGTCACGCCGGCTACAACTCTCGAGGTTCTCGACTTCCAGCGTGCACGAGCGATGCGCATCGTGATCAACGAGATCGAGGATCTGTCTTCCGAACTCAGCGTGAGCACCGCCGTACGACCCATCTCCGAGGAGCTCGCCGCCCAACTCGAAGCGGACGCCGAAGCGTTCCCGCAGGTGATCGCACGATTCGGCACCCTCTCGGCGGGGGAGCCGTACCGCCAACGCCTTGCCGTGATTCACCAGCGTCTTCTCGAGACCGCGGCAGAGCCGCCGGGCGCTCGCTGCTACCACTCCCCCGACGATCTTCAGGACGACCTCGACCAGCTCGGCCGATCCCTCGAGGCAAACCAGGGCGGACGCATGGCCAACGGTCGCCTGGCCCGCGTGCAACGCATCGTGGCCATGATCGGCTTCCACCTCGCCGTCCTTGATGTCCGCGAACACGCCGATCACCACCATGCTGCACTCGCGACGCGCTTCGCCGCACTCGACGTCGACTACGCCGCGCTCACCCGCGAAGAACGCACCGAACTGCTCACGACGGAGCTGGCAAGCCCCCGCCCGCTCGCGGCTCACGGCAGCGGCGATGACGACCGTGTATTCGGATTGTTCAGCGCCCTCCGCTCACGAATGGACTCTGTCGGCGACCATGTGATCGAGAGCTACATCATCTCCATGACCGAGGGAGTCGACGACGTGCTCGCTCCCGCGGTTCTGGCGCGAGACGTCGGCCTGATCGACATCAACGCCGGTGTGGCCCGTCTCGGCTTCGTGCCGTTGTTCGAAACGATCGGCGACCTTCGCGCCGTTGGGGCCGTGATGCGCGATCTTTTCGCCAACGAGCCGTATCGCCGACTCGTCGAGCTCCGCGGCGATGTCCAAGAGGTGATGGTCGGCTATTCCGACTCCAACAAGGACGGGGGCATCACCACGAGCCAGTGGGAGATACACAAAGCACTACGGACAATCGCCGAAGTAGCTGCCGAAACCGGCGTGCGGATCACTGTCTTCCACGGCCGCGGCGGCACCATCGGTCGCGGCGGTGGCCCGACCCACTCGTCCATCCTCGGCCAGCCACCGGGAGCCGTCAGCAGCGCGGTGAAAGTCACCGAGCAAGGCGAGGTCATCGCCGACAAGTACGGCCTGCCGCAAATCGCCCAGCGCAATCTCGACCTCGCGATCTCTGCCGTGGTGGAGGCCTCACTCTCGCACCGGGTGCCTCGCAACACGCCGTCCGTCACCGCCAACTGGGATCGGGTCATGAACACCATGTCCTCCATCTCCTACAAGGCCTACCGCGACTTCCTCGAGAGCCCTGGCCTCGTCGAGTACTTCCAGACGTCGACTCCGGTCGAGGAGCTGGGTTCGATGAACATCGGCTCTCGACCGGCGCGCCGGCGCGGAGCAACCGGAGGGCTCTCCGACCTCCGAGCAATCCCCTGGGTCTTCGGGTGGACCCAATCCCGCCAGATCATCCCTGGCTGGTTCGGCGTCGGCGCAGGCATCGAAGCGGTTCGCGCCGCCGGTGACGGCGATCTGCTCGCGGAAATGCACGAACGTTGGCAGTTCTTCCGAACGTTCATCTCGAATGTGGAGATGACACTGTCGAAGACGGATCTGGCGATCGCCCGCCACTACGTCACGACGCTGGTGGATCCATCGCTGCATCACCTGTTCGACCGCGTCGCCGAGGAGCATGACCGCACCGTCGCCCAAATCGGCGAGGTCACCGGCGGTGCCCTGCTCGATGACCTACCGATTCTGCGCCGCACGCTCGAAGTGCGAGACGCCTACCTCGACCCCATCAACGTCCTGCAGGTCGATCTACTCGCTCGGAGCAGGGCGGGGACCGATGACCCGGTTGAGGAGGCTCGTCTCCGGCGTGCCTTGCTACTGACGGTCAACGGTGTCGCGGCTGGTCTTCGCAACACCGGCTGACCACAGAAATGGGTCCTCGGCCCTACATCTGGAGTCGGTTCGAACCGATGAGGGGAAGGCAGCCATTCCACCAACCGCTGTCTGAGGTCCCGCGTTGCGGAGCTACATCGAGATCGTGCAGATCCGGGCCTGCGATGTGCAGAGCGGCGATGTGGTGAACAAGCGCGGCCCCGATCGATCGGGGTGGATCGAGGTGGCCAAGCTCGAAGAGCTGCAGAACGGCAGCTTCGTCGTACACGACGAGGCGGACCGCGACAGTTTCACCGGGTTGGGCTACGACCTCGTCTGGCTCCAGGTCGTGCACGAACTCCGATTCAACAGCCATCTTTCCGTCGATTAGCACCTTTCTGCCGATTAGCGTTGGGTCGGATGGGTGAACTCCGTGAAGAGTGTCGGTTTGCGACCCGCCGCCTTGTGGTTGGTGACTGGGACGGGTCACTCAGGCCAGAGCGGGCTGCGTTTGTCGCAACAGACGACGAGGACTCGACGACACTGCTCGCATCCGACTCAGCATCGGGTGACCCGGTCGGACTGCTGATGCTGTTCGAAGACGCTGTTTCCGGCACTCCTCACACAGACCTGCGCATCGGCTATCTGATCGACGAGCCCGCTCGAGGCCAAGGTTTCGCCACGGAACTGGTGGCCGGGTTCGTCGAGTGGTGCCGGGAACGATCGTGGGTTGGTTCGCTCTCTGGCGGCGTCCAGCCCGAGAACCGGGCGTCGGCCACGGTGCTGACCCGGAACGGATTCGTTCAGCAGGCCAGCACCGGGCGGGGGGCCGAGGAGTACCGACTAGAGCTCTAGCCGGTTGACGGCATCTTCGATGCCCTTGTGGAAGGTCGGGTAGGCATAGATCATCTCCCGCAGTCGCGAGATGGGCGTGGCTTCGTGCACAGCGAGGGTCAACAGGCCGAGTACCTCGCCACCGTGGGGGCCCACCGAAGTCGCTCCGACGAGCACCCCACGATCCTTGTCGGCCACCAGCTTGATCAATCCCTCGTTTCCGGATGCGTGGAGCCAACCGCGGGCAGTCCCCGGCACCTCGACGAGCGCGGTGATGACGTCGATTCCCGCTGCCGTCGCGTCGAACTCGGTCATGCCCACGGAACCGACCTCAGGATCCACGAAGGTCACCCGCGGCACGGCGGAATAGTCGGCCCGGCGGTCGCTGTCGCCGAGAATGTCGGCTACCACGATTCCGGCCTGATAGATGCCCACGTGGGTGAAGAGGCCTTTCCCGGTGATGTCGCCAACGGCCCAGACGCCATCCGCCACTCGCATGCGGTCATCGACCGGGGCGAAACGGGCAGAGGCATCGACGCCTACGATCTCCAAGCCGAGTCCGGCAATGTTCGTCCGACGGCCGGTGGCAACGAGCAGGCGGTCCGCCTCCACCACGGTGCCGTCCGAGAGGGTCACCGCCACACCTTCGCCGCGACGCGCGACCTCGCTCGCCATGACGCCGGTGTGGACGGCGATGCCCTCCGCCTCGAATACGTCACGGAGCATCGCGCCGGCCTCCGGCTCCTCGAGCGGCAGAAGCCGGTCGAGAGCTTCGACAATCGTGACCCTGCTACCGAAGCGGGTCATCACCTGGCTCAGCTCCGAGCCGATGGCGCCTGCGCCGAGCACCACGATGGAGGAGGGCAACTCCTTGGCCTCGACAACTTCGTGATTCGTCCAGTAGTCGACGGTGTCGAGACCAGGGATCGGGGGGACGGCCGGGGAGGTTCCGGCTGCGACCACCACACCACGGGAGGCCCGGAATTTCCGGCCCCCGGCTTCGACGGTACGGTCAGCGACGATCGCGCCCCGGCCCCGGACAAAGATGCCGCCCTTGCCCTCAAACCGGTCGACGGCAACCTTGTCGTCCCAATTGTCGGTCGCCTGGGCACGGATACGCTCGGCGATCGGTGTCCAGTCCGCTTCGACGGTGGCCGTGCCGGCCACACCGTTGACCCGGCGGGCTTCCTCGAGGAGGTTGGCTCCTCGGATCATCATCTTCGATGGAATGCATCCCCAGTAGGGGCACTCGCCGCCTACGAGACCGTCCTCGATGCCGACGACCCGAAGGCCCGCTTCGGCCAGCGGTGCGGCCACGCTCTCGCCGGCCACTCCGAGGCCGATCACGACCACGTCGACATCTTCAATCTCGTTGAGCGCTTCTTCGTTGTGTGTTTCTTGATGCATGTGAGCGGAAACCCGACAGGGATTCGTCCACTACCGCAATAGTCACAAAAGCGACTGTTATCCGACTGACGGTGACTTGGCGGCGTGCCGAACCGCAACAGCCAGGCCGATCAGGGCCCCGATCAGGGCGAGCAGGACGTTCTCGAAGATGACTGGGGCATTCTCGGATTCGTCCCAGAACACAGGACCGTCGAGATCCCCCTTGGCCGACAAGATCACGGTGGTGACGATGGCCAAACCAAATCCGGTGAGTGCCTGGTTCACCGCTCGGCGCGGTGTCGAGCCGGCCTCGGACAGACCGTCGACGGCGACCCACGCCCCGGCGATGAGCATCGGCGCGAAGTGGTACGTGACGCCCGGCGATCGGGCCGCGAGGAATGCCCACACCACGGCGAGACCGAGCGCGGCGAGTAGTCCACCAAGACGTCGGATCTCACTCATTGGCATCACGAGCCGTGCGTCCGTCCACGTCGCCGAAGAACTGACCGGCCGCCTTCTGAATGCCGTATGACCACGACGGATACGCGTGCACAGTCTGCGCGAGACGCCCGGTGAACATGCCGGTACGCATGGCCAACGCGATCTCGTGGATCATCTCCCCCGCTCGAGGGGCCACGATCGTCGCGCCGATGAGTTGCCCTCCGAAGAGTCCTCTGGTGAACCGCTTCGGGCCAGCGATCAGCTTTATGAATCCATCCTCGGAGCCATCGGTGATCGCTCGATCGACCTCCGACAGCGGCAGTTCAGCCACCCGTCCCCCATGGTCTGCCGCCTCGGTTTCGGTCATCCCGATACGGGCGACCTCCGGCGACGTGAACGTGACCCACGGAATCCAGTGCGTGCGGTAGCGGCCCCGTTGACCCTTGCGCAGCGCATTCCCGGCCGCCAACCGACCCATTTCGTCAGCCGCATGCGTGAACGCGAGTTTCCCGGTCACGTCACCGGCGGCATAGACGCCCCGCACGGTTGTCTCCAGCCGATCATTGGTCTGGATGAAGCCCCGGTCGGTGAGTTCGACGCCGAGCTCGTCCAACCCGAGGTCTTGGGCATTGGGCACTCGGCCCACGGCCATGAGCAGCTTGTCGGTCATGATCTCGCGCCCATCGGCGTAGACGCAGATGCCGCCCGTCGGGGCCGGTTCGACACGTTCGATCATTGCGTTGGTCAGCACCGCCACGCCGAGTGCGGCGAGAGCGCGTTCGACAACGGCCGAGGCCTCGGGTTCCTCCCTCGCCAGCAGCCGCGGCAGCCCCTCGACAAGGGTTACCGATGTGCCGAGTCGGGCGAACGCCTCGGCGAGCTCGCAGCCGATCGGCCCGCCGCCGACGATCGTCATTGACGCCGGAAGCGATGAGAGGGAGAACACGGTCTCGTTCGTGAGCGCCTCGACCGACTCGAGACCGGGGATCGGTGGCATGACCGGGCGCCCGCCGGTGGCGATGATGATCTTCGGTGCGGTGATTCGTCGCCCGTCCACGGCGATCGAGTCGTGGGTCGCAAGCCGAGCCCGCGCTTCGAGCACCTGAGTGCCGTGCGAACGAACCACGTCGGCGGTCTCGGTAGCGGCAATCCGTTCGATTGTCCGATCCACACGAGCGATGGCCTCGTCGAAGCCGAATCCACCTCTTGCGGCGCTGAGGAGCGTCTTGGAAGGGACACACCCGGTGAACGTGCAATCACCACCCAGCGGCCCATCGCTCACCAGAAGG
>JAJCXZ010000032.1 GCA_029263175.1 Acidimicrobiales bacterium | reverse complement strand
ATGCTGCCTCGGCCCTGACCGATCATCAGGGGAGCAACAAGGCTGTTGGAAGTCAGCACGCCGGTGAGATTGACGGCCACGAGATTCTCCCACCGGTCAAGGGGAATATCGGGGAGCGGACCACCGACGTACATTCCCGCGCTGGTGACGAGCACGTCGATGCGGCCCCAACGATCAAACACTGCACCGATCGCCGATTCCTGCTGCTCTCGGGATCGCACGTCACAGCTGAGGGCCATGGCCTCAGCCCCTGTCTCGCCGACCGCAAGAGCTGTCGCCTCGTTGGCCACCGTCTCGACGTCGAGGCACGCGACGCGGGCCCCCTCTGACCCGAACCGAAGCGCCGCGGCGCGTCCGATGCCGGTCGCCGCCCCGGTGATGACCACGACCTGACCGCCGAACCGACCCGATCCATCGGCGGCATCATCCATTGGAGTCACCGGCCGCCACGATCGAGATCTCCATCAACCATTCGGGCCGCGCCAGCTCCGCCACGATCACCAAGGTCGATGCCGCCAGGTTGCCGTCGAGGGCTCTGTCGCGAACCGCCATCACTGCCTTCAGGTCATGGCCGGGAGTCACATAGGTGGTGACCGAAACGACATCGGCAGGGCGCATCTCCGCGTCACGCAGCATCGCCGCGATGTTGCGCCAGATCTCTTCGGCCTGGTCGGCTATCTCCGGAGGCACCGTGCCATCGGCCGCTATCGGCACCACCCCCGAGGTGTGGAGCCAGCGCGTTGCTCCATTCGTGAGACGCGCATGGGCATAGTTGGCCGCCGGCGGCGCCACGTCGCTGGGCATGATCGTTCGGTGCATCCTGCGCCGACCCTAGACGCCCTTCGACGCGTTCGCAGCAGGTGAACCGGAGCAGGTAGGGTGCTGCAAATTCATTCGGATCGTAGACGCGACCGTTGGCGTATCCGCGGGAGGGCCGATCAAAGAAGGAGATAGCTATGCCTTTGATTGCCGCGTATCACCGACCCGACAGCCTCGACAAAGCGTTGTCGCTGTTGGCCGACCCGTCCCGGACACCGCTCGCCGGCGGCACGATCATCAATGCCGATCGCGAACCGTCGGATCTCGAGGTGGTCGATCTCCAGGCCCTCGGGCTCGATGGAATCGAGCCCGTCGACAATCGACTCAGAATCGGGGCCACCGCCACGCATCGTGCGATCGCCGACTCCGAGCACGTACCCGATGCGCTCCGAGAACTGGCCAAGCGTGACCAACCCGCCTCTCTACGCAGCATCGCCACGGTCGGTGGAACGATCGCGTCCACCGACGCGGAGAGCGTCCTCATCGCGGCACTCCTCGTGCACGACGCCCTGGTCGAGTTGGCCGGAGCCGACCACATGTCTCTCGCCACCCTCCTGGAATCCGGCGTGCCGAGCGGAGCACTCATCACCGGAGTTCTCATCGACCCCTCTGGCGTCACCGTCAGCCGGTCCACGGGCCGAACTCCTGCCGACACCCCGATCGTTGCCGCTGTCGCCCGCTCCACGGGCGACCACATCACGCTCGCCCTCACCGGAGTGGCCGCCACGCCGGTGATCGTTCCCGTCGGCGACCCAGCAGGCGGGCTGGCGCCACCCGGCGACTTCCGAGGATCTGCGACCTATCGCACGCATCTGGCGTCGATACTGTCGGCCCGCGTTCTGGGGGCCCTGCGATGAGCACCGAACACACCGTCACCATCGAGCTCAACGGCAGGACGGTCACCGTTGCGAGCCGGCCGAGCGAGAACCTGCGCGAACTTCTTCGCCGACTCGGAATGATGAGCGTCAAGTTCGGGTCCAGCAGCGGCGAAACCGGAGCTGCAGCCGTACTCTTCGACGGCCGGCTGGCCAGCGCGGATCTGATCCTCGCTGCTCAGGCGGACGGCCACGCCGTCACCACGGTGGAAGCGCTCAACACCGAACGAGAACTCCATCCGATCCAGGCTGCCTTCACCGCCACCGGTGCTTTGCAGTCGGGTTATTCGGCGGGGGCGATGATCCTCGGCACGCTCGCGCTCCTTCAGCAGAATTCCGACCCGACCGAGGTCGAGATCCGCGACATGCTCTCTGGCATCCTCGACCGAGAGACGGCCTACGTGAAGCCCGTCGAGGCAGTCAAGCGTGCTGCTGCCGTGATGCGCGGAGAGAAGACCGAACCGTTTGCGCCGCTGATCCTCGAGCCGATGACCGACGGAACCAATTCCGTTGAATACGACCCCCAACAGCGTGCTCCACTCGCGCCACCTTCGGTGCCACGCCTCATCCCCTCTCGCGACGTGCCGGAGATGGCGGTCGTGGGAAAGCCCGAAGTCAAGGTCGATGCCGTGAAGCTCGCCAAGGGCAATCCTGCATTCACCGATGACTATGAGATGCGCGATCTTCTCTACGCCAAGCTGCTTCGGAGTCCACACGCGCACGCCAACATCGTCGCCATCGACGACAGTGCTGCGCTTGCGCTCCCCGGAGTCCATGCTGTGCTCCACTACGGGAACAGCCCTCGCATCAAGTACGCATCCGGCGGGCAGAGCTGGCCCAACCCGTTTCCCCACGACCAGGTCAGCTTCGACAACAAGGTGCGTCACGTGGGTGATCGGGTCGCGGCCGTGGCCGCCGAGACGGTGGAGATCGCCGAAGCCGCGGTAGCGCTCATCGACGTCACCTACGAGGTGCTTCCCGCCATCTTCGATGAGCGCGAAGCAATGCTCCCCGGCGCTCCGGTGATCCACGACGAAGCGGACACCGAGCACATCTTCGACCGCGAACGCAACATCGTGCACGAGATCAAGGCCGAGCGTGGAAATGTCACGGCGGCGCTGGCCAAAGCCGACCACGTCTTCGAGCAGACCTTCCGTGTTCACCAGGTCCAGCCGGCACCGATCGAACCGCATATCTCGGTCGCATGGATCGACGGCGACGAACGCATGGTCATTCGCACTGCCACGCAGGTCCCCTTCCACACCCGGCGAATGGTGGCCCCGCTGCTCGGCATGGAAATCAAGGATGTCCGCATCATCAAGCCCCGCATCGGAGGAGGATTCGGCGCCAAGCAGGAGATGCTCATCGAGGACATCGTGGCGCTGCTCGCCAAGGCGACCCGGCGCCCCGTACGCCTCGAACTCACCCGCGAGGAGGAGTTCGTTTCGAGCCGTACCCGCCATCCTCAGACCCTCACCTACCGCACCGCGGTCGACCGTGATGGAAACCTGGTGGCCCAGGACCTGTACGTGCTCGGAAACACCGGCCCGTACGGAACCCACGCCTACACCGTCCAGACCGTCACCGGTCTCCGCGGGTTGAGTTCCTACAACGCCCTCAACAAACGATTCCACTGCGATGTCGTGTACACCAACATCCCCGTACCGGGGGCGTATCGAGGCTACGGCGCGCCGCAGGCCGAATTTGCGCTCGAAGCCCACATGGAAGACATCGCCCGTGAGCTCGGTCGCGATGTCATCGAGTTCAAGCGTCAGAACTGGGTGAAGGTCGGTTCCGAGCTCGACATCGCGCCGCACCTCGGCGAGCGGGCTGCCGAAGAGGAGGAACTCGACGAGTACCCGAAAGTCGGTTCCTCAGGGATCGAAGAGTGTGTCGCCCAAGCCATGCGTGAGATCGAATGGCACCGGCGCGATGACTCATCCTGGGTGCAACCCGACGACCGTCCCAACATCCGGCGGGGCATCGGTTTTGCGTTCTGCATGCACGGTACGGCAATCCCGTTCCTCGACATGGGGGGCTGTTCGATCAAGATCAACGACGACGGCTCGTTCAACATGCTGGTGGGAGCGACCGACCTCGGCACCGGGGCCGACACCGTCCTGGGTCAGATCGCCGCCGAAGTGCTCGGTGTCCAACTCGACGACATCAAGGTGTACTCCTCCGACACCGACATGACGCCGTTCGACACCGGGGCCTACGCCAGCTCGACCACGTTCATATCCGGCACGGCCGCGTTCCAGGCCGCAAAGGTCGTGCGCGATCGTGTCAAGGAACGAGCGGCCATGCTGCTCGATGTCGCCATCCCGTGCACGATCGAACTACGCGACGGCCGCGCCTATGCCCCTGATGGTCGCTCGGTCTCGATGGCAGACATCGCCCTCGACTCCTTGCACACGCAGGAACAAGAACAGATCATGGGAACGGCATCGCATGTGTCGCCGGATTGTCCACCGCCGTTCGCCGCCCAGATGGCTGAAGTCGAGGTCGACATCGAGACCGGTCAGGTCACCGTCACCAAGCTGGTGATGGCCGTTGACTGCGGGGTCGCAATCAATCCCATCACCGCCAGCGGACAGGTCGAGGGTGGCATGCTGCAAGCGCTCGGCTACGCCCATTGTGAGGAGTACGCCCTCGACGATGAGGGTCGGATGCTCAACGCTTCCTTCGGGCCCTACAAGATCTACCGGGCTGACGAGATGCCCGAGACCACCGTGTTCCTTGTTCAGACAATGGAGGACAGCGGCCCGTTCGGAGCAAAGGCAGTGGCGGAGATCCCGAAGGATGGGGTCGCTCCCGCAGTTCGCAACGCGATCCTCAACGCCACCGGCGTGGCCATCAACGAGCTGCCGTTCACCCCGGAGCGGGTCTGGAACGCCATCCACGCCGTATGACCCTGATCCTTCCTGCCTGGCTGATCACAGCCGCAGACCAACCACCCCGAGCCGGGTGGGGCGTCTCGATCTCCGGTGACACCATCGGCCGGGTGGGGCCCCACGAGGAACTGAGGGCGGACCACCCCGAAGCCACGGTGGTCGAGGCACCGGAGTCGATTCTTCTCCCGGGCTTCGTCAACGCCCACGTTCATCTGTACGGCACCCTTGCCCACGGCATCCCTGTTGACGATGCACCGTCAGACTTCTGGAGCTTTCTGGAGGACTACTGGTGGCCGAAGGTCGAAGATGCTCTCGACGTCGAGATGATCGAGGCGGCCACCGACTACGTGTGTGCCGAAATGCTCCGTTCCGGTATCACCTCCTTCTACGACATCCTCGAGGCCCCCAACGCGATCCCTGATGCCCTGCTCGCGCAGAAGGAGATCGTCGAACGACGAGGAATGCGGGGGCTCCTCAGTTTCGAAGCCACGGAGCGAGCGGGTGAGCGCGTCGCCAGGCAGGGACTGGCGGAGAACGCCTCTCTGATCGATTCCTGCAAGCCGGGGGGCCTGGTTGGCGGCTTGATGTGTTGGCACACGACCTTCACCTGTTCGGATGCCTTCATCACCGAGGCATTCGGTCTCGCCGCCGATCGTGGAGTACTGAGCCACGCGCACCTGAACGAAGGTGTCCACGAAGGGAACTGGTGCTCCGAGAAGCACGGCCATCGCACCGTTGAGCACTACGACAAGCTCGGAGTGGCCGGCCCGTCGTTCCTCGCCAGCCAGTGTGTCCAGCTTTCAAAACGCGAACGGGAGTTACTCGTCGAGCGCAACGTCAAGGTCACCCACATGCCGCTCGCCAACTGTGAGGTCGGGGGTGGAATCGCCCCGATCCCCGAGCTCATCGCTGCCGGAGCCACGGTAGGACTCGGCAGCGACGGCTACATCAACGACTTTTTCGCGGTGATGCGCGGCGCCTTCCTCATTCACAAGGCGCGGCTCCAGGACCCGGGCACAATGCCCGCTAGCCGGGTGCTCCACATGGCGACGAAGGGCGGGGCAGCGGCGCTCGGCCTCGAACGTGTCGGTGCGCTCGAGCCGGGCTGGGTTGCCGACCTCCAACTCGTCGATGCCGGTTTTCCCACCCCGCTCACCAGCCACAATCTCATCGAACAGCTGCTCCTCTGGCGCGACCATCATCACGTATCGGATGTGATGGTGGCCGGTGCATGGCGGGTTCGAGGAGGCGAGGTGCTCGACACCGACATGGCCCGCCTTCGCTCTCGCACGACCCAACAAGCCCAACGACTGTGGAGCGGATCATGATCGAGGAGCTCAACGCCGCTATCGGTCGAGGCGACGCGGTGGTACTCGCCACCGTCGTGCGCACCGATCGCTCCGTTCCCCGCCGCGCCGGCTCGAAGATGCTCGTGTTCGCCGACGGTCGAAGGATGGGCACCGTCGGTGGCGGGGCCATGGAGCACCGAGTGATCCTCCAGGCTGCCGAGGTATTGGCGGCCGGTACTCCCCGACTCGTTTCCTACGAGCTACTCGATCCCTCCACCGGTGACCCCGGTGTCTGTGGTGGCAACGTCGACATCTATCTGGAGCCGTACATGGCAACTCCGAAACTGTTCATCGTGGGAGGCGGTCACGTCGGAAAGGCGGTGAGCGAGCTCGCTCATTGGCTCGGCTTCCACACCGTGGTCTGGGACGATCGCGACGAGCTCGTCGGCGAGCTCGCGGCCAGCGACACGATCGACACCATGCTCACCGGCGATGCCGGCGCCGCCATCGCCGAAGCGTCACTCACCGACAACGACTCGGTGGTCATCGTCAGCCGTAATGTCGCGCTCGACGTCGCAATCGCGCCGTTGATACTCGCCACGCCGGCCGGCTACGTGGGCCTGATGGGCAGCCTCCGGCGATGGGGTACGACACGATCCGAACTGGAGAAGTTGGGAGTCACCGAGACAGATCTCTCCCGACTCCATACTCCGATCGGTGTGGAAATTCACGCCGAGACGCCGGAGGAGATCGCCGTGAGCATCATGGCGGAGGTGATCGGTCACCGTCGCGATGGCTGAGCCTCCGGCGATCGCCAAGAGCATCAATCTGATCCCCGAGGCTCCGATCACGGCGATGGTCGACCTGGCCACTCGTGCAGAGGCCCTCGGATTCGACCGATGCTGGGTGTACGACGAGGGTCTCGCCACTCGTGACCTCTACGTGACTCTCAGCGCGATTGCGAATGCAACATCGCGCATCAAGCTCGGCCCTGGCATCACCAACCCCTACACCCGCCATCCTGCGCAGACCGCCGCTGCCATCGCGAGCGTCGACGAGTTGAGCGAGGGTCGAGCGTTCCTGGGAATCGGTGCCGGTGGAAGTCTCACCCTCGACCCCCTTGGCATCAGACGACCGCGACCGCTCACCGCCGTTCGCGAGACCATCGATGTGTGCCGAGGGCTCTGGTCGGGCCAGCCCGTCGATTTCGACGGTACGCATACTCAGCTCCGGTCCGCTCGTCTCGGACATGGCCGCCCCGACATCGAAGTCTGGCTCGCGGGCAGAGGGCCGAAGATGCTCCACCTGGGTGGGGCCCAGGCCGACGGTGTGATGCTCGACTTCATCCATCAACCGTCGATCGCCGACTACATGTCCCTCGTGCGATCCGGTGCCGAGGAGTCGAACCGTCTTCCGCGGATTTGCTACTCGACCGCGATTGTGAATTCCGATGATGACCTCGAGGCCGTCCGACCGCACATGACGTATCGGCTCGTCGATGCGCCGCAGCCGGTCAAGGACGAGCTCGGGATCGACGACGGCGCCATAGCTCGGCTCCGC
Organism: Acidimicrobiales bacterium; assembly: GCA_029263175.1. Lineage (GTDB taxonomy): Bacteria > Actinomycetota > Acidimicrobiia > Acidimicrobiales > Aldehydirespiratoraceae > JAACCU01. The sequence continues at coordinate 110,475 of JAJCXZ010000032.1, read as the reverse complement.
GACGCTTTGCGGGGAGGCATCCACGTCGCGGCCGAACACGTTCACGACGACTGGATCGAGCCCTTTGTGATCGCCGGATCACCGCAGGAGTGTGCAAGGGAACTGGGCGACCTCGTCGAACAGCACGGTTTCGAGGAGTTCCTGCTCCCTGTCTTCGACCTTCCTGACCCCGGCGCGTACCTGGGGCGCGTCGCGTCTGCGCTCGCTGATCTGTGACCGCTCGCAGACCCACTCTCGGCGAGCCGATCTACACGCTCCCGGCCAACATTCTCTTCGCCGACCGGGCCCCGGACATTGTCGAGGGCGGTGCACTCCCGGCATTGCAGGACCCAGCCCCCCCGGTGCTACACGATCGATCCGATGAGCCTCTCGCCCGAGTGGAGCACTGGCGGATTCGGGTGCTCTCCAACTACTGGCACGCCGGGTGGAATGCGGCTGTCCCCTCGACCTGGCTTCGACGATCGGTCTTCGACCGCCTGGTCGATGTGGCCGAATCCCTGCCCCAGAGGTGGGGCCTCGCGGTGTTCGATGCATGGCGCCCGTACGAGCTCCAGCGCGAGTTGTTCGATGCGGCAACCGACTACCCCGGGCTCATGGCCCGGCCCTCGGCAGACCCGGCGGCTCCCTCACCCCACCTGACAGGTGGCGCCGTTGACCTCACCCTCACTCTCGATGGCGTTCCGATCGCACCCGGTTCGGGTTTCGACGACGTCACGAAGCAAGCCCGCATCGCTCATTTCGAAGCCGAGCCCGGACCCGACCGGCACCTTCGTCGTGCCCTCTTCCATTCCATGGCGGCTCGTGGCTTCGTCGTCTACCCCGGAGAGTGGTGGCACTTCGAGTACGGCACACCGCGATGGGCAGCAGTGCGTGGAGCCGATCCGTTCTTCGGCCCTGCCGATCCGCCGGGCTGAGCTCTGTGCCGCTAATCGCAGGGCTGAAAGTCGAAACCGACGATCTCGCGAAGCTGCTCACAGAGGAAACCGACGGATTCGTCGAAGAGCTTCTTCCCCAACGCGGCGCTGGCTCCCACCGGATCGCCGATGTGTCCGACCGATCCGAAGTCGTTCGAAAGCCAGCCGAACTGCACACTGCCGCCGAACTTCACGTGGTCGTTCTCGGCCAACCACTCCGGCACATTGCGCACCGCCTTGGAGAGATCGACCAGATCGGGTCGAAGGTGCATCATCACCGAGGTCTCCCGGAGCCCACCGTGGATGCCCATGCCCAGCTCAGTATCGGAGGCGACATCTGGATCCGGTGCCGCGTAGGCCGGCGGGATGAACGGGTGAATGAGGAAGGTGAGCAGCCCATGGGCCAGGCGCGCCTCGCGGCACGCCACATTGAGGAGCGTGCTGTTGCCTCCGTGTCCATTGAGGAAGACGAGTCGCCGGACCCCGCTGAATGCGAGACAACGCGCAATGTCGTCGAGCACCCGGTGCATCGTCTCGTTGGAGAGCCAGATCGTGCCCGCCGACCAGGCATGCTCATTTGATTTCGAGTACGGCAGCGTGGGCGCTGCCCACACGTTGAGCTCATCGCCGAGCCGATCCACCACCGCGCCGGCAGCCTCGCTCGCCACGATGTGATCCACTGCCAGCGGGAGATGGGGTCCGTGCTGTTCGATGGCGCCGACGGGCACGATCACCGTGGCGTCGGCGTTGAGCAGTCTGCTCGCGTCCGGCCCGGTCAACATCTCGAGGAATCCAGCCATTTGCGCAGCGTAGCCCGACCTCCAGGTGCGACAGCAGCGATGAGACTGCCTACGATCGTCGCATGGACCTTCGGAGCTGGATCACCGCCGATCTCGAGTCATTGAGCAATCGTTTGACGAACGGCGTGTTGACGATCATTCCTCCGGACCGTATGGCCGAGCGTGTGGACGGCGGCGGCATCGCGCCCGTCTACGCCCTGTGGCACGCGGCCCGCCATCAAGACCTCGCGGTGAACGGTGTACTGAGAGGAACCGACGAGGTCCTCACGAACTGGGGTGTGCGGACCGGCGCGAGCATCGATACATGGCGAGGGCTGGCAGAAGCCGAGGATCTCGACCTGGTGCCCCAACTCGACCCGCAGGCCGTGGGTGACTACTACCTCGCCGTCATCAACGAGACGCTTCAGTGGGTGACCGACGGCGATCTCAGCGTTCTCGACACGACTCCGGACTCCGGCGCCGCTCTGCAACTGATCGGTACACCAACCGACCGGTTCGACTGGCTCTATTCCATGTGGGCGGGGAAGCCCGGACAGTTCTTCCTGGCGTGGGAAGCGATCGGGCACGGCTACAACCACCTCGGGGAGCTGGTGACTGTCCGCAACCGGATGGGTCTCAGTCCGTTCTGATCGGCGAAATTATGTCCAGCACGAGCGCCGCGGTCCAGGAGAAGCGATCCGAGCCGCGACCCTTGCCCGTGATCGGTTCGAAGTACTCCCGGAATCCCTCGGCCGCCACCAGTGAGAGCACACCCTCCCGTAGTCGATCGGCGAGCAGGTTCGACCCCACCGAATCGAGTCCGGACGCGACCAACCACGTGATCTGCACCCAGCTCGGACCGCGCCAGTAGCGACCCGCTTCGAAGTTCGGATCAGTGACCGGAACGGTCGGCAGAACCGACCCGGAGGCTCCGATGGGCACCAGGAACTCCTGCTCCAGGGTCTCGAGGATCCGCGGCGTCAGCATCGGGGACGGTTGGGCGAGTAGGGCCGCGAAACCAGCACCGATCGGCTGCGGGATCTGACGGTCGGCCACCGCGTCGTAGCTCACATGCATACCGAGGTCGTCACTCCACATGGAGCGATCGATCTCGAGGGCGACTGCGTCGGCGCGTTCACGGGCCAGTGCACCATTGCCGCCGAGTTGGTCCGCGATCCATGCCAGGTCTCGTTCCGCGGCCACCAACAACGAGTTGAACAAGACGTCACGGACACGAAACGGATGGGCCTCGGGTGATGCCGGCGCATAAGTCTCCCGGCGCAGACACTCCAGCAAGAAGGCATAGCGGTCGTAGTCAGCGTCGCTTGGCCGGTCAGCCGCGTTGGCCACCTCCTTGTCGACACGGACGTAGCAAGGGATGTCTTCGGCCCGGGGGGCAAGGGCGGTCAACGCTGCATCCCAGGCCGGACTGTTGTCCATTCCCGACTCCCATGGATGCCAGATTTCCACCAGCACCCCGCCGATTGCCCGCTCTCGGTGAAGATAGTCATGCCACGCGGTCAGCGGCTCGAAGATCGCTGACAGAAACGTGCGACCCGCCTCGTCGGGTCGGGCCTCGAAGACTCGTCGCGCCGCCAGCGCGTGAACCGGAGGCTGGCAGATTCCCGAGGTGGCCACTTCCGCCGGAGCCGCGGCGCACGCCTGACTGTCCCAGATGTCCGGTGACGGCCAATAGTCACCCGGGCCGTCGTCGAACACGATGTGGGGAACGAGACCACTCGTCCACTGCGCATCGAACAGGGTGAGCAGTTCCGTCGAGGCGCGATCCCATCGAACTCCGGCGTGACCGATGGCAATGAACGCCGAGTCCCAGCTCCATTGGTGCGGGTAGAGGAGCGGAGCCGGCTTTGTGGAGCGACCCAGCCAGTTTCCCTCCAGCACCGAGAGGGCCTCCGCCGTCATCCGCTCGCGGTTCATCGCTTCACCTTAGAGCGACAGCCAGGACGACCCATGATGCCGGTTGGCTGTGGCACAATCCCTCGGTGATCATCGCTCAGCTCTCCGACACCCACGTGCTCGAGCGTGACGAGCAGGGATTCGTCGACAACAACGCCTCCCTGGCCTCGATCGTCGCCTCCATCAATGCCGAGGATCCGCGGCCCGAGTTCGTCGTGGCCACAGGCGACCTGACCAACTGGGGATTCCCCGGACAATATGAGGTGTTGGCTGAGCTTCTCGCGGGTCTCGAGATTCGAGTGCTGCCGCTCATGGGGAACCATGACGACCGGACCCTCACCAAACGCACCTTCCCCGATGTCCCCTGGGTCGACGCAGATCATGCCAGCTGGGTCACGACGAACGGTGACGTCACGGTCATCGGTCTCGACTCGACGGATCCGGGCACCCATGGAGCGGTGTTCGACGAGGAGCGCAGTGCATGGCTCGAGGCGTGCTTGCGCTCAGCCGCCGGCCCCGTCATCCTCGCCCTCCATCATCCCCCGTTCACCACCGGTGTGGATTGGATGGACTCGTCGGGGTTCGAAGGCCTCGCTGCACTCCGACGATTGATCGCCGACAACTCCACAAAGATCCTGCGCATTCTGTGCGGCCATTTTCACCGACCAGTGGTGACAACGGTCGAAGGAGTCACGACATCGGTCTGTCTCGCGGGGACATACCACGTTGCCTTGGATCTACGCCCTGACGCCGGCCGCTCGATAATCCGCGATCCGCGCGGCTACCAACTGCACCTGCTCGACGGTAGGAGCGTCGTCACCCACACGAGGTACGTGGATACCGGCGAGACCGCGTTCGACCCCGGCTGGACCTGACCGCCGAGTCCCCCCCCCGGAGCCTTCGCCCTCATTTGAATACGGCGACGGACATGACCGCTACCTCGGGATCGAGGTGAGCCAATTGCTGTGTCAGCTCCCCGACAAGGCCGGCGTTGACGGCATCGAGCTTGGTGATCGCCACAACGAGTCGAGCATTCTTGCCAAGCGCCGCTCGCTGCCCGTTCGGGTGTAACAAGACGGCTGCTGCGGCCGCCGGCGTGAGGCGCTCGTACGGCCGGCAACGAGCCAGAGCAGCAACGCGCAATGGCCGATGGCATTGGTCGGCAATGACCCGGCCCAGCGCATCCGCACCAATGACCGAGATCATCAGGGTTGTCGCCGCCGGAACGACAGGTTCGAACGGACCCGGCGCCTTGAATGGCATGGCGCGTGCTCCGTCTGCCTCGACGAGGACATGATCGACTCGGGTGAAGAGCATGTCGCATCGCTCCGGTTCGAGTCCGAGTGCTTTGCCACCCGACACTGCCCGCCACGCCAGCGTCGGTGCAGACTCTGCCGCGGCGACGATCTCGTCGTCGGACGCCCCGACCAGCGTCATCAGGCACCCGTTCTGGTCGTCGCCCATCTTGGTGGTTGTGGTCGCAACACGACTCCCGCCGAGCTGATGAGAAAACGCGTGCATCAACGTCGTCTTCCCGCCTCCCCCCACGAACGAGACGAGCTCGTGGTCGCCACAACCAGCGGCCTCGGCAGCATGGGACATGTCGATGCCAGGGCCGGTGTCACCCACAGGAGTCATACGCGTGCTCGGCCCTGCATCCAGCTCAGGATGGCCACCACCGCAGCGCCCCCAATCGCCAGTGCCTTGTCCGAGATCTCATCACAGGGGGCATCGACGCGCGGGTCGATGTCTCCGACCTTGAGCCCGCATTCGGCATGACAGTTCGGGTGGAGCAGCCCTCGAATCACGCCATCGAATGGTGCGTGGATCGCCATCCCGCCGACGGATCCGATCACGGCTCCCTGCGCGACCACATCGCCGATCTGCGCCCTCCAGTCGATCGTTCCGGACTTCGGCGCCCGCAACACGCGTTCGACGCCGTATCCGGCGACAACTCCCGGCGTGCCGGTGTTTGCCTGCGCCGGGCCCTTCGCGATGATGCGACCCAGTCGGCTTCCACGGTTCGTTTCGACCACGACATCGCAGTCCCGGCCCGCCTCGAACCCGGGTCCCAACGCGATCACGAAATCGGCATCATCGATGTTGGTGTCGATGTTGCGCTTGGCGAGCCGAGCGTCGATGACCACAGCCGGTGTCGGGATCCACCCCGGGATGGTTTCACTGACCGCTACCGGGACCCCACCGGCCTCGATGGTGGCCCGCCAGTCGTCGATGCCAGTCACCTTGTGGGCCATCAGGCCTTCGACGGAGGCGCTTCCGTCATGGACCGCGCTTGACACCGCGACGAGACGTCGCACCGTCAGCGGATGAGCGAGCTCGGCGACACCGACCGGAAAGCCGGCGTGGTGAAGTCGGTGCACAACCCCGGTGGCGAGATCGCCGCCGCCGCGGACCAAAACGGGGCATCGGGGAAACAGCATCAAGCAGCCAGAGTAGCGCGGGCTCAAAGCACTGCTGAGCCGGGCCGAGTAGCGTCAGCGGCAATGGAAAACCTTGGGGGAGGCGGCCAGGCGATGGACGAGACCGTGGAGCGCGTGGTGGCGCACTCGCAGTCGGTCGGCGGCGACCGAATCATCGTCGACGAAGCGTTTCTCCGCTGCTATTTCGCTCACGTCGATGAAGGTGACCTCGCCGAACGCGCCGTCGAGGATCTCTTCGGTCTCGCCGCCGACCACGCCATGCTGGGTGCTGACTGGGAGCGGGGCACCACCTCGATCTCGGTGGTCAACCCGCGCATCGATATCGACGGTTGGGAGAGCGCCCACACCATTGTCTTGCTCGTCACCGACGACATGCCATTCCTCGTGGATTCGGTGACCAACGAGCTGAGCCGGATGAACGTCGGCATTCACTTCGTGGTCCATCCGATCCTCACCGACATGCGCGCCGACGGCGCCGGATTCTGCAACCCGCGCGATCACCCCGACGTCATCCATCGCAACGCGTCGTTCATCTCCATGGAAGTGGACCGTCAACTCGGGGCCGAGGCCATCACCGCGGTCAAGGAGAATCTTCGGCGGGTGCTCGGCGACGTGGGAGCCGCGGTCGACGACTGGGCGGCGATGAGGGACCGGATGCTCGAAATCGCCGATGGTTTGTCGTCGGAGCCGATTCCCCTTTCCGCTGAAGAGGTCGCGGACACACAGGAGCTGCTCGACTGGCTCTCCAACGACCACTTCGTGTTTGTCGGCTACCGTGAGTACCGGCTTTCGGGCGACACACTGAGCGTCCTGCCGGATACGGGGCTTGGCATCCTTCGGACGACACCCGAGGCGATCCCCGCCCCTCGCTCGCTCGGTGACATGGCCCCACTGGCGGCCGCCCGCGCCCGAGCACCCGAACTGCTCAACATCACCAAGGCACGCGCCAAGTCGACGATTCATCGCGCCGCTCACCTCGACTACATCGGAATCAAGACGTTCGGTGACGACGGTGAAGTCACCGGCGAGCGGCGGTTCCTGGGTTTGTTCACGGCCGAGGCGTACACGAGTGCCACATCGCAGATACCGGTGTTGCGGCGCCTCGTGGCCGAGGTGGTGGAACGGTCCGGATTCCCGCCGCGCGGCCACGACCAGAAACGTTTGATGACGATCCTCGAGGAGTATCCCCGCGACGAACTCTTCCAGATCGATGTCAGCGAGCTGCTCAAGACATCGATGGCGATCGCCCAGCTCCAGGAACGTCGGCGGGTCCGGTTGTTCGCTCGCCCCGAGCTATTCGGCCGTTTCGTCACGTGCATGGTCTACATGCCCCGGGATCGCTACAACACGGAGTCGCGATCCGGCATCCAGAATCTGTTGCTCGAGGCCTATGGCGGCACGCATGCGGACTGGAGCACCGACATTTCCGAGAGTGTGCTGTCCCGCACCATCTTTCACATCCGGGTCGACAGCGGAGTAGTCAATGAGGTCGACACCGCCGCGCTCGAGATTCAGATCGAGGAGATCGTCCGCGACTGGAAGGACGAGTTGCTCGCAGAGATCATGCGCGAGTTCGGTGACGATCATGGGGCGCCAATCGCGCGGCGCTACGGGGAGGCCTTTGCGGTCGACTATCGCGAGGCGTTCACACCTCGGGCAGCAGTGGCCGACGTGCATCAGCTCGAAGAAATCGACGACAACGGCGAATTGCAGCTCAACGTCTATCGCGAGCCAGGCCAGCTCAGGAACTCGTTCAAGATCAAGCTCTATCGGCGTGGCGAAAGGGTGTCGCTCACTTCCGTGATGCCGGCACTGAACAACCTCGGCGTCACGGTGCTCGACGAGCGCCCCTACGAGGTACGGCCGGCCGACAGCGATCCGATCTGGATCTACGACTTTGCGCTCGAGTCGCCCGCCAAGTCGCTGGACTTCGGTCAGGTCTCAGCGTTGCTCGCCGAGACATTCGATGCCGTGTGGCGCGGCGAAGTTGCCAATGACGGGTTCAACCGACTGGTCCTCGGTGCGGCGATGAGCCCACGGGAAGTCTGGATTCTGCGCGCCTACTCGCGCTACCTCCAACAGACACGCGTGGCGCACAGCCAGCTGTTCATCGAGCAGACACTCGTGGAGCATGCCGGCGCTGCTCGTCTGCTGATCAAGCTGTTCGAGGCTCGGTTCGATCCGACACGCGACAGCGACGACCGGTCCGGCCGTATCGCCGACATCAGCGGCGCATTCTTTGATCTCGTCGAGGGGATCAGCAGCCTCGACCAGGACCGCGTTCTCCGTCGGTTCCACAACCTGATCGAGAGCACGCTGCGGGTGAACTGCTACCAGCTCGTCGCCGGAGCCCCACCGCCGTATCTGGCCTTCAAGTTCGACCCGACCACGATTACCGATCTCCCTGAGCCTCGACCCAAGTACGAGATCTATGTTTACTCCCCCCGTTTCGAGGGGGTCCACCTGCGGGCCGGCACCGTCGCCCGCGGTGGTTTGCGTTGGTCGGACCGACTCGAGGACTACCGCACCGAAGTGCTGGGACTCGTAAAGGCACAGATGGTGAAGAATGCCGTCATCGTTCCGTCCGGGGCGAAGGGCGGGTTCGTGTTGAAGCGGCCACCGGCTGACCCGGCCGAGCTTCGAGACGAGGTGGTCACCTGCTACCAGCTGTTTGTGTCGGCGCTTCTCGATCTCACGGACAACCTCGTCGATGGGGCCGTCGTTCCCCCGGACAACACCGTGCGCTATGACGGCGACGACACCTATCTCGTTGTGGCCGCAGACAAGGGCACCGCCACCTTCTCCGACATCGCGAACGAACTCGCTACAAGCCGTGGCATGTGGCTCGGTGACGCGTTCGCGTCCGGCGGTTCAAACGGATACGACCACAAGGCCATGGCGATCACCGCTCGTGGCGCCTGGGAGTCGGTCAAGCGCCACTTTCGTGAACTCGGTCGCAACATCCAGGAAGAACCTTTCACCGCGGTCGGTGTCGGCGACATGTCCGGCGATGTCTTCGGCAACGGGATGCTGTTGTCACCATTCACGCGGCTGGTCGCCGCCTTCGATCATCGACACGTCTTCATCGACCCCGACCCTGATCCGGCGCCCTCACACGCAGAACGGCAACGGCTCTTCGGAATTCCTCGGTCGAGCTGGGACGACTACGACACATCGCTGATCTCGGCGGGTGGCGGGGTGTTCCCACGGGCCGCCAAGTCGATCGTCGTGACTCCCCAGATGCAGACTGCGCTTGGCATTGACGTCGACGTCGAGATGCTCACTCCGGAGCAGCTGATCTCGGCGGTGCTGCGTGCGCCAGTCGAGCTGCTCTGGAACGGCGGAATCGGCACCTACGTGAAGGCGAGCCATGAGTCGCACGCCGACGTGGGCGACAAGGCCAACGACGCGATTCGCATCGACGGACGCGATCTTCGGGTCAGCGTTCTCGGCGAGGGCGGCAATCTCGGCGTCACCCAACGGGGGCGGATCGAGTTCGCCTCGCTTGGGGGACGTATCTACACCGATGCGATCGACAACGCCGGAGGCGTCGACTGCTCAGACCACGAGGTGAACATCAAGATCCTGCTCGACCAGGTGACAGCAGCCGGCGATCTCACGGCGAAGCAGCGCAACCAGCTGCTCGAGGAGATGACCGACGAGGTGGCCGCCCTGGTCCTCGCCAACAACTACAGCCAGACACAGGCGCTCAGCACGGCTCGTTCAGAGGCGGCGAGTATGGCCGACGTGCACGCTCGCTATCTCTCGTCGCTTGAAAGCCGGGGACTGATAGACCGAGCGCTCGAAGGGCTCCCCGATGTCGAGGCCATGGCGGATCGAATGCTCGCCGGCGGCGGGTTGACCACCCCCGAGCTCGCTGTCTTGCTGGCCTACACCAAGAACACGGTGAGCGAGGCACTGCTCGCGTCCACCGTGCCCGACGATCCGATGTTCGAGGAGATCCTCAGTGACTATTTCCCGTCGGCGATGCGGGATAGATATGCCGAGCAAATCAGCAGCCACCGACTGCGGCGGGAGATCGTCGCGAATCGAATCGCCAACCTTGTCGTGGATCGCGCCGGCACCTCGATGCTCTACCGCCTCGGGCAGGAGACCTCGGCACCGACTCCCGATGTCGCAGCCGCCCACATGGCCGTATGGGAGATCTTCGAACTCGACGAGCTCGCCTCCGCCGTCAACCGCCTCGACGCCGAACTTCCCGTGGTGCGACAGCTCGCCACCCACCTTTCCGCTCGACAGTTGGCCGAGCGGGCGACGCGCCTCTTGTTGCGAAGCCGTCCCTACCCGTTCTCCGCCGCCACCGCGGTCGCCGACCTCGCCGAGCCCGTCCAGGCGATCCTCGGTGGGCTCTCCGATTATCTCGAGGGATCCGATCGCGCGACATTCGAGCAGCTCTCCGCCGAACTCGAAGCCGACGGAATGCCGGCCGAGCTCGCTTGCCGGGTGGCCGCTCTTGCTCCGTCTCTTGCGGCCCTCGACATCGTCGAGGTCGCGGGCCGCACCGGCGTACCGGCACCGACTGCTGCAGCCATCCACTTCGCAATCGCCGACCGGCTGGAGCTCAACTGGCTACGCGACAGCATCCTGGCGCTGCCCCGCGACACCCAGTGGGCATCGCTCGCTCGCTTGTCGCTTCGCGGCGATCTCTACACTGATCACCGCGACCTCACCACCCAGGTCGTGGGCAACGATGCTGACGCGGCAGCCGACGATCTCGTTTCTCAATGGATTGAACGAAACGCAGGACCGGTCGATTACTTCCGTCGCACCATCACCGATATCCGGGCGGCCGGGCCCACCGACCTCACGACGCTGTTGGTGGCCGTCCGCGAACTACGTAATCTGATCTCCCGCACGGCCTGACAACCGATCAGCTTCACCGCGCGAGGTAGCCGATGTACGAACGCACAAACCAGACTCACCTCGAAGTCACCGACGGCCGTGTTCCCCTTTTCGTCGCTGATCACGAAGCCCCTCTCTCGGCCCCTGGGGTCATCGTGGTTCCCTCCATCTACGGACCGAACGACGATCTGCTGGCTGACATGGCCGGCCTCACCGATCTCGCGTCAACGGTCGTGCTCGATCCGTTCTGGCGCCAGGGTGGTGGTGCCATCGACTACTTCGACCGGGAGTCGGCCGTCAGTCGTCTCGACTCATTTGATCGTGGCCGCTGCCGGTCCGACGTCGTTGCTGTGGCCGCGTGGATGAGCGACCGCACGAACCGAACGCTCATCGGGGTCGGCATCTGCTTTGGCGGGCCCTTCGTGCTCACCGGTGCGGCGGAGGGCTGGCTCAGCGCCGCGGCAACATGGCATGGGAGTCACCTGGAGAAGGTGCTCGATCAGCTTGAACCGTTCGATGCCCCGCTACGACTTCACTTCGGCGATGCAGACCCCGTCACCCCGCCGGAGGCCATCGACGCGGTGCGCCAGCACTTTGCGTCACACCCGGACTGCCAGATCCGCATCCACCCGGGCGGCGATCATGGCTTCAGCTTCCACGGGCCCGCGTGGGATCCTGTCGCTGCTGCGACATGCCTGGCCAGTTTGCGCGAACTCGTACAACGCTGATCGCACTCGGGTACTAGCCGCGCGTGCCATACAGTCCGCGGCCCATCATGCTGAGCACCACTTCGCCGTCCTGGTTCGTCATCTCACTCCTGAACTTCACCGTGCCGCGGCGGGGTTTCGTCGATGAGCGCCGAGCGTCGAGCACAGTGAAGTGCGCCGTCAGTGTGTCGCCCGGCCGCACCGGATTGAGCCAGCGAACTTCTTCCATCCCCGAGGCCCCCTGGCTGCTCGAGTCGTTGAGCATTCCGTCGCACATCAGCCGCATGTAGAGCGCGCACGTGTGCCAACCGCTTGCGATCAGCCCACCGAACGGCGTCTCCTTTGCCGCTTCCGGGTCGATGTGGAACGGCTGGGGATCGAACTCGTTGGCGAACTCCACGATCGCCGCCTCGGTGATGTCAACCGAACCCAGATGTACTCTTTCACCCACCAGGAAATCCTCGAAGTACCTCGTCATTTCGCCCTTCCGAAGAAGGTGCGGAGCGCCTCCTCTGACATCCTGGCGTCGGGCCGCTCGTTGAACGCGAAGATGGCGATCGATCTCGTTGTCGTCCCCACCACCGGGGTCACTCGGTGCAGCGCGTTTCGTCCGCGGAACACAACCAGGTCTCCGGGGCTGAAATCGAGCCTACGAACAGGCACTTTCTCATCGAGAACCCGTTCGACCTCGTCAAACGCCATGTCGCCGACATCCGCGTCTCGGATGTCGGGCACGTACTCGAACACGCCGCCACCCTCCGGGGCTTGCAGCAGCATCGTCACCGACGATGCAGACGTATCGAAGTGCCAACCGAGGGCCATTCCTTCGTTGGCGACGCTGATGACGATCGTCGAAAGCTTGTCGGGGTACGGATGAAGGCTCTCGAGCCCGAGCACGAACCCGAGGAACGATCGAAACGACTGATCCTCGTAGATCTCCCGAAGCGGCGAGTCGGCCGCAATCAGGTCGTCGGCGATCAGGCCTTTGTTGCTGACCACGGGACGATTGAAGGGGTGATCGTCGGCGAACTCAGGGTCGGCTTCCGTGAGATATACGTTGTGTACGGCGTTGGAGTAGAACGCATCCGCCTCCAGCGCTGCCGATTCGATGGCGGCACGCTGAATCACTTCATCGCTGAAGAACTCTCGCAGGACGAGAACGCCGTGAGCCTCGAGCTCATCGCGGCAACGACGCTGGAACTCCACATCGTGAATCGGATGTTGAGATGCTGCTTGCATACGCGCAATCCTGACAGATCGGGCTGAAGCCGGCTCGACGCGGGCCTAGCCGGCGCCGAGAGCCGATCGCATTGTCGGGGTCATACCGAGCACGTAGGCGGCCTTCAAGCTCGCCAGGATCTGTTGCACGTGATCCTGATCGTGAAACGGCCATTCATGAACGAAGTCGTTCGCGGTGAACTCACGACCATCCTCGAAGACCGCTGTCTTGGCGAGGTCATCGGCACTGAGCGACAGCAGCAGGTCACAAGACGTGGATCGCTCCTGCGTGAGTTCGTTGAGCAGTGAGTCGAGCGGCTCAGCCGCGAAGTCTCGCCGGTTGATTGCTTCCCATGCATCGAACCCGGAGATGCGAGGGTTGCCGTCGACGATGGCACTGATGCGGTTGCGAAAGGCATCGGAGTCGCACGCGATCACGTGGCCGATGACCTCGAGTGGGCACCACTCGCCTTCTTCGGGCCGAGTCCGCAGCGTTACCGGATCGATTGGCCGCAGGAGAGCGTCGAGCACCGACGGGAGCGAGCGAAGAGTATTGGCAATCTCGATGATGTCCATGCGGCCGAATACTGGCATGAACCACGGTCCTGCTGTCGGGCTCAGGGTGCCAAAGACGCGGCAATGACGTCGGCGATCCGGTCAGCCTGCGACGACGTCATCGCCAGCGGGATTCGCATGTCGATCAGGGTCGCGAGAACCACGGCAGCTCTTGGCACGGATTGCTCGGGAGCGTAACGCCAGTGATCGAAACGGCTGGTGAACCCCTTCGGCTGCTCGGCACCGAACCACTTCAGAGCGACGCCTGATGCCGCGGCACGCTCAACGAACGCGGCCACGTCAGGGTAATCAACGTTGAACTGGATCGATGATGCGACGTACTGCTCACGCTCATCCCGCTCGGGCACACGCACGCCCTCGATCCGGCTGAGGCTCGCAGCCAACTGTGCGTACCGGGCGTTCCAGACCTCGGCGCGCTCGGGGAGCAGCTCTATCTGCGGCCGCACCAGCGCCGCGGCCAGGGCGCTCATCCGCATCGAGAAGTTGGGGGTCGTGAGGCGATGTCGTTCGAGAACATCATCGCCGGGTCGAGCTCCGTGTTGCCCGTAGAGCGTGTATGAGCCAGACAGAAGAATGGCGCGTGCAGCGAGATCCTCATCATCGGTGACGAGCAGGCCACCCTCGCCGGAGTTCGCATGCTTGAACGTTTGCGTGCTGAAGCAGCCGGCGATGCCGAACGTTCCGGTTGCTCGACCGTTCCACGCCGCGCCCATCGTGTGCGCGCAATCTTCGATCACGGCGATTCCAAGCTCGCCGCAAACCACCATGACATCGTCGAGATCGGGGATGTGCCCGCGCATGTACGAGAGAAGAAGCCACTTGGCTCCTGACGCTGCGTGCTGCCGGCGAAGATCCGCAAGGTCGATGTGGAAGTCGTTCGTGATGTCGACGAAGACGGGCTCCGCACCCGCGTGCGCTATTGCCCCCGGTACGGGGGCGAGAGTGAACGCGTTCATCAGCACTTTGTCGTCGCGCTCGACGCCCGCCGCGATCAGCGCGGCAGCGAGGGATGCTCCACAGCTGTTGAAGGCAACACAGAAACGTCGACCGGCGTGGGCCGCGAACTCCTCTTCGAGAAGCGCGGCGTCCATCTGCTCTGCGCCCAACTCGCCGTATCGGAACAGCTTGCCTGAGTCGAGGAGATCATTCACTCGGCGGACTGCGGCCGCGGGTAACGGCTCCTGGGCCGTGAAGTCGAGGTCCAGCGCCGGCTCAGCAGGGTGTGCCACTGCTGCGGCTCGAAGGTCGGCCGATCGGGCATGGCCTTCCATACCCTCGTAGCGGGAAATGCGTGCTGACAACTCCCCCTGTCGTTGCGCGGCCTCGGGCGTGAGTTCCTGATAGGTGAGCTGCTTCAGGAACTTGAGCACATTGAGACCGCCCGTGTACCGGGCGGCTCGGCGAGTCGGGAGAATGTGGTTGGGGCCCGCACTCTTGTCGCCGAAGGTGACGGTCGCTTCCTCCCCGAGGAAGAGCGATCCATAATTGGTCAGGCGCCGGTGCCACCACTGCAGGTCCGCAGCCATCACCTGGAGGTGTTCGGCCGCGTACTCATCACAGATCGCCGCCGCTTCCTCCCGGGTGTCGGCCACGATGATCTCGCCGTGCTGCTCCCATGCGGTGACCGCCGATGTTCGGGCCGGCTCGGGGAGTTCTCGGGCGAGGTCGGGCACCCGTTGGGCGACGTCGCGTGCCAACTCGGTCGAGGTGGTGACCAGCCAAACGGGCGAGTCAGGACCATGTTCGGCTTGACCCACCAGGTCGGTGGCCACCCGATGCGGGTCGGCCGTGGTATCGGCGACAATCATCGATTCGGTCGGGCCGGCGATGACGTCGATACCGACCTCACCGAATAGCTGCCGCTTGGCTTCGGCAACGAAGGCGTTACCGGGGCCGACGATGATGTCAGCGGGTTTCCCGGTGAAGAGTCCGAACGCGAGCGCCGCAACTCCCTGCACGCCACCAAGCCCGAGGATCATGTCGGCGCCGGCGATGTCGGCGGCCGCCAGGATCGCCGGGTGTACTCCCCCGCGGTCGTCTCGGGCGGGGGAGGCCACCACGATCGTTTCAACCCCGGCAACGCGCGATGTCGTGATGCTCATGAGCGCCGACGCGATATGGGCGAATCGGCCTGCGGGTACGTAGCAACCCGACACGTTGACGGGCACCAGGCGATGACCCGCCCGAAGACCGGGGCTGACCTCGATCTCGAACGGCTGGAGCGACTCTCGTTGAGCGCGAGCGAACGACCGGATGTGTCGATGGGCCTGGGCGATGTCGTCGAGTGCCGTCGGCGCGAGGTCGCGCCTCGCAGCCCGTACCGCCTGTTCGTCGACGAGGATCGGGCCGCCCCACCCGTCGAACTCGAGAGCGAGCGAACTGGCTTCGGCCTCACCGCGCTCGCGTAGGCCGGTCAGCAACTGCTGAACCCTGGCGCCGACGTCTCGATCGACCGCGGCAGCACTGGCCGTTCGTTGCTTGAGATAGGAGTGCGCCATGTCGTCGACCTCGTCAGTTCTCGCAGATGCTGCGGCCATATCCGGACACGAGGTCCAGCAGGGCATCGACGTCTGTCTTTGCGACAGTTGGGTTCATGAACAGCAGACGGAAAGTATTCAGGCCGTTGATCGGCTGGAAGCCGACCATGGCGGTGCCTTCCGTCTGCATCCGGGCCTTGATCTGGGGGGCGAGCGTGTGGAGCTCGGCGTGGATCTCGGGGGACAGCCCGGCGATCGAGCCTGGTGAGAGCGACAGTGGTCGACGTGCCGGCGGGATCCAGCCGAACACGACGTTGGTGAAGGTCCCGGCCACCTCCTCGAACTCGCCGGCTGACGCGGCGATCCGTTGCCGGGCGTGCTCGGCCATCTCAACGGCATGGTCGATGCGGGCCGCGAAGCCCGTATCGCCGTGGTGCTTCCACGCCAGCCACAGCTTCAGCACGTCGATCCGTCGCGCGCACTGGAACGTGCGGTCACCCGAGTCGTACTCGGCGTGGAGCTTGTCGGGCTGGAAGAGGTAGTCGGCCCCGAGCGCGAAACAGGGCGCCAGCAGTGCGGGTTCGCGCACGAGCAACGCCGTGCACTGCTGCGTCATTCCCATCATCTTGTGCAGGTTCCATACAAATGAATCAGAGCGCTCGACCCCATCGAGCAGCTGACGATGCGTCGGTGAGAACAGGGCCGAGCCGCCATAGCACCCGTCGATGTGAAGCCAGAGGCCGTGGGTGTTGGCAATGTCGGCGAGCGCGTTGAGGTCATCGAAGGAGGATGTGACTGTGGTCCCTGCGGTGCCGATGATGGCGAATGGCACCTCGCCAGCCCCCAGAGAGGCGTGCACCGCGTCGTCGAGGGCTCGGGGAACGATCGCACCGTTCTCGTCCGAGTCGACCTTGATGACGGCGTCGGTTCCGAGACCAAGGAGCGCAGCCGACTTCGACGCGGCGTAGTGCCCGGCATCGGACACAAACAGGGTCAACCGCTCCCCCGTCGCGCCTGTCCGTCGGACGTCAGGCCGCGCCCGGTGCCGAGCGAGCTGCAAGGCATAGAGCGTCGCCGTCGAGCCGCCCGGGCAGAACAGCCCGGGAGGGAGTGTCGGCAGCCGCGCGGCTGACGAGTCGAGATAGCCGGCGATGCGGCCGAGCTTGGAGAGGACCGCGCTCTCCATGAGGGTGAAGACGGGCGCGGCCTCAAAGGTCGCACCCGTTGTGTTGAGCGCCGCGCCCAGCCAATCGCCCACAACGGCAAGCGGGTCAGCACCGGCGAAGTTCTGGTTCACGAACCGGGGGTGGCTCGTATGGACGGAGTACTCGATGACCGAGTCGACGGCGCTCACAATGGCATCGTCATCGTGAGCGGGCGCGGCCTCGTCGAAGCCAAGCGCCACCGCGGAAGCAAAGACCGCCTGCAGTTCGTCGGGTGACGCAAGCTCGATGACCGGATCGGCTCCCGTGGGCGACTCGACGACGTACGCGAGCGCTCGCTCGGCGATCCGCGCTTCGAGTGAGTTGGCCATCGATGCTCCTAGAGCCCGGCGTCGCCTGCGTCGGTTCGCGGACGACGATGCTCAGGGTCGAACATCGGCTCGGCGCGGACCGTAGCGCCGCAACGTTCACCGATCACCTCGACACTCAAATCCGTCCCAACGTCGGACCAGGCGGGATCCACGTACCCCATGGCGATGTTGACTCCCATGGAGTGCCCGTAGGCCGCACTGGTGACCACGCCGATCAGGTCGTCGCCGGCATAGATCGGGTCGCCCATGTGTGCCGAGGCGACGTCGTTGTCGAGCTCCATGGCCACGAACTTCCGCCGGTGGCCGGCATCTCGTTGGGCGGCGATGGCGTCACGTCCTTGGAACTCCTTGTCCAGATTCACAAAGCGATCGAGACCTGCCTCGAGCACCGTGAACTCCGTGTGGAGGTCGCTCTTCCAGGCCGGGTAGTTCTTCTCGATCCGCATCGACTCGGTGGCGAGGAGGCCGAAGTCGACAATGCCGAAATCGGCGCCTGCGGTGTGAATCGCCTCCCATACGGGCACGGAGGCCTCCATGGGCATGTGGAGCTCCCATCCCAGCTCGCCGGTGAAGCTCACCCGAAGCGCGACGATCTCGTACCCGACGATCTCGATGACGCGCACGCCGAGCCACGGGAACGCCGCATTATCGAGCGGTGCGTCGGTGATCCTCGACAGTACGGCGCGAGAGTTCGGGCCCGCCACCATGATCGCGTTGTGATCGTGGGTGAGGTTCGTGATGATCACAGTCTCGGGCGGGTTGGCGTCGGTGAGCACGTCGAGGTCGTGCCACTCCGCAGCAGCCGCGCTCGTGAGCCAGAAGCTGTTGTCGGTCAGCCGCGACATGGTGAACTCCGACAGGAATCGGCCCTGCGCATCGCTCACATAGGCGAGGGAGCTGCGCCCCACAGAGGGCATACGGCCTGCGGAGAGACCGGCGAACCACTCGACAGCGCCTTCGCCCTCGATCAGGAAGCGGGTGAAGCCGCTGATCTCGACCACGCCGACGTTGTCGCGAACGGCTTTGGCCTCACGTCCGACCTGGTCGTGGTAGGTCGAGAAGCGAAACGATGGGACGTGTTCGAAATCGTTCTCGGCGGGGTGGAAGTAGAGGCTGCGCTCCCAGCCGTTGATAACCCCGAACTCTGCGCCCTGTGCACGGAGCACCTCGGTGAGCGGCGTGATCTTGGCGTTGCGACCGGCCGGGCGGTGTTCGTCGGGATGATCAAACACGAACTCCCGCTGGTACTCCTCCACCGCCTTCTTCGACGCAAACGCCTCGTCGGCGTGCTGTGTGAAGCGGCGAGGGTCAAGGACCCAGGTGTCCCACTCGGACTGTCCATCGACGATTATCTCGGCGAGCACCTTGCCCAGGCCACCGCCCTCGCCCACACCCGCTCGCAGACCGAGCATGCAGTAGGCGTTGCGGCGACCGGGAAGCCGGCCAACCAGGGGAACACCATCTCCCGAATACGTGATCGGCCCGTTCACCACCGAGGATATGCCGGCGGTCTGCAAGATCGGCAGTCGGTCGAAGACCCGCATCATGTTGTCCTCGAGCCGGTCGAGATCCGGCGGCTCGAGCTTGTTGGCGAAGTCGACCGGGATGTTCTCGCGTCCCCAGGTCTTGCAGCCCTGTTCGTAGATACCCACGAGCAAGCCGTGGTGCTCCTGTCGGCTGTAGAAGTCGTCGCCGGGGTCACGGATGAGTGGTACTCGTCGTCCCAGCTCCTCGAGTTCGGGCAGCTCCTCGGTCAGGAAGAACTGATGTTCCATCGACGACACAGCTGATTCGAGCCCGAAGAAGTTCCCGACCTGATGGACCCGATATCCCGCCGCGTTGACGACGCTTTCGCATTCGATGTCGCCACGATTTGTGTGAACGATCCACCCATCATCTGTCTGGGTCAGGCCGACACAGTCGGTGAACCGGTAGGCCTCGCCGCCGTTCTTGCGGCCGGCGTGAATCAGTCCCACGGTGAGGCCGGTCGGGTCGATGTCGCCATCGACGGGATCCCACAGTCCACAGGTGAGGCCGGTGACGTCGAGCAGCGGATGCGCTTCCGCCATCTCGCAGGGTGAGATCACCTCGAAGTCGACGCCCATCCCTCGGGCCATGCCCGCGAAGTGAGCGTAACCATCGCGGTCCTGCTCGGTATAGCCCAGCCGAATGCCGCCATCGTGGCTGCGGTAGGTGATCGGGCGGTCCGGGTCCGCCGCCAAGCGGGCGTACAACTCGCACGAGTACTTCTTCAACCCGACCATGGTCTGGACGGTGCCGAACTGGGTCACCTGACCCGCGGAGTGCCAGGTCGTGCCCGAGGCCCATTCATCTCGTTCGATCAGAACGACGTCATTCCACCCATGCGTGGTCAAGTGATAGAAGGTGCTCGCACCACCGACGCCGCCGCCGATCACCACCACCCGGGATCGTGTCGGGAAGTTCTCATATGTGACAGCGTTCATGGAGCAATCCTGCGCCTCGAGCTGCACTGGCACAATGCCCAAAGGTGCACATCATCCATAACCACACGTTATGTGTATGGTTGGCGGATGCGCCCACTTCTCCGCCTCGTTCCACAGCTGCACCGCCTCGCCGTGTTCGACGCGGTGGCGTCGGCCGGCGACTTCACTTCTGCGGCTCGCGAACTGGAGATCAGCCAACCGGCGGTGTCGCGCCATATGGCCGCGCTCGCAAAGGAGCTCGGCATCGAACTGTTCGAGCGATCGGGCCGATCGTTCGTGCTCACCAGCAAGGGGCAAAGCCTGGCCGCGGCGACCACCTCCGCCTTCTCCGCGCTGGAGAGGACGCTCGCCGATTTCGATGACCAGCCCGGAGCGTTCGTTTTCGCAGTGCAACCGGCTATGGCGACTACCTGGGTAGTTCCCCTCCTCGACCACCTGGAGACGGCGGCCGGCGCGGAGATCCGGCTCCGGATCTTCGAACGAAGCGCCGAACTCGACTCGAGTGAGTGGGACATGGCCATCGTGCCCGGTAGCGGAAACTGGGCCGGCTGGGAATCGACGATGCTGTTCCGCGAAGCGGTGCGACCGTTCGCGGCGCCGAGCCTCGCCGCCGAGCTGGGCCTTGGCCCTGAGACGACTCCGGGCGAACTGGCGACCAACAACCTGTTGCACATCGACGACGTCGGACGCCCGAACATGACCTGGAAAGAATGGTTCGCCGAAGCGGGCAGCGCGCTCACCCCGCCCAAGCCGAGGTTGGTTTACAACGCCTACCCCACCGTCATCCAGGAAGCCCTCGCCGGCAACGGGATCGCACTCGGCTGGCAGCATCTCCTGAGCGACATGGTGGAGCGGGGCCTTTTGGTTCCGGTCGGCCCGATCGTGCAACGTCGCCATGGTGGGCACCATGTGTGCTGGCGGCTCGGGCGGGCCGACGACCGCCACCTGGCGATCCTCGACCGATTGCAGACCGAGATCGTCGGCTCATCAGCGTCGTTCAACGAGGGCTGAGTAGTGTCCACTCGGGTCACCCGGCCAGCGGTGAGACCTCTGTCGAGTCAGTGGGAGATTGTGGTGAAGAACGAAGCCAAAGCTGTCGTCATCGGAGGCGGAATCGTCGGGGTGGCTGTCCTCTATCACCTGACCAAGCTCGGATGGAAAGATGTCGTCCTCGTTGAGCGCAAGCAACTGACCGCGGGCTCCACCTGGCATGCGGCAGCTGGATTCCACTCGCTCAACGGCTCGGTCAACATGGCTCGGTTGCAGGCCTACAGCATCCAGACCTACGACGAGGTCGCCGATATCAGCGGCCAGGACATCGGCATGCACCGGATCGGCACGTGCACCACGGCGGCCACACCAGAGCGTTGGGACTTCCTGAAGATCGTCGACGAGCTCAACACCACGCTCGGTATCGAATCGTGGCTCGTCGATGCGTCCGAGATCCCGAAGTACAGCCGCCTGACCGACCACACCCAACTGATCGGCGCACTGATTGATCCGGCCGATGGCTATCTCGATCCGTATGGCGCAACCCACGCTTACGCGAAAGCGGCGAGGATCGGTGGAGCCGAGATCTACCAGGAGACACTGGTCACCGCGCTCGACCAGCGCGACGACAACACCTGGGATGTCATCACCGAGAAGGGCACGATCAACACCGAGCATGTGATCAATGCCGCGGGCTTGTGGGCTCGCGAGGTCGGGCAGATGGCCGGCCTCGGCCTGCCCCTCATCCCCTACGAGCATCACTACCTCGTGACCGAGCAGATCCCCGCGGTGATGGCCCAGGACGAGGAGTCACTACTCACCGTCGACCTCGACGGCGGCATCTACGTACGTCAAGAAGTCGGCGGGCTGCTCTTCGGCGTCTATGAGCCAAACCCGATCCCCTGGTCGCTCGATGGGACCCCCTGGAGCTTCGGATCGCAGCTACTCGAGCCGAGACTCGAACATATCGCCGGCTCGCTGGAGCGGGGCTTCGAACGATTCCCGATGATGCAAGAAGTCGGCATCAAGAACGCCATCAACGGCCCGTTCACGTTCACACCGGACGGCAACCCGCTCATGGGTCCAATCCGTGGGGTTCCCAACTACTGGCTCGCCTGTGGCTGTATGGCGGGATTCAGCCAGTCGGGCGGTGTCGCGCTCGCGTTGGCCCAATGGATCATCGACGGCGAGAGCGAGGAAGACACCTTCTCGATGGACCCTGCCCGCTTCGGCTCGTTCGCCAACGAGGCCTACACGCTCGAAACCTCGTCCCAGTTCTATGAGCGGCGCTTCAACGTGGCGTTCCCCAACGAGTCCTGGCCGGCGGGTCGGCCGGCTCGCACTACCCCGATCTACGACCTTCAGAAAGAAGCCGGCGCGGTCTTTTCCGCCATCACACCGCTCGAAGTGCCCATGTGGTTCGCCCGGGAGGACGACATACCCGAGGACATCCCGACGTTCTACCGTCCGAACAGCTTTGGCGCGGCGGCCGAGGAAGTCGCCGCGGCGACCAACGGCGCCGGAATCGTCGACACCAGCTCGTACTCGAAGTTCGAGATCAGCGGCCCCGGTGCTCGGGGCTGGCTCGACCGACTGCTCGCCACAAAGATCCCGACCGCCGGCCGTAGCCGCCTCGCTGTCATGTTGTCGGAGCGGGCCAAGATCATCGGCGACTTCACGCTTTTCTGCCTGTCGGGGCCCGACAAGGATGACGCTGAGCGCTTTGTCATGACCGGTTCGGGCCCAATTCAGGAATGGCACATGCGCTGGTTCCATCGATACCTACCGGCCGACGGCGTCACTGTTGCGAATGTGACCGACCAGTGGATGGGACTGGGTCTCGCCGGCCCGAAGTCTCGCGAAGTCCTTCAGAGACTCACGCGAACGGATCTCAGCAACGAGGCTTTCCCGTTCATGTCCGTGGCCGAGATCAATGTGGGCCTCGCCCCGTGCCGGGTCGACCGGGTGTCGCTGACCGGCGAGCTCGGCTACGAGATCTGGATGCCCACCACCTACATGCGCCACGTCTACACCCAGCTCCACGAGGCCGGCGCCGACATCGGCATTCGCAATGTGGGCGTCGTCGGCCTGCTCAGCATGCGGCTCGAGAAGGCCTTTGGGATTTGGGGACGGGAGTTCAGCCCCGACTACACGCCGTCGCAGAACGAGATGACCCGGTTTGTGCAGTACGACAAGTCCGGGTTCATCGGTCGAGACGCGGCCCTCACCGATCGCGACACCGGACCGGCGAGCCAACTGGTGCTGCTCTCGGTCGATGCCGACGGGCGTGATGCGACCGGATTCGAGCCGATCTATCTCGATGATCGGAAGGTCGGCTTCGTCACGTCCGGCGGCTATGGCCACCGTACCGACCAGAGTCTGGCGCTCGCCTACGTCGACTCACCGGATATCGCCGACGACGCCAACTACGAGATCCCCCTTGTCGGCGAGCGCCACGCCGCCCGCCTGCTCACGGGCGTCCCGTTCGACCCAGCCGGATCGGGAATGCGGGCATAGAGAATCTCAGGGGATCAGGACCAAAGACCGTGATCGGCCGCCCACCCAGTTCATAGGTTGGGGGGTGTAGGCGGAGCGCTTAGCTCGCGCTCCTCATCGAAGGAGACACCGTGACCGGCCGACCGAAACGACTCGTGGTTCTTGGTGCCGGTACGGGCGGCACTTTGGCAGCCAACCGGATTCGCAAGCACTACCCCGTCTCCGATCTCGTCATCGACGTCGTCGATCAGAACAACGAGCACGTCTACCAACCCGGCTTGCTCTTCGTCCCCTTCGGACTCGCCGACCCCGAGGAGATCGTCAGGCCGCGTGATCGGCAACTCCACAGCGGCATCAACTACCACTTGAGTGCCATCCGGTCCGTCGATGTCGACGCCAACACGGTGCTACTGGACGACGAGTCAGTGCTCACCTACGACGTCCTGCTGGTCGCAACCGGATCCGTACTGCAGCCTGAGGAAACCGACGGGCTCCTCGGCGAGGGATGGCTCGACACGGTCTTCACCTTCTACGACATGGAGGGTGCGACAGCACTGGCGAAGAAGCTCGCGACCTTCGACTCGGGGCGCATGGTCATCAACATCGTCGATATGCCGATCAAATGCCCGGTCGCACCGCTCGAGTTCGCCTTCCTCGCCGACTGGTACTTCACCGAGCGCGGCGTCCGAGACGACATCACGATCACCTACATCACGCCGCTCGACGGTGCGTTCACGAAGCCCACCGCATCCGCAACACTCGCTTCACTGCTCGACGAAAAGAACATCGAGCTGGTCACCGAATTCAATACCGGTGAGGTCGACGGCAGTGGCCGGAAGCTCGTCGGTTACGACGAGTCCGAGATCCCCTTCGACCTCGCCGTAGTCGTGCCGCTGCACGGCGGCGCGGCGTATGTCGAGGACTCCCCCGGGCTCGGCGATGAGCTCGGGTTCATCCCGACCGACAATGCAACGCTGCAATCCGCGGTTCGGCCCAACATCTTCGTTCTCGGTGATGCGGCCGACGTTCCGGCTTCCAAAGCCGGATCGGTCACTCACTTCGAGGGAGAGGTGCTCGTGGCCAACATCGAGTCGTTCCTCGACGGGCAATCGCTGGAAGCGACCTTCGACGGCCATGCCAACTGTTTCATCGAGACCGGGTTCTCGAAGGCCCTTCTCATCGACTTCAACTACGAGACCGAACCCCTTCCCGGGCATTACCCCGGGCCCATTGGGCTCCCTCTCTTGAAGGAATCGCGGCTGAACCATCTGGGCAAGCTGATGTTCCAGTCGTTCTACTGGCACGGCCTCCTCCCCGGCCGGGATATCCCTGGTATCGGCACCGACATGCCGACCGCGGGGAAGCATCCGACGTCGGTCTGAGCTCGAGCGGCCGGCCGCCGATCACACAACTCACGAAAGGACAACAAAGAATGACGACCAAGCACTTTGCAGGTATCGAGGTCGAACTGAACGACGAGGGATTCTTCGTCGACCCGGCCCAATGGTCCGAAGCGATGGCGCCTGAACTCGCCGAAGCCTGGGGCATCCCCACACCGCTGACCGACAAGCACTGGCAGGTTCTGCGCTTCATGCGGTCCGAATACTTCGAGAAGGGCACTGGCCCCACCGTACGCAAGCTCGGGAAGACGTCGGGAGTCACCGTGAAGGAGCTCTACCAGCTCTTCCCCAAGGGTCCCGCCAAACTCGCAGCCGGCTGTGCCGGCATCCCCAAGCCTCGCGGCTGCGTCTGAAAGGACTCGAAATGACCATCACCCAACAGGACGCTTCGGACGCGACGGCCGCAGCCGCGCCGATCGAAAAGGTGTCGATCGTGATCTCGAAGGGTTCGCTCGAAGAGATCTATCCAGGCCTGATCATGGCCAACGGCGCCCGCGCCGAAGGCATCGAGGCGAACCTTTTCTTCACGTTCTTCGGACTCGATGCGATCCACAAGAAGCGAATCGATCACATCAAGGTTGCGACGGTCGGGAATCCCGGACTCCACATCCCTACCTGGGCCGGCGGTCTTCCAGGCGTGTCGGCGTTGATGACCAAGTACATGGAGCATCAGATCGAGGAACTCGACATCCCCGGCATCAAGGAGTTCGTCGAGATGATCTCCGACACCGGGGCCGGTCTCTACGGCTGTCTCGCCTCGGTCGACCTCTTCGGCATCGAACGCGACGAACTCATAGATCAAGTCGACGACGTCATCACTGTCGGTGAATTCTACGAAATGGCCGCTGGAGGGCAGATCATCTTCACCTGACGGTCGTCCAGCACGGGCAGCCTCAGCGCCAGAAACGGATCACTCATGGCAGAACAACCCACCCCGACCAGCGCCGAAGAGGTCGAAAGCGTGTACGAAACGGAGAGGCTCGACGGGCCCGGCTGCGTGGCGCTCCTCGAGTCGACGCCGATCGGCCGGGTCGGGTTTCGGGTCAATGCCGCGCCCATGGTTCTCCCAGTGAACTTCGCCTGGTTCGAGGACTCGGTCGTTTTCCGCACTCTCGAAGGGAAGATGCTGGCCGCCGCTGCGGGGCAAGATGTCTGCTTCGAGGTCGACCGGTGGGACGCGGCCAAGCGGTCAGGCTCGAGTGTTGTGGCCACCGGCACCGCACGCTTGGTGACGGATTGGGCGGAATGCGAACAGCTGGAAAACATCGGCCTCGTGCCGTGGGCCCGTCAACCTTGGCGCCCGTTGTGGGTTCGGATCGATCCGGTTGAGATCACGGGGCGAGTCCTCCGCTGATCTCATCGTCAGCTGGGGCGGCAAGAGCTGCATGGGCGGCCGCCAGGCGGGCCACGGGTACGCGGTACGCCGAACAACTCACATAGTCGAGACCCAGTCGCTGGCATTCGGCTATTGACGCGGGCTCGCCCCCATGTTCACCACAAATCCCGATCGGCAGGCCCGGCGCGGTTGCCCGGCCGTCGGCTACCGCGATCTCCATCAGCCGTCCGACGCCATCGACGTCGATTGTGTGGAAGGGATTGGCGTCGATGATCCCGCCCGACTGATATGCAAGAAGGAAGCCCGCTTCCGCGTCATCGCGGCTCATCGCCATCGTCATCTGGGTCAAATCGTTCGTACCGAACGAGAAGAAGTCAGCGTACTCGGCGATCTGAGCAGCCGTCAGCGCCGCTCGCGGCACTTCGATCATCGTGCCGATCGGAATATCGATCGAATCGCCCTGCTCGGCAAAGACCAAAGCCATCTCGGACTCGATCAGTTCCCGGGCCGCGTTCATTTCCGTGGCATGACTGACGAGAGGGACCATGATCTCGGGCTTCACCAGCACGCCGTCGCGCTGAACCAGCAGCGCGGCCTCTACGATCGCTCGGGTCTGCATCCGGATGAGCGCCGGCAACTCGAGCCCAAGCCGTACACCGCGCAGGCCGAGCATGGGGTTGCTCTCGCGAATATTGTCCACCCGTTCCAACATCGTGGTCGTCGCCGTCAACTCCGCGACCAATGAGTCCACGGCCGCGAGGTCCACAGCCTTGATCAGCCGGAAGCGCAGATCGGCCGCGGTGTGGGTCAACTCTTCGAAGCTCGGCAGGAACTCGTGCAGGGGCGGATCGAGCAGTCGGATGATCACCGGCTGTCCGTCCATCGCCTGGAAGATGCCGACAAAGTCGTCACGTTGCATCGGCAGCAGTGCCGCTATCGCTTCCTTTCGCTCGGCCGGGATCGGGGCCGTGATCATCTGCTGCACAATCGGGAGCCGGTCCGGGTCGAAGAACATGTGCTCTGTGCGACAGAGGCCGATGCCTTCCGCACCGTAACGGCGCGCCCGTTCGGCTTCGACAGGATCATCGGCGTTGGCTCGTACGCCTAGCGTGCGGATCTCGTCGGCCCATTCGAGCAGGGTCCGCAGCCGCTCGTTGTCGATGTCGGGCGCTGTGGTCTCGACCTGTCCGACATAGACGTTTCCCGACGCTCCGTCAATCGAGAGCCAGTCGCCTTCATGGACCACCACCGAGTCCACCGCGAAGGTGCGGGCGGACATGTCGATGTCGATCGCGCTGGCTCCGACGACGGCTGGCCGGCCGAACTGGCGCGCCACAAGCGCGGCGTGGCTCGTCCGTCCCCCACTCGATGTGAGGATTCCTTGAGCTGCCAACATGCCGTGTACGTCATCCGGCTTCGTGTCGGGCCGTACCAGGATGACCTCTCGACCCTCGCGGGCCCAGCGTTCCGCCAGGTCGGCATCAAAGGCAGCGACCCCGACCGCCGCACCGGGAGAGACGTTCAGGCCCGCGGTGATCGCCGCAGCCGCTTCAAGACTGCGCGTTGAGAACTGGGGATGGAGGAAGAAGTCGATTTGGTCAGGGCTGACGCGCATCACGGCCTCTTCGCGACTGATCAATCCCTCGTTGGCGAGATCGACGGCAATCCGAACCGCAGCTTGCGCGGTTCGTTTTCCCGCCCGCGTCTGCAGGAGCCAGAGCTTTCCCTTCTCGACCGTGAACTCCATGTCTTGCATGTCGCGGTAGTGCAACTCGAGTTGGTTTGCGATGGCGGCGAATTCACGGGCCACTTCAGGCATCTCGTCTTTGAGCTGTGCAATCGGCTTCGTGGTCCTGATCCCTGCCACGACGTCTTCTCCCTGGGCATTGACGAGGTAGTCGCCTTCGAGGCCCGGCTCGCCAGTGGTCGCGTTGCGGCTCATCGCAACCCCGGTGGCGCTGTCGTCACCCGTGTTGCCGAAAACCATGGCAACCACGTTCACCGCGGTGCCCAGGTCATGGGGAATGTGAGCTGCCTCGCGGTAGTCGTGGGCGCGCTTGCCGTACCAACTCTCGAACACGGCCTCGACCGCCATGCGTAACTGTGAGAGCGGGTCTGTCGGGAAGGGTTTTGCGGCTTGTCGAGCGATCAACTCCTGGAATGAGCTGATGACTGCCGACAGGTCCTCCGCTGACAATTCGGAGTCGCTGTCAACGTGTCGGGACTCTCGTTTCGCGTGAAGTGTCGCTTCGAATGCCTCATCGGCTGCACCCAGCACCACTCCACCGAACATCTGGATCAAGCGTCGATACGAGTCGAGCACAAAGCGCTCATCACCGGTCTCGGTGATGAGCCCTTTCACGACATCGTCGTTGAGACCGATGTCGAGCACCGTGTCCATCATGCCCGGCATGGAGAACTTGGCACCGGAACGACACGCCAGCAGGAGGGGCCGATCAGGATCACCAAAGAGTCTTCCAGTCACCGTTTCGAGGTGTGCGATCGCGGCGACGACCTGATCCCAGAGGCCGGTCGGCATTGCGCCCCCGGCCGCGCTGTACTCGTTGCACGCGTCGGTGGTGATGGTGAACCCCGGCGGGACCGGAACTCCGAGTCGCGCCATGTCGCCGAGATTGGCTCCTTTCCCGCCCAACAGGCTTCTCACCACTTCCCAGTCGCCGCCGACCTCCGCCTGGACCTGATCGACCTCATGGAACCCGTACACCCACTTGGTGGTCATTCCCACTCCCTGGCGACTTCCGGTCGCGTCGCTTCTGTCACAGTTCGAATCGTGAGGCCATTCTCCAGGTGGTGGAGCCAGCACCGCCAGGGACCAAAGACAGGGTTGACCGGCGGCGGCTGGTCAGCGGTGACCCCAGAAGCTCGGTTTCGTGATCTCGGTAACGGTCCAGGTTGCGTCATCGACGAGGAGGCCGCCGCATCCGAATTCGACCTCGAACCCCGACGGCGAATGGCTGTAGAAGGACACCATCTGGTCGTTGGTGTGCTTCCCGAGCCCCATCGAGATCGGCGTGTCGGTGTCGTAGTGGCGGTCAAGCGCGTAGCCGACGTCATCGAGGGTGAGTGCTTCCAGCATGAAGTGGTAGAGCGCCGGTTCGGAGGCAGCAACAAGCGCCAGGCTGTGGTGCCGCTGGTTGCAGCGCATGAAGACAACGTCGTCGTCCGCAGGCTTCCAGTAGTCGCTCACTCGAAACCCGAGCACGTCGGTGTAGTAGCGGACAGACCCCGCGAGATCCGGAGTGCCGAGGACGATGTGACCCATCCCCTGAGGCCCGGTCCGGAACCCGCTGACGCCCGTTGGCGACATGAACAGCTCGTGGTCGTGGACCGGGCCGTGGAACAGTTCGAGCTGGAATCCGCCAGGATCCGTTGTCCGGGTCATCCCCCGGACTCGACGCTCCGCGCAGAGGTCGCCTGACGCTGCTTCTGTGGTGAATCCGGCCGCTACGAGCTCATCGGTGGCGGTCTCGAGCGCAGCTGCATCGGGGAGCTCCCAACCCGTGAAGGCCAGCCCCTCTCCTCGCTCACTCGGCTGGACCACTACCCGGAACGGCCATTCGTCAATCTTGATCCGGAGGCCGTCTCCCTCTGTGAGTACCATTGTTCCGAGCAATTCTGCGTATTCTCGCCAGCCATCGACGTCGGCGACGTCAATCCCGACATAGCCAAGACTCCGAATATCCACGATGCTCTCCTCGTTTGGTCTTTGCCAAGCATCCATACATGTCGCGTGGGTGAAAAGGTGAGAAGGCGCTCTACTGATGGTAGTTTTCGGACATGTCGCTCGAGGTCAGACCCGTCCGCTATCGACCCAGCGACTCCGCCTACCGCCTTGATGTCGAGGTGATCGACGCGGAAGCGCTTCGAGCCCGGATTGCCTCTCACCGGAATCGAGGGTTCGAACGGGTCGACTTCCAGTGTTTCCTGTTCGTCCGATCGGGCTCCTACACCCACACGATCGATTTCGAGACCCACCGCTGCGCGGCAGGGTCATGCCTGCAGATCGGACCCGGTCAAGTACACCGGTTCGGTCCACCCAGCGACTGGGATGGCTGGATCCTTCTCGTCGAGTCGCATCAAGTTGGCGAAGTCGTCGAGCGACTCCCTGCCCACGTCCGCACAGACCGCGAGCTTGCCGCAGCCATAACCGAGCTGTTCGAACGAATGGTTGCGGATACCGCGTTGCCGGCCGAACGCGGCCGGCTCGGCGAGTTGCTCGCTCTCGAGAGCCAGGTACTCGCCCGTCGACTCGCCTTGGGCGGCGCCGGCTCTCCCGAAGAGCACCTCATCGATCCGATCGTGCTCCAGCGATACCGCGAGTACCGGAGGGCCATCGACCGGAACCACCGACGATGGCACCACGTCGAGCCATATGCCCAGCACCTGGCCTGTTCGTCCAAGAGCTTGAACCGCGCGTGCAGGGCCGCCGGCGATGTCACGGCCAAGCGCGTGATCGTCGATCGCATCATTCTTGAAGCCAAGCGTCACTTGGCGCATGGCGATGGGACCGCAGCAAGCATCAGCACCGAGCTCGGTTTCGATGAACCGACCAACTTCGCGAAATTCTTTCGCCGCGAGACCGGGCTCACCCCTGCCGGGTTTCGAGCCACCGTCCGGCACCAGTAAATAGTCACGGCGAGCGGGTCGACGTGGGAGAAGGCACCTACGTCGACGAGCTCCCCGAGGTGGCCCGCTTGACCCGAAGCGTCGCGCCGTCGAGTTCGTGTCCGTTCAGCTGACGAATTGCCGCCTTGGCCGCGCCGACCTTGGGGATTTCCACAAACCCGAAGCCCTTCGATTGCCCGGTCTCAGCGTCATGCACGATCACGCAGGACTGAACCGAACCGAACGGCTCGAACAGGTCGCGCAAGTCCGTCTCCGTGGTGTTCCGAGACATGTTCCGAACCAGCAGCCGCATGACGGGAACCCTATCCGTGAGCCTCGATGTCGGTGGGGTGCTGGAGGCCACGTTGTGTGAGTCTGCTCATGTGGAGTGGTGTGCGTCCGAGGTCAGAGTCGCCCCTCGAGTTCGGCGAACGCCATGGAGCGCAGACGCTCGATCTCGTCCCTGGGTGCGGTCGCGGCGAGATTGATCGCCTCTCCAGGGTCTGACTCGAGGTCGAAGTACTCCACCACATCACCGTCACCGAGGTCGAACGTGAGGCGAGCCCGGCCGTCGGTCACGGCGAGCCAGGTCGGCAGGTCCGGACGCAACCGGATCATGCTGACCGCGGCGTCGCGATGGTTCGCGCCCCCGAGGATCGGCAGAAGCGACCTCGCCGGCGACTCTTCGAACCGCGTGCCGGCGGCGTCGAGCATGGTGGCGACCATGTCGACAGCCTGCACCGGCCCGCTGTGCACGATCGGAGATCGACCACCGGGCGGACGGACGATCAAGGGGATCCGGACCGACGACCGATAGAAGTTCATCTTCGCCATGAGCCCGTGGTCGCCGAGCATCTCGCCGTGGTCGGCGGCATAGACCACGAGAGTGCTGTCGAGTTCGCGTCGACGTTCGAGCAGGGCCAGCAGCTCGCCGATCTTCTGATCGATGAGCGACACCATGGCGTAGTACTGACGGGCGCCGGCGAGCACGAAGTCGTCGCTCAGGAGCTCGCTGTGTGAATGCGCACGCAGGCGCTCCAGATGAAAAGCCCAGGCCTCGTGGTCCGACTCGGGCGCATCAGGTGCCGTCCGCTCGATCAGTGCATCGGCATAGTGCTCAGCCCACACCGGGTCGCCCATGAGCGGGACGTGAGGCTGCACGAACGAAAGCTGAAGGAACCACGGGCGGTCACGGAACCGCTCGCCAATCCATTTCTCCGCCTCCCCCGCAAGGAACGACGTGAGGTCGAGTTGCTGTGGCAGCGGGCTGGTGGCTGCTTCCCAGTGCCGATCACCGGTGCGGAACCGAGCGAGCACCTCGGCCCGGTAGGGCTCGAGAGCATCGTGGTCACGCAGGAAGCGCATATAGGGAGTGTCTTGTCGACCTGTGTGGACGTAGCGGTCGAACTCCTCGACCACATGGTCGAAGCCGAACCCGGCGATCCACTCGTCTGTGGGTGGAGGGCCGTCTTCTGGCCCCTTCGAACCCATCGGCCACGACGAGTAGTGGGTCTTGCCGATCGTCGCCGTCTCGTAGCCGGCCGCTTGGAGCGCTCGGGGGAACGTGTCCCACTCCGGCGAGCAATCGCCGCTGAAATTTCCGAGGATCCCGTGATCGGTCGGGTACCGCCCCGTCAGCACCGAGGCTCGTGCCGGCTGGCAGATCGGGCTCTCGGTCCAAGCGGCCTCGCAGCGGAGCCCCTCCCCCGCCAGTCGGTCGAGATGCGGGGTGGCGACGACTTCGTTACCGGCGCAGCCGAGCACATCGGCACGGTGTTGATCCGCGTAGAGGAAGAGGATGTTCGGACGGCGATCGCTCACCCGACGACCGTAGACGAGCCGACAATCCTGTAGGAGGGGGAACGCTTCCGATCATAGGGCGAGCGTCAGTCGGCCAGCTGTTACCTCGACTTCAGGCCAAGTGGGAATTGGCCCGCCAGACCGGCGTCCCGGTGGCGGAGATCCGCGGCCGGCTCGCGGAGATGTCGCGCCGGCGGTTTCTCAGCGGCTCTCTCGGGCCTGGGACGACTGCGCTTCTTCCGGCAATTGGGTGTTCTGCGCCCGCCGACAATTCGGTGGATGGTTCCGCCGCCTCGGGCTTGCAGGTAGTCGTCGTCGGCGGGGCTTGCCGGCCTCACCTGCGCCTACCGACTCAACCATGCCGGCGCTGACGTAACCGTCCACGAGGCGTCCGGTCACATCGGGGGACGCACTCGGACCCTCCGAGGCTTCTTCGCCGACAGTCGAACGGCGGAGATGGGCGGCGAGTTCGTCAACTCAGACCACCAGTCTCTGCGGGCGCTTCAAAGAGAGCTCGGTCTCGACCTGGAGGACCTCTGGGCCGGGTACCCCGACGGCAGTCGGTCCGTCACCTCGCTCGACGGCATGGACTATCTCTGCACCGACGTTCTCGAGGACTGGGGCCAGGTGGCACCGCACGTCGAGCGCGACTACGCGGCGGCTGGTTCGAGTGTCGTCTGGGATAGCCACCTCGAGGGAGCCGTTCTGCTCGATCGAATGTCGCTAGCGGAGTGGATCGATGTCAATGTGCCCGACGGCAGAGGGTCGCGTCTCGGTCGCTTCATCGAGATAACACACCTCTCCGAATGGGCGGGCTCGGCTGAGGACCAGAGCGCTCTCAACTTCCTCATGACCGTGGGCCCGGGCGCCGGTGGGAGCATGGATCTCCTCGGGGGATCGGACGAACGGTGGCACATCAAGGGCGGCAGCGATCGCGTTGCTGAGAAGCTGGACGAACAGCTCGGCGAAGCCGCTGTCGAACTCGCATCGGCGCTCGCCGCGGTACGACACGATGCGCCCGGCGTCACCTGTTCCTTCGACCGGGCGGGCATCATCACCGACGTGCTGGCTGATCGAGTCGTGTTGGCTCTGCCGTTCACCACGCTCCGCGACGTTGACCTGACTCAGGCAGGGCTCGGCGATCTCAAACGGCGGGTGATCGACGATCAGCCGACGGGTCCCAACTCGAAGCTTCAGCTCGAGTTCGCCGAGCGAGCGTGGCGCTACGACGGAGCGAACGGCGACTCTCTGAGCGACACGAACCTGATGGTGACGTGGGAGGGTGTCATCACCGAGAAAGGACCGACCGGTGTTCTTGTCGCCTTCACCGGCGGTGAGCTCGGGGCGGGATATGACTTTGCGCCGGCTCACGGCGAGGCGCCAGCCGGGTTGGTCACGTCAATCGGCCCGGACCTCGAGACCGTGTTCGGACCGGCGACCCGCGCCGCAGCAACCGGCCGCGGCTGGCTCGACTCCTGGGTCGACGATCCGCACACAAGGGGCTCGTACTCGTTCGGGGGCGTCGGCCAGTACACGGAGTTGCGGGGCGCGGGCGGGACGGCCGTGGGGCCAATCCATTTCGTCGGCGAGCACACATCACTCGAACACCAGGGCTTCATGAACGGCGCCGTAGAGACCGGGGAGCGGGCTGCCGCTGAGATCATCGCCGACTACTAGCCTGAACGCGTCGCCGACCGGTCGGAGTCGGCCGCGGAGTTCGACGAGCGCCCCGAAACACAGGTGCTCGGGCCCGCCAGCACCCTGGCGAAACAACGAAGTCCGCTTCAACCGCGGGTAGTTCGACTCGCATCCGCGATCGCCTCAGAGGTCGGGCACGATGAGATCGAACTCAAATGCCCAATTTGACGCATTGAGGCCCGATCCGTCGGCGGTGACCGTCGTGTTCTCCCCCCGGTTCAACTGCCAGCCAGCCCCACTCGCACTCAGGTATCGACCAGTTCTACCGGTCATGACTCTGCTCGCGGGCTGTGAGTATCTTTGAAGAGATCATCCGCGCTGACGCGCCCGACAACCTCCTTTTGAACAGAAGCAACGTGCGGCTGGGGACACACCGGTGAGAGCCGAGTAGTTGTCGAGAGATTCACGTGGATGATCGAGCGCAGTCAGCAAGTTGACACGATCGTTGGGCTCGTACAGCCGAGCGAACAGGTTGACTGCCTTCTCAGGTCGAGATGACCGTCCGTCACCACGAGGATGTGCATCGGGGCAGCTATGCCTGCACAAGTCGCCCGGATTGAAGAGGACAGCTAGGTGTGACGGCAAAAAAGAGCCTGTGCGACATCAGGCGACGCCCGGGTTGGTGGGCCCCGCCCGCACCCGCAGGACTGCGCGGGCAGGCGACGCTACCTCGCTCGCCTCCTCCAGTCGCGTCGGATCGCAGTCCATCCGATTCCGCCGCTCTCGTCGATGAGATCGGTCAGTTCTGGATGCACTCCTCGAAAGGGCGTCGCCATGCGGCCGCTGGGTCGGCCGCGACCCATGAACCGTGGCAGGTGCAGTCAGTTCGATGACGTCTCCACCGTTGGGGTGTCGGGGAGGGAGATGATGAACTCGGCGCCTTGGCCGATGCCGGCAGAGCTGGCTGTGACATCCCCTCCGTGACGGCGGGCCAAGGTGCGGGCGATCGTCACCCCGATACCGCTCCCGCCGGTGGCGGAGCGGTCAGCGCGGTAGAAACGCTCAAAGATCAGCTCGAGTTGCTCGCTGGTGAGACCGCGACCGGTGTCACTCACGGTTACGAGCCTTTGGTTGGTGGTTGCAGTGGCCGAGATCCGAACAGAGCCGCCGGGCCGGGTATAGGCCAGGGCGTTGCCGACAATGTTGGTGAGAATCTGAATGATCCGGTCCCGGTCCACCATCGTCTTCAACGGGGGCAGCTCGTCGATGATCAGCGTGACGCCGTTGTCGGCGAACTGGCTTGCGAGTCGTCCAGTAACGTGGTTGACGAGGTCCCGGAGATCGCACGATTCGAGTTGGAGATCGAACCGGCCTTCCTCGACCCTGGACAAGGTGGAGAGATCGGCGGCCAGGCGTTCAAGGCGAGTGGCTTCGACGATCGACGCGGCCAGGATCTCTTCGTCCGGGTCAAAGACCCCATCGAGGAGGCCCTCCAGATAGCCCTTGAGGGTCGCCACTGGAGTCCGCAGTTCGTGGGCCACCTCACCGACCAGACGTAGGCGTCGTTGTTCGGTTTGGTCGAGTGCCGAGGCGAGCGAGTTGACATCAGCTGCCAGCGCCGCCAGTTCGGCCTCCCTGGGCAAGGGGATTCGTTCGTTGTAGGCGCCTGCTGCAAGGCGACGAGTCATCGACCGGACTTCTTCGACCGGTACCAGCAGCCGGCGAGCGGCAAAGAGAGCTACGCCCGCGGCTGCAACCGCGCTGACTCCTGCCGCCCACCACAGGGCCCGGTTGAACGACGACCGCACGCCGGCATCGAACTCGGCAGTGTCCATCGCGTTGTCCTGGCCGCCCATCATTGCGCCCATCGTCGAAAGATGGTCGTTCACGAACGCTTCGCCGAACTGACGGCCGGCGATGACCAGGACGCCGACCCCAATCCCAACCACGGCCAGGTGGGACCACAGCAACCGAGCCCGCAAGGTGGTGAAGAGTCGGGTCATGACGGCTCGGCGATGAACTTGTAGCCGATTCCTCGGACGGTTCCGATGAATCGGGGATGGTCGGCGTCATCGTGGAGTTGTTTGCGGATGTTGGCGATGTGGACATCCACCACCCGATCGACTCCGTAGTAGTCCCATCCCCAGACCCGTTCGAGGAGCTGGGCTCTAGAGAAGACTCGACCGGGGGTTCGGGCCAGTGCGAGGAGCAGGTCGAACTCGAGTGTACTTATCTCGACCTCCCCGCCGTCGCAGTGGATCTCACGTGCCGCCTCGCTAATTGTGAGGCCATCGAAGGTGAGTGTGGTGTCGACGACGTCTGGTCCGTCTGCTCGAGTCCGGCGCAGGACTGCTCGGATTCGGGCGACCAGTTCTCGCGGGCTGAACGGTTTGGTGACGTAGTCGTCGGCGCCAACCGTCAGCCCGATGACCCGGTCGATTTCTTCGGTGCGGGCCGTCAACATGATGACGGGGACGTTGTTGGTCCGGCGGAGGTCCTGGAGGATCTCGAATCCGTCCCGACCCGGCATGGACACGTCCAACACGACAATGTCGGGTTCGGTGGTCGCAATCGCAACGAGCGCGGCGTCGCCGTCGCCTGCTTCAGTGACGGCGAAGTCTTCTGCCTCCAGGTAGCGCCTGACCATCTCCCGCAACTCGGGTTCGTCGTCAACGATGAGCACCGTAGTCATCGGCGGCGCGGCAGCCGACCCCGCCGACAAGCGGCGAGGTCGAGAACTGCGGTTCGTGGGCGAGCGTGGCTCATCGGCCCATGGCTGGACCGCGTCCCATGTTCATACTGCCCATACCTGAACTCGGGCCCATGTCACCGAAGTCGAAGCCGTCACTCATGCCCATCCCCATTCCCATGAAGTCGGTCATGTGGCTTTCCATCTGCTCATGGAATTGTCCGTGTTCGTCGGCGTCCCAACCGTCGTGGTTGCCGACTCCGTCGCACCACTCGGTGGTGGCGCCGGATCCGTCGCCGGTGTCAGCGGCTGCGACCGAGAAGCCGCCAGCGATCGCCACGCCGGTGAGACCGGCGACGACTGCGGCTGCCGCTGTGGTTGTCTTGACTCTGTTCCTCATTTCGCTTGTCCTTTCTTTCGTGGCGCCGCCGCTCAGCGGGTGAGCTCTGCGCGCCGGGATTCGTATTCGCTGCGATCGACTTCGCCTCGGGCGAAGCGTTCGTTCAAGATCTCGATTGCTCGGTTCTTGCTTTGGCCTCGGTGAGGCCCTCGTAGCCCCCAGATCACTGCGGCCGGGATGGCGATCCAGACCAACAGCATCCACAGGTAGCCAAAGCCGTCAATTTCCCACATCATCGTGTATCTCCTTCGTTCGACTTCTTGCTTCGTCTGTATAGAACGGCTCACCGATGAAGGATTGATGGTCGATACTGTCAAGCTTTGATAAAGCCCGCGTGGCCCGGCCAGATACCACAGAGAACCCCGAGGCCAGATGCCGCGAGCGGTCCGCACCGATTTCACCGCCGGCGCGGAGTGTCACTCTTGCGGCGCGGAGGTCTCACCGTCGTCGGCGCGCTGGGCGAGCAGCACCAGGTGCGGTGGCAACGCCACTGCGCCCAATGCCGACGGCGAAGGCCGCGGCCTGGAGCGCGATCACGGCGAGGCCGGCGGTAAGGAAGGGGATCCGGAACCAGTCGAGGTTCGGTAGCGGGGCTTTGTGGAACGATTCGGTGAAGTGGACGAACAAGAAGTAGCTACCGTGCAACAGCGAAAGAATGAGGATGGTTTGGGCCAGTCGGTGAAGCCAGGACCAGGCTGGCCGTCCGAGGCGTCGAAGGGCGCGGTCCGATGATGTTGCCGCGAGAAGCAGGGCGAGCACGAGGGCGACGCTGCCGATCAGGTTGGCCAGGCCGAAACCAGGCTCGAGACGGGCCTCGCGCCCAAGCTGGGGAATGAACTCGTAGCCGAGAAATCGTCGCAGGCTCCAGCGTGCCCATCCGTTCAGGATCAGCACGCTGTGCAGCGTGGCCGTGAGTGCGAACCAGATGCCAATCTGTCGACGCCACCGCAACCACGGTCGTGTGGATGGCACCAGGACTGTGAGCGGTCCGAGCGCCAAGGCGGCGATCAGGAGGACGTACGCAGCGTCGCCGACCGCCTTCCAGAGCCGCATCTCGTCGACCCAGTTGGATCGGGTCTCCCAGAAGAGTCCGACGAGGCCGGCCGAGCACAGAGCGAGGACCAGGTGGCGGTGCCAGCGCCGCCGCTCGGTGCGGTCCGTATCGGCGGAGCGGGAGACCTCCCCGCGTGGCGCTGACGTCTGCTTATCGGAGGTGCGGGATCTGGTGGCCATTTGCGTGAAGGCTGGTCATTCCTCAGTTGGTGGAATCTCTGCGGAACGATAGCTCTCAGGCATGGTCCGGGGGCGTCGGCCAGGGTCGACCGCCGTCGCGCGGACGGTTGCGGCAACGAGTGCGACGACGGCCAACGCGACGAGAACTAGAGTGATGCCAACGGCCAGCTGAACGGTGGTCGTATCGGCATCGTCGATAGGGACGTAGAGCATCGTCTGCTTGCTGGTGATCCCGTCCGAGCCGATTGTGACCGGAAGCCACGCTTCGAGCTGCTCGGCCCCGCGGTGGGCCTCAACGTAGACGAACCAGCGACCGTCTCGATCGACATCGACACGGCCCGACCAGCTCGTTGAACCGACGGTGATTGATCCGGTGAGCAATCGGCCAGCCCGGCGAGCCACGAGCGCCACAGGCTCGACTTGGTTGTGCGGTTCGTCAAGAATCGCGGTGAGCTCAACGTGAGTGCGGGTGACCTCCGCGGTGAGTGTGATCGCGATGACGTCGAGACCTTGGCCAGGATCGTGGGCAGCGGCAGGGCGCTGCCCGACAAGGGCGATCGGGGCGATCACGGCCAGGACCAGGGCTGCTGCACCGACGGGCCCGAATGCGGGTATCCAACGTGTCCTTGGTTCGAACGCCGTGAGCGATACTGACACGACGGCCACGGCGACTACCGCGCCCAACAGCACCTCAGTGAACGAAGGGGCCACTCCGCCTTCGACAGCTCGGAGATACGGGACATAGACGACGAACAGTGCGGTGACGATGCAGGTTGAACGCAGCGCAAGCGGCCACCGCCGACCTCGGGCGAGGTCGGCGGCCATCATCGCGGGGATTACGGCGGGCACGATGGGGGTCGAAAAGCGCATGGCCGACAACACAGCGATGACGCCGACAATTGTCAACGAGTAACCGACGCCAGCCCACGAGGCAGACCATCGGAATCGCGGGCCGACCACAGCGTGCACCGTCGCCGAGGAGGCAGCGACGCCGGCGGCGAGCACCGGCAGGTACCACAGCGGTGAGAACTGGGCGACATCGGTGTCGTACTCCAGTACGAGGACCTGCCAGGCGCCCACGACGCCGACGCAGGTGGCCAGCAAGAGGACAGCATCGAGCCACCCGCCCGCGGCGAGGGATCGAGCGGCCACGAGCGCGACGCCTGATCCCAGCGCGACGGTCCCGACCAGCGCGACGAGATGTGGTGGGCTCCACAGCACGGCGTCGCGGCTGAAGGCTGTATGCCACCACTCGTCGACCGGCGCCGATCCCAACGTGACCGCGGCCCCGACAACGGCGACGCCAATCGGAGCTGCACCGAACGTCCGCCATCCGAGTTTGCGACTTCGCCAGCCCCACGCGGCCACGACTACCACCGCCGCCGCGACCCCGGCGTACAGCACGAGATGAGGTGCGCTGAACAGACCGTCTCGGCCCCTGTCGGTGTGCCATGCATCGTCCCAGTAAACGCCGAACAGCGCGACGGCAAACCCCGCTACGGCAACGCCGATCGACCATCTCGAGGGGCCGTCAGGAAGACCGCAGGGTTGCACACCATTGACACTAGACCTTGCTGCAGGGGGGAAGGTCCAGTCGCGGCGGGCGTCAGCCGACGCGCTTTCCGCAGCTCAGCGCGCGGCCGGTTCGTGGTCGGGCTCTGCGGCGTGATCGTTGCGGTGGTGCTGGTGGCCGAACGCCATCATGAATACGACGCAACCGATCGCGACAGCGACGGCCAACCCCGAGATCAGCAGCGTGGAGCTGAATGCGATGAGTCCTAGAGCGATGGCCATGGACAGGCCGCAGCACGCAACCATGGCGAGGGCGGCAGCGAACTTTCCCTTGGCGGAATCAAGCATGACGGTTACCTCCGGTTTGGCGAATCTATGTAAACCATCGGCCGTCGTCCGCCCCTGGTTGAGTGTTTCCAATGCCTACTGAGCCATGCTCAGTTGGGGCGCGATGCCGTTTCCGATGTGCCCCGGTGGCCCCATAGAGCCAACGTCACCGCAATCGCCACCGCGGCTATCGAAGAGACGGCGATCGAAGAGACGTGTTGACGGGTGAGGCCGTCGCCGACGTGCGGGAGCCAGATTGAACCGATGGCCCGCACCGCCGCCACCGCGAACATCCCCGCGCCGACGACGAGGAGCGGTGGCCGGCGTCGGGCAGCGAGGGCATGGACCCCGACCGCGGCTACCGCCACCGTGGCAGCCATCAACCAACCGATGGGCAACATGGCGGTGGTCAGCCCCCGTGGCCGCAGCCCGAACGGACTGTCGGGTCCGAAACATCCATCGCGGAAGGTGCAAGCGGCTTCATAGCCGGCGTAGCCGATCATGGCGAGCGGCGCCAGATCAGCGAGACGTCGCCCGATCGGCACCAAACCGAAATTGGCCGAAACAGCCACTGCAGCCACCGCGGCGGCGAGACCAGGCCAGAATTCGACACCGCTGCGGATGATCAACATGTCCGAGATGCTGCCGATCGAGTTGGGGTCGTCAAGGGCCAGGGTGGTCAGCCGTCCGACGGCAAGACCAACAAAGGCGGGACCCAGAGCAACATCGAGGAACGCTACGGGTTCCTCGCGTCCGCCGATGAGCCACCAATTCGACGTCAGCGCGGGAACCCCGAAGGCGATGATCATGCTCATCAACAACCCGTAGTCGATCACCGGAGGGCGTCCTCGATCAGCCCGGCGAGTCGCTGTTCGGAGATGCCGCCGTTGACCCGGGACTTGATGGTGCCATCGGGTCCGAAGACGTAGGTGGTTGGGTAGGCGCTGACGCCCAAGGCGACACGGATCTCACCAGTGGCGTCGAACACATTCGGATAGTCCAGGCCCAGGTCGTCGAGGAAACGTTTCGCTTCGCGGGGATCGTCGTTGGAGGCAACACCGAGGATCACCGCCTCACCTGCGTAGGTGTCAGCAGCATTCTGGAGGAGCGGCATTTCCGTTCGGCACGGGGCACACCAGGACGCCCAGATGTTGACGACCACCGGCCGTCCCTCTTGGCCGGCCAGGATCCCGGTGAAGTCATCCAGGGACACCGAAGGGAAATCGCCCGGCGCCGGCAGCGCCACGGGATCACCCGAGGCCACGACGTCTGGGAGATCCGGCTCGCCCAGCGCCGTCCAGCCCACCCACGCCCCGACGAGCACCACGACCACTATCGTGGCAATGCTGCGAGGGGTGAAGTTTGGACGCGACCGGACCGGATCGTTCACGATTTCCCCTGACAGGGGCGGTTACTCAGGATTGCTGCTGGGGTCGCGCTCATTGGTACGACAGTCTGTCGTATCTTGGAGCAATGCTGAGGTCACCCCGATGATTGGCGGGACTATCGCGCTCGCGTTCACCGCTGGCATGGTCGCCACGTTCAACCCCTGCGGATTCTCCCTGCTGCCCGCCTACATCGGCGCTTTCGTCGCCGGTGACCAAGTCACCGAGCGAGCGGATCAACGGGTCCTGCGGGCAATCGGCGTTGCGGCATCGGTCTCGATCGGCTTCATCATCGTGTTCGCCACCGTCGGCATCATCATCGACCAGATCGCCGGCGAGATCCGCCGACAGCTCCCGTGGGTAACGATCGTCATTGGTGGGCTCCTCATTCTCGCTGGCATTGCCATGGCAGTTGGATGGAAGCCGTCACTTGCCTATCGGGGCCCACAGTTCTCGACCAAGACCAACCGCCCGCGAGTCATGATCGGCTATGGCATCACCTATGCCATCGCGTCGCTGTCGTGCACGATCGGACCCTTTCTCGCGGTCACCGGTACCGCCCTATCTCAGTCCCCGCTGCAGGCCCTCAGCACCTACATTGCCTACGCCCTCGGCATGGGTGTCATCATCCTTGTGCTCAGCGTGGCCTCCGCATTGGCCCACAGCACGGTCGCGAACCACATGCGGCGGCTGGCACGAGTTGCGCCTCGACTCGGCGGGGCGCTGATGGTGCTGGCCGGCGGCTATGCGATTTGGTATGGCCGTTGGGAACTTGCTGTCTATGATGGCGACCTCGGCACCGACCCGGTCATCGACACCATGGAAGACATCCGGCTCTGGTTCGTCGACACCATCGAAACAATTGGAGCGCAACGACTCGCTCTCATGACCGCAATCGCCATCGCCGGAACTGTTGCGATCATCCGCATAACCCGGCCGCCGGCTGACCCGCTCGACGGGCCCGCCCAGAATTCCTTCTAGCTCGGACTGCATCGCGAGCTCTCACCAATAGATCTACGGACCAACTCTCGAAGGTACAGGAGAAGTCATGGCCACCAACCAGTCGAAGCGGACCCGAAGAGACGCCGCACGCAAGGCTCACCGGCGTCGGCAGCGCATTCGGTGGGCTGCCGCGGCTGTAGTCACGCTCGCGATAGTCGGAACGCTGACGTTCGTCGCTGCTTCTGACAACCAGGCGGCGGCGCTCGCACCTGACTTCGAACTCGAGACCGCAGAAGGCGAAACCGCAAGGCTGAGCGACTACCGGGGACAACCGGTGGCGCTCATCTTCATGCACACGTATTGAGCGGCGTGCAACGCCAGTGCCCCCGAGTTGCGGGCGGCCTACGACAACTACAACCAGCAAGGCTTCGAGGTGCTCTCCATCAGTATCGGCGAAGGCAACGCCGAGGTGGACGCATTCATCGACAAGTACGGTCTGTCCTATCCATTCCTCATGGACCGAAGCGGTCAGATCAGCACCACCTACGAGGTGGCATCGACTCCAACCACGTTCTTCATCGCTCCCGACGGAACTATCGCTGACACCATTGCTGGGGTTGTCAGCCAAAGTTGGCTCGAAGACAACATCGATGACTACATCACCCGGTGAGACCGGACAGCGGCTCCTCAGGACAAGAGGAGCCCGACGCCGACAAGCGCGGCGACCGCGATGCGGTAGTAGCCAAAGACGGCCAGGCTGTGGCCTTGGAGGTACCGAACCATCCAGACCACGGCGACCGCCGCTGAGAAGAATGCTGCCAACAGACCGAGAAGGGGCGTCATCAGGCCGAACTGGTTCACAATCAACCCGCCGTTGGTGATCGTCTCGTAGATCGTTGCAGCGCTGAGGATCGCGAGCCCAAGCAGAAAGCTGAACTCGACCGCAGCATCCATCGCCAGCCCGAGGAAAGCCGCGGCAATGATCGTGACCAGGCTCCGGCTAACGCCAGGCCAGAGCGCCAGAACTTGAACTGCGCCGATCACGAGACCATCGTGAGCGGTGATCGCCTCGAGCGCTCGAACACCAGGTTGGTGGCGACTCGCGAACCAGAGGACCGCGACCCCACCAACGAACCAGGCCACCGCTGTCGGAGCGACTCCGAACAAATGCGTCTTGATGAGATCACCCACGAGCAAGCCAACAATGGCGGCCGGTGTGAATGCGACAAGCAACGCCACCAGCAGTCGTCGAGCGGCCTCGGTCTCCTCGCCAGGGGGCGGTCTGAGAACATGACGAGCCGTACCTGCGATTCGCTTCCGGTACAACCCGGCCACAGCCACGATTGCGCCAAACTGAACCGCTATCACATACGAGTCGGCCGCATCCTTTCCCGCCTCTGTGTCGCTCAGTCCGAGCAGTCGCTGGGTGACGGTCAGATGTCCGGTCGAACTCACCGGGAGGAATTCGGTCAAGCCTTCTACTACACCCAGTAGCAGAGCTTCCGCAGTCGACAGCGCCGTGTCGCCCGCATTCGTGGCAGCGACAGCGACCAGGCCAACGAAGCCGACAATAGCAGTCCCGTACACAACTACTAAGGCCTTGCTCGAGGGACTTCTCGAGCCGAGAGAGTTATGCATGACGGAACATCGGCGCACGACGCCAGGAACTGAGACGCGTCACCGGCACCAAACTGCCAGATCA
The DNA here is from genome assembly GCA_029263175.1 of Acidimicrobiales bacterium. GTDB lineage: Bacteria > Actinomycetota > Acidimicrobiia > Acidimicrobiales > Aldehydirespiratoraceae > JAACCU01. The sequence goes on along the minus strand of JAJCXZ010000032.1, from coordinate 66,108 downwards.
GTTCGGCAGGTTGAAAAAGCCCTCGACTGCAACTGCTGCGAACAGAAGCGAGAGGTAGGAGATTGAGTCCCGAAAGAACGACATGGCACGATCTTCTGAGATCTGAACGACGCGAACCACGAGCCAGATCCCGAGTGCGGCCGCAAGCACGATGAAGATCGGCCCAACAACCGACCCGAAGCCGAGTAGGAGAGGCGCAGGCGCTGTCAGGAAGGCGTAGATCCGTATCTGACGAATCGTCGCCGGAACCCCGGCAACGACCGGGAGCATCGGCACCGATGCTTCGCGGTAGTCGTCTCGGAACTGAATTGCCAGCGCCCAAAAATGCGGTGGCGTCCATAGGCAGACGACGGCGAAGAGCACCAGAGCCTCGAACGACAAGCTGCCGGTCACCGCTGCCCACCCGACGAGTACCGGCACAGCTCCGGCTGCGCCCCCGATCACGATGTTTTGTGCCGTTCTGCGTTTCAGCACGAGTGTGTACGCAAAGACGTAGAAGAGCAACGATCCCGTCGCCAGAAATGCCGCCAGCTGGCCGACTGCCAGCGTCAGCAGAAGATGACCGGCAATACCTAGCGTCACGCCGAAGACGACTGCGCTTCGAACTGTGATCTCTTGCGTGACGAGTGGACGCTCGGCCGTGCGATGCATGATCGAGTCGATATCGCGATCGCACACGTTGTTCAGCACATTCGCGCCGCCGGCCGAAAGAGTGCCACCGGCCACAGTGGCGATGACCAATCCACTCGATGGCCAGCCACCTTCGGCAAGGATCATGACCGGCACCGTCGTCACCAGCAGGAGCTCGATGATCCGCGGCTTCGTGAGCCTCACATAGGCCAATATCGTGTCGCGCCTAGTCGTTTGTGATCGGCGAACAAGCACGGAGATCAGGCCGCCAGAACAACGAGCGTGGTGCGCATCCCTGCATCCCAATGTGAGCCACGACCGCGGAAGCATCCGACGTCCCACTCACCGACGACGTCCGCCGGAATCGTCACCGTGAGCCGAGCGACCTCGCCGGGACGACGTTGCACCATGAATCCTGCGTGGGCGTCCTCGCCGCCCATGTCCATGTCACCCATGTCCCCATCCGACATCTCATCGTCGGCGTGGTCATCGTCGGGCATGTCCATATCGCCCATGTCGTCATCGCCCATGTCCATATCGCCCATGTCATCGTCGGCATGGTCATCGTCGGACATGTCCATATCGCCCATGTCCATATCGCCCATGTCCATGGCTCCCATGTCCATGCCGGCAGAGGGCGGGTCCACGACTGGTGTGGTTGTCTCGAAGAAGTCGTGCTCAAAGCCGTTGGGATAGCCGAGATCGGTCTCGACCAGGTTCCGACCGATCATGAACTCGTGTTCGTTGTCTCCTGTGTTGACGAGCACGAACGTCACGGTCTCGCCCGCAACCACCTCGATGCGATCGGTTCCGAAACTGAACTCGTCCATGTCGATGACCACCTCACCGGCTGCATCGGGCCGAAGGACAACCTCATCCTCGGCTAGTCCACAAGCCGACGCGGTGAGAGCGAGCAGTGCAACGCATCCACGGATCTTGCGCATATCGATTTTCCAATCTCTGACACAGCCTCGGGCCGGATCAGATCAGGTAGAGGGCTGGATAGAAGAACACCCAGACGACATCAACGAAGTGCCAGTACTTGACGCCTGCTTCCACCGGCCAGGCGTCATCGTCATATCGCCCGAGTCGGGCATTGTTCAGAAGAATGGCGAGAAAGATGAGACCGGTGATCACGTGGAACGCATGCACACCCGTCATCAGGAAAAAGACGGTGCCGAACTCGGTGCTGGCAGGAAAGGCGTCGAAAGCTTCGGCCCACTCATACGCCACACCGGCTACGAAGACGGCTCCGAGGGCCAAAGTCAACCACAGATACTTGGCACACGTGGCTCGATCACCACTGCTGGCCGCGTGCTCGGCGCGAAGTGCTGTGTAGCTCGATGCCAGCAGAATGGACGTGATGACAAGCCCGATGGTCTGCGAGACATCCTCGTGGACCTCGGTGCCCAGCAGACTGAACCGTGTCGCCAGAATTCCGCTGAACAGCATCGTTTCCGACAGGAAGAAGAGCCAGAGTCCGGCGCGATTGATGGTGATGCGCGGAGTCACGTGCGGCAGCTGTGTCGCGTGGTCAGTCATCAGCACTCCCTCGCAGAACGTTGGCCAGGTGCATGAACGCGATCACGATGACCGCCGCTTTCACCACCGCGATCAGCGTCAGCATGGCGAACGCCCCGGTGATATCTCGCCCGCCGATGACATATTCGACACCCGTGAGCACAGCGAGGGCGAGGAGCGCAGCCTGCCCGGGTGATTCACGAGCACTAGTGAGGATCGTCATTTCTCCACCACCGTCTTTGCGCCGTCTCTCGCGAGGTCCGCATGCACGGAGTCGGGGTCGCCGTATCCGTACGGGTCGGACAGCACCAGCGGGGGCGACGTGAAGTTCTCATGCGGCGGCGGCGAAGGGATCTGCCATTCGAGGGTGAGCGAGCCCCATGGGTCCGCCGGCGCGGCCGGCCCGCGGGCCCAACTCCAGATGAAGTTGAACAAGAAGATCACGAAGCTCGTTCCGAGGAAGAAGCCTCCCATTGATACAGCGAAGTTCGCGCTCTCCAGGTCGGGTGAGTAGTCCGCAACCCGCCGGTTCATTCCCTGCATCCCGAGGATGAACATCGGCAGAAAGGTGGCGTTGAACCCGATCATCATCCACCAGAAGTGGACTTTCCCGAGTCGATCGCTCATCGAGCGGCCGGTCATCTTCGGGAACCAATAGTACGTCGCTCCGAAGAGCCCAAAGATCCCGCCTCCGAGGATGACATAGTGGAAGTGGGCGACCACGAAGTACGTGTCCTGGAGTTGGATGTCGACCGGCACGTCGGCCAGGAACACACCGGTGATGCCGCCGATCAGGAAGTTGAACAACACGCCGAGCGCGAACAGCATCGGCACTTCGAATCGGATCTTTCCGAGCCAGAGCGTGCCGAGCGCGCAGAGGAATATGAGCCCGGTGGGTATCGAGATCAGCTCGGTGCTGGCGAGGAACGGCTTGCGTAGAGCCTCCGCCATGCCACTGGTGAACATGTGGTGGGCCCAGACCACCGCGCTCAGGCTCATGATGCCGAGAAGAGCGCCGACCGCCCACTTGTAGCCGAATAGTGGTTTGCGAGTGAACGTCGAGACCAGTTCGAGCGTAATGCCGAACGCGGGCAGGATCATGATGTAGACGGCGGGGTGAGAATAGAACCAGAAGACATGCTGGTAGAGCAGCGGCGAGCCACCGGCGGCCGGATCGAAGAATATCGTGCCGGCCGTGCGATCGAGAACGACCATCAACATGGCGAGCCCGATGAACTGGGTGAAGATGAACGACAGAATCGCGGTCACGAATATCGACCAGACAAAGATTGGCATGCGGGTCCAGGTCATGCCCTCGGCCCGCATCGTCACCACCGTCACCACGATGTTGATCGCTCCCACGATCGAAGAAAGACCGAGCGTGAAGAACGCGAGGTTGAAGAACAGTCCGCCAACGTCACTCTGGACGGAGAGAGGCGCATAGCCAGTCCAGCCTGTGTCGTACCCACCGGCCAAGAACGATGCCGTCAGCGCGATGAGCACCGGCGGGACGAGCCAGTACGACATCGCGTTCAGTTTGGGGAAGGCCATGTCGTCTGCCCCGATCATGATCGGTACGACGTAGTTGCCGAACGCGCCAACGGTCGCAGCCACAGCGACGAATACCATCATCGTGCCGTGAAGGCTCATGATCGAGTTGTACTGATCAGGCCCGACGATGTCTTCCCCGTTGCCCATCAACTCCCAGCGCATCAACATCGCAAACAGGCCCGCCATGAAGAACATGCCGAGAAACGTGACCAGGTACTGGATACCGATGACCTTGTGGTCCGTATCGAAGTCGAGGTACCGACGCCCCCCGGTCGCGGTGTAGGGCGCCACGTCCCTGCCGAACCAACCGCGGGCCCAGTAGCGCCATACGCCAACTCCGAGCAACCAGCCCGACAGAGCGAACAACCACGCTCCTGCGGTGACCGACTCCACCTCCCACGCCCTGCCGCCGGCCGACGAACGAATCGCCATCATCAGCCCAGCACCGACGACATAGCCCAACGCCCCACCAACAAGGCCGCGAAGAATGTTCATCGTCTCACCCCAGAGTCCGTCATGTTCATCCTCCGGCTCCAGCGAGCCACTCCTCGAACTCTGCTTCGGTGACGACCCGCACGCCCGTCCACATTCGTGCGTGCCCAACGCCGCACAGCTCAGCGCACTGGACACGGAGTTCGTCGGCATTGTCAAACTCGCCGAGCGCTTCGGGCGTCACCATCGTCGTTGTTATCTGGCCCGGGACCGCGTCCTGTTTGATCCGGAACGCGGGAATCCAGAACGAGTGGATCACGTCGGTGCTACTAATGCGAAACATGATGCGCTGGTCCACCGGCAATACGAGCTCGCCCTGGGTCTCGCGACCTGATTCGGGGTAGGTGTACACCCAGTTCCATCGTTCAGCATGAACGTCGATCACAAGATCAGGGACCGGCTCGGCGCGAAGTTCATCAAGGCCGGAGAATCCCGGCGTGATGATGACGAGCACGGCGAGAGCGCTCGTGAGGACGACCCATCCGCCGATGAACAGCCGGTGTGACCGGACCGGAGGTCCGTCCTCATCGATGACGCCGCCGCGGCCGCGAACCAGTGCAACCCCGCCCATCACAAGGACGAACGAGATGACGGGAACTGAGAGCACCATGAGCAGGTCGAACGCATCGTCAGTTATTCGCGCCTCGCGTGAAGCTCCGAACGGGTGCCATTCGATCGCGGCCACCGCCAGTTCCCCGAGCACGGTGGCGACAACCCATAGCAGCCCGGTCATCACTACCCAGCGAGTGTTGGCCTTTTTCGATTCATCCCCCGACACGAGGTGCAACCTACTACAGCTTGTAGCTGTCAATCCAGCTCATCGTCCGAATCCAGTAAAGGCCGGCCGCCGCATCCAGTTCCGCAACTACTTTCTGTCGACGCCGGCGTGATATAGGTTGCGGCGATGCTGACTTCGCGGGCGAAACGATGACTGTCTTCGAGATCCTGATCTTGACATTGGCTCTCCTCGCAGTCCCCGCCGTGGCTGGCCGCTTCAACATCGATCCAGCTCCAGCAGCGATCGCGGCAATCTGGTCGGTGGTGTTCGCCTCCCTCATCTTGTTGACGATGCTCGTGACGTGTGCGGCAGCACTTCTCGGCAGCGCCGCCTCGACGAGCGACGGCATCCAGGCGCGACACCTGATCCCGGCCTTCCCCGTCAGCGGCTGGATCAGCGTCTTGATCCTTTCGTTCGCGTTCTGCAGTGGCTCATCAGCCCTCTGGAAAGCGATGCGACGCCGCCGCGAGCTTGAAGCCAACCTCCGCTACGCACCGGTAGCGCTGATCGACCACATCGTCGTCGCCACGCTTCCGACCGACGATTTTCTCGCCGCTGCTGTCCCGGGTCCGAACGGCAGCGTCGTGATGTCGCAGGGCGCCCTCAGGGAGTTGAGCCGCCCGGAGATCCGAGCAATTGTTCATCACGAAGAGTCCCATCGACGACACGGCCATCACCGGCAAATGCTCCTCGCCCGGACACTCGAACGCGGTTTCTGCTTCGTCCCCGGGATGCGGAGTGCCACTCGGGCGTTGCGAGACTCACTCGAACGTGTCGCCGACGCTGACGCCCGGCGTATCGTCGGCACAGCATCGATCGGAGCTGCCCTCCAGATGGCCGATAGCGCGGGAACGGCCATGAGGCGCGACGCCCTCGGCGCTGAGGTGGGAGCCCGTTCGGGACTCGTTGCGCTCTCGCTGAGTCTCGCTATCCTGACGGGTGTCGCGGTGCTGCTCGAGATGACCTGGCTTGGGATCGGAACATAGCGACATGGTGGGCACGTAATGCGACGACGCAATGGTGAACTCGAGCGAGCGGTGCTCGAAGTGCTCTGGGACCATGGCGGCTGGCTCACGCCAGCGGAAGTCGGTGCGCGACTCGAAGCTGATCTCGCCTACACCACCGTCGTAACGGTATTGCGGCGGCTTTTCCAGAAGGACATAGTCACTCGCCAACCCGAAGGCAAGGCCCACGTCTACCGTCCCCGCACCAACCGCGACCAATACGTGGCCGATGCAATGGCCAAAGTCCTGGCCGACGCCCGCGATCCGGCCACCGCTCTCAACCACTTTGTCGAAACCATCGGCGAGGGCGACCGCCGCCAGCTCGCCCGATTGCTCCGCCGCGATTCCTGACTGCTCCTCAACGGCTCCAGCGGTCGGCAAAGCCGCTGGTGAAAGCGAGAAGGAACACCGGGGCCGAGACCAAGCCGTGGATCACGGTTCAGAACTCTTGTGATGTGAGTTCCATCGCCAGCACCTGCCGTTCGGCAGGGCGATCACCTGCCTCATGACTTCCCCGCCGGTGACGGCCGTCGGTCGTCGCCGGCCTGGGTAGACGTCTCCTCGGTTCCGTGACGATGACCGTGCATGCCGCATCCGTGGCCACCGCGGTGCATCGCGACGAATACCACGAGGAACAGGATCCACAGCCAATTCGATGCGAGAAACTCGAACATGGTGATCACTCCCTCTCTGGGGTCGAACTCTGCAACCAGCAGATCAAACAATGGGGATAGGGGGTAGGGCCTAAGGTCCTGCAAGGAGCGCACTCGCTCAACAGGACCTTCTCCCCTACTCGTACCCCCTAGCGCTATCGAGACTGGGGGAGGGATAGGTATTCCCTTGCACAAGGAGGACATGAAGATGGTTCATGAACGAGGTACTCAGCACATGTGGTTGATCGGTGCCGGCGTCCTGTTGGCTTTGGTGCTCGGTTGGGGCATCGGTTGGGCACTGGCTCTGGCCGCGATCGGATGCGGCGCGATGCTGGCCGCAGTGTTCTGGATCGGTCGCAGCACAGCCCGCCAGGTTTCCGCGGCCTCCACCGACCAGAATTCGGACTCGATCGACTCGGTAGTACACCCGACTTCGCCCTGACGCCAACCAACTGGCCTATCCAGCCTGGTTGCTCCTTGAGCGTCGACTCGTCGCCGTGATCACGGCTCGGCCTGAACCTGACGGATGAAGGCGACGATCTGATCGATCTCTTCGGCCGTGAGTTCGTCGACAAACGCGGGCATTTCCCGTCGCCCGAACGTGATTGCTTCCGCGAGGTGCTCATCGGGCTCACTCAAGGAATGAGACGTCGCGCCAAGATCCGGTCCGGTGTCACCGCTCAGGTCGGCGCCGTGGCAGCGAGCGCAGGACGAGGCATACGTAGCGGCCGCGTCGAATGCCACTGATTCCTCCACCACCCCGACTTCCTCCTGCGTGTCGGTCGACTCGTCGTCGTGCTCGGTCGGAGCCTCGTCGTCATGCTCGGTCGGAGCCTCGACGTCGGCCGGCTCGTCACCGTGCTCGTCTGCCGCACTATCGTCGTGCCCATCCGCCTCGGGTGGGAACCGCCAGTCCGGCCGGTCGGGGGCATCGAGCTCAAGCGAGCGGAGATAGGTCGTGAGCGCTTCGATCTGTTCGGAGGTGAGAAAGCCGCCGAAGTCCAGTGAGTACGCAGACATCTCTGTGCCCGGGATGCCGTGGGCTATCAGAGAGGCGATCTGTTCATCATCGGCGGCTTCGAGAAACTGTCGGGAGTTCAGCGCGGGGGCGTCGACCCCTTGGCCTTGGGCTCCGTGACACGACGCACAACTACCCTGATAGAGAACCGCACCCTGTGCGGCGAGGGAAGTCTCGAGCTCGGCTCGCGCGTCGGCTCTGCCGGCCGGCTCGTACCAGCGATAGATGGGGAACATGAGTGCGAACAAAGCTGTGAGCCCGATGCCGACGCCGATCCATCGGTTCGTGGCCTGTTCGAGTTCGGCGTCTCGCTCGCGGCCGGCCATCATGAGCCGGCTTCACTTCCGAGGCATTCGGGGCCGGTGGGCGGTTCGTCAATGGACTCCTCGCCGGGCGGATCGCCATCGGACACCGCTGCGGTGTCGACCACGATCACGCCGTTCTCCGTTGTGGTCGAATAATGGTCCATTCCCCTCGGTGAGGGTCCCCGGCGGTACTCGCCGACGCGGTTGAACACCGATCCGTGGCATGGGCATTCGAATTGACTGGAGCTCTCGCACCACGGCACCTTGCAGCCCAAATGCGGGCAACGCCACCAGAGAGCGACAATTTCGTCATCCACCCGCGTGAGATAGCCGCTCATTTCGCTGATTTCGAGCACACCGGTCTGCGTTACCTGCTCAGGGCTCACCGTGCGAACCGGTCCGGCACTGGCGCTACGGCCAGGCCGTAAAACATCCCAGGTAGTCCACGCTCCGGCGGCCGCGACCACACCGGCCGTCCAGCGCCACACCCGGGACAGGAACCGTCGTCGCCCGTAACTCTCCATCACAGCTCTCCATGCCATTCCTGCCAGGGCCACACCCATGACCAGTTCGGGCCCCGGAACGCGAACCCAACCACGGTCAAGGCGATCCAAGCGACGAGAAAGATGGTGAAGGTGGCCACGGCCACCTTCCGCCGGTTCGCTGCCATTGCCGGGTTCCGGTCGATGTAGGGCAGCGTGACGAGACCGATGACAATGCCTGCCGGCACCAGTACCCCCGCCACGACCGGGTGGAACCTCGCGAGCAGCTCCTGGAGACCAGCGAAGTACCAGGGGGCCTTTTCGGGGTTTGGTGTCTCCGTGGGGTTCGCGATCTCACGCAGCGGGGCGTCGAAAAGAATGGAGAGAATGAGGACGACCAGCAGCATCGCGACGGCAACGACGGCGTGGCGAACAAGCAGGTGGGGCCACACCATCACTGAATCGTCCACCTGCGGATCTTTTCGTTCACCGACCGGCGGTCGCCCTGGGACGACGCCGAGCACGCGGCGTTCTCCTATGATCCTCGGACTCTCGTCAGCCATGCTCGCTCTCCTCGGGTTGACTGAGCATCGAGTCTTTTCGCCAGCGCCACAGATGGAACATGACGAGAAAGACCATCAGGCCTGGAAGCACGGCCACATGCAGCACATAGAAGCGAATGAGGGTGGCCGATCCGACCTGATCTCCGGCGATCAGGGCCTGTTGTGCCTGATCACCGATCCAGGGAGCGAATGCAGCCATCGACGAGCCGACTGTGATCGCCCAGTAGGCCAGCTGATCCCACGGCAACAGGTACCCGGTGAAGGACATCAAAAGCGTGAGCACGAGCAGAAACACACCGATCACCCAGTTGAACTCCTTGGGTGGTTTGTATGCACCGCGGTAGAAGACACGTGTCATGTGTGCCGCGACGGCCAGCACCATCAGATGAGCTGACCATCGGTGTACGTTGCGGATGAACTGGCCGAAGGCCACCTCGGTCTGCAGGTACTCGATGTCACCGTATGCCGTCGCCGGGGACGGGACATAGAAAAACATCAGATACATGCCGGACACGAACAGTGATGCGAACAGCACCAGCGAGATCACGCCGAGGAACCACGAATAGCGAAATGCCAGCTCTTCGCGCCGCACCTTCACCGGGTAGAGGTGCAACAAGAAGCTCGACCAGTGCTTGGTGGCCCGGTCACGGTCGGTGGCGACGTCCCCCGAACGCCAGATCGAACGCCCAACCACGGACTGTCGTACTCGACCGCTCAGGCTCATCGCATCCCCAACTCGACCGGAACTCCGACACCAGACCACATGCCCATCGACAGCGCCTTGGTGGGGCAACGCTCGATGCACAGCCCGCATCGAATACACGCTGTCTCATCCAATGTGAGCGCCGTGCCGCCCACCAGCCCCGGATCGATCTCCTCCGAGGGAACGAGTGCGATCAGATCGATCGGGCACACGTCCGAGCAGAGCCCACAGAGCACGCACGCCTCGGTGTCCAACAAAATGTTGGCGAAACAGCGAAGGCATCTATTGGCCTCACACCGAGCCTGCTCCTCGGTGAAGCCGGTCTCGACCTCGGCCAGACCGATCCGACGGTCGGTCGAAATCGTGGGTACATCCACTCGGTCGACGCGGTCGTAGTCATCCTGGTAGCGGTGGAATTGCTGAAGCTGCACCATCGAGCCACCGGCTTGCTGATCAGATTCCCCACCGAGCGCTTCGTGCATGCTCGCCGCGACCCGTCGGCCGTCCGCAATTGCTTCGATCAGTGTGCGTGGTCCGTGCGCGGCATCGCCCCCCGCCCAGACCATCGGCAACGATGTGGCGAGCGAGTCGCCTACCCCGATGGTGCCGCGCGCACTCAGGTCGGGTCCATCGGCGCCCAGCGCAGCGGTATCAACCGCCTGGCCAACAGCCAAGATCACGGTGTCGACTTCGATGATCTGGACATCATCAGGATCGAATACCGGCGCAAATCTCCCCTCGTCGTCGAAGACTGACAAGACACCGACAGTCTCGATGCTCGACACCCGACCGTCGTCAGCGAGGACTCGTTTCGGGCCCCGCCGATTGATGAACGTGATGTGCTCATTTTCCGCCTCTTCGATCTCGAAGGCGGACGCCGGCATCTCGTCGAGCGACTCGAGCGACATGACCATCACGTCGCGAGCGCCCGATCGAGCAGCGGTCCGCGCCACGTCCAAGGCCTCGGTCATCGACCCGCGAGCGGCAGACGCGCCATCGCCATATGCATCTGCGCGCAGCGCCGTGCGCGCCGCGTCCATCGCAACGTCGCCGCCACCGACCACCAGGACGCGCTCACCGATGTCGACCTGGAATCCCCGGTTCACGTTGATCAGGTATTCGATTGCCCGCAGCACACCGTCCGCGTCGTGCCCGTCGATGTTCAGGCCACGCCCCAGGGTTGCACCGAAAGCCAAGAAGACCGCATCGTGGTCGGCCCGCAGACCGGCGAGTGATACTTCGTGGCCAAGTCGCTGCTCGAGGCGAACGTTGACGCCCATCGCCACGATCGCATCGATCTCGCTGCGAATCACATCGCGGTCGAGGCGGTACTCGGGGATTCCCAACCGCATCATCCCGCCGAGCTGATCCGTGGCTTCATAGATGGTGACGTCGTATCCGTGGCGGCGTAGGTCGTGAGCTGCGGACAGGCCCGCCGGTCCGCCACCCACAATCCCGATACTGGCCGCCCGTTCGAGCAACGGGGGCGCGATGACATCGCGACGAAGATGACCATCCGGAGCTTCCACTCCGTGACGTTCGGTGACGAATCGTTTGAGCGCACGAATTGCGATCGGCTCATCGATCTGCCCACGACGACACGCATCCTCACATGGCGCCGCGCACACCCGCCCGCATACGGAGGCGAACGGGTTGGGCAGTCGCGCGGTCAGGTAGGCAAGCTCGTCATCCCCGTCCGCGATCGCCGCCACGTACAAGCCGGCGTTCGTATGGACAGGGCAGGCGGCGAGACAAGGGATGTTGGAATCGAAGAATTCCAGCGCGTCCATCAGATCCAACCCGCTCGTTGTGACCGCCGAAGCCCGACAAGACCGACCGAGAGCGCTACCGCCCAAGAGCCGGTGACCGCGAGATCCTGTATCCACGGGGCCGACGATTCGATCGCTTCGAGCTGCGCCACCGTCGACGGAATCCACACGGTGAACACAACGAAGTATCCGAGCACAGCCAACCCGACACCAAAGGCCCGGCGCCAACTCATCACCCGCGCCAACTCCGCGGCGGGGGACCCGGGCGGTATGACCTCCATGCCCTTCGGCTCGAATTCGCGTTCGCTCACACGATCCTCCCCCATGCTGATCACCAACGAGCTACGACAGACTGTAGTACAACGGGGACGCATGGTCTCAGCTGGCTTCGGCCGACTTCGGCCGACCATCAGGTTGTCTAGAACTGAACCTCCCCGGGCCCCTGGCGGTCGGCGCCGACGTCGTAGTACTCGCGCTCGGTGAACCCCATCGTCTGTGCCATCAGGTTCATCGGCACGCGCTGGATCATGGTGTTGAAGTCTTGGACTGCATCGTTGTACACACTGCGACTGTCTGTGATGAGGTTCTCGCTGGACACCAGTTCTGTCTGCAATGCACTGAAGCTCCTATTCGCCTGCAACTCTGGGTATGCCTCGGATATGGCGAGCAACTTGTGCAGCGCTCCCGAGAGATCTTGCTCGGCCCTCGATCTCTGCCCGGGCACGCGGGCTGCGCTCGCGTTCGCCCGGGCCTCGCTGACAGCCTCGAGAGCCGCGCGTTCGTGGCCGACGTACCCCCGGACCATTTCGATCAGGTTGGGGATGAGATCGTGACGGCGGGTGAGCTGGACGTCGATCTGGGCCCACGCCACCTCGACTCCGTTTCGAACCCGGACCATCCGGTTGTGCATGACCCACATCCACGCCGCGACGAGAGCCAGAAGGGCGGCGACGACCGCTACGGCGATCATGTCTGGGACAGGTCGGTTCGTGCGTCAGGGCCTGTGGCGTCACCCAGGGCGTCGGCCAGTCGATCGATCATTCCGTCAGCGAGGTTGGTGAACACCAGATGTGATCCTGCGAAGCGTCGAGCCTCTCGCAACAACGAGTCCTCTTGGAGATCGCTGACCAGGAGAGCGACTGTCGCAGACCCGGGTTTCGCCGCTTCACGGAACCCCGAAGCCCACTCGTGGAGATACCGAGGTCGATGACTTTCGCAGCAATGACTCCAGCCCCGGCGCCGGCGGCGATACCCGCCACCCAGCCCACTGGACCACCGAGCAACAGGCCGACGAGTCCGGCCCACATCGCCCCGCTTCGCACACGGTTGGCTGCTTGGGGGGGCTGTTGTCTCGGCCACCTTTGTATGGCCACCGTCGTCTTTCAAGATGGGTACCGTGTCGGCGAGGACGAGATCACCCTTCGACGCCAGACGATTCGCTGCGGTCATGAACTCGCGAGCCCGGAAGGCATCCTCGAACGAAATCCCCACCAACGTCTGAGGTTGATCCCCCACTTTGTCCCTGCCTTCGGTTGGGGCGTCAGTGCCCATGGTTGGCCTCGGCGGACATACCACGCATCATCAGTGCCATCATGGCCGTACATGCAACGGCGAAGAGCAGAAAGCCGGCGCTGATCACGCCGGCGATCAACAACCCAGCGGCGATGGCAAGCATTGGCACGCAACACGCGATCATCATCCAGCCGTGCCCACCATGCCCGGCGTGGGAGCCTGCGTGGTCGTCGTCGGCCGCAACGGCCTCAATCATGGTGAGCACCTTTCATCGATGCGGACTCACAGCTTCTACTTTCCTCCCGTACTGCATAGGGGTATAGGGTCCATGGTCCCAATCGCCGCGTGATCTGTTTGAGCCATGCCCGAACGTGTGTATGCCCATACTTTCCCTGCCTATCAACCAGTCGAGGTATGGTGACCCCCTGTTGCGCACATCGGTCGAGAGCCACACCCAGGAGCCCACAAAGAACAAGCCAACCTCAACCACGCACCAGGACACCGTTGCTCTGACCGTTGGCGGCGCGCAGTTCGAGTCGGAACAGGCCAGGGTTCGCGGCCTGTCTTGCGCACAACCCAGTCGTGACCGAGGTTGAGGTGAACCGCGTCTCTCAAACTGCCACGATCAGCGCACGCCCAGAACGCATGAGCCGTCGCGGCGTGGCGGGGTTCGTGGCCGGCAACGCTGCGACGTTCAAGGTCGTCACCGTGATGGTGTTGTGGGCGGCGTGTTTTCCGCTTATCACCACTGGTCTGACCCTGGCGCCTCATATCACGTTCGCCGCGATGCGGGCCTTTATCGCCGGTAGCGCGCTCATCGGGACCGGGCTGCTGCTCGGGCGGCGGCTGCCTACCGGGCGGAGTACCTGGTTGTTGTTGATCGTGGCCGGGGTGGGCGCAACCACGCTCGGGTTCCTGGGGATGTTCCATGCCGCGGAGTACATCGCACCCGGCATGGCCACCGTGATCGCCAACACCCAGCCGCTGCTCGCCGCCGTCCTCGCCTACCTGGTGCTCAACGAACGCCTCGGTGTCGCGGGCACCGTTGGCCTTGCCGTGGGGTTCATTGGTATCGCGGCCATCGCCGCCCCCGGGTTCACCGCCCAAAGCAGCAGCGACGACTACCTGCTCGGCGTGGTCTACGTACTCCTCGCTGCGGTCGGGATCACGGTCGCCAATGTCGCGTTCAAGCGTCTTGCCGGCACCGTCGACGCCCTGATGGCCGCCGGAACCCAACTCCTCATCGGCATGATCCCGCTCAGCATGATCGCCGTGTTCACCGAGTCACCTGGCGAGGTGGACTGGTCCCCCACGTTCGTCGTCGTTTTGTTGGGCCTCGCCCTGCCAGGCACCGCGGTCGTCTACTGGCTGTGGCTTTCGGTCCTCGAGACCCTGCCCCTCAACCGGGCCAACGCCTTCACCTTCCTGGTGCCCATATTCGGACTGTCGATCGGAATCGCGTTCTATGGCGAGGCGCTCACCGTCGCCGTCGCCGTGGGAGCGTCCCTGGTCTTCGTCGGCATCCTGGTCGTGAACCGCTCCAAACCCGCCGTCGCGACGAAACCAACACCAAAACCTGTCCTCGACACAGTCCGATCCTAAAAAGAACGACCGATCTGCATGGAGCACAACCCACCTGCAAGCCACGACTCAACCGAGCCTGGACACTCCACCAACGACGAGGTCGCCGGAAGCCTGAGCCTGCCCGGCGCGGTGTCGCTGGGCACCGGCGTCATGATCGGCGCCGGGATCTTCGCCCTGACCGGTCAAGCCGCGGGCCTCGCCGGCGATCTGTTCCCGGTCGCCTTTCTCGTCGCCGCCGTTGTCGCCGCGTTCAGTTCCTACTCCTACGTAAAGCTCTCCAACGCCTACCCCTCCTCAGGAGGCGTGGCCATGTTCCTCAAAGAGGAATACGGGCTCGGCACCACCACCGGCGTGTTCGCCTTGTTCATGTACGTCTCCATGGTCATCAACGAAAGCCTCGTCGCTCGCACCTTCGGCGCCTACCTCCTCCAAATCGTCGACCTCGGCTCCGAGACGTTTTGGGTCCCGACCCTCGGCGTCGCTCTTCTCGTCGTCGCCTTCGCCATCAACCTCGCCGGCAACCAATACGTCCAAGCCACCGCCGCGATCATGGCGATCCTCAAAGTCGGCGGCCTCGCCGTCTTCGCCGTCATCGGCCTCGCCTACGCCAGCTCCGCGAACTTCACCAACGGCGCCACCACAGGAGGCGCCTCCCCCTCGATCGACGGGTTCCTCGCCGCCGTCGCCCTGTCGATCCTCGCCTACAAGGGCTTCACCACCATCACCAACAGCGGCGGCGAAATCGTCGACCCCCACCGCAACACCGGCCGCGCCATCGTCATCTCGATCGCCATCTGCTCAGCCATATACCTCGTCCTCGCCGTCGCCGTCGCCGGAAACCTCACCCTCACCGAAATCATCGACGCCGAGAACTTCGCCCTCGCCCGAGCCGCCGAACCCGCCTTCGGCCAAACCGGGCTCTGGTTCACCGTCGCCATCGCCGTCATCGCCACCGCATCGGGTGTCATCGCCAGCGTCTTCGCCGCGTCACGGATGCTGGCCATGTTGTCGACGATGAAGGAAGTCCCCCACCGCCACCTCGGCATGCCCGGCCCGATCCGAGTCCACACCATGGTCTACACCGTCGCCTTCGCCATGGCCCTCACGGTGCTGTTCGACCTGCGCCGCATCGCCGCCCTCGGCGCCATCTTCTACCTCATCATGGACATCGCCATCCACTGGGGAATCCTGCGACACCTCCGATCCCGCATCGACGTCAACCCCGCCATCGTCATCACCGCAATCGTCCTCGACGTCATCGTCCTGATCGCGTTCCTGTGGGTCAAAGCCTCCGCCGATGCACTCATCCTCTACATCTCCGCCGCCGCAATCGCCCTCATCGTCACCGCAGAACGGCTCTTCATGCGCTCACACACCGGACCAGACGGCCACATGGACATGTGAGTCGCAGCTCGCCCACGAGGCCAAGGTCAGGATGTCGATGCAGCACGCCGGTGTACGGGTTCACCTGGCGACCGGTGAGAGTTGGCGGTCACCTGGCCGGCGAACGCCATGGCCTCGGTGACGCGACCGACCGCGGTGGCAAGTGCCTCGCTGCGCCACCGCTCGAAGGGCTGGGAGGCGAGTAGCTCCCACGACTGGTCGAGCCGTTCGAGGACGAGTCGGCGTTCGTCGGCCTCGCTCCACGCCAGGCGTTGATGATTCTGGGCCCACTCGAAGTAGGACGAGATGACGCCGCCTCCGTTTGCCATCAGGTCGGGTACCACTGCGATGCCTCGATCGTGAAGGATCGCCTCGGCCGACGGTGTTGTCGGCCCGTTCGCTCCCTCGACCACCAACTGCGCAGCCATGGCCCCGGCGACCGGGGCGGAGACGGTGCCCTCGATGGCGGCCGGAATCGCAATGTCGCAGGCGATGGTGAGCACGGAGCCGTCAACGGCGTCGGCCTTGGGGAAATCGGCCAGTGCGTTGCCGCCCTGGATCCAGTCCCGCAGCTCAGCCGGATCGATTCCGTCCGCCGCGGCAACGTTTCCGGTGATGTCGCTGACAGCTACAACCTTGGCCCCACGCTCATGGAGTTCAGCGGCGGCCCAGTATCCGACAGCGCCGAACCCCTCGATCGCCACGCCCGCACCGGCGATGCTGTGTCCGAGGTGCTCCCATGCCCGTTGGGCGACATGAGCGACCCCGACACCGGTCGAGGCAGCGCGGAATGCGCTTCCCCCAAGAATCACCGGTTTTCCGGTGACGATCGCGAGGGTCAGAACGGCCCGCTTCAGCGGCAGCGTGCATCATCCAGGCCATGGTCTGCTCGTTGGTGCCGATGTCGGGGGCCGGCACGTCCACGTCGGCACCGATGTTCGGGAGGATGGCCAGGGTGTAGAGCCGGGTCAGTTCGTGGAGTTCCCGGCCACTGAGATCGCTCGGGTCGCAGTCGACGCCACCCTTCGCCCCACCGAATGGAAGGCCGTGAAAGGCGGTTTTCCAAGTCATCAACCGGGCCAGCGCGGTCACATCATCGAGTTCAACTCCCCGCCGGAACCTGGTCCCGCCTTTGGCGGGGCCCAGGGCTCGGGAGTGCTGCACACGATAGCCGGTCAGCACTGTCCACGATCCGTCGTCTCGCTGCAGTGGCAACTCGACAATGAGCGATCGGCCCGCACAGTGCAACGCGCAGATGGTGGCCGGTTCCAGGTCCAACTCAGCGGTGATGCTCTCGAAGCGCTCGAGCTCCCACGCCAACAACCCCGTCGGGCGGCGAGCCGCGGCTTCGGGTGAAGGCCCAGAGACCTCGGCGGGGCTCATGCGTGCTTCCGTTCCGATTCCGAGCTGGGATGGGCGATGATCTCGCGCCACACGCCCCAGCGCCGTACTGCGGTGATCTCCAGGCCGGCAGCGGTGACGTTGTCCTCGGTTCGGCGGTTGATGTCGGGGCCGATGAGACGGCTCACAACAGGGGCCAGTCGGTCGGCCATCCATCCGAGGATCGGGTTGCGGGGGCGTACGTGTTCCAACAACAAGACGTGACCGTCGGGGCGCACGACCCGGCCCACCTCGGTGAGTCCGGCGATGGGGTCGGCGACCGAGCAGAAAACACACGTGGCGGTGACGGTGTCAAAGGATCCATCGACGTAGGGCAGTTCGTGCACGTCGGCCAGTTCAAGCGATGCATCGATGTCGTCGGCGGCAGCGACGCGCTTGGCCCTCGTCAACATGTTCGCTGACACGTCGATACCGGTCAGTTCGACCCCGGCAGGATAGAGACCGAGATTGCGGCCCGTCCCGACGCCAACCTCGAGCGTCTTGCCGTGCGCCAGTTGCAGGAGCCGGGTGCGTCGCCGGCGCACGCCCATGAGGTCCATCGGTTTGTCGAAGAGATCATAGAAGCGTGCGATGCGGTCATACCGGGCGGTGACTGCATCCTGAGCCGACGCCGCCGACTCGGACGGTGTCATTGTAGTTCGCTGACGCGTTCGCGATATTCCTCGGTCGACAGTTCACCACCGGCGTAGCGCTCGGCGAGAATCTCGCGAGCCCGAGCAGTTGGTTCGGGCTGTGCCGGGTGCGTCGTCCTGACAGCGCCGTCGCTGGCTCGTACGAGCCAGGCGATGAGCACCACGAAGAGGACCATCATCGCGACTCCCCAAAGCCACATCCACCCGCCACCCCAACCGTTCATATGGTCATACCCGTCGGCGTCGGCCAATATTCTCGCTGCTATAGGCATCTTGAATCTCTCTCTCTGGTTCGTTCGATCTGCCGTCGATGAAGACGGCGCTACTCACAGAGCGTCGCATTGATCCGATGGTCCCCGGTAGGGTCCTCCGGCCCTACCCCTACCCCCTATAAAGACCGACGCTGCTGAAGTGACATCCGGGAGACGATTTCTGTACGCACCCGTGCGCCTGTCTGCGGGACCATCTCGACCCCCGTCTGGTGGTGGTGACCGGCGGCCCCGGCGCTGGCAAGACCGCGGTCCTGGAGATGGCGCGGCGTAGCCTGTGCCGCCACGTTCTCGTGCTCCCCGAGGCCGCCGGAATCGTGTTCGGTGGCGGCTTCCCGCGACGATCGACCTAGGCGGGCCGGCGGGCTTCGCAGCGAGCGATTTACCACATCCAGCGTGAGCTCGAACAGCTCCACCTGGACGAGCAGAGCGCCGCCGTGATCTTGTGTGACCGCGGCACCCTCGACGGCGTCGCCTATTGGCCCGGAACGACTGAAGAGTTCTGTGCCGAACTCAGCGTCGACCAGACCAGCGAGCTCAATCGATACCACGCCGTGATTCATCTCAGAACACCCACCGCGGAGCAGGGCTATGACAATTCGAACCCACCGCGTGTTGAAGGCGCAGCACTGGCCAGGGATATCGACGAAGCGATCGAACTCGCCTGGCGTGATCATCCGCGGCGCACGATCGTGGACAGCGCTGTGGATTTTCCCGCCAAGGCGCGGCACGCCTTGGCGGCCATAAGCGCCGAGCTCCCCGCATGCTGCGATCCGCCACAGGTCGAGAGTGCTTCACCGCACGGTGACTCGCCTGAATACGATCGTCGCCACGACGCCGAGAGCACCGAGCCAAGCCATGGCCAGCACTAGGGCGCCTGTCTCGTCAAACGTCGATGTGAAGGCGCCGTCCATCATCACCCGGACCGCACCATGCGCGGGCATGTAGCGGCCCCATGCCGGTGGGGCGGCGTCGAACATGGCGTTCTGGGCCAGCCCGATGTCGATGAAGGGCAACATCAACAGCACGTACAACCCGCCGAGACGGCCGAAGACCGGACCGACAATCACCCCTATGGTCCCGTAGGTGAGCGCCACGAGCACATTGGCGGCTACGAAGATCGGCCAGCTCGCCGCATCGAAGCTCACTGCGGTGACGGCGACCGACACTGCGGTTGCCGCCAGCGCCGCGGCCGCGATCACGATCATCCGCACGGCGAGGATCTCTCCCGTTCGGTACCTCGTCAGCGAAAGGCGCCGGTCGGCCTGCGCCGAATCCAAGATCACGAATAGACCGGCCAACGACGCCAGAAAGCCGATCGTGATCGGCACCATGACCGCACCATGCACATCTGCCATCGAGATGATCGACAGTCCTCGTCGACCGCCCTCGATCAGCTCCACCGGCGTCGGATCATCGGGAGTAACCGCAATGGAAGCGGAAATGAACGCCACCGGCAGGCCAATGGTCAGGATCCACATGACCGGCATGCGACCCAGTTGCCGGCTCGCCGCGCCCAGCGCCGCCGCCAGCCGCCGTCGGCGGGGCGAGGTGAGGCGGGTGGCGTGCTCGTAGGGCCGCGTCGTCGATACCAGCGCCACTGCTGCCGCGCCCATGCTCCCGGTCGCCCATACCAACGAGAGCCCGAGGTCGCTGAGAGAGCCGCTGTGACCGGACGCTACGTCGGTCACAACCAGCGTCGGAAAGTGCAGCGGGAACAGCCGTAGGACAGGGGCGGAGCCACCCATGGCGGGACCGAAGAAGACGTCGAAGATCCATGCGAACACGACGATCAGGGAGCCGTTCATCTCTGAGCGCACCAGCGCCCCCACCAGCACCCCGAACCCTGCATAGATCAGTGCGAATAGCATCGTCGCGCCAATCACACGAGGGGAAGTGGCCAGATCGGTGCGGACCCGCAGCGCGACAAGAGCTCCCACGACGGCCAAACCAGCCAATACCCACGTCGAGAACAAGCGCGACGCGACGACTCTCCCGGGACCCGCACCGGCAGCAGCGAGCCGGCGATCCGCAGCACGCGACTGGGAAACATGGAAGAACCCGGCCACGCCCGCGAGGACCGCGGCAGCCCACCCGGCGGTGGCTGCCTCGACGTCGCCGACGTCGCTGACACCGCCCAGGATGTCCGCGAAGTCAGCCAGCGCTCCTGCGGACAACGTCACGAAGATCACCGGAACCGCAACCAGCAAGACCAGATTGAGGGGACGCCTGGCGTACTCGAGCAGCCAGCGCGACGTCAATGCGATCATCGTCGCAGCGCCGTTCGCCCGTCGATCAGGTCATAGATTCGATCGAATCGGTCCTCATCGGCGATGAAGTGGCTGATGATCATCAAGCTGGCCCCCGCGTCGCGGCGTCGGGCAGTGAGCTCCCAGAATCGCTGATAAGTGTCCCAGTCGAAGCCGGCGTACGGCTCGTCCAGACACAACAGCTCGGGATCGTGCAACATCGCCAGTGCGAGATTCAGCTTTGAGCGCGTTCCCCCTGAGAGCTCCTCGACCCGGCTGTCGGCAAACCGGGCGAAATCCAACTCCTTGTACAACTCCGCCCTCGAGCGAGCCAGGTCGCCGCTCGCCAGCCCGTATGCAGCGCCGAAGAGGGCCAAGTGCTCGTCACATGTCAGACGCTCATACAGCACCGGCACCTGCGGGCAGTAGCCGAAGCTGGCCGTGCGCTCAACCGTGCCGGCGTCGGCAGCCAGGTCGCCGACCAGCACCTTCATCAACGTGCTTTTCCCCGAGCCGTTCTCCCCGACCAATCCGACGATCTCTCCGGCCCCCATAGACAGGTCGGATCCCTGCAGTACCTGCAGGATTCGGCGTCGTGGCCACCATCCCCGCCGATAAGCCTTCCACAGCCCGTGGGCCAAAAGCACCGAGTCAGCGGGCGCCGGGCGCGAGGAAACGCTGCGATGCGTCCCCTCTGAAGGTGTCACGAGCCCGTCGCCCGATTGACGAAGGCCTCGGGCACCGGGCGCCGACCGTGTTCTGCGTGAACAATCACCGGGAACCTTCTCTCGCATGGATACCTAGTAGGGGTATATGACACTGCCCGCCGGCCCAGTAGGGTCCAACGTCCCCGCGTGCCGGCCGACACTCCCGTCCGTGTTGGTACAACGCTGCGTTTCTCCGAGCCCCGTACTTGTGCAGGCCACATCGCAGATACCCGGTAGGGGTAAGGACTTGCGGCCCTACTCCGCGCAAGCTCAATGCGGGATTGTGTGAATCAGGACACAAAGCTCTATTGTACCTAATACCCCTATAGGGTATAAATCAAGTTTCAAAACATGGAGGTTCACCCATGGATATTGCCGAGTTGTTCGTGATCATCGCCAGCGTGGCGGTTGGCGGGTTCTTGTGGTGGTTTTTCTTCGGCCCCAAGAAGGCCAGCAAGGCGGCTGTCCGCGACGGCATGCAGGAAGTGAACATCACCGTGAAAGGCGGCTACTCGCCGGACCTCATCCACGTTCAGCAGGGAGTGCCGCTACGGCTCAACTTCGATCGCCAAGAGTCGGGAGACTGCACCTCACGGGTGGTTTTCGCGGACTTCGGTGCATCAAAGACACTGCCGGCGTTTAAGACCGCCTCGCTTGAGTTCACACCGGACGAGGTCGGCGAGTTCGACTTCGCCTGTGGCATGAACATGATCCACGGCAAACTCGTCGT
Organism: Acidimicrobiales bacterium; assembly: GCA_029263175.1. Lineage (GTDB taxonomy): Bacteria > Actinomycetota > Acidimicrobiia > Acidimicrobiales > Aldehydirespiratoraceae > JAACCU01. The sequence goes on along the minus strand of JAJCXZ010000032.1, from coordinate 44,172 downwards.
CGAGCCAGCCGGTGCCGTTCAACATTCCGACAACGGTCACAACCACGAATTCGCGAGAGCGGTCGGGGTGGGCCCGTCCACGACCGACACTGTGGCGACCGAGCAGGTCGAGTTCCGAGTGTCCGGGATGTCATGTGCATCGTGCGTGGTGAATATCGAATCAGTACTGAGTGCGATTCCCGGAGTTGATCGGGTCGATGTCAGCTTCGGGACCGAACGGGCCAGCGTGGACTTCGATCCGACTCAGGTCACACCGACCCAGTTGCAGGCTTCGGTAGCCGATGCCGGCTACCGACTCGTGCCCAGAGATCCCCCGGGGTCAGCAGCCAACGAGGACGTCGAAGCTGCCGAGCGCCAGGCCGAGATCCGGGACCTTTCGCGTCGTGTCCTGATCGGCGCGGTGCTGGCTGCGCCCGTGGTGTTCGCCGTGATGGCTGTCGACTTGTTCGGCGCTTCCTGGATGCCCGAGCTCTTGTTGAACCGCTGGTTCCAACTGGCGCTGATTGCCCCGGTCATGTTCTACACCGGGTGGCCGATCCACCGCACCGGGTGGCTCACCCTGCGCCACCGGACCGCCGACATGAACAGCCTGATCACGATCGGCACGATCGCCGCGTTCGGCTACAGCCTTCTGGTCACCATCGCCCCGTCGCTCGTCCCCGAGGACGTGCGCGAGGTGTACTACGAAGCGGTTGGCGTCATCATCACGCTGATCTTGGTGGGTCGCCTGCTCGAGGTGAAAGCCAAGGCCGGCACCGGCGAAGCGATCCGCAAACTCATCGGCCTACAGGCGAAAACTGCGACACTTGTCCGGGACGGCGAAGAGCTCGAAGTACCGGTCGAAGACGTCGTGCCCGGCGATGTCGTGCTGGTACGCCCCGGCGAGAAGATTCCTGTCGACGGGGTGATCGTGGACGGCCGCTCGACCCTGGACGAGTCGATGGTGACCGGCGAATCAATCCCGGTGACAAAAGAGGTTGGCGACACCGTCATCGGTGCCACCATCAACCAAACCGGCGCATTCCGGCTCGAAGCCACCAACGTGGGCTCCGACACGATGCTGGCCCAGATCATCAAACTCGTCGAGCAGGCCCAGGGATCCAAAGCTCCGATCCAGCGACTGGCCGACATGGTGTCGTCCTACTTTGTTCCAGCAGTGATGTTCATCGCCCTTGCAACCTTCGCCAGCTGGTTCGTGGTCGGCCCCGCGCCGGCGTTCACACTCGCACTGGTGGCTGCCGTTGCGGTGTTGATCATCGCCTGCCCGTGCGCCCTGGGTTTGGCGACCCCATTGTCGATCATGGTTTCGACGGGCAAAGGTGCCGAGAAGGGCATTTTGATCCGATCAGCAGAGTCGCTGGAGACCGCCCACAAGATCAACACCATCGTGTTGGACAAGACCGGCACCATCACCGAGGGCAAGCCCGCCCTGACCGAAATCGTCACGGCCGACGGTGTCGACGAGACTGAATTGCTGCGACTCGTCGCCTCAGCCGAACAAGTTTCCGAACACCCCCTGGCCCAGGCCATCGTCGCGGGAGCCAAAGAGCGCGGGCTCGCCTTGTCTGAGACCACAGAGTTCGATTCGATCACCGGCAAGGGTATTCGGGCCATCGTCGACACTCACGAAGTATTGATCGGCAACCGGCGCCTGCTCGACGATGCCGACATCGATACAACCGACCTCGGTGCCCGGATGGACGAGTTGGCCGAAGCCGGCAACACTCCGATGCTCGTCGCCATCGACGGCCGACCCGGCGGCGTGATTGCCGTGGCCGACACGGTCAAACCAGAATCGGCGGCCGCGATCGCATCCCTACGAGCGCTCGGGCTGACCGTGGCCATGATCACCGGCGACAACTCCCGCACCGCGGCCGCGATCGCCCGTCAGGTCGGCGTCGAGCGTGTCCTGGCGGAGGTACTCCCCGAGCACAAGGCGCTGGAAGTTCGACGGCTCCAGGACGAGGGCGGTGTCGTCGCCATGGTCGGCGACGGCATCAACGACGCCCCGGCCCTGGCCCAGGCCGATGTCGGGTTCGCCATAGGAACCGGCACCGATGTTGCCATCGAATCGTCCGACATCACCCTCATCTCCGGTGCCCTCGATGGGGTTGTCACCGCCATCACGCTCAGCCGATCCACGATGCGCAACATCCGCCAGAACCTGTTCCTGGCGTTCATCTACAACGGCATCGGCATCCCGATCGCCGCCGGTGTCCTCTACCCGTTCATCGGCGTGCAGCTCAGCCCCATGATCGCCGCCGGCGCCATGGCCGCATCCAGTCTGTCCGTTGTCAGCAACGCCAGCCGACTGCGACGCTGGCAGCCGCACCCCATCGATGCGTCCAAGGTCCCCGCAGCCGTCGAGCCGATGGTCGAGGTCGGTGCCGACGAACCCGCGGCCGCCACGGGGCAGACCGTGACCGACCCCGTGTGCGAGATGACGATCGACTCTGCCGACGCCGCCGCTCAGGCGGAGTTCGAGGGCGCTACCTACCACTTCTGCTCCACCCACTGCCACGAGACGTTCACCGCAGAGCCAGCCTCCTACGCGGTCAGCCCCGCGGCTGACGCCCACCACTGATCCCACTCGAGGGCCGAGGACATGACTTCTCGCCGCCATCGTCCAACTCCGCCGCAGACACCAGGCACTCTCGTCCACCGACGCAGCACTCCTCGATGCCACAATGGCCCGCACCGACCTCGGCTTGGCACGTCCAACCAGATCCATGCCATCGGCGAACCACCCACCAGCGATACGACCCCATCGGAGGACCTTGGCGATATGCCCGGCTACACACTTTCCAAAGACGACTATCTCAAGCGCCTCCGCCGCATTGAAGGCCAAGTCCGAGGCCTTCAGCGCATGATCAACGAGGACACCTACTGCATCGATGTCCTCACCCAGATCAGCTCCGTCACGAAGGCGCTTCAGGGTGTCGGCATCGGCCTCGTGGACGAGCACCTCCGTCACTGCGTCCATGACGCTGCGAACGAGGGGGAAGAGGCATTCGACGCCAAGATCAGCGAAGCCACCGTCGCCATCGAGCGCCTGCTTCGTAGCTGAGCCTCACGGTGAAGCGGGAAGCCAACGAGATGCCCGCTCAATACCCCTCGGCGGTGATCACGGCCTGAAGCAGTTCACCGATGCCCTCCGGGAGAAGCGTTTCGGGCGGGGTTTCCTCCGCCTCCGTCAGGTCGGCCAGCGTCCGAGCGACTTCGAGCGGGTCGAGTTGGTCGGTCAGCACAATCTGGCGAACAACCTCGTTCGTCTCATGCGCTGACGTGTCGCCGGCATCGATGTACTCGGTGATGCCGTTCACCATTCGGTCATTGAAGCCGGTGTTGTACGGACCGGGGTTCACTTTGGTGACATCGATCCCGTGGGGTGCGAGTTCACCACGAAGGCTCTTGGTGAAGGCCTCCACCGCGTGCTTGGTCATCGCGTAGGGAGAGGTCAGCGGCGAGGCCAGGATCCCGGCCACGGACGAAACGTTGATGATGCGTCCGGATCCTCGCTCTTTCATGCCGGGGATGACCGCCTGCGACATGGCGATCATGCCGAAGACATTGACCTCGAATACGGCGCGAACTCGATCCATGGGCACGGTTGCCATCGGACCCATCACGCCCATTCCTGCATTGTTGATGAGCACATCGACACTCAGCCCGGCCGCCAAGGCCACGTCGTCATCGGACGTGACATCGAGCTTCATCGTGGTGAGCTCCGGATGCTCGGCCTGGAGGGCGTCAGCTTGGTCGGTCGTCTCGGTGGTGGCAATGACCGCATGCCCACGCGTCGCCAATTCGATGGCCGCGGCCTTGCCGAAGCCAGACCCAGCGCCCGTCACCAGGACTGTTCGCTTCTCCATTGCTGCCTCCCGGCGTTGTCGTAGGCCGAACATTAGGCCAATCCACGAAGATAGCGATCCGCCTCCTCAAGCTGATCTTCGGGGAACACCCGGAGGCCTTGATCCTGGAGCAGTTGGGCTGTGACCCCCATCCCCTCCACGGTGCCACCACGAAAGGTTCCGTCATAGGTATAGGTCGTGCCGCACGATGGGCTCCCATCGGTCAGCACTGCCATCACACAGCCCTCGGCCTTGGCCCGCTCGACCGCCAGGTTGGCGCCATCGACGAACATGTCGGTCACGTCGGTGCCGTTGTCTTCTTCCACCCGCCCTACGCCCTGCAACACCACCGACGCCGTCGAACCGACAATCTCCGCAGGCGGGCGCGGCACTGGAAACCCGGCCGCCAACTCCGGACAGAATGCCACCAGCCGGCCCTCTGACTCCCAGCGGTCCCAGATCTCGGACTCCACTGACACGTTCGTGCTGTTGAATCGGATCGGGCGGCCGTTGAGACACCCACTCACCAAAATCTTGCCCATCTCCAAACCCTCGTGTGGACGGCGGTGACCGAACGTAGGGCCGACGCGTCACGATAGCCAGCGCCGCCATGTCGGCTCTCATGGCAACCGCACCGTGGATGCCCGCGCACGGTCGTCGCAACTGCCAGGGCGAGAAACCTTGCTGTTCGTGTCACCCGCGAACGGATCGGTGTGCGTCTGTTGGGGTAATGGCAGGATTGGCGTCTCAGGGATTGGAGAGGGGTGCGCACTGAGCGAGTGGTCCGACCCGGACGCGGTGATCGCGGCGTTGTACCGAGAACATGCGCGCCCGTTGGTAGGCCTGGCTCGGGTTTTCGTCGATCATCGCGACGCAGCCGAGGACATCGTGCAGGAGGCGTTCATTCGCATGGCCCGATCGCTGGAGCGGATCCAGGATCCGTCTCGGTCCGGCGCATACCTGCGGTCGATTGTGTTGAACCTGGCGCGAGACCACAACCGCCGGGGTCTGGTGTCTCTGCGCCATCGACTACCGGCCAACGATCTGGATCCGGTTGGTGTCGACGAGACCATCGCCGCCAACGACCAACACCGCCGCCTCATCGAGGAGGTACGGGCCCTGCCCCGACGCCAGCGCGACTGCGTTGCCCTCCGGTATCTGATGGACCTTTCGGTAGCCGACATCGCCAGCACACTCAACGTGTCGGAGAACTCGGTGAAGACCCACCTCAAGCGTGGCCTCGCACGGCTACGCACTCTCACCGACCTTGCCGATGACGACACCGAGGAGCACCGATGAGCCGGCTCGAAACACTGCTCCAAAATGCACTCGTCGGCACCCACATCGACCCTGCCCCCGATCTGTTCGACCGGGTCCAGGCCGGAATCGAAGCCGACCGGGCCCGTCGCGTCGCCCGCCGACGTGTCACCGCTATCGCCGCAACGTTCGCCGCTCTCGCTATCGGCGCGACCGTTGCGTTCGTCTACAAACAAGGAGAACCCCACATGGACTGGTGGATCCTCGAGATCATCGCCGCAGTCATGCTCGGCACCCTCGCGTTGGTGCTCGGGCCCTTCATCAAACGTTTCGGTCGCAGCTACGCCGCCGACGTGTTCAGATCGAACCCGTCGACCGGTAAGAGCTTCATCGTCCTGACCGACTTTGCCTACTACCTGATCTTCACTGCCTACATAGCATTCACCACGGTCATCGACCGGCCCCGCGACTGGAGCCTTGACGTCGGTGCCGAACAGGTCCAGCACAACATCATCCGCGGCGGCGGCATCTTGTTGATCATCGGTGTGCTCCACGGCGTGAACCTGTTGGTCTTGCCGATCATCGGCCGCCTGCTCACTCTCAACCGACGCCTCGATCAACAGATGCGCGAACTCTCCGACCGTGACCTGTCCGACCGCGACCTCACCCAGCCGGACGGCTGATGCCCAAGAGCCTCGCCGACGACGTCGAATCCCGCGATGAACCGCGCAGCCTGCGCTGGACCATCACATCCCTCACGATCGTCATCGTGGTCAGTCTCATCGGCGGCACCGCCGCAGCCGCATTCGGAGGGTCCTTCACCGACCTCGGCGACGGTGCCGGAGGACTCTTCGGCATCCCGGCGCCTCTCACCCTGCTGATCGCCCTCTTCATTGCCGTGCCGGCCGCTGTTGTCACCGCGCGCCGGGCCCGCCGCGCCTCCGGCTGGCTCAAGGCAGCCATCGTGATCGCCGCCGGTGCATGGATCGTGGCCATCGGCTACTTCGTGGTCGGCCACGCCGTCGACCCCTGCTCGAACGGTTGGTGGGATACCCGCAGCCGAATCGGTGACCAGCCCCTCTGCGAACGGTTCGGTCGCGAGCTCAACGTGCACACCCGCTTCCACCTTCTCGCCCACGCTGCCCCCGCCTCGGTCCTGCTTGCCATCTACCTGGGGGCGATCCGCCGATTTGGGGTGCCGAGCCCGATTGCCTCGAAGGAGACAGCGCCACTGCTACGGTCGGACAGTGCCGCCGAAGCCTAAGAAAGCGATCAGGATGCCGAACCGGGAGCGCTCATGAGAAGCCTGAAGCTTGCAGCGGTCCTCGTGGCCGCGGTGGCCATCACTGCCGCATGCGGTGGTGACACCACGAGTACGGACGAAGAGGGAGCCGACTCCACCGACGCAGGTGGCTCGGCGAGCACTGATGACAGCAGCGCTACCGCAGCTACGAGCGAAGAAGTCCAGGCTGACTCGGGTGCCGCTGGCAGCGACGGCGCTCGCGCCGTCATCGTGGTCGGCGATCGAACCTATGAGATGTTCCCGGTCGAACCATCGCCAATGTGTTTCGTCGACGCGGACGGAGCGATGACCGTGAACGGGGCAAGCGCCGACTTTGACATGTCGGACATGAGTGCACCGACCGGGGCCACCGTGTACCTGCTCATACAACCCAACGACTGGCAACCACCCGCGGAGGGTGAGGTGGGATTCTTCCTCAGACCGACCATCACCGTGTCCGACCTCGACACGGGCGAGAACTTCAAGGCCGAACGCGACTTCTACCTCGGTTTCGTGGAATCGGAAGACTCAGCCATTCTCGAGTCCGACCTGAGCGACGGCCATGCCGAAGGCACCGCCCGCTTTGTGGAAGGCGCCCAGGCCACCAGCCAGGAAACACCCATTTCCTACGACGGCACGTTTGCCGTGGACTGCGGGAGCTGAGCGCAGCGGACGATCGAGAGGGGCGAGGGCACTACTCGGCCTCGAGCGTGTAGCGAGTTCCCACCACGCTCGGGCCGAACCGGCCTGGGGCAAAGGCTTCGCTCAGCGCCGCTTTCGCTCGCCAACCGGTGCAATGGCCTGGCGCGACGATACGAGGGGCAATGATCTCGCCGAGATCCCTCACGGTGTCGCCGATTCTGGCCTCCATGGCCTTCCCTGCCAGGTGGTAGCCACCAAGCACGACATCCATCGGCGCCCCCGGCGCCAGGGCTTTGGCCCCGAGACACGCGTTCACCACGCCAGCGTGGGAGCACGCCGACAGCACAGAGATTCCGCGGCCGCGGACGTGAGCGGCGAAGAAGCGTTCGTCGAGGATCAGGGGGTCGTCGATCGCCTCGTCTCCGACGAACGAATGGTGGCCCACTAAGCCGGTCTCGTACTCCGTGGTCCGGGCGATCGTTCCACTGCCGACGAAAAGGTCAGCCACGAGATGTGTCTCCGCATTGAGCTGAACCACACCGCCCGCCGCCTCAATGGCGGCAAACGTCGGTTCCGGGGGAAGGAGTGCGAATGCACCCGTCGGCAGCTTCAATCCCCGCTGGTCGGGTCGATCCGGGTGCAGATCGACGATGGGCGCGGGAAGGCTGACCGCGGCCCGAGCATGCGCAATGGCGCTGACCACCTCGGGGAAACCACCCGAGTGATCCGCATGCCAGTGCGACAGGAACAGCCCCTCGATCGTTGACAGATCGATCCCCAGCCGTTCCGCGTTGTCGAGCCACACATCGACGTAGGGGCCAACGTCGAAGAGGAACCGCCGGACCTCATCGCCGCGGCGGCCCGTGACCAGAACAGAAAATCCGTGACAGGCCACGCAGAGGTGGTCGAAGACGCAGGTTGCTGGATGGTCGTCGTAATGCCGACTCGGCGGGAGCCGAGCCACGAGCGACGCGATTTCAGAAACTTGCGGCACGTCGGCGTCAATACTCGACAGTGTGTCGGTCTCATTGTCGACGACAACGAGAAGCTCCAACTCGTCCAGGAAAGGAATATCAGTCATCGAAGTTGCCTATCAGACATCGACGAGGATCCGCTCGGGTTGGCCGACCTCGTGGACCCGGAACACGATGAGCTTTGCGCCCTCGGGCCGTGCGAACGGTGTGAAAAACGTTCTTGGAGACCTCGCCGTTGCCGCCGGCATTGATCTCGGCTTCGCCTCGGTCCTGTTCCCAGACGTGGATCGTGCCGTCGAGCACGTAGGCGAACTCCTCGCCGGGGTGGGTGTGAACGGGCTTGCGGGTCTCAGCCGGGAGCTCGACATAGTCGGTGACGACCTCAAGCCCAGGGGCTGATTCCAGTAGATCGCGGGCCAGGTTTTCCATGACCGGTGGAGACATTTGATGATCTCCTGATCTCGTCTGTGGATGTGTCCATCATGCGGAACCACGCTGAGCGGCGAATCCCCGGTTCCGGGTATTCGACTGGGTAACCAGTGTGTACCCCAAAGCGAAACCCAACGTCCTGAGTTCTCTTGATCGTGGAGCCACCGCCCGACCTGGCCGCGTGAACGTAGGCCGAGCTTGGACAAGATCCGCTTCGAGTGCGCGGCGGATCCGCGCGACCTCTCGAGAACGCCCAACCGTGATCGGACACGAAGCCGCAGCCGAGGCGCCACAGCGGCGAAATGAGCCGCCTCAGTAGATCTCGACGAGGCCGGCGGCGCCTTGGCCGCCACCGATGCACATCGTGACGACGCCCCACTTGGCGCCGCGACGCTTGCCCTCCTGCAGGAGGTGCCCGGCGCAACGGGTGCCGGTCATGCCGAACGGATGACCAATGGCGATCGAGCCACCGTTCACGTTGTACTTCTCGGGATCGATACCGAGACGGTCTCGGCTGTAGAGGCACTGGCTGGCGAACGCCTCGTTGAGTTCCCAGAGGTCGATGTCATCGACGGTCAGGCCGTGGCGGGCGAGCAGCTTCGGGACGGCGAACACCGGGCCGATGCCCATCTCGTCGGGTTCACAGCCGGCGACGGCCCAGCCCTTGAAGGCACCCATCGGCTCGACATCGCGGCGCGAGGCTTCCTCGTCGGACATCATCACGACTGCGGCGGCGCCATCGGACAGCTGGCTGGCGTTGCCGGCGGTGATGTAGTTGCCTTCGCCGCGGACCGGCCCGAGCTGGGCCAGTCCTTCGAGGGTCGTGTTGGGACGGTTGCATTCGTCGCGATCGACGGTGTAGTCGACGATCGTCTCTTCCTTCGTCTCGCGGTCGACCAACTTCATCTTGGTGTCCATGGGAACGATCTCGTCTTCGAACAGACCGTTCTCCTGGGCCGCCGCCATCCGCATCTGTGACTGGTGGGCGAACTCGTCCTGGTACTCACGGGACACGTTGTAGCGCTCGGCGACGACGTCGGCAGTCTCGATCATCGCCATGTAGATGGCGGGATACATGTCGGGCAGACGCGGGTCCATGTTGGCGGCGCCACCAAATCCCGGGCTCGGGATCGAGATCGACTCGACGCCGGCAGCAACAACGACATCGGCTCCGTCGGCCTTGATGTAGTTCGCCCCGACCGCAATGGAGTTGAGCCCCGATGAGCAGTGGCGCTGAATGGTGTTGCCACCGGTGGTGACCGGCAACCCGGCCAACAGACCAGAGAGCCGACCAAGGTTTCCTGAACCGTGGGCACCATTGCCGAGGGCGACGTCCTCGACCGCCTCGGGTTCGACGCCGGACTTGTCGACCGCGTTGCTGATGGCGTGTGCCGCCATGGACATCGCCGGCGTCATGTTGAAGCCGCCGCGGCCGGCCTTGGCCATGCCAGTACGGGCGTAGGAGACGAATACTGCTTCGCGCATGGTGTGAGCTCTCCAGATCTGAAGGGTGTGGCTGCCACAGTAGTAGGGGCACGAACACAGTGTTAACGTGCGGCGTGACAAGACGTCTGCAGGTGTTTCGGCATGCCTGAGAGCGCACCCGGGACTGCTGTTCGCGCTCCCGACGATCGAACGGCTGATCCCTGGGTCGAGGTGATTTCGGGCGCCATCGTCAACAACGTTCGCGAGCTCCGACGCCACTCCGGCCTCCCGCTTCTGGCCGTGGTCAAGAACAACGCCAACGGCATCGGAATGCGCCAGGTCGGCCCGATTCTCGACGCGATGTCCGAAGTGTCGATGCTGGCGGTCGTTCGAGTCGACGAGGCTTTGGCCCTGCGGGAATGTGGTGTCGAGAAGCCGATCCTGATGATGGCCCATGTAGCCGGATCCGAGGCCGAGCTACTTGTACGAGCCGGCGTTCGATTGACACCGTTCCACGACGACGCGCTCGAGTGGCTCGAACCAATCGCCGCGAGCACGGGCCAAGCAGTTCCCGTGCACCTCTTCGTCGACACTGGCATGAACCGAATCGGCATGCCCCATGGACGCGCCGTTGCGTGGATCCGTCGGCTCGCCGAGAGCACGGCGATCGACATCGAAGGCACCTACACGATGTTCTCCGGGGCGCGGCACGACGGCGGACGCTTCGATGTCGAACATCTGAGGCGCTTCGACGCCGTGGTGAAGGAGTGTCGCGACCTTGGGATCGACCTCGGGCACCTCCACGGAGCGCCATCGACCCAGGTGGTGGACCTCCCCGAGTCACGGTCCCTCGACATGATCAGGCCCGGCGGTGCCATCTACGGTCTTGACGCCCATCGGACTGATGCGGACGGCGCGCTGATCATGGATCTCCATCCCGTCTTCCGGTTGCGGGCACGCGTGACTCGTGTCGAGTTGCTCATGCCCGGCGAAGGCGTCAGCTTTGAACACCGATACCGGGCTGTCGAGCCCACGTGGATCGCCACTGTGCCGATCGGCCACACCGACGGATACCCGTCCAATGCAGCTGGGAAGACAGTCGCCCTCGTCGAACAGCGGCTCTACCCCCTGATCGGTGCCGTCAGCTCGAACCACACCATTCTCGAGCTCGGCGGTGAAACGACGATCAAGGTTGGCGATGTTGCCACCCTCATCGGACCTGATCGGGATGAAATCGCTCCCATCGAAGTAGCCCGTCGAAGTGGGATTGAACGCGATTACTGGACCATGACCAGGCTCAACTCCTTGCTCCACCGTGTCGTCGTGGAGCAGTGAGCAAACCGGCGACCACTGCGCCACTAGATTCGGCATAATGCCGCACCTACCCGAAGGCCCTGTGTGGCAGCGCGACAGCTCCCACGCGCATGAGCTCGACTTCCACCTGAGCATGCTCCTCGACACGGCCCGAATGGATTCTTACCGGCGCGCCATCGAGGCATCGGTGCAACCCGGCGATGTGGTGCTCGACATCGGCTGCGGGACCGGCGTGCTGTCGTTCATGGCATGTGAGGACGGCGCCAGCCGGGTCTATGCCATCGAAGGTGGGCCGGTCATCGAGGTCGCCAAGGAACTGGCCATGGACAACGGTTTCGCTGATCGAATCGAATTTCTCCGTGGCTGGTCCGTCGACGTCGACATCCCCGAGGCAGCCGATGTACTCATCACCGAGACCATCGGTCACGCCGGACTCGATGAAGGGATCATCGCCTGGACCTTTGATGCCCGGCAACGTCTCCTTCGGCCGGGCGCCGCGATCGTGCCCCAGAGGCTTCGCTTGTGGGTCGCAGCTGCCGAATCGTTCGATGACCACGCGCTGGTCTCGGATTGGAGCGCCCCAGACCTTCCCTACGACTACGCCGCTGCCCACCATCGAGCGGCGCAGACCCTCTGGTTTGCCACCATCACACCGAGCAATCTCCTCGGGCAGCCGGAACTGGCGGCCGACATCGCCCTGACCACCGTGCTCAACGAGACCACGACCGCGGCCGGCCACCTGCGCGTTGATCGTGACGGCACCCTGCACGGGCTGGCCTGCTGGTTCGACTCACTGCTGTCTGCCGGTGTCACCGTCGACAACCTGCCCCCGCGGTCCGACTCGAGTTGGTCGCAAGGGTTTTTACCCCTGGCCGAGCCGGTTGCGGTGTCCGCCGGCGAGCGGTTGACCTGGGAACTGTCGGTCTCGTCCGACGGCCAGAGCTGGACCTGGCAGGTCGATCGCGTCGACGGCTGATCGTCCTCGCGGAACGGCAACCACCCGCTGGGTGCGAACGCCGAGGTGGGAGCGCGTCCTCCAGGGAACCTTGTGGATGGGCGTCTATGAGCTGCTCGCCCACATCCGCACGATTCAACGCCTCAACGTCGCCCAGCGCCTCAGGCGATGGGTGCCGACTCGGGACCAACTTCGCTGGCAACCTCGGGCTGCCAGTTCGACATCTCCGGCAGGGGGTCTGACAGGTCGGCCGGGATCGCCCGGTCGCGGCCGTCGGCTTTGGCCACGTAGAGGGCCTGATCGGCTCGGCGGACTGCCTCCTCCAATGAATCGCACAGGCCGGCCTCGACGTATCCGTAGCTTGCCGTGAACGGCGGGAGCTGTGATGTCGCCACTCTGCCCGAGAGCTCGACTCGGATTCGGTCAAGCATCTCGCCCGCAGAGTTCGTATCGGCACCGAGGAGCGCCAGCGCGAATTCCTCGCCACCCCACCGACACACCAGGTCTCCCGAGCGAGTTGTGTCGCCGAGAACATCCGTGAAGAGTCGAAGGGCGCGATCGCCTCCCTCGTGACCATAGGTGTCGTTCAACATCTTGAAGTGGTCGAGGTCGGCCATCACCACTACAAAGCGCTCCCCCGAGCGATGCAGCGCACCAGCGCGCGACTCGAACGCCCGTCGATTGATCAGACCCGTGAGGCCGTCCGTCGTCGCCTGGAGCTGTGTCTGCGCCATCGACCGAAGCACACCGATGCGGGCCCCGGTGTGGCCGGCGACCGTCACGATCGCCTCCGTGGTCTTGAGATCCGGCGGCTCGCCCTCCGGACCGATCACGTGCACGACGCCCATGGCTCGGCCCATGAACGAGACCGGGGCACAGGTCGCCGAACAGGCACCCGTATCCCGTCCCCGCAGATGAGGGCACGCGTCGAGATGCTCACTCGACTCGTAGGTGATCGCGCGCCCGGCCCGCACGGCAGGGCATGAGTAGGGAGCGATCACCGTGCAGCCCGGCCCCCCAGGGACGGGTCCGCTGACTGCCATCTGCTCGAGGTGGGCCTCAGAGTTGTCGGAGAGAAGGATCTCGCCAGGCATGTCTGCGGCAACCTGCTCCAGCGCTCGACTGGCCGAGTCGAGAGCTTCTTCAGAAGACTCGGCCAGCTCCAGCGCAGCCTGGATCTGCCGCGCGAGTCGTTGCCGCTCGTGTTCTGCAAGGAGTGTCTGCTCTCGCACGCGCAAGCGTTCCATCATCGTGTTGAACGCTCGGGCGAGGCGGCCGATCTCGTCGGCACCGCTGATCTGCACGGCGACCGAGAGCTCACCCTCCGCCGCCTCCTCGGCCGCTCGTTGAACAGCTTGCAGCGGGATGCGAACAGATCGGGCCACGAGCCACGTGGTGGCAGCCACGATCGACAGGGCCGCGATGGCAATCAGGATCGCGATCGTTCGAGCCGACGATTCGGCTTCGTCGAACGCATACATAGCCTCGGCTTCGACGTCACGGGCGCGCAGCACCAGGTTCTCGGCGTCGGCGGCGATAGCGGCAAACGCAAGTGCTTCGGGTCCACGCGCCAGATTCTCGGCGGCGATGTCGTCGCCGTTCAGAATCTTGTCCCAGATCAACTGGTCGAGATCGCGGAACGTCGCGTGCGACGTCGAGATTCGGCGGACGAGGGCGACATCAATCGGATCATCAACCCGCTGCCGGAGCTCATCGAGTGCCTGGTCGAACCGATGCGCCGCCCCTTCGAACTCCGCTCGACGCTCGGTCGAGGTGGATCCGACGTAGGCGAGCTGACTGGCTCGCAACTCGGCGGACGAAGCCCCGACCCAGGTCGCGGCCTCGACCTGATCGGCTGCGGCCGTCGCTGTCTCTCCCGCGTTCGAGTACCGCTCAATGGCGTAAAGTGTGTTGGCGATGACCACGATGACAGCCATCGCGATCACGAGCGCACTGATGGCGAGCTTGCTGCCGACGGAGAGGTCGCCCGCAAGTCGACGCCGCGGAGAATCCGCCACCTCAAGGGCGACCCTGCCCTCGACACTCAGTTCGCTGATTGCGTCACTCGACGAAGCCATCGACAGTCACCTCCTCGCCGGCAACTACGACCGTGATGGTGACGTTGGAGCCTGCAGCAATGGCAACATTTTGGCCGAAGTGGGTGTCGATCGAACCCAGGCTGGCGTCCTGCATCGCCATCGGGATCATCTCGGTCGTGGTGCCGGCCTCAGCCGCTGAAACAATGATGCGCGGCGTGGTGTCGACGGCCAACCCGGTCGCTCGGCCGTAGATATGGGCCGTCACATGGCGCATGAGTCCCGTGTCATCCAACGACTGGTCAACGACCATTCCCACCTCGTCCATGTCCATACCGTCCATGTGCATCTCGTCCATGTCCATCTCGCCCATGTCCATCTCGCCCATGTCCATACCACCCATGTCCATATCGCTGCGCTCGGGTGAGACACGAACGATGACGACGTAGCTCTCGCTCAGAGCCATGCGCGTGAACCCCGTCGCATCGGCGACGTCGTGCGGTGCTTCGCGCGCGACGCCACGCCCCGCCGAAACGGCGTCGTCCGAGCGGCCAGCGCCAGTGTCCGGCCACATGCTGGCGGCCACGAAACCGACGAGTGCGAACACGGCGACGCACGCAGCAACGGCCCATATGGTCGAGCGAGTCATGACGGACCTGTCGGCAGATCCGAATCGGAAATGAGTCGACTCGGACGTCGGTCGATACAAGTAGGGACCAGGGGTGTCAGGGAGTACTGCAACCCTTGACCCTCACTCCACCAGGTCACAGTGGCTGAGCCAATGGTCCCAGACCCCATCGCCTGCCTGTTTCGCTTTACAGGTCGCTCTCTCCGGTATAGACCAAAGTTGCAACACGTTCGGCGCGCCAAACCGGTGCTCTTTGTTTGGGGGAAAAATGCGGAAACTGTTCTTGGTGGTCATGGCCATGTCATTGGCCTTCACAGCTGCGGCGGTTGTTCCCGCGTCGAGTCTCACGCTCGCGGCGACGCACTCGTCGTTCGACGATGTCGATCCTGCTGCCTTCTACGCTGACGCCGTCGCGTGGGCCGAGGAGTACGGCGTCACCAACGGAGTCTCGCCGACGATGTTCGGCCCTGATCTCACAATGAGCAGGGCCGAAGGATTGACCATGATGTGGCGCGACGCCGGCTCGCCGACGGGTAACCCCGACGCCGGCTTCACCGACGTCCCCGCTGGTGCCTATTTCGCCGAGGCTGTCAACTGGGCCAAGGCGAAGGGGATAACCAACGGGATCTCGTCCACGTTGTTCGGGCCGAGCGACGGTATGACTCGAGCCATGTTCGTCACGATGCTCTGGCGTGCTGCAGGCTCGCCGACCGGTCATCCCGATGCCGGCTTCACCGACGTCCCCGCCGGTGCCTATTTCGCCGAAGCTGTCAACTGGGCCAAGGCCACCGGTGTCACTACCGGCACTTCGGCCACCACGTTCTCGCCGGGCAATCCGATCACTCGCGGTCAAGGCGTGACCCAGATGTACCGCCAGCCTGTGGACCTGCAGTTCCTGACCATCTCGGACTGGCATGCCCAACTCGATCCGCTCTTTGTCTTCGGAGTGGGAACATTCGGGGGTGCGGCAGAACTGTCTGCGTACTTCGACATGGAGCGAGCCGCGAACCCCAACACGGTCACACTCACCGCTGGTGATGCCTACGGGGGCGCCCCACCGCTTTCCGGGTTCTTCGACGAGGAACCGGCAGTACGGGCCATGCGCCTGATGGGATTCGACGTCGACACCTTCGGAAACCACAACTTCGATCAGGGAGTCTCGCATCTGCAGCGCATGGTCACCTTCGCGGGCGCACCTGCCGGACTGGAGCCCGGTGATCCGTTCAAGTACGTGTCGGCCAACTTGACCAACCGTGATGCCAACCTGACCGGCGTCGAGGACTACGTGATCCTGGATCGCAACGGAATCAAGATCGCGGTGATCGGAATCACCAACCCCGAAGCTCCGAGCCTGGTCTTCCCGGGCAACTTCGGCACCATGGTGCCAAGCGACCCGATCCCCGCAGCCCAAGCTGCCCGCGACGCAGCCGAGGCGGCCGGGGCTGACGTCTTTGTGGCACTGACCCACCTCGGTATCACGACGACCGGGCCGGCTGCCGGACCTATCGTCGACTTTGCCAATGGCGTGACCGGGTTCGACCTGATCCTCGGTGACCACACCAACGTCGAGTTCACCGACACCGTCAACGGTGCGCTGATCGTGGAGAACCGGAGTCGAGGCCGAACCTATGCACGAGTCATCGTGAATGCGAACCGTTCGGGTGAAGTATTCGACTCGTCAGTCGTGTTCGTCGAACCCGTCAGCGCGGATGTCACGCCTGATCCGGAGATCGTTGCCCTGCTCGATCCTCTGCGGGACGAGCTCGATGTGCTGCTGAGCGGCGTGATCGGGCGATCGACGGTTGCGATCCCGAGGTCTGATGAATGTGGCCAGGACTCCGGACGTATTTGCGAGTCTCTCGTCGGCGACGTCGTCACCGATGCGATGCGTGACCGGTACGGCACCGACTTCGCGATCATGAACTCCGGTGGTCTACGCGCCGATCTGACCTGTCCCGACCCTGATGTTGTCGGCGATTTCTGTCCGGCGCCCGACGGTGGCGATCTCGAGATCACCGACGGTTCCGTACTCACGGTCTTGCCGTTCGGAAACAATGTCGTGACCCTTTCGGTGACCGGTGCGGAACTCAAGGAGCACCTTGAGAATGGCGTGTCGGCCATGCCGGGTATCAGTGGGCGCTTTGCTCAGGTGTCGGGTCTGTGCTTCACCTACGACATCGGCATGGCCGCGGGCAGCCGAGTGGTCAGCGCCGTGCATCAAGCCGGCGACGGCAGCTGTACCGGCCCTGCAGTCGATCTCACCGCTGGTACCTCCTACACGTTGGCTGAGAACGACTTCATGTCGAGCGGTGGCGACGATTACCCGGACGACATCGCATCGGCTGCGACCCGTGAGCCTCTCGACCAGGTCACGGCGGATTACATCGCTGCCAATACGCCGATCTCACCGGCGATCGGCGGTCGTATCACCTGCATCGACACGGATGGCCCCGACGACTGCCCAGTGCCGATCTAGTCCACAAAACCGCTAGCGCTCTACGACGGTGCACCCGGGTCTTCCCGGGGCACCGTCGCAGTGCCGGGTCACCGGGCTCTGTCAAATTGGCGTGCTGCCCAGACTCTGGTTCGCCACCATCACGCCGAACAAGCTCCTCCGGCAGCCAGAACTGGCGGCCGACACCGACCTGACGACCGTGCTCACCGTCGTCACAGGACTCCAAGCGATAGGCTCGGTGCCCGGTTGAGGACTGCAACCGTCCGCAGAATCTCAGGAGATCAGCCGCCGTGCCTGCAAAGAAGCTCACCCCGCTGCAAGAGTCAGAAGCTCGCCGGAAGGCAGCCGAGGAAGCAAGGAAGAACAAGAAGCCGGTTGTTCGCACTGACGCGGAGAAGGCCCTCCGCAAGGAGCGCGTCGAGAAGGCCAAGGACGCCCTCACCCGCTCCGTTGGCATGAAGGGCGACCACGTTGCCAGCGGGCGCGCCGCCCTCAAGGACTTCCTCCGCCGTCTCAACGAGCCCAGGCAGCCCGATGATGCTCGATTCGATTCGCTCATCGAAGCGCCGTTCAAGGCTCCACCGAAGAAGAAGTCGAACGACCGCTACTAGCCGGTCTCGTTACACGCTCGGGTCGGTCTGACGCTCGGCGCCGGCGTAGATCAACTCGCGGAGCGCTTCGACGGCGCGGGCATGGAACGCCACGGCATCCGGGTGAAGGTCAGCTTCGGGCGACAACCCATGCTCGAAGTGGTGGAACTCATCCACGCCACGAACGAGCGCGGCGGTGTCCCACTCGACGAGCGTCTGCCTGGCCGACGTGGGGATGTATTGCAGCGATAGCCCGATCCGCCGATCGTCGGAGGCGTTGGGGCTCGACCCGTGGGCAAGCCTCCCGTTGTGTATCGAGAACTGGCCGGGGGCGAGCGGCATGGCCTTCGGGGTCCTCTCACCAATATCGATGGTCAGTTCCTGGCCCCGGGTCAGCAGGCTGTCTTCGTCATAGGTCTCGACGTGTTCGAACTGTTCATGATGAGTACCGGGTAGCACACTCATACATCCCGCCTGCTCCGACGCCGAGGACAACGCCACCCAGACGTTGACCAGGTCGCTCGTATCGAGCCCCCAATACTGGAGATCCTGGTGCCAGCCGACATAGCTGGCCGACCGGGCTTCCTTGATCCAGAAGATGGAGCCCCAACAAAGGATGTTCGGGCCGATCAGATCTTCTACGGCGTCGAGAATGCGGGGGTCGCGCATGATGTCGTCTACCCACGTGAACAGGTAGTGCGATCTTGAGCGCTGACCAGGCCCGAGCGGGTGTCCGAGCGTCGACTCATGGCGTTCCAGCCGTGCTCTGGCGGCGTGGGCCTCGGACGGCAACAGGCCGTCGATCGCCGCGATGTACCCCAGCTCCCGATACTGACCGATCTGCGCTGCGGTGAGGAGTTTCTCATCGCGTGCCATCGGCCCATCATAGGTCCAGAGCCATGGCCGCCTTCGGCGAGCCTGATTCGGACCGATGTCTCTGACTATATCAACTCTTGACGTAGTATATCTATATTCGATATAGTCGCCTCCATGGCGAAACGGAAACCAGACCCCCACGACATCGACAGCTACCTGCCCCTACCTGCGTCGGCGATGCACATCATCGTTGCCCTCGCGGCAGGAGAGAAGCACGGCTATGCGATCATGCGCGACATCGACGACCTTTCGGGCGGATCGGTCAGCATGGGACCCGGCACACTGTACGGATCGATCAAACGCATGATCGATCAGGGCCTCGTCCAGGAGACCGACGAGCGCCCCGACTCCACGCTCGACGATGAACGCCGGCGCTACTACCGGCTCACCGCGCTGGGCCAGCGCGTCGGCGCTGCGGAGCAGGCCCGTCTCACTGCGCTCTTAAGCGCGGCGCAGGTGCGTCGTCTCGGTTTGGGTGGCCTGACGTGAACCTGCTCTTGCAAGTCGCCCTGTTGGCCTTCCCCCGATCGTTTCGTCGCGAATACGGCACCGAATGGACTCGCACCATCGCCGACATGCGCAACCACAGCAACCAAAGCGCGCTACGCGTTGGCGGCACCGTCGTCGCCGAAGCGTTCACCACCGCAATTCAAATGAGATGGGAGAACCTCATGAAACCAACAAAGACAGTGCTCAGCGTGCTAGCCGCCACCATCGCCCTCGCCGCGCTGGTCATGGGATCCGCCGCCATTGCGGTTTTCGCGATCGCCCTCGTGGTCCTGGTCGGCCTGCAATTCGCCGGCAAAGACCGTCCGATCACTCCAACCGATCCCTCGATCACTCGCCGCTGGTACCTGTGGATGGCCGGCGCAGCCGGCGCTTTCCTCCTCGGTCTCGGCGTTGTCGTCATCACCGAAGAAGACGGAGGGCTGTCCTCCACCGCATGGGCCACCTGGATGCTGAGCTGGGCCACCGCCGCCGTGCTCGCCGTCATCGGCCTCGGCGCCACCCGCCTCTTCACCCACCAACGCTGACACCGGCGACCCAGCTCGTCCCCGTCACCGAACGATAAAACGGAGCCACATCAATGCACAATCTCAAATGGACCGCTGTCCCCCTCACCGCCCTCGGACTGATCTTCCTCTTCTTCGGGATGATCTGGCAGGGCGCTGTTCAGCTCGCCGTGGCCATCGCCCTACTGGCAATCGCGGCGAGCATCTGGCGCACCACAACCGGTACCTGGCCTCTCACCCAGACCAATCAACGCTGAGCGTCACCGTCATCCCCGACCAACCGCTCCCGCTCACGTCCGAGGTCAGGTCGGGAGGTATTCGGTTCGGGTGGTTGCGTTCACGGGGACACCGCCACTGGGGCGGTTGACGACCATACCGACGGGCCGAGGCAGGGTCATGGTGGTCGGAGTGAGGTCGAGGCGTTGGGCCAGCCGGGAGATGATGAGAGTCAGCTCCATCTGCGCCAGGGCGAAGCCGATGCAGTTGCGGGCCCCGCGGCCGAAGGGGACCCAGGCCGCATCGGCGGAAGCCTGCTGGTCGGGGGTCAGGTCGAGGAACCGGTCGGGATCGAAACGAAGCGGTTCGTCCCAGGCATCGCCGCTGCGTCCGGCCAGGTAGGCCGACCACAGGATCAGCGTTCCCTTGGGGATGCTGTAGCCGCCGACGACCACGTCGGTCACGGCTTCACGGGGGCTGACAACGCCGGCCGGATGGAGGCGCAGCGTCTCGCGCATCACCCGATCGGCCAACTCGAGCCGCGCCAACGTCGTGTGATCGGGATCGTCCAGATCGCCGGGCTGTCCGAGTACGGCATCGGCCTCATCCCGCAGGCGCTCCCACAGCGCTGGTTCGAGCGTGGCGCGCCACAGCATCCAGGCCAGCGACGCCGCCGTCGTGTCGTAGCCGGCGCCGATCAGGGTGTTGACCTGGTCGCGCATCTCGGCATCAGTCAGGACGTCCTCTGCGACAAGGGTTGCGAGGACATTCAGATCGTCGCCGGTCGGCTCGGCTCTGAGAATCGCCATCTCCTCATCGACGATTGCATCGAACGCGCGGCGGTCCGCTTTCACCCTGGCTCTGGCAGTGAATGGCAACGGATGGGGAATCTGGCGATATGCGGGCGCCTCGAGATAGTCCTGGGCTCGTTGGAACAGGTCGCCGAACTCGTCGGCGTGGGCTGCCATTCGATCACCGAACATGGCTCGCACGACGATCTCGAGCACCAGCGACCGCCCAACCCGGTACATGTCCACGGTCGAAGTCTCGGGGTCGAGCGAGTCGACCAGCTCGTCGATTGCCGCATCGGTCCGCTCGAGGATCATCGGGATCCAACCATTCAGCCGCCGGCGCGAGAACGCCGCCTGAACCGACGATCGGCGACGCTTGTGATCGGCCCCATCGGACACGATCATCGATCCCGGCCCCACCACCACAGCCAAGAGATTGAACTTGTGGTTCCAACGAAACGACTCCGTCGGCGTGGCGAAGAGCTCCCGCAGCGCCGCCGGGTCGCCTACCACGGCCATCCGCATCGGCCCGAACCCCAGGCCACACACCGGGCCGACCGTCTCGGCAAGTTCGTCGAGCACCGGCTGAGGCTCTCGCAACAACCGACGCAAGAGGCCCGGTTGAGCGGTCAACTTCGGCGAAGGCAGCGGTGTGGCGGTCGTTGAAGGCATGGCTACTCCGTAGTTCTGTGGCATGTCATGAATACCGCATTCGGCGGAGGCTCGCGTCGAGAGTCGGCATGCGGGCGGATGGGTCGCGCGACCACGACCATGCGGCCAGTGAGGCGATGGCCGCGATGATCCACCAGCGGGTGGTGTGGAGGGGGTGGCCCAGTTGCGGGAGCCAGGTGAGGTACAGGGACAGGCCGCTGCATGTGCCGAGCACCGCCAGGGTCCCGGTGAGAGCCGCAAGACCGGCGCTGTCAGATCCGGAGCGTGCGGCTCGGGCCGCGAACGCCACCGAGATCGCGGCGGTCGCGACGGTCTCGGCCAATCTCGTGCGGAGAGGTCCCAGCTGATAGCCGACAGCGCGGCTGCTGATCGCGACAACAGTCCAGCTCGCGGCCACGGTCACCACGATGAGACAGCCTCTGACCCAGCGCCGCGACGCACGTGGGACCGGGCACGGAGTCAAAGTGACCTCGGCCGGGTCGTCGACGGCGAAGCCGAGGCTCGCAGCACCGGCGATGACGGCAAGAGTGACAGGGAACGAGAGGTCATCATTGCCCCGTGCTGCGGCGTACACCGCCGGCGCCGCAATCAGCATCGCGACGCCAAGCACCGGGGTGCGCCACATCGCACGAACCAATGGCGCGGCGATCGCGGCCGGCGGCATCTTCAGCATGGCGAGCCGAGGGGCTCGATCGGGTCGGGTGGGCCCATCGGATCGACTCCGATGGCGAGCAGCAACTCGTCGGTCGTGGCGTCGGGGGTGACCCAGCGGGGCCACTGCTCGGCTACGACGCGGGCAACGGTGTCTCGGTCGACAACGACGAGGGACCGTGCCGCGGCCACGTCCTGGGGCGCCCATTGCACGGGTACTGAACCACAGACCCATGGCCATACATGACCCCTTCCCGACGGTGAGTTCTCGTTGTACTGGTCGGGTTCGAGCAGGTCGAGGGCTTCGTGGTGGGGAAGTCCGGCTGTGGCGAGCCACAACAGGATCACGCCGCGGGCCTGGCCGTCGACGAGGGTGTTCTCCGGGGCGTCTTCGCCGAGGGGGATTCCCACGGCGGTTGCCGCGAGGAGGAATCGAGCCGTATCCCGGCTGCCCTCGTTGTGGGAGAAAGGTAGGGCGACCATGCCGGGCGGGATCGGAGTGGGGACGATGCGCTGCTGTACCTGGTCGGGCAACTGTTCGAGGTGCTCACCCAAGAGGAGCCGCATCGTTATCGGTGTGTCGAAGACGCCGGCGGGTATGGCTGCCGCCACCTGTGTGACGTAGGCGGCGATGTTCGCGCCATGGTCCCGATAGGGCTCGAGGGCGCATACCTCGATGTCGACGGTGAGACGCTCGCAAACCTCGTGTGCGTCGGGCTCGATCACGTACTCCGCCAGGCGATCTGCGGTTGCGTCGCTCATCGGCCACACGGTTGCGACAAGGCCGATAACGGCGACCATCACACCCACCGAGACGAACAGCTTGCTACGGGACCAGTTCGTGGTGGTGAAGGCCAGGCCGGCAGTGAGGACGACCAGGCCCGAGATCCAGATGAGGCGTCCGATCACGGGTGGCGCCACGTAGATGAAGTCGACGCCGCCCGAAGCGATGCCGGTGGCGAGCCACCCCCTGCCGTCGAGCCCTCGATCCCACATCTCCAGGTTGAGGATCGCGATGACGGCGAGCGCGATGAACGGCGCCAACGCAAACTTCACCCGCCGACCCAGGAACACCCCCAGAGCGACCGCCCCGGCTGGCAGCAACAAGGCAGCGATCGCTGCGTCGGCGAAGACACGTTCATCGACGGGGCCGTAGATGGTGTCGACGAAGATGGCCACCGCCACCAGAGTGGAGGTGACGAACACCGTCGAGACCACCACGGGAACGAACGCCGTCAGGAGATGGCCGTGAACCCGCTGTGCGGCCGACGCCGGGCACGAGTCGTACAGCTCGTCGGCATGGTCGCGGTGGTCACGGGCGACGTTGCGATGCGTGGCGATGATGACCATCCCGCAGAGCGGGTGAACGAGCAACGGCATCAGACCAGCGGTCACCCACCAGCTGCGCTCGAAACTCTGCACACCGAGAGACCCGAACAGGATGCAGAAGCCCACACCCGCGCCAAACCACGGGCTCAGCAGCAACTCCCGAGTCTCGACCCGAGCCAGCGCCAGTCCCACTGATCCCCGAGCCGGGCCCTGCGCACATCCGACGGAAGCGACCGGCGCTACCCAGTCGAGGTCGACGGTGCGCGCCCGCCGGGGGCGAACTGCGAGCACAAGCGCACCGAGGAAGACCACCGCGCCGGCGGCACCGTAGGCCTGACCGAAGAACAACAGCACTAGGGCAAGCGGTATGACGAGAGTCGCGGCGGGCGCCAGCAACCGGTCCCAGCTCACGCCGCTGGCTCCGATGCGTGTCGAGCGGCGCCCGCTACCACCAGATAGCCATCTTCGATGGTCGGCCCGACTGAGTCACTCCCCACAGGCGGTTCTCCGATGTTTCGCCAGCGGCCATCGCCGCCCACCCATGCGAGCGAGGCTCGGGGATCGCGTTCATCCGCCAGCCACACCCGGCCCTCGGCGTGGGCGGCGAGCTCGGCCGGAGACCCATCGAAATGCACACGGCCATCGAGCAGGACCACCACGCGCCCACACAGAGCGGCGACATCATCGGTTTGATGGGTGGACAGCAGCACCGTTGCCCCGGGAGCGGCCGATCCGAGTACTTCCCGAAAGCGGAGCCGTTGCTCGGGATCGAGCCCGGCAGTCGGCTCGTCGAGGATCAAGAGCTCCGGCGCGCCGATCAAGACCTGGGCGATCGCCAGACGTCTCTTCATCCCGCCCGAGAGCCGGCTGATCCGCCGGCTCGACACGTCGCTGAGCCCGACCAGGCCGAGCACGCGGCGCACCTCGTCGTGGCGTACCCGCCGGTCGGTCCACTCTTTCAAGATGGCCACGTAGTCCACGAATTGGAAGCAGCTGAAGTGCTGATGAAAGCCTGGCTCCTGGGGTTGGTAGCCGAGGCGGCGTCGGATCTCGAGTCGTCCGTTGGGCGCCGCGGGATCATGTCCGAAGATCGAGATCTCACCCTTGTCAGGGGCCGCAACTGTTGCCAGCATCCGCATCAGCGTCGACTTACCCGCTCCGTTCGGGCCGAGCAGACCCGTCACCCCGGGCTCCAACTGCAAATCGACCCCGTCAACGGCAGTGGTCGAGCCGAACCGCTTCGTGACACCCTGGATCGAGATCGTCGTCGTCATCGGCGAACCTCCTGGAGAACAACCTGTCGATTCAGCACCATCACCACACATGCACCAGAAGCGATGAGCCCGAACACGAACTGGCCCGACGGGTCGAAGACCACCGACTCCGTCAGATCACGGCCCGTTTCTGCGACATAGGCCAGCACCAGCAACGCGGCCCAGCCCGTGGTCAAACCAGCCGCAGCTTGCGGCGCCGACCACCGCACGCTCCCTGCCAACGTTCCGAGTGACATCGCCAACGCCGGCAAGAGCCAGCCCAACACTCTGAGCCCGTCGATGGGAATGAACAGCGACCCGACGGCAAGAACCAACAGCGCCAGGACCTCCACCGCCGCGGCCCTGCGCATCACCAGCCCGAACCCGAACAACGGCGTCGCCAGCCCGCACTCCCCCGCCGGGTCGACGCCCGGCGCGAAGCTCAACGCCACCAGCGCTGTCGGCACCACCGGTGCCAACACCAGGAATGCCTCGCCGACCTCGGTCGCCCGGCTGATCAGTACCACCGCGGCGACAACCAGACCAACCGCGCTCAGCGCACCTACCCGCAACGCCGGAGTTGCCGCGATCAGCCGCGCTGGCCCGGACTCCACTCCAAGGCGGCGCAGCAACCGCTCGGTGGAACCGATTCCGGCCCGGTCGACGCGATCCTCGACTTCAGCCCAGATCGCGTCCAGCTCCGGCCCACGGCTCACCTCGGCAAGGCTCGACTGGCAAGTGCCGCACGCGGTCAGGTGCTGCTCGATCGACGCCGCTGTCACCTCGTCGATCTCTCCCGAGTTCGCCGAGAACCTCAACAACATGTCATCTGAGACGTGCCATTCGCTCACGCCAATGCTCCTCTCAACTCAACTCGGGCCCGAGACATGCGGCTCTTCACCGTCCCGCGCGGAATGCCCAGCAGATGGGCAGCTTCCTTTGTCGTGAGGCCGTCGAGAACCGTGGCCTGAACCACCGCGCGTAGCTCCGGTGACAGCGATGCCAGCGCGCCGGCCAGGTCGCCATGCTCCACCCCCAACATCACCCGGTCCTCGGCCGAGACGACCATCTCGTCGTGGGACCGAATGGTCGGAGGTGCCCACCGGTTTCGCCGGCGCTGTACCCCGATCAGGCGGCGGATCGCAATACCCCACAGCCAGGCGCCAACCTCCCCACTGCCGTTCCAATGAGGTGAGCGCCACACCGCCATCCATGTGTCCTGGATCGCTTCGGCCACCAGATCTCCATCCCCACACCGTCGCGAAAGCCGCGCTCGCAGCCACGGCGAATGCCGCTCGTGCAACACTCGGAGCGCGCCCCGATCGAGCTGCCGCACCGCAGCAATCAGCTCCTCGTCCGACGCCGACGCGAGTCCCATCACTCACACTGTCGCGCCGCAATCGACTTCACGCAGCCCTCGCCAGTTCGTGGCGCAGCCCGCCGCGGATCACGCCGGCATACAACAGCACCAGCGCCACCAAGGCGGGCACGAGCATCCACCAGTAGAGCCCGACGCCTATCAGACCAACCACCAGCAATATGTTGGACGCGCGGTGGCTGACTCGCCCCGACCGCATGCCCCACATCCCAACCATGAGTGCCGCAGCGGCGACCAGGTTGCCGATCCCCAACGCGACGAACTCGGCCCGGTCACCCTCTCCCGCTCCGGCGAGGAACGCCACACCCACCACAGCCAAGAACCCCGTTCCGACCACTGTCAAGGCAGTCATCCAATGTGCACGCAACGTCTTCATTTCCAGCTCCGATCTCGCTCTTCACTGGTTCTGTCGCGCAGTGGGCCCCCAACGGTTCGGGGGTCCATGGGAGCCCCAAACCCACAACTGATGGACCAGCGGTCAGCTCGACACGAGTTCGTCCATCGTGTTCAGCGACGTAGTGAGACCGGCAGCAGACTGCTCCATGAACGTCTCGGGATCTTCGGGATGAGCCAAGTTGACCTGCATCGTCATCATCGTGAACCCATCGCCGACCGCTTGGAACGTCAGTGCCTGGGCGGTCGGAGGCCCCGTCGGATCTGCTTCGCCCATCACGAACCACTCGTCCGCGTCGAGACGATCTGGTCGATCGACGCGGGTGTAAGTGCCGTGCCAGGCCACTTGTCCGTATTCGGGGATCGCCATCGCATAGTGGTAGCGGCCACCCTCGACAGGGTCGGACTCGCATACGGTCAACTCCGAGCCGCCCGGAGCGCCTGACGGAAACCAGATGCGGAGGTCGGCGGGATCGGTGAATGCCCGGAAGACGCGGTCGGGTGGGGCCCCGAAGACCCTGACGCACCGGTACGACAGGCCGTCGTCGCTCAGCTCCATTCGAGCCGATCCGCGCCTGGCAACGAGGGTCGACAGGTCCGATTGGAGGGTGGGATCGGTCATGGGCAATGCTCCTCAGGTAGGTGGGGATTCAGGATCGGTGGAGACGAGTGCGTCCAGTGCGTCCAAGCGGGCATGCCAGACGTCGTCAAAGGAGCCAAACCACTCGTGCGCCGCCTGCAGACCGATGCCGTCGAGGCGGTAGTGACGGTGTCGACCCTCAACACGAACAGAGACCAGCCTCGCGCTCGCGAGAACCTTCAAGTGCTTGGAAACCTGCGGTTGGTTGAGACCCGACGCGCGTACAAGCTCAGACACCGTGGTTTCGTGCTGTTGGTGCAGCAACTCGAGAAGACGGCGCCGGTTCGGTTCGCCCACCGCATCGAGAACAAGATCCGCACCGATCATCACAAGACTCTATATATTCCTCATAAGGAATGCAATTACGGGCGATTCGTTGCTCCGCTGCTCGGGCCGGCTTCCTCGATCCTGTACTCGACGGGCTGGGCGAGGGCTGCCAGTGCACCGGGTGCAACGGGCACCTGTCCTCTCACCGCCCATGCACTCGCCGTGAAGGAACGCGGTCCATCGGCCATACCGGCCAGGAAGGCCCGGCGCACCGCCTCGGTCAGCGTCGTGCGAGCGGTGTCGTCGAGCGTGGCCACGAACGCCGCGTAGGGCCCGTCCCCGCCGACGTAAGGCTCCCAGTAGTCGCCGAAGGACTCGAAGTCCATCCGGATCGTCAGGGTCGCTTCTTCGACATCGACGAAGCCTGAATCCTCCCACAATCGGGCAAGCGCTCCGGCGTGGGTGATCGATCGACCGAAGATGCGCTGCCTGAACGCTTCTCCCCTTGGATCAACAGCGGCAGCGGTGTCACAGAACAACCGGTTCACCGTCACCCCTCCCCCGGCATCCCACACCGTCGCCGCCACCACGCCACCAGGGCAGGTCACCCGACGCAATTCGCCGATCGCCAACCTTGGATCTGGAACGAAATGCAACACCAGCTGCGAGAAGCACCTGTTGAACAATCCATCAGCAAAGGGCAGCACCGCGCCGTCGGCAACGAGAAACCGGCACCGACCGCCTACGTGCTGGCTCGCATAGTTCGCATAGGCCACGGAGTAATCCAGGCCGACAACGAATGTTTCAGGATCCCGCCGCCCGACCTCGGCGGCCAGACTCCCGGTTCCGCAGCCCATGTCCAGGACCCGCTCATCTCCACCCACACCCGCGAAGTCAGCGAAGAGAGGAGCGAGTCGTTGGCTCCAACGACCCATTTGGCGTTCGTAGCCGGCCCCATCGCGAGAAACGAAATTCGACCGGCCGGTCATCCGCCTTCATGCCCGCCGATGAGCAACGTGTCCCCGATCTCGGCCAGATTCTGAAACGCCCGCATGAGATCTCCCTTCGAGAATGCTTCCCCTCCACCGAGCCTGCCCCAGTGGTGCACGGCTGTCGACCGCAACACCATCAAGCGGCGGAGCACGTCGTCGATGGACGTCGCCATCAGGTTCAGCTTCGACCTGACCGGAACCCGGGGCTGCAATGATCGTTGTGACAGCTACAACGATGAGTGGTCGTGGCCGGGGGTAGGTCACCCCGATGGCCGCCCTCCAGCAGCGGGCAACGTCACGCTGGTGACGTTGCGGTGGCCAGCACGCAGGAGCTGGGCAGTGCGAGGCCACCGTCGACGTCAGTCCATTCGCCCAAGCTGTGGGCCATGGCGTCGATGATCCGGTTTCGTCTCGGTTGCCCAAGGGCGTCGATGGCTCCGGCCGAGGGTAGGGCGGCGAGTTGGCCGTCGATCGCTTCACGAACATCGGGGTGCGTGGCCGTCAGCTGGACCTCGACTGCCTCGACATCATCAAAGCCTGCGCTGGTAATGAGTCCATCTACTTGTTCGGGATCGCCGAGGCCGCAGATACTCTCGCTCCCCCGACGGGCGTCGTCGCCGAGCTCGACCCCCAGGGCGACGCTCATCGCTTTCGGCCAGGGGTTGTGATCGAGATGGCCCCAGACCGCCAGCGCGAGGCGCCCGCGGGGCCGTAGTACGCGGGAGATCTCGGCGAGCACTGCCGCGGGGTCGGGGAAGAACTGCAATCCCTGGTTGCAGACCACGAGATCGAGGGTCGAGGCGTCGATGGGGATCCGTGTCGCATCCGCGAGGTGCCATGACACCCTGTTGTCGGTGCTTCGGCCGGCGGCGTAGGCGAGCATCGATTGGTCGGCATCGACGCCATGAACGTGGGCTTCGTCGCCGAGACGGCCCAGCAGCTCCCGGACCAACAGACCGGTCCCACAGGCCAAATCCAAGGCCTGCGCCGCAGGCCCGGGCCCAGCGGCGGTCACCAGCCGGTCCGCCCAATGCTCGAACAACCATGGGACCAACCGCTGGTCATACGCGGCCGCAATGCGCTCCGCACCAGCATCGGGTTCATAGAATGTCACTCCCCCATGGTCGCGCGATGAGACGCGTTGCGTGGCTTCGGTCCGGTACTCGACCGCACGGGGCTCTCCTCGGGCGGTCGGATAGCGCATCTCCTATGGTGAGCCGATGTCGAGCGTGGTCCGCCTGCACATGATGTCGACAGGCATGATGGAGTCGGCCCTGGGTGGGTTCCTCGAGGGTGAGGTCGGCATGCTGAGGTACCCGGTGCCGGTCTTCGTAATCGAACATCCGCGCGGACTCGTCGCTGTCGATGCCGGCCTTCACCCAGACCTTTCAACCGGCTCGGATCGGCTCGGGCCCCTGGATGGGCCGTTCCGGGTGGAGCTGCCTGCCGACGGAACCGGAACCGTGGGCGCACAGTTCGCGTCTGCCGGCTTCGACCCCGCGGAGATCCGCCACGTCATCGTCACCCACCTCCACTTCGACCACGTTGGTGGCCTCGTCGAGCTTCCCAACGCGCGAATCGTCGTCCAGGCCGCGGAATGGACGGCCCGAAACGACGAGGTGCTGGTAGCTGCCGGTGCCTACAACCCTGACGACGTCGCCCACGGCCACGATCGCATGGTGGTCGAAGGCGACCACGACCTGTTCGGCGATGGCACCATCACCTGTCTCCTCACCGACGGCCACACCGCCGGCCACCAGTCCGTCCGGGTGCGAACCGCGGCTGGAACCTTCGTCATCTGCGGTGACTGTTGCTATCTACGCCGGACCCTTCTCGAGGAGCACCTGCCCCCATTCGGGGTCAACCGAGGGCGCCAGCTCGCAGCGGTGCGCCGCATGGCACGCGAGCGCGCTGATGGTGCCGCCCTCATCTTCGGCCACGACCCCGAACAGTGGGAAACCATCGCTCGATCCGGTCTCAGCACGACCATCTAGCCAACCCTTGGTTGGGCCGTCCTTGTGTCGGGCTGGTGGGTTGGTGCAAGACTGGGATCGTGGAGCATCTGTTCGGCTGGGACGAGGTGGCGATGGCCTATGCCGACCGTTTCGGCCGCGAACTGGACGACAAGCCGTTCGATCGCAAGATCCTCGAGTGGTTCGTCGAGCGCGCCGGGCCGATCGGCCCGATCTGTGACCTGGGCTGCGGCCCGGGCCAGGTCGCCGCATACGTGCATTCCCTCGGTTGCCAAGCCTGTGGGATCGACCTCTCCTCGGAGATGGTGCACCAGGCCTCGGCGCTGAATCCCGATATCCCGTTCGAGGTCGGGGACATGTGCGACCTCTCGGGTGTCGCTGCGGGCGCCTTCGGCGGGGTCGTGTCGTTCTATTCGATTGTGAACCTGAGGCCTGCTGACCACGCTGCTGCGTTCGCCGAGATGTGTCGTGTGCTCCGGCCAGGGGGCTGGCTCCTGGTGAGCTTTCACGTCGGCGAGGGAGTGAAGCGCGTCGAGGAATTCCTTGGTGAACAAATCCGGCTGGACTTCCATTTCTCTCGCCCCGAAGACGTGCAGTCTCGGCTCGACGCGGCCGGCCTGACGGCAGTCGAGACCATCCAACGGGGACCGTATCCCGATTCAGTCGAAGCCCAGACCGACCGGGCCTACCTCTTCGCAACCAGGCTCGCCACATCCGCCTAAGTTCGGGGCGGAAGCAATGGCCGATGCGCTCAGATGTCGGCTTTCTTCTGCTCTGTTGCGGGCCGGCGTCGGACAGTGATCTCGGTGGTCCTCGCAGGGCGCCGCCAGAAGTAGAACGCACCACCGATCGTGCTCAGAAATGCGGCTAGCTTCGCCTTCGACATCAATTTCATGATCCGGCCCCGTCGTTTCCTGCTCACTGGAGTCCATGCTCACGTCTTCACGACGGAGATCTTCTGACCTCACAGCGTATCTGGCTGGTCGACGATGCGACCGGCCCACCCAGCGCCGTGCGCCCATGGTCTGCTCAGAGCAACGCTCGCCGAGCTCGCTCAGCAAGCGTCACCGATGGCGATCCAAGGCCGGCTGGCCCGTAGAGTGCGCCGGTGACCAACAGCGACGATCAAGAGCGCAACGCCGATCTCGCGGAAGCTCGAAAGCTGTTTCCCGCCACCGATCGATTGACCTACTTCAATACCGCTGCGGTCGGCCTGGCCAGCCGTCGGCTGGCGTCTACGTACCATTCATGCATCGACGATTGGGCCGAATCCGGCTTCGACTACGTCCGTGGCGAGCAAGCCGCGGAGAACGCAAGAACATCGGTGGCCGGCCTTCTCGGCGCTGACCGCGCCGACGTTGCCCTCATCGCGTCGGTGTCGGCCGCTGCGGGCCTGGTTGCAGCGCAGTTCGGTGCTGCAGGCACCGGGCAAAACGTTGTGATCGGCGAACGGGAATACAGCTCCAACAATTTTCCATGGCGTCTGCTCTCCAAGAAGGGCTACGAAATCCGACAGGTCCCATTCCGCAATGGCGGACTCGAACCAGGCGACATCGCTCGACATGTCGACGCCGGGACGCAGCTGGTTGCATTCAGTGGCGTACAAACCGCGACCGGGCACCGATCCGACATTCCCGCCATCAGCGAGCTCGCCCACTCAGCCGGTGCACTCGTGTTTGTCGATGGCGCCCAAATGGTCGGCGCCCTGCCTGTTGCCGACGACCTCTCGCACATCGACATCTTGGCCACGTCGGACCACAAGTTCCTCCTCAACGCCGGCCGAGGTACCGGTTACTGCTACCTCTCTCCTGAAACCCAGGACCGGTTCACCCCAATCAATGCGGGCTGGAAAGCCGGAGCCGTACCGTTCGAAAGCTTCTTCGGACCAGCCATGAACCTGTCCCCCACCGCCTCGAGATTCGACAACTCCATCAGCTGGCTCGCCGCGATCGGCAACGAAGCCGCCCTCTCGGTCTTCGACACGTTCGGCGCCGGCACCATCTACACCCGAAATCGCGAACTGTCCGATCTCCTTCGTGCGACGTTGTCCGAAGCCGGCCACGAACCAGTCGATCTACCGGCAGCCAATCGCAGCACGATCGTGTCGGTACACCTGGGCGAAACCGAGCCAGCAGGACTCCTGGCGCGACTGAAGCAGCAAGGCATCATCTGCTCGGCGCGCGACGGCAACCTGAGACTGGCGATCCACTTCTACAACCACGAGGACGACATCGAGCAGGTCGTTGGTGCCCTGACCCACCACTGACCCGGTTGCCCCGCGAGACGCATGTGTTAACGTCAGTTTGCTTGGGTGCTCTGTCGCCCGACAGGGGGGCCTCGTGCCTGAATTTCCGGGTATCCACCATGCTGCGCTCACGGTCAGCGACCTTGGGCGAAGTGTTCCCTGGTATCAACAACTCTTTGGTGGCGATCCCGTCATCGATGAAGACACCGGGCCATTCCGTCACGTCGTCTGGCTGATCGGCGGGACGCTTCTCGGACTGCATCAGTTCGCTGAAGCGGACGACGGAGTCGGCTTCGATGAGCATCGCGTCGGCCTCGATCACGTTTCGTTCGGATGTGCCACTCGCTCCGAACTCGAGGTTTGGCAGGCACATCTCGACGGGCTTGGTGTCGAGCACGGAGGCATCGTCGACGCGTCGTACGGCTCCGGCTTGTCGTTCCGGGACCCGGACAATCTGGCTTTGGAGTTCTTCGCCCCACCCGGCTGAGGCGCTCTGCGTCAAGCTAGGCAGAGCACGTCGCAGAGATCGCTCAACGCTTCCATCTCCTGCTCCATGGCATCGCCGGCGTCCTGGCCGCCGGCGTCGCAGTAATCCTGTTCCGCCGGACACGCCTCATCAACTGGTGGCCTCAGTAGACGAATGCAGACGATCGTCCGCATCTGCTGGCAGCCGGGGCCGCCACCTTGCAGACTGGGATGCGATGGCTACGAACTCCGACGACACTGAGCTCTGGGCGTCCATGTATCGCGAGCTGGTTGACCGCCCGAAGGAGGCTCTCGGCCCACGGGAACTGGAGCAGTTGGCGGTGTCGTCGTATTTGATCGGTGACGACGACGGCTGCGCGGCGGCGTGGGAAGCGGCGCATCTTCGACATGTCGACACCGGGAACAGATCTGACGCAGCTCGTTGTTCGTTCTGGCTGGCGTTTTGTTTGATGATGCGCGGGCAGATGGGACAGGCGGGGGGATGGCTGGGGCGGACCGAAGCCATCATCGGTGATGACCTCGACTGCAGCGCCCGTGGCTATGTGCTGATTCCCGCGTTGCTTGGCGCTCTCGAATCCGGCGACGCAACAGCAGCCAGGAAGTTCGCCATGACAGCGGCCCAGATCGCCAATGAGTTCGGCGATGCCGACCTCGGCGCGTTCGCCGGACTCGGTGAGGGTCAGGCCCTGATTGCCTTGGGTGAGCCCATGGCGGGGACCGCGCGGTTTGATGACGTGATGCTCGCGGTGTCAAGAGGCGAGGTCGGCCCGATTGCCTCCGGTGTGGTGTACTGCGCGGTCATCTTGGAGTGCATGCAGATCTTCGATCTTCGACGCGCTGCTGAGTGGACGGATGTGCTGTACGCCTGGTGCGAAGGCCAACCCGAGCTCGTCCCCTACCGTGGGCAGTGTCTGGTGCATCGGTCGCAGCTGCTGCAAGCCGAGGGTGACTGGCATCAAGCGGTCACGGCGGTGGATGCCGCCTGCCGCCGGCTGACCGACCCGCCTCATCCGGCTCTCGGGCTTGCGCACTACCAGGTGGCGGAGCTCCATCGACTCGCCGGGTCCGTCGACGACGCGGCGGCGGCATACGCTCAGGCAAGCGCAAGCGGGCAGGAAACAATGCCTGGCCTGGCACTGCTCGCGCTCGTCCGAGGTGATGTCGAGGCAGCTACAGCCGGCATCCGCAGCGCATTGCAGGAAACGACCCAACGCATGCGGCGACCAAGTCTGCTCGCCGCCGCTGTCGAGATCTACTGCGATGCCGACGACCTTGCTGCAGCACGCGGCGCAGCTGACGAACTCGTCGAGATCTCGGCCGGATCCCCTTCAGACGTGCTGCGGGCGATGGCTGACCAGGCGATCGGTGCCGTCATACTGAGCGAGGGAGACCCATCGACTTCTCTGTCGTGTCTGCGCTCTGCTCGCTCGGCCTGGACTCGATTGCACATGCCCTACGAGGCGGCGCGGGCATCGGTGCTGCTCGGGTTGAGCTACGTCTCTCTCGGCGATCGGACCTCTGCCGGCCTCGAGTTCGAGAATGCTCGCGTTGCGTTCGACGCGCTCGGCGCGCAACCCGACCTCGACCACCTGCGGTCGCTCCAGGCGCTCCCCGGACAGGCGGCCTCGGACAACGAGCGAAGCGGGCTATCGAATCGGGAACTCGAGATTCTGACCCATGTTGCGTCGGGCCAGACAAACCGCGAGATCGCGGCCACGCTCACCATCAGCCAACACACGGTTGGTCGACATCTCGAGAACATCTTCTCCAAGCTGGCCGTGTCCAGCCGCGCTGCTGCCACCGCCTACGCCTACGAACACCATCTGCTCTGACGAGTTGACACGCCGGTGATGGTGCATCTGCCCCATCGGTGGTCATGACCGGAGATGGGGCATCCGGGCGATGCGGCAAGGGCGGTGCGGTTCCTACGGTGACCCTGACGGTGCATCTCACCGCCCTACGACACGGAGGAATGACCTGTGGTCACATCCACAACCACCATCGCCCCGGAGCTCGCCACCCGATTGAGCGCCGAGTTCAACCGGTGCTTCACCGATTTCGAAGCCCCACCGCACCTGTTCGCATCCGACTCGTTCTTCGACCTCCTCCCACCCATGTGGCGATTCCAATTCGAAGGACCCGGCGACGCGTTCACCGAACAGCTGCGCTCGATCGCTGAAGAGCACACTGCCGCCGGCGACAAGGTGGCTCGTCGAATCCACTTGTGCGAGGTCGACGACGGGCGGATCTCCGCCGTCACCACGTACTGCAACGGGGGATGGGACGAAGAGCACCGCGCGCAGCACGCGGCGGAAGCACCGATGGTCCGGCCGTGAACGTCCACCGCAACGATCGGGCGGTCACCTACCGCCAACTCACCGGTAACGGCGCCGAGAACTACGAACGCCACTTCGTCCCGGCCATCGCCAGCCCGGTTTCGGCCGAGCTGCTGCGCACCGCCGACCTCCAGCCTGGGCAGCGCGTGCTCGATGTTGGCTGCGGCACCGGACTGATCGCCCGCCAAGCAGCCGAGTCGGTCGGCGAAGGCGGATCGGTCGCCGGACTCGACCTCTCCCCCGACATGATCGCGGTGGCCTCGGCCCTGCCCGTCGCGCCAGGAGCACGTATCGACTGGCATCAAAACGACGCCACGACCCTCCCGTTCCCCGACCGCAGCTTCGACGTTGTCCTGTGTCAGATGACCCTCATGTTCATCGAGGATCGACCGGCCGCGCTTCGGGAGATGCACCGGGTCCTGGCCCCTGGAGGCAGGGTTCTGATCACCACGCCCGGGCCGATTCAACCCACGTTCGAGCTCATGGAGCAGGCGATCGTCGATCACATCAGCCCCGACCTCGCCGGCTTTGTGCGCATGGTCTTCTCGATGCACGACCCCGAAACACACGGCCCGCTGCTCAAAGACGCAGGCTTCGACGACCCGACCACGAGGATCTACACGGCCACGTTCGATCTCCCGGCACCAGCAGACTTTCTCTGGCAGTACATCAACCTCACACCCATGGGCCCGTTTGTCGCCGACGCCCCCGAAGCGGCCAAGGATGCAATGGAGGCTCAAGTGACCCAGACCTGGGCGCCCTATGTCCGCAACGGGCGAACCCCGATCGACCAACCAATGGTCCTCGCAACCGGAGTTCGATCATGAGCCGATCCACGCCACAGCACGTCAACACTGGCGAAAGCGCCCGCCGGCAACTCCTCGAGGGACTCGAGGTCACCGAACAGACCGTCGATCTCGCCGGCATTCGAACCGCGATCCTCGAGACGGGAGACGGCCCCCCATTTGTGCTCCTTCACGGCCCCGGCGAATTCAAGGAACGCTGGATCCGAATCCTCCGTGCGCTGTCCCGAACCCATAGCGTCATCGCTCCCGACTTCCCCGGCCACGGCCAGTCGGGCACCCATTCCGACGGGCTCGATGGCGACCGGATCTTCGCGTGGCTCGATGCACTGATCGACCAGCGATGCGACGACCGTCCCACTGTGGTGGGCCACATCCTCGGTGGCTCGGTCGCCGCCCGCTACGCCGTCAGCCGACCAGGCAAACTCGGTCGACTGGTGCTCGTCGACTCGCTGGGACTCGCGAAGTTCCGACCCCACCCACGATTCGCGTTGGGGCTGCTCGGCTTCATGGCCCGACCAGGCGAACGGTCGCATCGACGGTTCATGGGCCAATGCCTCGCGAATGCCGCCACGGTCGAACACGCGCTGGGCGAGAAGTGGATCGCGCTGCGCCAATATTCGGTCGATCGGGCCAAGGACCCGGGCGTCAAGGCCGCCATGAAGACCTTCATGAGTGAGCTGGGAGTGCCACCGATCCCGGTGGCCGACCTCGAATCGATCTCCACACCAACCGAGTTGGTGTGGGGCCGAGGCGACCGCGCCAACCGCCTGCGCGTTGCCGAAGCCGCCAGTGCGCGGTTCGGCTGGCCGCTCCACGTGATCGACGACGCCGCAGACGACCCGCCGATGGAGCAGCCGGATGCATTCGTCGCTGCGCTCCTCGCAACCTGACCACTCTCGTTATTCGAACGCAATTGTCACCCGTCGGGTGCCTCCCGAACGTCTCCTTACGTAGCCGTCCAAGGAGAAGAACGCCGTGCCACGAGTCCGCAACCCAAGGCTGTGTCGTATGAGTTGGCCGTTTCGCATTGCGTTGCTGCTCAGCGGATGTCTCATGACGACTGCCTGCGGAGACTCCAGCATCAGCCTCGAGGAGCACGTGGCCGAGGCGAACGCTCTCTGCGCCGACGCCACCCGACGGATGGATGCCCTGATCGATCCAGTGTTCGTCTCCTACCTGCCACAAATCGGCGAGGATCCGAATGACGAGGAGCTGATGGGACTCTACGCGCTGTTTGTCGACCTCGAGCCGGACCTGCGGGGCATTCCGAATGCCATGCTGAAAGATCTGCGCTCGTTGCCGCGACCCAGCGACTCCGAGGACATCGTTGCTCTCTGGGACGACATCGACCAGCGATTCGAGAGCGAGTGGGCGCTGCTCGTCGGCGCGTCCGAGTCAGGAGAGGCCGCCCGAACCCAGCTCGCAGCCGGGTCGCCATTCGAGGACCTGAACGCTCGCGCCGTCGAGCTCGGGCTCGTGGAGTGCGTGTTCAACTAGCACCGTCGGCGGTCGTGCCTCGGTCGAGGCTCGCTCCCTGATGGGAGCGTCTCGAGACATACCTACACCGGTTCACGGATTCGATGGGTCGACCGTAGATTCGCCGACCGCGCCGGGAACGAGTAGCTCCGCCGACATCTGGTCACGGCACGATGTGCAGATTCCGTGGGAAATCGGGGGCATCACCGCCCGCTCGAGCAGACGCGTGACTCGAACGAGTGCTTCGACTTCGAGCCAGCGGGGGCCATGCTGACCTCGAGCGCACCAACTGCACAGCGGAACGGGGCGAACCCCGTTGTCGCGTTCCGACTGTATATCCAGCAGCGACACGGTCGGCCGGGTCTCCTCAAAGACCAGAACGCACCGGAAGTGGACCCCGCCGTTGCGCTCCGGCGTAATCGTCATGTCGAACCACCGACGAGCATCCGGGGCGTCGCATCGGAGCGGCACCTCAACTCCCGTCTGCAGCGCCCGAACGCGCTCGACGAGGAGCCGCCACAGATCACGGATCTCATCGCTCTCGAAATAGGTCCAGAGGGCTCGGTCTGAAGCCGGGACAACCAGCTCGGGGGCGTCGTTGTCACGGGCGAAATCGGCCCAGCTCTGACCAACATCGGCCACGTTGTCATTGGCATCGATCCAGTACTCGACGATCGTGCTCGCCGGGATCATCCGGGACGGCGGCTCCTTCGGTGAGGTGACCGGGTCGCCTGCTATCGACGCCTCGATCCGTTCCCAGACATCCGCCGGCGGATCGAAACGCTCGAAGTCCGATTCCTCGAGCTGGGACAGGCTCGAATGAATCGGGTCGGTGGCAGCGTCTTCACCGTCAACTGACATCGTGTCGGCCCCCTGGTCGGCTGTGCGCAGTCAGCTGGATGTCAGCCGCAGGCGAGATCGAACGACAGGTTGACCGGAGCGGCGTCGAAGTCATCGAAGTTGACCAGAGCAGTGTTGACCGAGGCGGAGTTGTCCCCGAAGATGATCTCGTCGCCGCTACCTCGGTAACCGACGAAGTCGGCTGAGCGGAAATCGCCAACGTCGACCGTGAGATCGAACTCGACTGTGCCGTCCTCGGCCACCGCTCGACTGAAGTCGACAAGAACTGCGTCGCCGGCGGCGTTGACCCCTTGGCCTTGCGCAGTATGCGTGAACACGCCGCCGAGCCCGGCCCGCGGCTGCTCCTCGAAGTAGCACAGCAGTCGCTCGATAGCGATCTCCTCGCCACCGAGGTTGATCACTCCACCTCCGCTTGCGCCGGTCGAGCTGCTCGAGTCGTCACCTCCAGAGGAGGCCGCGTCGCTCGAAGTCGAACCACCATCTGAACCCGCTTCGGTGTTGCCGTCGTCGTCACCGCCGCACCCGGCAAGCAGCAACGCCGATGCCGTCAAAGCCGCAGCCCACATCAACATCCTCGATTTCGTCATCTTGATTGCCTCCACCGTGGTCGCCGGAACGGCAATATATCGCGATCTCGCCGCGGCATCGGTCAGTAGAGCCGTTGATTCTCGTCGTTGAGGATGATCTCTTGCATCTCGTCGACAGAGATGGCGAGTTCGCCGTGCTTCACCATCGTCTCGGCCAAGAGCACCTCATCGGCCGGCGCCGTGGTGGCATTGTCCCCCGCCCACAGCTCGGACCGGATGATGCACTTCGCGCAGTGGAAGTAGGCGGTCGTCAACTCGACCACGAGCGCCAACTCCGGGACCCGACCCTTCATGGCCATCGACTCTCGGAGTGCGAGGTCGCGAACGATCGTTGCCTTGCCGCGAACCCTCAGCGTGTTCTTGGTTCCCGGAATCAGGAAGATCAACCCCACATGAGGATGCTGCACCACGTTGACGAAGGTGTCGGCGCGATGATTACCGGGACGGTCAGGGATGGCGAGGGTCGTCGCGTCGAGAACCTGCACGAATCCGGGGGGATCCCCCTTCGGGGAGATGTCGATCGAGCCTTGGCCATCGGTTGATGCGATGAGCACAAAGGGCGAACGAGCGATGAAATCGCGGCAGTAGTCGTCGAACTGGGCGACCTCCTTGGCGGTCACCAGATCGCTCGGCGGTGCGATCACGGCTCGAAGTTCATCCACTGTGGTGACGGTGTCCTCGAAGCGCATCCCGGGACCATAGACGTCACGACACCCCGCCGCTCCCAAGAATGCGGCGGGGAAGGTCCCCCGCCGCATTCGTTCAGGGAATCGGGGCTATTCGCCGCCCTCGGCTACTTCCACAACACCCTTGGCGAAGCCGGAACCCTTGACGTCGATGCCCTGGGCCTCGAGGTTCGCTATCGCTTCTTCGGCGATGTCGGTTCGGAAGGCTCCGTCGTCGGGTGCCGCCGCCAGGATCCCTTGGCTTGTGGCAATTTCGATCGTCTGGTCGTAGAGACCCTGATCCATCAGGCCAACCCCTCCAGGGGAGGGCCAGATCAGGGCGTTGATCTCGTTCATCATCCACGCCTGATGAGCCGGTCCACCGAAGGGGGTACCAACAGCGACCACGATGTCGGTGCACTCCTGAGGGTTGTCGCGGCAATGCGCCCAACCCCGCAACGACGCCTCGACGAAGGCCACCGCGGCGGCCCGGTAGTCCGCATCGTCCTCGAGTCGATCGGCATCAGCCCAGATCGCGTCCTGGAGCATCGCGGTGCCCACATCGTTCCAGTCGATGATGCTGAAATCCTCGGGCTGGAAGAGTTCACCGGTGTCGGGGTTGATCGTCTCGAGCACCATAGCGTACTCGTTGTAGATCATCGCCTGCGAGGCATCAATGTCACCGTTGATGAGTGCGGACATATTGAAGTCCTGCTGGACCAGGGTGACGTCGCTGTTGGCGTCGAGGCCTGCGCTCGCCAACCCGGCAAGGAGCTCGAACTCGTTGCCGAAGCCCCAGTTGCCGACGTTCTTGCCGGCAAGATCGTCGACGGAGTCGATCCCGGAATCGGCGAAGGACACCTGGAGGGTGCCACTGCGTTGGAACACCTGGGCGATGTTGGTGATGTTCAGGCCCTCTTCGCGGGGCACCAGGCCACGCGGCACCCACGAGATGGCGAAATCGGCGCCACCTGAATCGAGCACGGTGGCGGGCACGATGTCGAGACCACCCTCGATGATGGTGACATCGAGGCCCACATCCTCGTAGAAGCCGAGCTCGACCGCCGCGTAGTAGCCGGCAAACTGGGATTGGGGCACCCATTGGAGCTGCAATGAGACCGCGATGAGCTCCTCGGGAGCATCAGCAACGTCGTCGTCATCATCACCACACGCGGTGGCGACCAGGCCGAACACCAGCAGAATTGCCAGTATTCGCCATAGTGAGTTCTTCTTCATGACTTCCCTCCTAGTGGGACTTTCCTAGTTCGATTGTCGATCGGTGCGCACCGACGAGTGCCACGGCATGGCGACCCTTTCGAGCGCTCCGGCAAGGGTGTAGAGAATACCGCCGATCACGGTGCCGGCCAGCACGGCGGCCCACGCATCTGCGTACCGGGTGAGTCCGGCCGACTGGGTGATGAGCGGGCCGAGGGCGTCTTGTCGGCCACCAAAGTACTCCGCGACGATCGCGGCGATCACCGCGAGGGAGGTCGAGATCTTCAGAGCAGTGAAGAAGAATGGCATCGCATTGGGGATTCTCACCTCACGCGAGATTCTCCACTTGCCCGCGGCGTACGACTCCATGAGCTCGAGTTGGCTCGGTTCCACCTGGGTGAGGCCTTTGGTCGTGTTGATGAAGACCGGGAAGAACACCAGGACGACCACGATGGCCTGATTCGAGCGCGGGCTGAGGAGGCCAAACCACGCGTTGAAGATGGGGGCGAGAGCAATGATGGGCACCGCGTTCATCGAAACAGCCAGAGGGGTGATGATCTCGTTGGCGGTGCGGAACCGGGTGACAAGCAAGGCGGCTCCCACCGCGAGCAGCACACCCACTACGAGCCCGGTGACGATGATGAACCCGGTGTTTCGGGCCGCGTCGAACACGGCGTCCCAGTTGTTGAACACCGCGCCGATGATCTCGCTCGGAGGCGGGAGCACAAATCCATCCGGGTTGGTGACGAGCAGGGCCAGCTCCCAGACAGCCAAGATGGCCACGCCACCGACGACCGGTGCCATCGATTGCCCGAGCCGCCGGCGAACCCAGTTCATGTTGACTCCACCGCCCGCAGGGCTTCGCGAATCTCGGTGACCTTCTCGAAGAAGGCAGGATCTTCGCGGGTGTGGTCGCCACGGTTTCCGAGATCGACATCGATGACCGACGCGATCCTGCCCGGCCTCGGCGACATCACGACAACCCTCGAGGAAAGGTAGGCGGCCTCGGGAATCGAGTGGGTGACGAACACCACGGTGGTGTTCGTCTCAGCCCAGATACGGATGAGCTCGTCCTGCATGTGCTCGCGGGTCATCTCGTCGAGAGCACCGAACGGTTCATCCATGAGCAGCAGGGACGGGCTGAACGCCAACGACCTCGCGATGGCCACCCGCTGCTGCATGCCGCCCGACAACTCGGAGGGGTGGTGGCCACCGAACTCCGGCAACTTCACCAATTCGAGCATCTCCCCAGCCCGACGCACCCGATCGACTCGGCTCCAACCCATGAGCTCCAGGGGGAGTTCGATGTTTTTCGAGACGGTCCGCCAATCGAAGAGCCCGGCACGCTGGAACGCCATCCCATAGTCCTGGTCGAGCCTCGCCTGTTCCGCCGACTTGCCATTCACCTCGACCCGCCCGGCCGTGGGATCGGTGAGGGCGGCGATGAGCCGCAACAGTGTGCTCTTGCCACAGCCTGATGGACCGATGAGAGTGATGAACTCGCCGTCCTCGACAGCCAGATCGATTTCATCGAGCGCATGGACTTCGTTGCTCTTGCCGTGGTTGAAGATCTTCGAGCAAGAGCTGACCGCTACCGCAACCGTGGTCATGTGATGGCCTCCCGGCCCTGTCGCCCGAGAACCAGGCGCTCGGCCCCGGTGATGGTGAGGAACACGAGAATACCGAGGATGGCTGATCCGATCACCGACGCGTAGAGACGCTCCGGGCCGGTGGTGTAGCGCTGGGCCTCGAGGAAGATCCGGCGCCCGAGCCCACCGCCCACACCCGCGGAGATCTCGCCGACGATCGCACCGACGATGCTCGCCGTAGCCGCTATCTTCAGGGCCGCGAAGAGGTAGGGAACTGACGCGGGTAGGCGAAGGCGCCAGAGCGTTTCGCTCCAGCTGGCCGCGTACGACTCCATCAGCTCGAGGTTTTCGGGCTTGGGTGACTGGAGCCCGCGCAGGCCGTTGACCGCTACCGGGAAGAACGTGAGGAACGTGGCGATGATCGACACCGACATCCAGTCCTTCCACTCCCACGGCATGAAACCGAAGTTCTTGCGCCCCCAGATGACGATGATGGGCGCGATCGCGATCAGGGGCACGGTCTGGCTGGCGATCACATAGGGCAACAGTCCCCGCTCGAGACGCTTCCACCGAGCCAGCACCACGGCGATGGCCATACCCACGACCGACCCGATGGCAAACCCGAGCGCAGCCTCGCGAAGAGTGAACAGCGCCTCCTCGAACAGGAGGCGGCCGAGCACCTTGTCGGTGCCGCCCTGGAGCGCACCGAATTCGGTGAGGATGTCGAGTATCGGCGGCATGTTGAGGTCGTCGGTGCGGGGCAGCACCGACCCCACCACCCACCAGTCGTGCTGCTTGTCGTCGATCGACTGACCGAGTGCCTTGTAGCCCGAGTAGGCGAAACCCATCAGCACGACAAACACGCCGAACACGACGATCTGGCGACCGATCCGCTTGAGCATGTCCCGGCGGTCTTCGCGCCCGGCGCGCTGGGTGATCAACTGCTCCTTGACGAGCGGATCGTCGATCGGATCGAGTGGAGAATCGATGGTTCGCGCCCGCCCCTACCCGGCCATCGCGGGGATGATGCGCTGGCCATAGGCGTTGAGGGTTTCGTCCTTCTGGTCGTGCATCAGATAGATGGCGAACTGGTCGACTCCGAGCGATTCGAGCTCCTTGAGCCGCGCGATGTGGGCATCTTCGTCGCCGAGAATGCAGAACCGATCGATGATCTCGTCAGGAACGAAGTCGGTGTGATCGTGCCCGGCCTTGCCGTGGCCGCTGTAGTCATAACCCTTTCGGCCCTTGATGTAGTCGGTGAGCGCCTGGGGGATACCGCCCTCACTTCCGTAGCGGTCCACGAGGTCGGCTACGTGGTTGCCCACCATGCCACCGAACCACCGGCACTGATCACGCTGGTGTTCGAGGTCGGTGCCGACATAGGCAGGGGCCGCCACACAGATGTAGAGGTCGTCGGGGTTGCGGCCCACCTCCTCGGCGGCCTGGCGGACCACCGCGATGGTCCATTCGGCGATGGCTGGGTCGGCCAACTGGAGGATGAAGCCGTCGGTCTCGCTCCCGCACAGTTTCAGCGCCTTCGGCCCGTAGGCGGCCATGAGTACTTTGAGTGCGGATCCTTTGGCCCACGGGAACTGTTGGGTGGAGTCGTTGTAGGTGGTCTCGC
>JAJCXZ010000031.1 GCA_029263175.1 Acidimicrobiales bacterium | reverse complement strand
TCCTTCTTGACGTATTGGATGATCGACTCATCGAGCTCGTCTCCACCGACACGAGCCGACTGGCTGGCGACCACGCCACCGAGAGAGATGACAGCGACCTCAGTGGTGCCACCACCGATGTCGACGATCATGTTGCCGGTTGGTTCCTGCACAGGAAGCCCGGCCCCGATTGCGGCGGCCATCGGCTCTTCGATGATGTAGGCGGGCTTGCGGGCACCGGCAAACTCGGCGGCTTCCTGCACGGCGCGCTGTTCGACGCCGGTGATACCTGACGGCACGGCGATGACCATGCGGGGCTTGGCCCACTTGCGCTGATGCACCTTCTGGATGAAGTAGCGCAACATCTTCTCGCAGATCTCGAAGTCGGCAATCACGCCGTCCTTGAGCGGACGAATGGCCTGGATGTTGGACGGGGTACGTCCGATCATCTTCTTTGCCTCGACGCCGACGGCGAGCGGCTTGCCGTCGTGGGTGTTGATCGCGACCACTGACGGCTCATCGAGCACGATGCCTTCGCCGCGCACGTAAACGAGGGTGTTGGCGGTGCCGAGATCAACTGCCATGTCGCGACCGGCTACCACACCGAAGCTCGAAAGGAATGATTCTCTAGCCATTTGGGG
This sequence comes from Acidimicrobiales bacterium, assembly GCA_029263175.1. Lineage (GTDB taxonomy): Bacteria > Actinomycetota > Acidimicrobiia > Acidimicrobiales > Aldehydirespiratoraceae > JAACCU01. The sequence goes on along the minus strand of JAJCXZ010000031.1, from coordinate 19,856 downwards.
CGCCTCGAGAGGTCAGATCGGGTGCGGCTGAAGACAGACCCGTGGCCGACTCCCTCCGCTTCGGAACAAAGTGTAGGCCCAGATGGTCACCTAATTGCAACACTTCAGACGAGACGTGTTCAGCGCACCACGCTCGGTGGCAATTCAAGGATCCCGCCGGTGCGCTCAGAGGCTGGGAAAGAAGATGCCGATCTCACGAACGGCGGACTCGGCGGAGTCGGAACCGTGGATCAGATTCTCGGTGAACTCGGTGCCCAGATCGCCGCGGATCGTGCCGGGTGCGGACTTCATCGGGTTGGTGGCGCCCATCATCTCGCGCACGGTTTCCCAGGTGCCTTCCGGACCTTCGAGCACGGCCACCAGGGCAGGGCCGCGGCTCATGAACTCAACGAGACCGTCATAGAACGGCTTGCCAACGTGCTCTTCGTAGTGACGACCCAGTGTCTCGGCATCGAGGGTACGAAGCTCTGCGGCAACGATACCGAAGCCCTTGGCCTCGAAACGGCTGAGAATCTCGCCGACGAGGCCTCGTTCGACCGAGTCGGGCTTGCAGATGATGAAGGTGCGATCCATGGCGGCGAGGCTATCGACGCGCTCCCCGATCTGCGCTTCCCTATCAGGGCTACGCCGGGACCAACTCCAGGCCGGAGACATAAGTGCCGTCTTCACGTTTGTACAACGTGACCGTGTGTTCGCCGACGTCGAGCCAGACTTCGACAGGATCGTCACCATTGCGGTCGCCGATGTAGTCCGTGCCATAGCTCGTGTTGCGGGCGACATCCCACAGGTAGCCATTCGGGTCGGGCTCGCCATCGACCAGCACATAGAACGAGTCATCGTTGCCGTTTGGTGCTTTCACCGTCCCCTGGATCTTGTAGAACCCAGCGGAGGAGACCGTGAACGTGAACTCGATCCAGTCGTTGGTGTCGTCCGCGCCGTTCCAGTTGCTGCCCTCACCGTTGGCGGCGCCATAGCCTCCACCACTCTCGGCGAAGTCGCCGTTCGTGTTGGCATCACCGGCCGACATCGACAGTGACGCGGGAACCGTCGTGGTCGAAGAGGTCGAGCTCGTGGTCGAACTCGTGGTCGATGTCGAGCTCGTGGTGCTCGATGTCGACGAGGTCGTCGATGAGGTGGTCGAGGACGTTGCCGCGGCAGACGTCGTCGGAATCGCGGTCGTGGCGACATCGAACTCATTGAGGTCGACCTGACCGACGTCGGAGGCGGTCTCCTCGTAGTGGTCCTCGATCTTCTCGTCCATCAGCTCGAAGCTGGCGGTGCTGCCCACCAGCACAAGCGAGACCACGAGCGCATACTCGACCAACGTCACGCCCCGGTCGTTGCCGTGCCGTCTCTTTGTGATTCGCGAAAGGAGGGTACCCACGTCACACTCATCGGCCGTCGGTGGGGGTGCTCTGGATGGGTCGAATGACCCATTGTGCGGGCGATTGGACCCGGGTCGTCAGAACTCGTCGGCGATGGCGCGGATTCTGCCCACGATGGTGTTGGAGCCGGCAACAACGATCAGATCGTGATCGTCGGCCTGACCCAGCGCATGATCGATCGCCGCTTCGATGTCGTGGATCGCATCGACGCTGGCCCCTACCTTGATCGCAGCATCGCGCACCGTGTCGGCCGGCAGGCCCCGGGCGGTCGGGGCCGTACACGCCACGACGAGGTGATAGTCGGCGACTTGGAGCGCATGACAGACCGCGACCGGATCACGCCCGTCCAGCATCCCGAGCACAAGGAAGCGGCGGCGTCCTTCACCGAAGTCGGTGGCGACGGTTTCCGCCAGCGCCTCGGCCCCCGGCACGTTGTGGGCAGTGTCGAGCACAACCAAGGGCGACCGGTGGACGATCTCCAGTCGACCCGGCACCTCAACCGTGTCAAACGCTTCAGTGATGACGTCTTCTGGCAATGGAGCGTCAAAGAACTCCTCCGCGACGGTGAGAGCCAGGCTCGCGTTCTCCGCCTGATGTGCACCATGGAGACGAACCAGGATGTCTTCGGCGCCGGCTCGCGGGGTGCGAAGCGAGACGAGCCGCCCACCAACGGCAAGGCGATCCTCGACCACTTCGAAGTCCTCGTCACGTTGGACCGTTCGTGCCGGACCCTCCGCAACGAAGATCGATACGACCGCGGGATTGGTCTCGCCGAGGACCAACACCGACTCAGGCGTGATGATGCCGGCCTTCTCCCCCGCTACGGCGGCGCGCCAGTCGCCCTCGCCCGAGGTGTGATCGAGGCCGACGTTGGTGACGACCGCAATGCGGGCGTCGACCACGTTGGTGGCGTCGTACCGCCCGAGCAATCCGACCTCGACGATGGCGACGTCAACGGCTTCATTGGCGAAGTGCAGAAGGGCCGCTCCTGTCACCGTCTCGAACCAGGTCAGGTTGAGTTCGTGGGCCTCGGCAACGCGGGCGATGTCGCCGACGGCCATGCCGAAGTCGTCGTCGGGGATCGACTCGGCACCGACTCGAATCCGTTCGGTGACCGACTCGAGGTGAGGGCTCGTGTAGGTACCTACCCGCAACCCCATGCCGGTGAGCAGCATCTCCACCATTCGGATAGTGCTGCCCTTGCCGTTGGTGCCGGTTACGTGGATGACCGGATACGCGGTCTCGGGGTTGCCGAGGGCAGCCATGAGCGCCGCGGTAGGCGCAAAGGAAAGGCCTTCGGTTTGGCCGGCCCGCGGCATCACCTCATGGTTGATCAGCGCATCGAGATGGTCGAGCGCCTCGTCGAATTCCACGCCCGTTAGCTCGCTCGACGGCCTTCGGAGGTGCTGACGATCGTCGGCTGGTCATCGCCGAGCACGGACTCGCGGGTGACGATGACCTTGGCGATGTCGTCGCGACCCGGCACGTCGTACATCGTCTCCAGCAGCGTCTCTTCAAGAATCGCTCGCAGGCCGCGGGCACCGGTGTTGCGCTTGATGGCTTCCTCCGCGATGGCGTCGAGCGCATCGGGCGTGAAGTCGAGCTCAACGTTTTCGAACTCGAAGATCTTGGCGTACTGGCGGGCGAGCGCGTTGCGAGGCTCGGTCAGGATCTCGACCAGCGCATCACGTTCGAGATTCCGGACGGCTCCGACGACGGGGAGGCGACCGATGAACTCTGGGATCAAGCCGAACTTGGTGAGATCGCCAGGCATGACGCTTTCGAACAGGTCGCCGAGGTTCTTGTCCTCGGGACGGCGCACATCGGCGCCGAATCCGACGCCACGGGTGCCGACACGACTCTCGACGATCTTCTCGATCCCGGCGAATGCACCGCCGCAGATGAACAAGATGTTGGTGGTGTCGATCTGGAGGAACTCTTGATGCGGATGCTTGCGCCCACCCTGGGGTGGCACAGCAGCCGTGGTGCCCTCGAGGATCTTCAGCAGAGCCTGCTGTACGCCCTCGCCGGACACGTCTCGGGTGATCGAAGGATTCTCGCTCTTGCGAGCCACCTTGTCGATCTCATCGATGTAGATGATGCCGGTCTCGGCCTTCTTGACGTCGTAGTCCGCAGCCTGGATCAGCTTGAGGAGGATGTTCTCGACATCCTCACCGACATAGCCGGCTTCGGTGAGCGCCGTGGCGTCGGCGATGGCGAAGGGGACGTTGAGCATCCGGGCCAGTGTCTGCGCCATGAGTGTCTTGCCACAGCCGGTGGGGCCGATCAGCAAGATGTTGGACTTGGCCAATTCCACGTCACCATCGAGCGTGGTGCCCAGCTCGACGCGCTTGTAGTGGTTGTAGACGGCGACGGAAAGGATCCGCTTCGCGGTGTCCTGGCCGACGATGTAGTCGTTCAGGAACTCATAGATCTCGCGGGGCGAGGGCAGCTCGCCCAGGCTGACATCGGAGGTCTCGGCCAGCTCTTCTTCGATGATCTCGTTGCAGAGATCGATGCACTCGTCGCAGATGTAGACACCCGGACCAGCGATGAGCTTCTTGACCTGCTTCTGAGACTTCCCACAGAAGGAGCACTTCAGAAGCTCTCCACCTTCCCCGAACTTTGCCACGCAGGCTCCCCTATCTCAGACCGTCTTGACTGCCAACCGAAAATCAGCCGATTGCGGTTATCGGGCCGGAATTGTCGACCTGATTACGCGTATCGATGACTTCATCGATGATCCCATACTCTTTGGCCTCAGCCGCGGTCATAACGAAATCGCGGTCGGTGTCGGCCGAAATCCGCTCGACGGTCTGACCGGTGTGGTGGGCGAGGATCTCTTCGAGCGACGTCTTCATACGAGCGATTTCCTTGGCGATGAGCTCGATGTCGCTGGCCTGGCCCGAGGCCCCGGCGTAGGGCTGGTGGATGAGGATGCGAGCGTGCGGGAGGGCAAGACGCTTGCCCTTGGCGCCCGCCGCGAGCAGTACGGCGGCGGCCGAAGCAGCCTGCCCGAAGCAGATCGTGGTGATGTCGGGCTTGATGTAGGACATCGTGTCGTAGATCGCAAACAGAGCGTTGATGTCGCCGCCCGGCGAGTTGATGTACAGGTTGATGTCCTTGTCGGGGTTCTCCGACTCGAGGTGCAGCAATTGGGCACAGATCAGATTGGCGATCGTGTCGTCGATGGGCGTGCCCACGAAGATGATGTTCTCTTTGAGCAGCTTTGAGTAGAGGTCGTAGCCCCGCTCACCGCGGTTGGTCTGCTCTACGACTGTGGGGACCAGATAGTTGCGGGGGTTGATGTCCATCACTCCTCCTCGGAGTCAGGGCTGTCTACGGAGTCAGGGCTGTCGGGTGAATCGGCTGAGTCATTGCTGTCGGCTGAATCATTGCTGTCGGCTGAATCAACCGAGTCGGCTGAGGCATTGTTCCCATCAGCATTGTTCCCTTCGGCATCTTCCTCCGGGATTTCCAGCTCAGCACGATCAATCGGATCACCATTCTCATCGATCAGCTCGACGTTTTCGGTGAGCCACTCCATCGCCGCCTGTTTGCCCAGGTCAGCGCGCAGAACGGATAGCTGCCCGACCTCGGCCAAACGGTCGCGAAGCTCGTTTGCGGACTGACCGCTCATGCCCGCCATCTCTCCGAGCTGCTCGTCGAGCTTCTCGTCGTCGGGGATCAGGCCCTCGGATTCGGCGACGCTGCGCAGGGCCAGGTCGACCCGCACGGCCTGCTCAGCCGGATCACGGAACTCCATGGCCAGCGACTCAGCGGTCATACCCATCGCTTCGAGGTACGCACCCACGTCCATGCCCTGCTGTTGCAGACGCTGCACCATGTCCTGGATGCGGGCGTTGACCTCGTTGTCGATCATCGCCTCGGGGATGTCGTCGAGCACAAGTGCAGCGAGGCCCTCGGCGGTGTTCTGCTGAACGGCCGACCGTGCCTGAGAGACACGCATACTCGAGAGGCGAGCAACCATGTCTGCTCGGAGCTCTGCGACCGTCTCGAATTCCGACGTCTCGGCGGCCCACGCATCATCCAGGTCGGGAAGCACTGCTTCCTTTACTTCCTTGACCGAGATGGCGAATGAAATCGGTGCTTCCTCATCGGGATCAGGGTGCTCGGCATCGAATTCGAGCTCGTCGCCGGCAGAGGCGCCCCGGAGGTGGCCGTCGATCTCGGCGACCACGGCCCCGCTACCGACCTCGTAGTCGTAGTCGGTGGTGGTGAGGCCGGGGATCTCTTCTTCGCCATGCGTGCCGGTGATGTCGATCGTCACGTGGTCGCCATCAGCGGCGGCACGCTCAACTGGCTCGAGCTCGGCGTAGTGCTTGCGCATCTGCTCGAGTTGCTCGTCGACCTCTTCGTCGGACGGCGTCGGGCTCGGGATCTCGATGCGGAGACCGTCGTAACCGCCGGCGTTGACCGTCGGGCGGATCTCGACAACGGCGTCGAACTCCACCGCTCCGCTCTCCTGACCGCCGGTGATCTCGATGTCGGGAGGACCGACGACGTCGACGTCATGTTCGATGACGGCCTGGGCGTAGTATTCGGGCATCGCTTCGCGGAGCGCTTCGTCGCGGCCGACTTGATGGCCGAACTGGGCCTCGAGCAGGCGGCGAGGGGCCTTGCCCGGCCGGAAGCCCGGCATCCGGACCTCCTTCGCAATGCGCTTGAAGGCCGCGTTCAGGGCGGTGTCGAACTCGGCTTCATCAACCTCAACCGACAGCTTCACCCGATTGTCTTCGAGGGTTTCAAGAGTGCTTTTCATCGTTGCGAAGCCTAACGGTGGCCCCTGGGCTTTCAGGTACCGATGTCAGACTGGTTCAGGGAACCCCGCGCTTGACACATCAGCCTGCCGTAGCCGTCTCACAGAGCGCTACATTGGTGGCTTCACGCGGGTGTAGCTCAATGGTAGAGCCACAGGTTTCCAACCTGTTGACCGGGGTTCGATTCCCCGTACCCGCTCCATAGGGGCACCAGATCAGCGGCGGCGGATCGCCGACCTCAACTGATCGACGACTCGTTCGATCGTCTCTGTCGGCGTCGCAATGGTCAACCGGGCGAATCCCGCACCTTCGCGACCGAACCAATGGCCCGGGCTCACCGCGACCCCTGCTGACTGGGCGAGCCATGGCCCGAGTTCGGCGACCTCGATGTCGAGGGCCCGCAGATCCAGCCAGGCCAGATACGTGCCCTCGGGATTGACGAGCGTGATCTCGTCGGGCAGCCCCGACGCGAGCACGGTCACGTTCGCTGCCATCAAGACCAGGAGATCATCCAGCCACGTCCGGCCGCCGCGGTAGGCAGCCTCGAACGCCGCTATGGCGAACACATTGTTGCGGGTGAGGTGGAACTGCGAGCTCCTGGTCTCGAACGACGCCTCGACCTGCGGTTGGTCGGTCACCAGAAGCGTGTCGCACACCCCGGCGAGACCAAACGTTTTGATGGGGCCATGGGTGGCGGCCCACCGAACGCCGCTGTCACCTGTGGCGGCGGCAAACGGCGTGAACCGGTGCGGCGGAAGCGCCAAGTCGGCGTGGATTTCGTCGGCGAGCACGAAGACGTCGTGCTCAGCACAGATCGCGGCGACGGCGGCGAGTTCGTCGTTGTCCCAGACCCTTCCGACCGGGTTGTGGGGATTGCAGAGGATCAGCAGCTTGTTGCCCGGATCGGCGGTCTTGGACGCCAAGTCGTCGAGATCCATCTTGTACTGGTCACCCGACAACACCAGCGGATTTCGAACCACCGTTCGACCGTTCTCGGAGACGATGGTCTTGAAGTCGGTGAACACGGGAGGCTGGATGATGACGCCATCGCCCGGCCGCGTCAGCAGGTCGACCAGAACACCTGTCGAGGTCCCGACGCTCGGACTCACCATCACCGCAAGCTCGGCGCAATCCCAGGCGTGACGCTCCCTCGTCCAGTCTCGGAACAGCTCGATGACCGAACCCGGCCGAGTCTCGTAGCCAAACCACCGGTCGGCGGCGCGGGCCTGAAGGGCGCTCGTGACGCTGGGAGCGAGTTCTACGTCGGGCTCCGCGATCCACAGCGGCAGGGCATCGGTGGTACCGAAATGGCGGATGAGCGTGGCGCCATCGGTACCCTGCCGGCGATCACCGCCGGTGTCACGTGTTGGGCTGACCATCAGGTGTAGGCCGCACTAGACCTTCACCAGGCAGAACGGGTGGCCTACGGGGTCCAGAAAGACCCGCCAGTCGTCCGGTGATGGCTGAGTGTCGGTTTTGCGGGCTCCAAGTGCCAGAACCGCGGCCTCACCGACGTCGAGGTCGGTGACGTCGAGGTCGAGGTGGGCCTGCTGGGGTGTACCGCTCGGCCAGTCCGGGGCCACATAGTCGTCCACTTGCTGGAACGCGATGTCCGCGCCCGCCTCGGTGCGCAGCACCACCCACAGATCGGCAAACTTGGTGTCGAGCTCACCGCCCACAATGCCTTGGTAGAACGACGCGAGCGCCTTCGAGTCCGGGCAGTCGAGGGCGACCAGAGAGAATGTGGCGATCGGCATGTCTTCATCGTTGCGCGCTCGCTCGAAATGCGCCAGCGCCACTGGCTCCCATCACGAGCACACCGCCCGCGATCGCCACTGCGCCCACCGTCTGGTCAAGCAGCACGAAGCCCGAGAGCGCGGCAGCGACCGGACTCAAACTCATCAGCAACCCATAGGTTCGTGCCGTCATCGAACGCAGGCCCAGGGCGTCGAGCGACAACGGCACCAGCGCGGAGAGCACCACCACGCCCACCACCATCGCCACTGTCGCCGGTGTGATGAGCATCGACGCACCCGCCGCGCCCAGGGGAAGCGTTGCCGCCGCGCCGATGAGAAGAGCGATGCTCAGCCCATCGAGCGAACCACTCGAGAGCACAACCCGCCGGTTCAGGACGATCGATGCGGCCCATCCTCCCGCGGCGATCAGAGCGAAGAGGATCCCGGCGCCTTCGCCGGCGGGGATCGTGCCACCGATCGCGGCCACTCCCGTCAGCGCCAGCAGAGCGACCGAGAGGTCGCGTCGAGTGCGGGCCAACCCGAGCGCCAACCCGAGGGGGCCGAGCAGTTCAACGGTCACCGCGGAAGCCAACGGGATACGGTCGATCGCCTCGTAGAAGCTGACGTTCATCACCGCGAGGGCAACGCCCAGGAACGCAACATCGCGCCCGACAGCCGCACGAAGCTGCACCAGCGATCGACGCCGGATGACAAGGAGAACCAGGGCAGCCCCGCCGAGGCGCAATGAGACGACTGCGGGCGCGGCGAGTTCGTCGAGCAGGCCTGCGCCGATCGCACTACCCGCCTGGACGGAAACGATCGATCCAAGCGAGAACGCCACGGGACGGTTCATCTGTCGATCATCTGCGCCGTGCACGACAAAGGGAAATGCCGATTGCGTGTCGTTATGCTTCGAACGCATGACCATCGAGATACGGCACCTGCGAGCATTCCGCGCCATCGCTTCCGCGGGCTCGGTGAGCGGGGCCGCCGAACGTCTTCACATCTCGCAGCCGGCCCTTTCGCGAACGCTCGCGCAGCTTGAGGCCGAGGTCGGGGTCGAGCTGATCTCCCGGTCGACACACCATCTCCGGTTGACCGACGCCGGCCGTCGCTTTGACGCCGAAGCCGCCAGGGCCATCGATGCCTTCGATCGTGCGGTCCAAAGCCCCAGCAGTGACAGTCCTCCCCTCCGAGTCGGTCAGTCGTGGTCGGTTGGCGCCGCCATGGCCCGCGCCCTTCGGGCATGGGACACCGCCTTTCCCGGTCGACCGATCGAGCTGCGCCACAGTGAAGATCGTCTTGCCGGGCTCGACGCCGGCCAGGTCGATGTGGCCATCACCCGCGGCCCAGTTGGCGAGGGCGAGTACCGGTTGCGGGTCGTGGCCCGCGAGAATCGTGTCGTGGTGGTTCCCAGCGACCACCACCTCGCCGACAGGGACTCTCTCCTACTCGCCGACCTGACAGACGAGAGGCTGGTCCTCAACAGTCGGTCCGGTACCACCTCGCTTGCCCTATGGAGCAGCGGCACCGCACCCGAGGTCGCCGCCGACACCTCGACCACCGACGACTGGTTGGTCGCCATTGCCGCCGGTCGCGGCATCGGCATCTCGGCCGCGTCGACTGCAGAGGTTCACGCCCGGCCCGATCTCCGATTCGTCCCGCTCAGCGATGGCCCGGCGATCGACCTTCTCGCTATTTGGCCCACCTCGCTGCCGCATCCCGAAGTCGCCGGTTTCATCGATCTCTGGTCGAGATCCCGAGTTGCTCTGACATCGGACGAGAAATGCTGATGACTAGTGCCGCGCGGCGAAGGCCGCAACCATGGCGCCGAGCAGTTCATGCTCGTCGCCTCGGTGTGCGGCTCGAGACATCGCAGCGACGCCGATGATCCAGGGCGCATAGTTCCCGTCGCCGACGACCAGCTCGGCGGTGGCGACGAGCACGTCGATGCCGACTTCTGTTGCCATCCGGGTGATTGCCGCGGCCTCGCCGGGATGGGCGATGAGGAATCCAGCCGCCGTCTGGCAGCGGTCGGCTGGATCGTCTCCGACGAGCACGACTTCCCGTACCATCTGTTCGAGGGCGCGGGCAGCCACTTCGCCTTCGACCTGACGACGGTCGGCGTAGTAGCGGTACAGCGTGGCGCGACTGATCCCGGATCGTTCCGCCAGCCGCTTCATGTCGATGGCGCCGTGTTCGTTGATCATTTCGATCGCCGCATCCAGCACACCCTGGTGGTGAATCACCACCTGGCCCGCCTCGAGGGCCTCGCTCAGCGATGCCCCGTCCAGTAACGCAGCAAGGTACGCGTCGGCCTCGTTTTCAAATGTTGAACTCAGTGGTCCCTCCCAGGGCGTAGGCGGACCGTAGCGGAACGCGGTCGGTCGACCACCACACGCGGCTGGTGTATTTTCAACCGAAGTTTCGCCTGCACCGAGGAACACCGAACTGTCTCAGCCGACAGCTAGGTTGCCCGCCATGACCCCGGATGTGACCGCGACTCTTGCCCACGTGGCAGCTGACGGTCGGCGCATCATCGACCTCGCCGAAGCCAAGCCCGACGCCGCTGTTCCGGCGTGCCCGGGCTGGAATCTGACCGACCTGGCGATTCACACCAGCGGCATCCACCACATGGTTGCGTTCTGGGTGGCAAACCGCGTCAGTCAGCGGGAGCCGTGGCCGAACAAAGCGCCGGACGATCCCACCAACCCGTTCTCGTGGTGCCGCGAAGGGCTGGGCGCCCTCCTCGTTTCGCTGAAGGTTGCCGACCCTCATGACTCGGTATGGAGTTGGACCGATCGTCGCACTGCCGGTTTCTATCAGCGCCGAATGATGCACGAGAACGCCGTGCATCGATGGGACGCCGAGTCGGCAGTCGGCACCCCCGGCCCGGTCCACGCCGACGTCGCCACAGACGGCATCGACGAAGTGCTGGCCGTCGGCATGCGCTTTCGCGGCAACGGCTCACCCATCGAGTATCCCGAGGGCTCGGTCCTCCTGGCCCGCACCGACGGCACCGACCGCTGGCTGATCCGCTCCCTCGACGGCACCCTGCAGGTGGCCCGCAATGCCGACGCCGGCGACAGCGCCGACGCCACAGTCACCGGCCACGCCGAAGACCTCCTACTACACCTGTGGGGCCGCCCCACCGCCGCAGTCATCGGCGGCGACACGGACGTAGCCGCCGCCTGGGCCCAGGTCGCCCCCTAACGCACACTGGGGACAGACCCCAGTGTGCGTTAGAGCTCTGCACTTGTGACGCTGCCCATTCGGGTGGGATCGTGACCGGATGAAAGAACTCTCCGGCAAGACGGCAGTGGTCACAGGCGCAGCAAGCGGGCTCGGGCTCGCGTTCTCCGAAGCATTCGCCGCGCTCGGCATGAACGTCGTCATGACCGACGTGGAAGCGGGCCCACTCGCCGTCGAAGCCGAGCGCATCGGCCAGACCGCCAGCGTGCTGTCGATGACTGTCGATGTTTCGAAGGCCGACCAGATCCGGGCCATGCACGCCGCAACGATCGAGCGCTTCGGCGCGGCCCACGTCCTGTGCAACAACGCCGGCGTCGGCGGTGGCGGCGACGTTGCCGACACCTCGATCGAGATGTGGGAGTGGGTGCTCGGCGTCGATCTGTGGGGCGTCATCTATGGGTGCAAGACGTTCCTACCCGGCATGCTCGCGCAGGGGGAAGGCCACATCATCAACACTGCGTCGATCTGTGGCCAGCTCGCCTTCGGCGGCAACGCTCCGTACAACGTGGCGAAGTTCGGAGTCGTGGCGCTGTCGGAGACGATCGCCGAGGAGACTGCCGGTACGGGCGTGAACGTGAGCTGTCTGTGTCCCGGCTTCGTGGCCACGAGGATCGCCGAGTCCCGCCGCAACCTGCCCGAGGGTCTCGCCGCGATACAGCCGGAGATGACCGAGGAAGAGGAAGCGATCCGGGCTGCCGTGCTCGAGGCGTTCGCTACGCGCAAGCCACCCGCCGAGGTCGCCGAACTCGTGGTCAACGCGATCGCCAACGACCATTTCTGGATCTTCACCGACGATGCCTTTCAGCCCCGGATGGCCGAACGAGCCGAAGCCATGCAGGTCGGCACTTCACGTCCCCTGATCGGCCGAATGGCCGACACCTTTTTCGAGTAGCGCTAACGTCAGCCTGCGGCCAGGCAGTAGCGAGCGATCTGCTCGTGCGTGGCGAACCACACCCCCTCGTGACTCTTGATGTAGTCGACGAGCTGTTCGAGCATTGAGATCCGGGAACGATGCCCGATCACGTGGGGATGCATCGTCAGGATGAACGTGCCTCGTTCGCGGTAGGCCCCGTCGAACTCGGCGGCGAAGATCTCCAGCACGGCTGATGGCGCCGTGTAGGGCCGAGCCGAGGTGTGCCGATTCATGTTGAAGTAGACGAAGTCGTCGCGGATCCACTCGACCGGGAGCTCGACCACACCGGTGGACTCACCGTCTTCGATCAGTTCGTAGGGTTCGTCGTCGGCCATCAGTGACGAGTCGTAGAGCAGTCCCATCTCGCGAATGATGGAGAGAGTGTTCTCGCTGAAGTCCCACGATGGGGTCCGGATGCCGACCGGACGCCGACCCGAGATCTCCTCGAGCGTGTCGGCCGCGCGGAACTGGAGCTCGCGTTCAGTTGCGTGGTCGAGAGTGCTGTTGAGCTCATGAATCCATCCGTGAATGCCGATCTCGTGTCCCTCATCGACAACCGTGCGAGGTTCGTCGGGATGCAGTTTGGCGACAACCGCCGGCATGAAGAACGTGGCGGGGATGTCGTGGCGGGCCAGCAGCTCGCGGATCCGCGGAACTGCGACCCGGGCGCCGTATTCACCCTGGGACAGTGGTCCGGGTGTTGCCCGGCGCTGGATCAACGGGATCGACTCGTGGTCGGAATCAAACGACAGCCCGACCGCCACTCGTGCACCGCCGGGCCACTCAGGTGGTTTGAGTGATCGGCCGGCGCGGACGCGACCCACCGCGCCCCGCCACTGCTTCTCGGGCCACTCCCAGACGTTCGTCGAATGCTCGTCCATACGGGCCGGGTCAGTCGTCGCGGTTGCCGCGGCTCACTCGCCGTTGGCTCCGCCGACCGTCTCGGGATAGAGATGGCTCATCGAACCCGGCTCGACACGACAGGCTTCGATGTAGGCGTCGACATCGGTCTGCTTCAGGCGAATGACCCGGCCGAACTTGTAGGCCGGAAGCTGCCCTTCATCGATAAATCTGTAGAGCGTTCGCGGGGTGATGCCGAGCCGTTCTGCCGCAGCAGGGGTGGAAAGCCACGAAACACCATCACTTGCATTTTCAGAACTCATGACAAAAGGTTCTAGCACAAACGGGATGCTTTCGTTATATTTCGATCTCAGCTGACCACGGAGTGTGGCGAACAAGGTCCGGATCAGCACCGAGGGAGAAAGAACAGGCGATGACGGCGACCACGGCGGAACAATCGGTGAACGAGCACGGCCCGCTTCGGGTCATCGCTGCGAGACGGGGACTGCCGAACGGCCGAGCGTTGCTCGGCGCGTTCCTTGTCACAGCCGCGGCTCTCGGAACGTTTGCGCTGGCAACTGGCGGAGACGAGGGACCTTCCGTTGCGTATCTCGTGCTGCAGGGCGACGTTCCCGCAGGTGGCGCGATCACACTTGGCGACGTCGAGTTCGTACCCATGGAGCTCGGCTCCTCCCTGGTGTCCACTGCGCTCACCACGACCGCCGGCCTCGACGGCGCCACCGCTCTCCGGGATCTTCGGGGTGGAGAACTGCTCTCCACCAACGATCTTCTCGCCGCCCCGGCGATCGATGGGCTCACCATCGGAGCCGTGCATGAACTCACGTTCGGAGTTCCCCTTGACCGAACTCCGCCCGGCCTTCGACAAGGCGATCGCGTCACGGTCCTCGGCACAACCGACACCCAGACGTCGGTTGGAGTCGAAGACGCCGTCGTGCTCTCGATCGACACCGAACCCGGACAATTCGGATCCAGCGGTCACGGAGTCCTCACCCTTGCGATGGACGATGCCGAGACCGTCCTGGCCCTCACCCATCTCACACAGACCTCCGACATAACCATCGTCCGCTCAACCAGAGCGATCGACGATGTCTACCCGGAGTCGACGCTGTCTGCGGCTGACCTCGGCAGCGACCTGGGCCGCGGGGCGAGCGACGATGAGTGACGAACGATGGGTCGTGCTCGGCCTCGCTCATCCTCGAGCCGGCTGGTTCAGCCAGCTCGCCAAGTGGGCCACAACGGCCGCGGTGCCGGTCGATTTCGTGAAGTGTGTTTCAGCCGACGAGGTCCGAGCCCGGTTGAACAGTGGCCGCTCGTTCTCGGCCCTGCTCGTCGGTGGCGATGTGGTCGGACTCGACCGCGACCTCGTGGACGCCACGACCTCAACCGGCGCGGCGGTCCTCGTCGTCAATCCACGCACTGAACACGGTTGGCAGGAAATGGGTGTGGTCGGCCGCTTGCCTGCTGCATTCGAGCGTGATGATCTACTCGCCGCGCTCCGAGAGTTCGCTCCTTCGATCTCACGAATCACACCACAACTCGTAGAGGCCGCCGACTCCGACGCGCCGACCGTGCACGGGCGCCTCATCGCCGTGACCGGAGTCCGCGGCGCCGGCGCGTCAATCTCGGCGATGGCCCTGGCACAGGCGCTCGGCGGAGACGCTTCCAATCAGGGCGTCGTGATCCTCGCCGATTTCGCCCTGAACGGCGAGGTTGCGATGCTTCACGACGCTCAGGAGATTGTGCCAGGTCTTCAAGAGCTGGTCGAAGCTCACCGCGGAGCGCGGGTTCCCTCAAGTGAAATCAGGGCGATGGTGTTCGACGCCATCGGTCGCGGCTATCACGCGCTGCTCGGGCTTCGGCGCCATCGCGACTGGGCTGCGATCCGACCGCGCGCCTTCGACGCCACGGTCGACGGGCTACTCCGCAGCTACCGGTTTGTGATTGCCGACGTCGACAGCGACGTGGAGGGCGAAGAAGAAACTGGCTCGCTCGACGTCGAGGATCGCAATCTGATCGCCCGCGCCACCATGTCGCGAGCCGACTTGGTGATCGTTGTCGGCAATCCCTCGATGAAGGGCCTGCACGGAATGAGTCGAGTCATCCGTGGTCTGATCGCATTCGGCGTGTCCCGCGACCGGATCATCCCGGTCTTGAACCGGTCACCGAAATCGCCGCGGCTCCGCGCCGAGGCAGGTCGAGCGCTCTCGGTTCTGCTCGACAGCACCGACGCCGCCAGCGACGTGAGTAACCCGCTCCACATGCCGGAGCGTCGCGATCTCGAAGGCTGCCTTCGCGATGCCGTCCGGCTGCCCGAACCCCTGGGACGCCCCCTCTACAACGAGGTCAACCGACGGCTCCATGCGAGGCAAGCTCCGATCGATGTACCCCATCGGTCGGTCCGTGACCCTGAAGCAATCGTGCCCGGTTCGCTGGGAGCGTGGACTGAGGAGACCGGATGAGCACCGATCTCGCCAGCCCGCTTGTCCAAATCGAACAACGTGTCCAGTCCCGCGCCAAGGACGAGGCATTGGACCTCGACGATGCCGGAGCGCGTCGAGCACTCGAGGACCTGGTCCAGCAAGAAGTCGGCCGTTGGAACGACGACTTCCGTCGCGGCTTTCGCCCCTTCCCGCTGTCGGACTCCGAACTGGTTGCCGAGCGCGCCATCCGAAACCTGACCGGCTACGGGCCTCTCGGCCCACTCTTGGAGGACGACGACGTATGGGAGGTCATGATCAACGCCCCCGACGCCGTATTCGTGAAGCGGCATGCCGGTCCGTCCGGCTACCACGATGAGGTGTTCCACGATGACGATCATGTCGTCCGGACGCTCACCAAGATCCTCGACGACTCGTCGACCGCGCATCGCAAGCTCGACCCCAGCGAGGGTCTTCAGGACGCGCAGCTCGACGACGGGGCGCGACTTCACATCGTCCACGGCGATGTGGCCCGTGGCGGCCACATGATGGTGAACATCCGCAAGTTCACCGGCATCTCGTTCCGCCGCCTCGACGAGCTCGTCGATCGAGCGATGATGACCGCCGACGTCGGTGACTTCCTCAAGGCATGCGTCCAGGCACGACAGACGATCGTCTTTGCCGGAGCTCCCGGAGCAGGTAAGACGACGCTCCTGAACTGCTGCGCCGCAGAGCTCGATCCCCAGCTCCGAGTCGTGGTGGCCGAGGAGGTTTTCGAAGCCGACATTCCGCTCCCCAACGTGGCCAGCATGCAGACCCGGGCCGCTCGGGCCGACCGTCCTGAAGTCGACCTCCGCCGACTCGTCGCCGGCTTTCTTCGCATGGCCCCCGATGTCGCGATCGTCGGCGAGGTGCGCGACCGAGAGGCGTTGCCGCTTCTCCTCACCCTTTCGAGTGGTGTGAAGGGATTCACCACGATCCATGCCGGTTCGGCCCGTCAGGCACTCACGCGTCTTCGCTTCATCTGCCAACTGTCAGAGACCAGCAACGAGCTGCCGATGTCGGCTCTCAACAGCCTGGTTTCCGAGGCGGTCGACGTCGTGGTCCATTGCACCCGGACTCCGGACGGGCCACGGATCAGCGCAGTCATCTGTGTCGAGGATCAAACCGCCGGCCCTGATTCGACACACTTCACGGCCACCGATGTATTCAGCCGAGATGCCGCTGGTGCACTCGCCTGGACCGGCGACATACCAGCGCGGGTAGGCGCAGCCTTTCGTCATGGGGGGCTCGACATTCGCGCGGTGCTTCGAGCGGGAGTGCAGTCGTGATTGCCTTGCTGCTCAGCTTGACGGCCGCCCTTGGGGTGTTCTGGCTGTTCACTTCGGTTGCACTCGGATGGACCGGCTTCGGCTTCGGACCAAGGGTGCAACGCGCGCGCTCCCGCTCAAAGCTCGACATCGACATGTGGCTGCGCCAGGCAGGGCTCGAAGAGGTCGATCGTCGCGAGTTCTTCGCTGTGGTCGCCATGCTGTTCGTCGTCGGGGGCGCCGTCGGCTACGCGGTCTTCGGGGGACCACTTCCCGCAGCGGCTCTCGGCGGATTCGCGTCATCGTTTCCGGTCGCCTCCTACCGACATCGCCGACAGGCTCGGCGCCACCGCGCTCAGGAAGCCTGGCCTCGGATGATCGAGGAAATGCGCGTCCAGACCGGATCGATGGGCCGCTCGATCCCTCATGCGCTCTTTGACGTCGGCCGACGGGGCCCTGACGAGCTCCGCCCTGCGTTCGAGGCTGCCCATCGCGAGTGGCTGCTCACGACTGAATTTCCTCAGACCATGTCAGTATTGAAAGAACGCCTAGCCGATCCCACTGCCGATATGGCTTGCGAGACGCTGCTCATCGCTCACGAGCTCGGCGGTTCCGACCTCGACCGACGACTCGAGGCCTTGGCCGGCGACCGCCTTCAGGACATCCAAGGACGCAAGGACGCCAAGGCTCGTCAAGCCGGTGCCCGCTTCGCCCGAGTCTTCGTCCTCGCTGTCCCGTTCGGTATGGCGCTTGCGGGCATGTCGATTGGCAATGGCAGAGCCGCATACCGGTCGCCCGGAGGACAGATCGGGGTCCTTCTCGCCCTGGTCATGGTGATCGGCTGTTGGTTCTGGGCCGGTCGGGTCATGCGACTCCCCGAAACCGAGCGGGTGTTCCGAGAATGATTCGCTTCGTGATTCCTGTCGCCCTCATCGGCTTCGTCGGGCTTACCCTCGTTCTCTCGGAGTTCCGATGGTTCCGTCGGCCTTCGCTCGTCGACCGACTCGCCCCGTACGCACCTGGATCCGCCCGCCAACGCCGATCGGCTCTGCTGTCGGTCGAATCATTCCGCGACGTGATTGCGCCGCTCGCCCAGAGCATCGGCGAGTGGCTCTCCCAGCTTTTCGGGGTAAGCGAGGAACTCGGCACCCGACTGCGCCGGATCCACTCCCCTCTCGATGCCACTACCTTCCGGGTCCGACAACTTGGATGGGCAGGCGCAGCGTTCGGTCTCGGCGCGATCGTTTCGCTTGCGCTGTCCGCGCCAGCGCCGCTCGCAATGATGATGGTGGTCGGCACACCGATCCTCACCTTCCTCACGCTGGAACAGCAGGTCGCCCAGGCAACGGCGTCCTGGCAGCGGAGGATCTTCCTCGAGCTGCCGGTCGTTGCCGAGCAGCTCGGCATGCTGACCGCTGCTGGTTGGTCGCTCGGAGCTGCCCTCGCCCGCGTCGCTGCGCGCGGCTCCGGCGCGTGCTCCGCCGACCTTCAGCGAGTGATTCAACGAATGCGGCAGGGACTCTCTGAGTCCGAGGCTCTCCGAGAGTGGGCCGATCTCGCCGACGTCGAAGAACTCGATCGACTCGTTGCGGTCCTTTCTATGAATCGACAGGCCACGGATCTCGGGCGGCTGATAGCTGACGAGGCCGGTTCCGTACGTCGCGAAGCGCAGCGCGAACTCATCGAGTCAATCGAGCGCCGCAATCAGCAGGTTTGGATCCCCGTCACGGTGGCCGCACTCCTCCCGGGAGTGCTCCTCATGGGAATCCCATTCCTCGACGCCCTGACGTTGTTCGGGGCGTAGCAGCACCACGTACACACAAGTTTTTAGATCTCACAAGAGGGAGCACCAACTATGAGCATCACCGAACAGACCTGGATGGAGATCCAGATGCTTGTCGGATTCATCAACACGCGAACAGGCCGGATCATGGGCGATCGCGGCGAAGGAGTCATCAGCACCGCAATAGCTGTGTTGATCACTGCTTTCATCGGCGCCGCGATGTGGGTCGCGTTCGACCGCATCTGGGGCAACGCCGAAGGGAACATCGAAGGAGAAGTCGGCCGTATCGGCGGCTCCGGGTGATCACTCGCCGCGGAGTGGCCGACCGCGGCGCAGGACTTGTCGGGACAAGCGCGGGCTTCCTCGTGTTTCTCCTCCTGATGCTGGCCGCAGTTCAGATCCTCTTCAACCTCTACGCAAACTCGATGGTCACCACCGCGGCGCACGATGCTGCGCGTGAGGTCGCCGGATTCGACGCATCGACAGACCGGTGCGCCGCGACGTCGGGGGCCGAGGCCACATTCGCCGAGGCGCTGGGCGACTACGGAGATGCGGGATACGCAACACTGATCTGGACCTGTACCGACCCGCAGGTTGTCAGCGTCCGGGTGGTCGCCGATCACCCCACAATCCTTCCGCCACGGATGGCCGGCCTGATCTCGCTCGGCCGTCTTGATCGCACGATCACAATCCGGCTCGAGGAGTTCCAGTGAGCGGCCAGCAGGGGCGGTGCCGGGGAGACTGGGGTCAGGTCGGTGGCATCGAGGTGCTGCCCTTCGGGTTCCTGATCTTCGTCGCCGGTACCTTGCTCCTCGCCAACGTTTGGGGTGTGGTCGATGCGAAGCTCGCCACAACGAGCGCGGCGCGAGAGGCAGCACGCGCGTTCGTCGAAGGCGACGATGTGTACTCAGCGGCGGCCGAGGCAGAGTTCAGGGCTCAGGAGTCGCTTGCGGCGTACGGTCGAGACGATGAGCGGGCAACGATTTCAGCTCCCAGCCTGCCCAACGGGTTCACACGGTGTGGTCGGGTGACGATCACGGTCTCCTACGACGTTCCCGCACTCTTCGTACCGTTCATCGGCGGGTTCGGTGATCTCGCCCCGGTCGAGTCGACCTACACCGAACTCATCGACCCGTTCCGTGACGGTTTACCCGGGCCCGCCTCGTGTTGAGCGCCGCCCGCGATCGCGGCACCGTCCTGCTGATGTTCCCCGCCGCGATGCTGATCGTCCTCATCATGGGTGGGATTGCGATCGATGTGAGCCTGAGCCAGGTTCGGGCCCGCGAGTTGCAGGCGGTTGCAGCGTCCTCAGCGAATGATGCCCTGGCCTCGCTCGACATTGTTGCGCTGAGCAACGACGGAGAGATCCGCTTAGATCACGGTCTCGCCCGGCTGATCGTTGCCGAGTCCGTCGCCGC
>JAJCXZ010000030.1 GCA_029263175.1 Acidimicrobiales bacterium | reverse complement strand
AGATCGAGGCCCGCGCCATGTCGAAGCTGCGTCACCCCAGCAGCGACACCGGCGCCCGCGACCTCCTCAGCGTCTGACCCTGGACTGTACTGGGCGAAGAGTTGCACAACCCAGACGCTGCCGTCGGGGGCGACGGCTACGCCCGTGCCCATGGTGTCGAAGCGCGGGTCAATCATGTTGGCTCGGTGAGCGGGCGAGTCCAGGAACGCGGCCTGGATCGCAGAGAGATCTTCGCCGATGCCGACGTTCTCGCCGATCACGCCCCAGCCACCAGGGATTCCTTCGCCCAACAGATCTGAGTGACGGAGGTAGTTCTCGGCGGCCATCGTGTCGGCCCAGAGTTGTGCCTGCGCGATGAGTTCGGGGTGGGGAACGAGCATCGATTCGCCGGCTGCGTCACGTTCGTTGTTGATCTGCTCGATCACGGCGCGCTGTTCGGGCGTGCAGGAGGCCACGATGAACACGACGAGTGCTGCGAACAGAAGACGCAGTTGCAGGGGGGTCTTGTTGAGCAATGGAGTCACCGAGTGTCTCCGCCCGCGCTCACCTCTTTCACGCCTCAAGCGGCCGTTCAGGTTTGGTGAAAGCCCCGAATCGTGCCGGCGATGGAGGAGCGAATCGAGGCAGCCGACTCGACCACCCCGACCGCAGGAATCGAGGTGTGCGTGTGGCCGTCACACGCGAGATGTTCGACGAGGGTTCCGGCGGCCGCCAGCGCGGCGGCATATTCGGCGCCTTCATCCCGCAATGGATCGAAATCCGCCGTCACCACGAGTGCAGGTGGCAATCCGGTCAGGTCGGTCGCTCGCAAGGGGGCGATACGCGGATCGTTGCGATCGCCTTGGTCGACATAGTTGTCGAAGAACCAAGCGAGCATCGACGCAGTCAAGGCATAGCCGACCGCGTTCTCGGAGTGGGATGGCCGTTGTTCTGCCGGTGAGGTCACGGGGGTGATCAGCGCCTGTCCGGCAACATCGAAGTCGCCCGAGTCCCGAGCTTGTTGTGCCAGAACTGCGGCGATGTTTCCGCCGGCGCTCCAGCCCGCGAGGGCGATCGGCCCGGCCGCACCGCCCATCGCTTCCAGATTCGTCGAGATCCAATGGGCGGCCGCATAGCCGTCCTCATGCGCCGCTGGGAACCGGTGCTCGGGCGCGTGGCGGTAGTCGACAGAGATGATGATCGAGTCGGACTCGAGGCAGAGCTGGCGGCAGAACGGGTCGTCGGACACATGGCTTCCGATCACGAAGCCACCGCCGTGGAAGTAGACGGTGACCGGATGGGGGCCCGGAGAGGCCGGCCGGTACAGGCGGTAGTCGAGCGGACCATCGGCCCCGGGCATCTCGCCGTCGACGATCTGGCCGACATCGGGGCCGGCCGGCCGGGACTCGGCACTCGCAACGTTGAAGGCTCGGGCAGCCTCGGGCGACAGGGTTTCCAACGCCGGCAGTTCGAGGCTGGCGGCATATTCGAGGACGGCGGCGACGTCTGGCTGAAGAGCTCGTGTCATCTCGACACGGTAGGAGAATGGCGGAGGTGGACGGGAATCGAACCCGCCGGACAGGGATCACCCATCCCACCCGCTTTGAAGGCGGGGGAGCCCACCAGGCGCTCGGACACCTCCGTCGAGGACTGTACCTGGCCGGGCTCCTCCCGGGACCCGGGAGGGGCGACGACACCGCCTTCGATCGAGTCGCTAACTTCAGGGAATGTCGAAGAACCGAGTCCTCCTGCTTGTGGTCCTGGGTGCACTGCTCATCGTGCTCTCCCGAAAAGTCCGCGACGTCTGAGCTTCCGGCTCCGCCACCACATCGAAGCTCCCAAGACGGCCGCCGCACCGACGGCTCCCAGGCCAACCGTCTTCGGCCCGGGCGCGGAGATCGTGCGCTCCTCGTTCAACGGACGCGGGTGATCGAAGACCCGAATCTCCCAACCGCGATCGGTGGCTTCTTTCGACAACGCCTTGTCGGGGTTGACCGCGACCGGATGCCCGACCGATCGAAGCATCGGGAGATCGGTCACCGAATCTGAATAGGCGAACGATCCCTCGAGGTCGAGGTTGTGCGCCTCGGCTTCGGCCATGATCGCCTCGACCTTGTGCTCGCCCGCTGAATAGAACTCGACCTCACCGGTGTACTTCCCCGCGTTGTCGACGCGGGCCCGCGTGGCGATCGCATGCTCGACACCAAGGTGCCGAGCCAGCGGCATCACGATTTCCTCGGGCGATGCCGAGACGAGGTAGACCCGACGCCCGGCGTCTTGGTGTGACTCGATCAGCTCGACCGCCTCGGCATAGACAAGAGGATCGATCACCTCACTGAGGGCATTGTCAATCAGCGACGAGATGCGTTCCTTGTCCCAACCAACGCACACTTTCAGCGCGGTCTCACGCATCTTTTCCATGCGGCTTTCGTCGGCCCCGAGGTAGCGAAAGACGATCTGACCCCACAACGCGCGGGCGACGAGCCAGCGGTTGAGCATGCCTTCCTTTTGCAGTTTGGGTCCGAACGCGAGCATGGCGGCCTTCGCGATGACCGTCTTGTCGAGGTCGAAGAAGGCCGCCTCGGTCGTTTTCATGGTTGGCAAGATCTCATGTTGGCAAGGCTAGGGGCCGCCCGTAAGGTCGAGCCGTCGACTTCCCCGTCGAACTGTTTGTTCCGGGAGATGAGTCGATGTCACATCCACCTGTATTGGTTGTGTGTTGGTCCGCAAAAGGCGGCTCCGGCACGTCCGTTGTCGCGGCCGCGCTTGCGCTGAAATCGGCCGATACGGGCCGAGAGACGCTGCTGATCGACCTCGACGGCGATCAACCCGACGTGTTGGGGGTGACCGCCTCGGGTCCCGGTGCCAACGACTGGTTGGCCGCCGGCGACGAAGTGCCGGTCGATGCATTGGGCGGGCTGGAGGTTCCGGTCGCCAGCCATCTGCAGCTGCTACCGCGCGGTGAGGCGGCGGTGCCGTCAGACGAGCGTCTCAGGCTGTTGGCAGGGATTCTCGGCACCGGGTCGCGCGTCGTGGTCGTCGATGCGGGCACGCAACGACGAGCCGTATCCCTGCAGCCGGGACACTGGTGGGAGGGACTGGGTGTATCGGTGCTGGTCATCCGAGCCTGCTATCTCGCTTTGCGGCGCGTCGGTCCGCTCCCGCCCGGTACCCGTCTCGTGCTCGTCGACGAGCCGGGCCGGGCGCTGACCACCAGCGATGTCGTCACTGCCCTCGGCGTGCCGTTGTGGTGTCGCGTCGGGTTCGATCCGTCGGTCTCGCGAGCAGTAGATGCCGGCCTGCTCGCCACAAGGCGTCCGCGGGCGCTTCGCCAGCTCGATCTCCCGGCCCCATGAGCAACGTCCGTCCTGGCGATGTCGCGGGAGTCGTCGATCAGATTCATCGGCTGGTGCTCGATCGGGGCGACTCCGTCGAGATCCACCGAGAGCTGACCCGTTTGGCACCGCTGCTGACGACGGCTCAGCGAGCGGAAGCCAGCCGCAAGGTGGACGCACGACTGGCGGGCCTCGGCCCGCTCGAGGAGATCCTTGCTGACCCCGACGTCAGCGAGATCATGATCAATGGTCCGGGTGTCGTCTGGGTGGAGCGTCATGGTCGCCTCGCTCGGCACTCGCTGACGCTCGAGCGCGATGAGATCGACCTCCTGATCGAGCGGATCGTGGCGCCGATCGGGCGCCGAGTCGATCGCCGCTCGCCGATCGTCGATGGCCGCCTCCCCGATGGCAGCCGGGTGAACGTGGTCATTCCACCGATCGCCCTCGATGGGCCATACGTGACGATCAGACGGTTCGTGCTGGCCACTCTCGCCCTCGAGGAATTCGCCGGTCCGGTTGCGTGCGGTCAACTCAGAGACTTTGTGGCATCCGGGGCCAACATCGTGGTGAGCGGGGGTACCGGGGCCGGCAAGACCACGCTGCTCAACGCCATCGCGGCAGCCATCGACCCGAGTACCCGGATCATCACCGTGGAGGATGCAGCCGAACTCCAGCTTCCACATCCGCATGTGGTGCGGCTCGAGTCGCGCCCGGCCTCGGCGGAGGAGGTTGGCGAGCTCACGATCCGGGCGCTTGTCAGAAACGCGTTGCGGATGCGCCCGGATCGTCTGGTGGTGGGGGAGGTGCGAGGCGACGAGGCTCTCGATCTCATCCAGGCGCTCAACACCGGCCACCGCGGATGCCTTTCGACCGTGCATGCGAACGGTCCCGTGGATGTCCTGCGCCGCCTCGAGACGCTGGTGTTACTCGGGAGCGATGGCTTGCCGCTCGAGGCCATCCGCACGCAGATTGCAGCGGCACTCGACGTGATCGTGCACGTCGAGCGCGGCCCAGATGGTCACCGACGTGTCTCCCAGATCGCTCAGGTGGTCGGACCCGGCGAGGTCAGCCCCATGCCCGTGACGCCATGTTGACAGCGTTCATTCTCGTTGGCTTGGCGACTGTTGCGTGGCCGGACCTGCGGCCACCGGGTCGACCACTCGTCGCTGCTGCGCGCTCGCCTCGTTGGAACTTTGCGGCCTGGATCAGCCGGTGCAGCTACGTCCGTGCGCGGGCCCATCGCCGGCTCATTGGTGAACTTCCCGAGGTGCTCGAGTTGATCGCGCGTTCACTTCGTGGTGGTGCCAACCTCCGCGGCGCGCTGGCCGATGTGACGGACCAGGACACACCGGCGGCCCGATCGCTGCGATCGGTTCTGTTGCGCGTCGAGGCAGGTGACCGACTCGGCGACGCACTCGATGCCTGGGCCGCCCGTCTCGATGACCCGAATGCTGATCTGGCTCGTGCAGTCCTCCGCCTCGGTGATGCGACTGGTGCCGCAGTTGCGGGCTCGCTCGAACAAGCGGCGACAAGCCTTCGGGACCGCGCCGCTCTCGCGGCCGAGATCCAGGCGCTGTCGTCACAGGCTCGGCTCTCGGCAATTGTGATTGGCGTCGCGCCGCTGGCCTTCCTTGCGCTCTCCGCCGCGGTCGATCCCTCCTCGGCTGCAGTACTGGTCACGACGAGATTCGGGCTGGCCTGTCTGGTACTCGGGCTGGGCTTGGATGCAATCGGCGTCGGCTGGATGCGCCGGCTCGGCTTGGGAGTCGCCCAATGAGCTTTCTCGCGTGGATCCTCGGTCTCCTCGCCGCCGCTGTCGTTGTGGGACCCAACCATCGCGCGCCGCGCCGATGCGACACGCCTGCGCCATCTCGCCGGACCCTGGCGTTTCCGCATCCGCTGCCCGATCGCCGGCAACGTCGAGAGAGAAACGATGCGATAGCTCGAAGCTTGCCTGAACTCATCGATCTATTGTCACTCGGTGTTGCGGCGGGCCTCACCCTTCGGCACGCAGCCGAGGCCGTCGTGCGGTGGCTTCCGCCACCCTACGACCAGGCGATTGATCGAGCGCTGGAGCGTTCACGCAAAGGTGAACCGTGGGCCGATGCCCTCGCCGGTGCTGCTCGAGAGTTGGGGCCGAGTACTCGGCATGTGTTCTCGGTGCTGATTGCTGCGGAGCGCGACGGCGCACCGGTGGCTCCCGCGTTGCACCGTGCTGGCGACGAAGCTCGCCGGAGGCGTCGAACCCGAGCCGAGGAGAGGGTGCGCCGTATCCCTGTGCTGATGCTCTTTCCGTTGGTCTTCTGCATCCTCCCGGCGTTCGCCCTGCTCACGGTGGTCCCGCTGCTGGTCGGCACACTTCGCGATCTCCAGCTTCCGTAGTTCGTGACTTCCCCCGACAACTCCAAATCCTCGCGTGCAGCGCACGCGGAGAGGACCTCATGTACAAATCCCCAATACTGTCGGCGCTCGCCGGCGCGGACCGTGGCCAAGCAACGGCTGAATACGCACTCGTCATCTTGGGCGCAGCCGCGCTCGCAGTACTTGTTCTGGCGTGGGCCAGCACGACGTCCGCCGTGGGTGATCTACTCGACAGCGTTCTCGACGCCGTCGCCAGTCGGGTCGCGTAGCCATGGCCAGGAGGGCGAGAACGGCGCAGGATAGGGGCCAGGCGACCGTCGAACTTGCGCTGCTCTTGCCGTTCTTCGCCCTCTTGCTCATGGCGGTCATACAGGTCGGTCTGGTCGTGCACACGAGGGTGATGGTCACTCACTCGGCTCGAGAGGGAGCGCGGGCCGCGGCTGTGGGCGCAACGGACAACGAGGTCCGTCAAGCGGTCGCCGTGGCGGGTGATCTCCCGGTCCATCGACTCCGCGTCGAGGTCATTCGTGCCAACGGTGCAGCCACCGTTTCCGTCTTCTACGTCGACCCGACCGATGTGCCGCTGGTCGGCGCGATGCTCAGCGATGTCGAACTCGCCGCCCGCGCCACCATGCGGTTGGAATGATGAGGTCTCAGCTGATGCGGAACTCGGAGGGGTAGGTCACAGAGCCGAACTCGATCCACAGGTCGTGGGTCGACGATTCGGGGACTGCCACCGTGATCAGCAGGTGGTTGCCGGCTGCGATGGTGTGGTTGATGTTGCCCAGGTAGATCTCGATCTCGCCGAAGTCGCTGCCGAAGCCGGACTGAGCGAACCCCATCTGGCCGGTGGAGATGGTGACGCAACCCGCTGAAGGACTGGTGCATTCAATGAGGCCGGCAATCACGATGCCGAAGCCCTCGGTGAAGTCGGCGGTCGCCGCGTGAAGTCGCAGGGTGGCATGACCGGTCAGCGTCAGGTCTTCGGCGACGGCGCTGCCCCATGCTTGGACGGAGGGGCTGTTGATCTCGATCAAGCCGTCGGGCGAGCGGACGATTGTGAGGCCTGGGTTGCCGTCTCCGTCGATGTTCAAGGTCGCACCGCCGCTCACGTCGGGGACGAGATTGAGCACGTCGCCGGCACCGCCTCCGAGGAACCCATCTGTGAAGACGGACTCGGGGATGGTGGTCGTCGTCGTCGTGGTTGTACTCGGCGCAACCGTGGTGGTCGGGGGCACGGTGACGGCGACGGTCGTCGTCGTGGCGGGCGGGACCGTGGTTGTCGTCGAAGGGGCAGGCACGGTTGTCGTCGTGGTGGTGGTCGTGGGGGCCGGCGTCACAGTGATGGTGGTGGTCGGCGCCGGTGCGAGAGTCGTGGTGGTGACCGGTTCCTCGACGACCCGCAGTGCGAACTCGTCGGGAGCCGGCTCGAGATCGGCGAGAGGCGTGAGCACCGCTCCGGCGGTGAGAGAGACGGCGACGATGCTCGTGGCGACGGGTCCGACGTTCGACGCGGTGGTTGTGACCGAGGTGATGAACGGCGAGTTGGCCAGCCATGACAGCACGCTCCACCGATGGCGACGCTTGGTGAGGGAGAGCGCCAAGAACCCTCGAACGACTTCAGGGTCGAAGTGTTCTCCAGAACACCGAGCGAGCTCGGAGCGGGCCTCGTCATAGGAGACGGGTTGCTTGTACGACCGAGCCGATGTCATCACATCGAATGCGTCGACGACCGCGATGATCCGTCCACCGCGGGAGATTTCGTGGCCCGAGAGACGACGGGGATAGCCCGTGCCATCCCAGCGTTCGTGATGGTCTCGAGTCGCTTCGGCCCATTCGCCGAGCCATTCGCGTAGCGGTCCGCAGAGTACCCAGCCCTCGTTGGGGTGTAGTTGCAGCTGAGCCCACTCGTTGTCGGTGAGCGGCTCCTGCTTGTTCAGAATTGCCGCCGGAACGGAGAGCTTGCCGATGTCATGGATGAGTCCGGCCCAATGGAGCTTCTGTCGTTCCTCGTTGCTGAAGCCCATCTCCTTGGCAACGAGGTCTGCGTAGGCGCGAACTCGTTCCGTGTGGCCACGGGTGGCGCGGTCATGGTCGGACAGCTGGGTGACCAGACCGATCAGCTTTTCGGCCGCTTTCTGCGGAGTGGATGTATCGAGGGTTCCTGCCGCGATGTCACGCTCGAGTTGGCGGGTGGTGCCATAACGCATGGCAAGACGGAATCGTGACGGCACGTCGTCTGGGAACACGATGGACATGCGGAGCAGAACGGTGAGTGGGAGCAGTCGCTTCGCGAAGCGATCGAGCAACTGGATGCCGATCGTGCAGAAGGCGGAGAGCGCGAGCCAGCGCACGACCCCAGCCGCAACACTGCTGGATGGGCCGAGCGTTACGTGGATGCGCCACGCAAGGAACGTGACGGTGGCAAGCGGTACCAGGACGATCGCGGCGCGCAGGAGCCGTGCCAGCCACGGGCGTGCAATCCACTCAGCGGATGCGCTCGCAGCCTCGGCCACGGGGGCCTCGACGTCAGTTGTGTCCTCCATCCCCTTCCCGTCGGTGACTCAGGTCAGGAGTTGGATGGGTCAATTGACCTATTTCGCTTGAAACTCCAAGGGAACTGGGACCAAAATACGCCGAATCAGGTCGACTGCGCCGTCCTTGTCGAGCGGCTCGTTGCCGTTCCCACACTTTGGTGATTGCACGCACGATGGGCAGCCGTCGACACATCCACATGCCTCGACGACCTCGAGTGTTGCCCTGAGGTGGTCGGCTGCGGCCTCCCAGCCCAGTTCGGCGATGCCGGCACCGCCCGGTGATCCGTCGTAGATGAAGACCGAGGCCCCGTTGGTGTCGGGGTGGCGAGCGGTGGACACACCGCCGACGTCCCAGCGATCACAGATGGTGAACAGTGGGAGCATGCCGATTGCCGCGTGTTCGGCGGCATGGAGTGTGCCGGGCGGGTCGAAGCCGGCGGCGATCAGTTCGCTGATGAGATCGGCATCGATCACGTACCAGAAGGCGCGGGTGACGAGCCGCTGCTCGGGCAGCTCGAGCGTCTCGTTGGCGAGAATCTTGCGGGATCGCACGTCGCGTCGTTGATAGCCGTGGATCCGCGAAGCCACCTCGACGTTGCCGAGATGGAGCGAGGTGCGGCCGACCCGCTGCACGCTGTCGACGGACAGCACCCGAATCTCTGTGTCGGAGCGGGTCTGGGTGTACTCGAGACCGTCGGCCTCAACCACGCGAGCGTGCCCCTCTTCGAGATCGAGTTCGATCACATCGAACGCCTGGCCCCGATGCAAGTAGACGGCTCCGGTGTGGACAGAGGTCAGGGCCCGGCTCTCATCGACGGTGCCGATGACCCGGTCGTTGTGGAGATGGAGAATCTTGATCTCGGCCCGCGACCCCGAGCGCAGACTTACCTCACGGCTCGGGTAGCCGGTACTGCACCAGTGGGCGAAGGGTTCCTCGCGCCCGTTGCGCCACCGCCGCCGTAACCGAAGCGCGTTGTTGCGCACGAGGTTGCGGACACCGTCGTGCAGCTCCTCCTGGCTCCACCAGCGGAGGTCGTCGTAGCTGAGTGGAAGCTCGTAGGCCGCGCACGCCAGATGCGGATCGAGAATGAACGAGTTTGCCGTATTGACAACCGACGGCTCGGGTGCGCGGCTGAACACCTCGTCCGGGTGCTGCATCAAGTAGCGGTCGAGTTGGTCCTCGCCGGCCACGAGAACGGTGACCGACGGCTCGCTCCGGCGGCCGGCGCGGCCAGCTTGTTGCCACATCGACGCGATGGTGCCCGGGAAGCCGTTGAGCACACACGCGTCGAGGGCGCCAACGTCGACACCCAATTCCAATGCCGATGTGGCGACGATGCCCGAGAGCTCGCCCGCGGCGAGGTTGTCCTCGATCAAGCGCCTCTCGTCGGCGAGGTAGCCGGCGCGGTAGGCCACGACTCGGCCGTCGAGATGAGGCGGCAGACGACGGGTGATGTCGGCGGCCACCAGCTCAACCCCTTTCCGGCTGCGACAAAAGGTGATCGTGCGGTGCCCAGTCTCCACCAGCGATGCCGTGATCGACGCTGTCTCGGAGTTGGCCGACGAACGGGCACCGGTTTCGTCGTCGATCACAGGCGGTGCCAGTAGCGCGAACGAGCGGGGCCCACGAGGAGATCCGTCGTCGGTGACAGCCTGCACCGGGGCACCGCACAAGGCGGCGGCCAAACGTTCGGGCTGCCCAATCGTGGCGGAGCAGAAGATGAATGTGGGGTCAGATCCGTAGTGACGGCAGATTCGGCGCAACCGCCGGAGCACATGGGCGACATGGGTACCGAACACGCCTCGCAGCACGTGAAGCTCGTCGATCACCACATAGCGGAGGCGCATCAGCAGCGCGTCCCACTTCTGATGCCGGGGCAGGATTCCGCCGTGCAGCATCTCCGGATTGGTGAGAACCACGTTGGCGTTCTCGCGGATCCACGCCTTCTCCTCGGGCGACGCATCGCCGTCGTAGGCGCCCGCTTTGAGATCAGGAATGCCTAGCTTCGTGAACGAGCGCAGTTGATCGTGGGCGAGCGCCTTGGTCGGATAGAGCACCATCGCCGTGCCCGGCCGCAGCGGGTCGAGCACGGCTTCAGCGATTGGCAGCTGGAAGCATCGGGACTTACCGGATGCAGTACCGGTGGCGATGACCACGTTGGTGCCGGCCCGCACCAGGTTGATCGCCTCGGCCTGGTGGCTCCACAAGGTGTCGACGCCGAGCGCGGCCTCAACCGCGGATGGGAACGGCCGATCGAGGAGCCCCATCGCCGCCAGCCGGGCCGCGGTCTCCTCAACGTGAACGATCCGGCCGTCGTCGGCCAGTTCGGAGAGCAGATGCTCGAAGGGTGGAGGCTCGGGAAGCGCCTCAGCAAGCGCCATTGTCCGATGTTAGGGGAGGGGTGTGACCGAATCACATGGTTGTGGTCCGATACCGTCACCGGTGTGCAGATTGTTGTGCACGCCCACACCGAGGGCGACTGGACCGTGCTGACCGTGGCCGGCGAACTCGATGTCATCGGCGCGCCCGAATTGCGGCAGTCGGTGATGGAGGCGGTCAAGCAAGGCCAGCGGCGTCTCATCCTCGACCTCAGCGGGGTCGACTTCATCGACAGCTTCGGTATCGGGGTCCTTGTCGGGGCGCTCAAGCGGGTTCGCCTGCTCGACGGCGACCTCATGTTGATCGTGTCCGAAACACGCGTCAGGCGGGTCCTTGAAGTCTGTGACCTCGACCGCGTCTTCACGCTTCATCGCTCCTTGGCCGATGCACTGGCCACTGTTTGATGGATACTGACCGGATGGCGACCGCCGAACAGGACTCAGTCGAGATGGAGTTTCGACCCGGCCAGCTGGTACTCGAGATCCCGGCCCGCACCGAGTTCGTTTCGCTCGTTCGGGTCGTTGTCGCCGCCGCCGCCGAGCTCGAACCAGACCTGGAGAACGATCGAATCGACGATCTTCGGGTTGCCGTCTCCGAAGCCACGACCAATGCCATCGAGGCGCACGGGTTGTCAGGTTCGCTGGACCGAATCCGGATCCAGTGCAACCTGGCCGATGACGAGATCAGTGTCGTGGTGCACGACGAAGGGGTTGGGTTCGACCCGGCCACCGTTCCGGAACTTCCCGCACCGGAGTCGCCTGATCGGCTCGAACACGAGTCCGGGTTGGGCGTGCATCTGATGCAGATGCTGGCCGATGAGAGTGAGATTTCCTCTGGGGAAGACGGCACCGACGTGACCCTCGTGGTCTACTCGTCGAAGCGCCGCCGTCGCCCGTAGTCCACCTGATTCGGGATCTGACCCCGCTAGCGTCTCCAATCGACATGGCCCATGATCACCTCGAACCCTCTCCGCTGACCTGGCTCGGCGGTAACCGACGCTTGGCGCGCCGCGTTGGTCGACCGGTCCGCAACTTCCTGCGTATCGAAGCAGCCGGTGGCCTTCTCCTCATTCTTGCCACGATTGCTGCGCTCGTGTGGGCCAACTCCCCGTGGAGCCACAGCTACCACGAGCTGCTCGAAACGCACATCTCTCTCCACGTGGGTGATCTCCTTCATCTCGACGAGCCGCTGGAGGCATGGATCAACGATGCCTTGATGGCGATCTTCTTCTTTGTGGTCGGCCTGGAAATCAAGCGCGAACTTGTCGCCGGCGAGCTGCGCGACCCGCGAGCGGCCGCGCTGCCCGCCATTGCTGCCATTGGCGGAATGGTCGTGCCGGCACTGATCTACGTCGCGTTCGCAGGCGGTGGTGTCGGTGCTGATGGCTGGGGCATCCCAATGGCCACCGACATTGCCTTCGCCGTCGGTGTCGTGTCACTGCTCGGCAAGCGGGTGCCGGGCGCAATGAAGGTGTTCCTCCTCACCCTTGCGATCGTCGATGACATCGGGGCGATCGCGGTGATTGCCATCTTCTACACCGAAGACCTGTCCACCGGTTGGCTGCTCGTGGCCCTCGGTCTCACGTTGCTGGTGGTGCTGATGAGGGTCGCTCGCATCTGGTACATCCCCGTCTACGTGCTCGTGGGTTCGATCCTGTGGCTGGCAGTCTTCGAGTCAGGCATCCACGCCACCATCGCGGGCGTTGTCCTCGGCTTGATCACCCCAGCCGTTCCGCTGCGCGGCGAGACACCAAACGACGACGTCCACATCGGGGCCGCAATTTCCGGTCAGGCCAGCGCCACGGTCGTCCGTCGCGCCAACTTCGAGCTCAAGGAACAGGTCTCGGTCGCCGAGCGGCTGGAGGATGTGCTTCATCCGTTCTCCAGCTTCTTGATCATTCCGGTGTTCGCGCTGGCCAACGCCGGCATCGAGATTTCGGGTGATTCGCTCTCCAGCGCGCTCTCGAGTGACGTCACGCTTGGTGTCGTGT
This sequence comes from Acidimicrobiales bacterium, assembly GCA_029263175.1. GTDB lineage: Bacteria > Actinomycetota > Acidimicrobiia > Acidimicrobiales > Aldehydirespiratoraceae > JAACCU01. The sequence goes on along the minus strand of JAJCXZ010000030.1, from coordinate 392 downwards.
TCGGTCTGGTTGTCGGCAAACTCGTCGGTGTTTCGTTCGCCACCTGGCTCGCCGTGAAGTCGGGCATTTCTCGACTTCCTCGGGGCGCCTCGTTCACTCACGTCGCCGGACTGTCTGCCATCGCCGGCATCGGATTCACGGTGTCGCTGTTCATCACCGGACTGGCCTTCACCGACCCGGTTGTCACCGACGAAGCGAAGCTCGGAATCCTTGCCGCGTCGCTCATAGCGGCGATTGTCGGCTCCCTGATCCTCATGCGTGCCAACGAGGTCATCGAGATTGATATCGATGACCCTGATGTCGTCAACGCTTGACAACACCCCTCTTCATCCGATTGGTTCGACCATCGTGGCTAATGCCCTAGTAATTGTCGAGTCGCCCGCAAAGGCGAA
>JAJCXZ010000029.1 GCA_029263175.1 Acidimicrobiales bacterium | reverse complement strand
TTCTTCAAGGCAAAAGGTGGCACTCGCCAAGGTTCTCGAAAAGGAGGGCTACATCAGCTCCTTCGCCGAGGCCGAAAACGGTGAGAAGCCCGGCAAGACGCTGACCATCGAGATGAAGTACAGCCCCGAACGGGCTCGCGTCATCTCCGGTCTCAAGCGTGTATCCAAGCCCGGTCTCCGCATCTACCGTCAGCGCAACGAGATCCCCCGTGTTCAGGGTGGCCTCGGTGTGGCGGTTGTGTCGACCAACAAGGGCCTGATGTCCGACCGCGAAGCACGGAAGAACCGCATGGGCGGCGAAATCCTGTGCTTCGTCTGGTGAGGAGGCTCGCATGTCCCGCGTAGGCAACGCGCCCATCACCGTCCCGAGCGGCGTCGAGGTTTCGATCTCGGCGGCCAAGGTCTCGATCAAGGGTTCCAAGGGCTCGCTCGAGCAGGATCTCAGGGGCGGCATCACGATTCGCGAAGACGAGGGCACCCTCGTTGTTGAGCGACCCGACGAAACCAGCGAGTCACGGGCCCTTCACGGCCTCACCCGCTCGCTGGTACAGAACATGATCACCGGTGTGACTGAAGGCTTCGTCAAGGAGCTGCAGATACAGGGTGTCGGTTATCGAGCCACGGCCCGGGGCAACAACGCTCTCGAGCTGGCGCTCGGTTACAGCCATCCTGTCAACATCACCGCTCCCGATGGCATCGAGTTCGATGTCCCGGTACAGACACAGATCTTTGTCAAGGGAATCGACAAGCAGCTGGTCGGCCAGGTTGCGGCCGACATTCGCAAGTGGCGCAAGCCCGAGCCGTACAAGGGCAAGGGCATTCGCTACGCCGGCGAGCGTGTGATTCGTAAAGCTGGAAAGGCGGCCAAGTAATGGCAGTTTCCGCCAAGAAGCGTCGCGACGACCGTATTCGCCGACACCGCAGGGTTCGCAAGAACGTCCGCGGCAGCGCCGAGCGTCCACGCGTCGCAGTATTTCGTTCCAACAAGCACATCTCGGCTCAGGTCATCGACGACCTCACCGGTGTGACGCTGGCCTCCGCTTCCACGACGGAATCGGCGTTGCGCAGCGACAACAACGGCAACATCGAAGCTGCCGCCAAGGTCGGCACTCTGCTCGCAGAGCGCGCCAAGGCTGCCGGCATCGACACTGTCGTGTTTGACCGTGGTGGATTCCGCTACCACGGCCGTGTTGCGGCGCTCGCCGACGCAGCTCGCGAAGGAGGGCTCACGTTCTGATGGCTTTTGATCGCAAGAACAACGATCGCGACAATCCCCGTGATGGAGGCGAAGGCCTCCGTGAGTCCCGCGTCATCAACATCAACCGCGTCGCCAAGGTCGTCAAGGGCGGCCGCCGTTTCTCCTTCACCGCACTGGTGGTGATTGGTGACGGCGCCGGTCAGGTCGGTCTCGGTTACGGCAAGGCCAAGGAAGTCCCGCTGGCTATCCAGAAGGGCACCGAAGAAGCTCGTCGCAACCTGTTCAAGGTTGCCATGGCCGGCTCCACCATCGTCCATGAGACCATTGGTGAACTCGGTGCCGGACGAGTCATGCTGAAGCCTGCCGCTCCCGGTACCGGCGTGATCGCGGGTGGTGCTGCTCGCGCCATCCTCGAAGAGGCCGGGATCCACGACGTGCTCTGCAAGTCGCTCGGTTCGCCCAACCACATCAACGTGGCTCGTGCCACGATCGCAGGCCTGAAGGATCAGCGTCGCCCGGACGAGATCGCTCGTCTTCGTGGTCTTGACCCCGAGGAGTTCCTCCCGCCGGCATTGTGGAAGGCGTACAAGGAATCCGAGCGGGGCCCCGACGCTCCGACTGATCCGAGTGAGGTGTCGTGATGGCGCTGAAGATCACTCAGATCAAGTCCAACATCGGCTGTAAGCCCAAGCAGCGTGGCACTCTTCGTGCTCTCGGTCTGCGCGGCATCGGCAAGACCAATACCCTTCCCGATCGCCCGGAAATCCGTGGCATGATCGCCCGGGTTCCGCACCTCATTTCAGTTGAGGAAACCTCAGAGGATGCAGGCGAATGAGCATCAAGATTCACGATCTTCAGCCGGCTGACGGCTCCAACAAGCGCGGCAAGCGCAAGGCCCGCGGTATCGGCGGCAAAGGCGGCAAGACCGCAGGCCGTGGCACCAAGGGTCAGCGCGCTCGCAACACGGTCCGTGTTGGTTTCGAGGGTGGCCAGATGCCCCTCCTGCAGCGGGTCCCGAAGCTTCGTGGCTTTACCAACCCGTTCCGTGTGGAGTACCAGGCCATCAACCTCGACACCATCGCCGAATCCGGCCTGAGCGAGATCTCCCCGGAGACCCTCCTCGAGCGCGGCCTGGTTTCCAAGGGTGCCTTGGTGAAGGTCCTCGGTCGTGGCGAGCTCAGCTCTGCTGTCACCGTGAAGGCCCACGCTTTCTCGAAGTCCGCTGAAGCAGCTATCACCGCTGCGGGCGGTACTGTCGAGAAGCTCGAATTGCCGTGGAGCGTTCGTCCTTCACACGGCAGCTTCAGCCAACACACCAACCGCTGATCCGGCGTCGCCTTTCCGGGCGCCAACTCCCAGGAGACTGCTAGATGCTCTCACGAGTGCTCAACATGTTCCGTGTCGCCGATTTGCGCGGCAAGATCATCTTCACTCTGTTCATTCTCGGGATCTACCGGCTCGGCGCGTTCGTGCCGGCTCCGGGCGTCGATGTCGAGGCTGTTCAGCTGCTTCGCGATCAGGCGAACCAAGGTGGCATCCTCGGCTTCATGCAGCTGTTCTCGGGCGGTGCACTCACCCAGTTCGCGGTATTTGCGCTCGGGATCATGCCGTACATCACCTCGTCGATCATCATGCAGATCCTCGGCGTGGTGATCCCGAAGATCGAGCAGTGGCAGCAGCAAGGCGCAGTCGGTCAGCGCAAGATCACACAGTGGACGCGGTACCTGACAGTCACCATCGCCATCGTGCAGTCCACGAGCTTCGCCTTCTTGTTCCACAACGGCGGCATCGTCGGCGGCGATCTCGACCTGCTCCCCAAGTTCAACGCCTGGACTGTCTTCATCGTGGTCCTCACCCTCACCACCGGCACCGCATTGCTGATGTGGATGGGTGAGCTGATCACCCAGCGTGGCATCGGCAACGGTATGTCGCTGCTGATCTTCACGTCGGTTGTGTCGAGCCTTCCCGCTCAGGGTGCGCTGGTCCATGCCGAGAACGGTGTCGGTGCGCTCATCGCCTTGATCATCGTGGCGATCGGTTTGCTGGTCTGCATCGTGTACGTCGAGCAGGGTCAACGCCGAATTCCGGTCCAGTTCGCAAAGCGGGTTGTCGGACGTCGGATGTATGGCGGCCAGAGCACCTACATCCCGCTGAAGGTGAACCAGTCCGGTGTCATCCCGATCATCTTCGCCAGCTCGGTTCTCTACCTCCCCAACCTGATTGCGGTGGCACTGCCCAACGAGGGCTTCGGCGGCAGTATCCAGCGGTGGGTCGACGGCAACCTCGCCAACCCGAGTTCCCCGGTCTATCTCACCTTCTTCGGTGTGATGATCGTCGGCTTCGCCTACTTCTACACCGCCATCAGTTTCGATCCGGCCAAGCAGGCCGACACCATTCGCAAGCAGGGTGGCTTCATCCCCGGCATTCGCCCGGGCCCGCAGACCGAGCGCTATCTGGCCCGAATCCTTTCGCGGATCACATTCCCCGGCGCGCTGTTCATCGCCGGCGTGGCGCTGGTGCCATCGATCCTCATCGCCGTCACCATCGGTACGAGCAGCAGCGCGGGCGGAGGCGGCGGCGCAGGCGGCTTCGCGTTCGGCGGCATCTCCTTGCTCATCGCCTCTGGCGTCGCGCTCGAGACGATGAAGCAGATCGACAGCCAGCTCATGATGCGCAACTACGAGGGCTTCCTCAAGTAGTCGCCATGAGCACGCTTCGAATGGTGATCCTCGGCCGGCAGGGCTCGGGCAAGGGAACTCAATCGCTTCGGCTGGCGGAGGCCTACGGCTGCACCCATCTGTCCACCGGTGATGTTCTGCGCGCCGCGGTTGCGGAGGGCAGCGAGCTGGGCCGACAGGCTGAAGCAATCATGAACAGCGGCGGACTCGTCGGTGACGACGTCATGATCCCGCTGGTGGAAGAACGCATCGGCAAGGACGACATCGTCGCCAACGGGGTTCTCCTCGATGGCTTCCCTCGTACTGCCGATCAGGCCGATGGCCTCGAGTCCATGCTCGACGCCCTCGGCCAAAAGCTCACTGTTGCCATCAACCTCGACGTCGCTGTCGAGGAAGTGACGCAGCGAATGGTGGCTCGGGGTCGTGAAGACGATTCAGAAGAAGCCATCGCCCGCCGGCTCAGTCTCTATGAGGCTGAAACGGCACCCCTTCTCGACTGGTTTGCCGAGCGAGGCCTTCTGGCCACGGTCGATGGATTGGGCGGGGAAACCGACGTATTCGACCGGCTTCGGGCCGTGATCGATCAACGCCTCGCATGAAACAGCACGTCGCTGTCATCGCGCGGGTTGGCCGCTCCTAGAGCGTCCTGTAACGTAGTCAGCTGGCCTGTTCTCAGGTCGCCCTCTCGCGTGCCACCGTGGCAAGTGAGTTTTCAGGAGGTTCAGCCCTGCCGAAGCAAAAGGAAGATGCGATTGTCCTCGAGGGCACCGTCACCGAGTCGCTCCCCAACGCCATGTTTCGCGTTGAGTTGGAGAACGGCCATGAGGTCCTCGCGCACATCAGCGGAAAGATGCGTATGCATTACATCCGTATTCTTCCCGGAGACCGAGTCCAGGTAGAGCTGACCCCGTACGACCTCCAGCGAGGTCGGATCACCTACCGCTACAAGTAGCGATGAACTACCTCCGGGTAGCAACGAGACTGCCTCCGGGCAGCGAAGAAACCGAGATCGTAATGAAGGTTCGAGCAAGCGTTAAGAAGATCTGTGACAAGTGCAAGGTGATTCGTCGCCACGGCAATGTCATGGTCATCTGCGAAAACCCGCGTCACAAGCAGAGGCAGGGCTAGTCATGGCACGCATTAGCGGCGTCGATATTCCTCGTGAGAAGCAGGTGGGCATCAGCCTCACCTACATCTTCGGCATTGGTCGTACGGTCGCGCTGCAGGTCTGCGCCGCCACCGGGATCGAGCCCACTACGCGGGTTCGCGACCTGACCGACGACGAGGTTGCTCGTCTTCGGTCCCACATAGATTCCGACCTCCAGGTGGAGGGCGACCTCCGTCGTGAGGTGTCCCAGGACATCAAGCGCAAGATGGAGATCGGTTGCTATCAGGGTCTTCGCCACCGCCGTGGCCTCCCGGTTCGTGGGCAGCGCACCCACACCAACGCTCGCACTCGCAAGGGTCCCAAGAAGACCGTTGCGGGCAAGAAGAAGGTGACGAAGTAATGGCGAAGCCAGCAGCAGGTGGCCGTCGGCCCCGCAAGCGCGAGCGCAAGAATGTCACCCACGGGGTGGCTCATATCAAGAGCTCGTTCAACAACACCATCATCACCATCACCGACCAGTCCGGCGACGTTCTCGCCTGGGCATCGGCCGGCAATGTCGGCTTCAAGGGTTCGCGTAAGTCGACCCCCTATGCCGCGCAGATGGCTGCCGAGCAGGCTGCTCGTCGAGCGATGGAACACGGCGTCCGCAAGGTCGACGTTCAGGTCAAGGGTCCCGGCTCCGGTCGTGAGACCGCTATTCGTTCGATCCAGCAGGCTGGAATCGAAGTCACTGGGATCAAGGACTGCACCCCGATCCCGCATAACGGCTGCCGCTTGAACAAGCGGCGGAGGGGTTAAGCAATGTCGCGTTACACCGGACCCCGCGCTCGCGTTTCACGCCGGCTCGGCACCAACATCTGGGGCACCAAGGGCGAGACCATCGCGCTTGACAAGCGTCCCTACCCACCAGGTGATCACGGTCGTAGCCGTCGTCGCGGTTCCGTCTCGGAATATCTCCTGCAGCTGCAGGAAAAGCAGAAGGCCCGTTTCTCCTACGGCCTCACCGAGCGGCAGTTCCGCAACATCTTCGCCGAGGCCTCGCGCCGTCAGGGAGTCACCGGCGAGAACATGCTTCGCTACCTCGAGCTTCGTCTCGACAACGTGATCTACCGTGCCGGTTGGGGAGCCACTCGCCCCCAGTCCCGCCAGTTCGTCAACCACGGACACGTCAACGTCAACGGTCGCCGGGTCAACATCCCCAGCTACCGTCTCCGCAAAGGCGACGTCGTTGAACTCCGATCCAACGCACAGGACTTCGTCACCGTGCAGTGGAACCTCGATGTGCTCGACCGCACGCCTCCGGCGTGGCTCGACCGCAACGATCAGTTCCAGATCACCGTCCGCGAGCTGCCCATTCGTGAGCAGATCGACATCCCCGTCCGCGAACAGCTCATCGTTGAGCTCTACTCGAAGTAGTCGAGGTATTTGATGCTCGTCATTCAGCGCCCCTCAGTCGAAGCAATCGATGAGGCCGAAGGCAATCTGCAGCGTTTCGCTGTTGGTCCTCTCGAGCCCGGCTTTGGTCACACCATCGGCAACTCCCTGCGTCGTACCCTCCTGTCGTCCATTCCGGGCGCAGCGGTCACACAGGTTCGGTTCGACGATGCCCTCCACGAGTTCGACACCATCACCGGTGTTGCCCAGGATGTCACCGACATCATCTTGAACATGAAGGACCTCGTCCTCGTTGTTCACAGTGATGAACCGGTCACCCTGCGCCTCGACTCTCGTGGTCCCGCCGAGGTCACTGCGGCCGACATTCAGCCGCACCCCGATGTTGAGATCCTCAACACGGAACTGCCGATCGCTTCGATCAACGGGAAGGGTCGTCTTGCCGTCGACCTCACCGTGCAGACCGGCCGTGGCTACGTATCGGCTGATCGCAACAACACCAGCTCGACCATCGGTGTCATCCCGATCGACTCGATCTACTCGCCGGTCCGCCGCGTGTCGTTCGAAGTCCTTCCGACCCGTGTCGAGCAGTCCACCGACTTCGATCGCCTCATCCTCGAGATCGAGACCGATGGTTCCATCACCCCGCGTGAAGCCCTCGCCTCGGCCGGCGGCACCCTGCGTGCCCTGGTTCAGCTCGTCGAAGAGATGAGCGATGAGCCCCAGGGCCTCGAGCTCGGTGAAGCCGTCCAGGTCGCCAGTGGCGGCCCCGACATGGAAATTCCGATCGAAGACCTCGATCTGTCCGAGCGTCCCCGCAACTGTCTCAAGCGCGCCCAGGTCAACACCGTGGGCGAGCTGCTGCAGAAGAGCGAGGACGATCTCCTGGCCATTACCAACTTCGGCCAGAAGAGCCTCGACGAGGTCATCGTGAAGCTTGACGAGCGAGGCCTCTCGCTCCGGAATCGAGACTGATCATGCCCGCACGTCCGCGCAAGGGTAAGCGCTTCGGTGGAAGCGCTGCCCATCAGAAGGCCATGATGGCCAACCTCGTTGCCTCGCTGATCGCGGCGGAGGGAATCGTCACGACCGAGGCCAAGGCCAAGGCGCTGCGTCCCGTCGCCGAGAAGATCATCAGCAAGGCAAAAAAGGGTGGCCTGCACAACCACCGCAACGTCGTGGCGTTCCTGCGTGACCGCGAGATGGCGAGCAAGCTCTTTGATGAGATCGGTCCCCGCTACGAGGATCGCCAGGGTGGGTACACCCGCATCATCAAGCTCGGCCCCCGTCAGGGCGACAACGCCCCGATGGCCCGCATCGAACTCGTCTGAGTCTCGCTGCGGGTTCGCGACGCCTCCGGCGTCGTTCATGCGCAGAACGCAAGCGTCGTTCGCAACGACTGGCGGAGCCGGATCGTGGCTCGGTTTCGCAGAGCCGCTCCTGACGGGGCGGCTTTTGCGTTTTCACACGACTGACTAGGGTCGCGGGCCGTGCACCACGACCTTGCCTGGATAACGGACGAGCTTGACAGCGATCGTGCCGTGACGCTCGACCGCCTGGGCGGCAAGGGCACGGCCCTTGCCGAAATGGCGCAGAACCTCGAGCTTCCGGTGCCGCCTGCCTTCGTGATCACCACCGATGCGTGCCGCTCCTATATGAAATCGGGATGGCCAACCGGGCTCGAGGTCCGTGTCCACGACGCCATGGTGGAGTTGGGCGCGATTGTGGATCGCCGCTTCGGCGATCCCGACCGCCCCCTCCTTGTCGCCCTGCGCAGCGGGGCTCCGGTTTCGATGCCGGGGATGATGGACACCGTCCTCAACGTCGGCATCAATCCCGACGTTCGCGACGGCATGGCCAGGGAAACCGGCCGTCCCGACTTCGCGGCTCAGACCTGGCTTCGCTTCTGTCGGATGTACGCCGAGACCGTGCTCGAGATGGATCGTGCCCGAATTGATGCGGCAGTCGGCGTGCCCACCGGAGCTGACACATACAACGCCGCCGCCGAGCGTCTCCGTCACGCTGCAGAGCCGTTCGGGGGTATTCCCCTCGATCCGGACGCTCAGGTTCGTGGCGCCATCGAGGCCGTGCTGCGTTCCTGGAATTCGCCGCGTGCTCGCCTCTTCCGAGAGACCGAACAGATCAACGACGACCTCGGTACTGCGGTCGTGGTGCAGGCGATGGTCTTCGGCAATCTCGATGAGCATTCCGGCACCGGCGTCATCTTCACGCGCGACCCCGCCAATGGCCGCAACGAGCCCTATGGCGACTATCTGGCCCGCGCCCAGGGAGAGGACGTGGTCGCCGGCACCCATGAGGTCGACGGACTCGATGCACTGAAGTCCGATCTTCCGGATGTGTACCAGGAACTGATGGTCGTGTGCGATCGGCTCGAACACCACTACCGCGACATGTGCGATGTCGAGTTCACGGTCGCTTCCGGGCGCCTCTACATCCTCCAGACGCGAGTTGGCCGCCGCAGCCCCGAGGCCACCGTTCGCATCGCCGCCGAAATGGCCGAGGATCCCGACTTCCCGCTCACCCGAGCCGAAGCTCTCGAACGTATCGACCATGCGACTCTCGAAGGAATTGCCGGCCTCGCCGCGGTCCGGGCCGAGGCCGAGCCGATCGCCACCGGAATCGCCGCCGCACCCGGCGTCGGGTACGGGTTGCTCAGCACCGACCCCGATGAGGCGGCCGAACTCGCCCGTTCCGGCACTCACGTCGTTCTGGTCCGGGTCGAGACCGCACCCGCTGACGTTCACGGCATGGTCGGGGCCACCGGTCTGGTCACTTCGCTCGGTGGCGCAGTGAGCCATGCTGCCGTCGTGGCGCGAAGTTGGGGCATCCCGGCCGTGACCGGTGTGAAAGCGATCGAGGTCGAGGACGGCGGGATCCGGATCGGTGAACGGTTCATCGCATCGGGTACCACGATCACCGTCGATGGCGGCGGTGGAGGAGTGTACGAGGGTGACCAACTCGTCGATCATGACCACGACGTCCCCGAGATCGACCAAATGCGCCAGTGGGCCCTCGATCTGGGTATGGAGCTCGGCGAACACGCCACCCGCGCGGTGGAGCCGGAAGCGAGACACAGAGACATCGACGAGTTCGATGTGATCCGTGCGTTGCAACTCAAGGGTTTCGGCTCGGTCGAAGCGACCGCCCACGCGCTGGAGACCGACGAGGCTGCGGTGAAGGCGGTCGTCGCAGGGCTCGGTGAACGAGTCAACGTCACGCCGCGCGGGGTGATGCTGACGCCCGAAGGCCGCGAGTGGCTGACCGCGCGAATGACCGGGGAGCGCGGGAGCGTCGATACCGCAGCTCTCACCGAGATCTACGACCGCTTCATGCCGCTGAACAACGGGTTCAAGGAGTTCGTTTCGGCGTGGCAGCTCAGCGAGCAGGCGCCCGCCGATCTGGCGACCGTCACCGCCGAGACCCAGGCGCTCCATCAGGACTTCGCCGCGCTCCTTGCGGCTTCGGTGGAGCTCGTGCCGCGTCTCAGGCCGTACCTCCACCGATTCGAGTTCGCCATCGAGGCTCTCGTCGGCGGCGATGTGTCGATGCTCGCCTCACCGTTGAAGGACAGCTACCACACCGTCTGGTTCGAGTATCACGAGGAGATGATCCACCTCATCGGCCGCACCCGGCTCGAAGAGGAGATGGGTCACTGACCCAGGGGACAAATGCACACAATCAAGAATCCACTTCTCCGGGTCGAACAGATGGCCACCGACGTCGAGGGGCTGATTTGCGGTGAAGTCCGGCGCACCTTCGGCGAGTTCGTCTCACGGTGCCGCCGGCTCGGCACGGTCTTGTCCGATCTCGGCACCGATCGAGGTGACCGCGTCGCCATCATCTCGTTCAACTCGATCGAGTTCATCGAGTTGTATTGCGGCATCCCGGCCGCCGGCCGTGTCCAGGTCCCGCTCAACTTCCGTTGGGCCGACCCGGAGCTGGCGTATGCCCTCGAGGACTCCGGCGCGAACGTGCTCTTCATCGACCGCGACCCAGGGGCCTTGGCCGAGCTCGTCGAAACGGTCGTTCGCCTGGACACCGGCGACTACGCCGCTCGCATCGATGCCGCCGCCGAGACCGACTTCGATGCGGACATCGGTCCGGACGACCTGGCCGGCCTCTTCTACACCGGTGGGACGACCGGGGCGTCGAAGGGAGTGATGTTGACCCACGCCAACCTGATCGCAAACACCTACAACGCCCAGATGTTGTTCCCGCTGGATGAGCGTGACGTGTATCAGGTGATTGCTCCGCTGTTTCATGCCGCAGGCTCTGTCGCGGTACTTCAGTGCCTGTATGTGGGCGCTCGGCAGGTGGTCGTGCCGGTGTTCAATCCGGCCGCAATTCTCGACCAGATCGAGGCGGAACAGGTCACGTCCACCTTGGGTGTGCCGTCGATGCTGGCCGCGCAAGTCGAGACGCAACTGGTCGAACCTCGTGGGGTCTCGTCGCTACGGCTCTACGCCCACGGCGGTTCACCCGTTCCGCTCGAGGTGATCCGTCGGGGAGTCCAAGCATTCCCTGGCACCGAATTTGCTCATCTCTACGGCGCCACCGAGACCGCCCCGTTGATCACAGGAATGCGACGTGAGGAACAAGAACTCGACGGTGAGCGGGCTGCGAGTTGTGGAACCCCGGCTCTCGGCGTCGAGATCCGGATCCAACAATCCGATGGCACGCCGCACCCGCTCGGTCAACCCGGCGACGTACTCGTGCGGGGCGACAACGTGATGGCCGGGTATTGGAACAAGCCGGAGCAGACCGCGGCCGTGCTGCAGGACGGCTGGTACAACACCGGCGACGTCGGTCGACTCGACGAGCAGGGCAACCTCTACCTCCTCGACCGCTCAAAGGACATGATCATCTCGGGTGGTGAGAACGTGTACTGCACCGAGGTCGAGGACGCGATCTACACCCATCCCGGGGTTCTCGAGGCCGCCGTGTTCGGGATTCCCAGTGAGCAGTGGGGCGAGGCCGTCCACGCGGTCGTCGTGCCACGGGAGTCGACGCCGGTAACACCCGACGAGATCGTCACCCATGTGCGGGGGCTGATCGCCGGCTACAAGGTCCCGCAGACGGTGGAGATGCGCGCCGACGAGCTGCCGAAGTCAGGGCCGGGCAAGGTACTGAAGCGAGAATTGCGAGCTCCGTACTGGGCGGACCAGGATTCGCAGATCCACTAGCCCACGCCGAACAAGTCGTCGGAAAAGCGAGGGCGTACCCTGTCGGGATGGCTGACCGGACCGCGTCACTTCCTCCTGAGGGGTTTGTACGCGTTCAGATGACGGTGGCCTATGACGGCACCCCGTTCAGCGGGTTCGCGACCCAGCCCGGTGTGCGCACGATCCAAGCCGATCTCGAAGGTGCCATCGAGTCCGCCCTGCGGCACCCGGTCACGATCACCTGTGCGGGTCGTACCGACAAAGGCGTTCACGCCCGGGGGCAGGTGATCTCGTTCGACGCGGCCGCAGATCATTTCGACGCGGGGCTGCTCGCGCGGTCGGTGAACCGAACGCTGCATCCCGCCATCGCCGTTCGCGATGTCGCCGAGGCTCCGCCGGACTTCGATGCCCGGTTCTCCTGTATCGCGCGCACGTACCGATACAGGATTCTCAACGCTCCGGTCTCCGATCCGTTGTTGGCGAACCTGGCCTGGCATGTTCGTGAGCCACTCGAACTCGCTTCGATGCGCACCGCAGCTGACCGCATCATCGGGCTGCACGACTTTGCATCGTTCAGCAAACGCAACAAGTCCAAACCGACCGAAACCCACATGCGTCGAGTGAGGCGGGCCGACTGGTCCAGACACGGTGACACCGTGCAGTTCGACATCACCGCCAGCTCCTTCACCCACCAGATGGTGCGCAGTCTTGTCGGGCTATCAGTCGAGATCGGCCGGGGGAGTCGTCGCGCCGTGGACATGGGCGAAGCTCTGGCCCGCAAAGACCGCGCCGCGGTAGGGTCACCGGCACCACCCCAGGGCCTGGTTTTCGTCAAAGCGCACTATCCGGCGCTACCACAACCGAACAACTAACCGGCGACAAAGCAGCCACGAGCGATTGTTGTTGCCGTCCCTGCCCCTTAGGCTTGTCTGTCGGTCCAGAAGCCCATTACTTCGGCTCGGATCATTCCAGTTCTCTTCTACTTCCGCGGAGGAAGCGTGACCACCTATACACCGAAGGCCGGCGAGATCGAGCGTGTTTGGCACGTCGTCGATGCCGAGGGCCTCGTCCTCGGTCGTCTTGCCACCGAAGTCGCCAACATCCTGCGGGGCAAGCACAAGCCCACCTACACCCCGAACCTCGACACCGGCGATCACGTGATCATCGTCAATGCCGACAAGATCGTGCTGACTGCGGGGAAAGCGGACAAGAAGCTCGTCCACCGCCACAGCGGCTACCCGGGTGGTCTCCGCAGCGAGACCTACGCTCACAAGATGGCTCGCAAGCCAGAGCAAGCCGTGATGGATTCGATCCGCGGCATGATCCCCAAGACCCGCCTCGGTCGCGCCCAGATCTCCAAGCTGAAGGTCTACGCCGGCCCGACGCACCCGCATGCGGCTCAGAACCCGCAGCCCCGCGAAATCGAACACGCCCGCTTCCGGGCCCGCTCCTGATCAGGATCCCTGCGATGACCTCTCCTCTCCTTCAGACCACCGGCCGCCGCAAGCGCTCTGTCGCTCGTGTTCGCGTCCGCCCCGGCTCCGGCACTGTCACCATCAACGGTCGCGCCGTTGCCGAGTACTTTCCGGCGCTCACCCACCAGATGAGCATCGTTGAGCCCTTTGTGGTCACCGAGACAGTCGACGCTTACGACATCGACGCCACCATCCACGGTGGCGGCGTGACCGGCCAGGCCGGTGCCCTCCGCCTCGGTATCGCTCGCGCTCTCGTGACGCTCGATCCTGAGAACCGCGAAGCCCTGAAGCGGGCCGGCTTCCTCACTCGCGATCCTCGCAAGAAGGAATCCAAGAAGTACGGCCTCAAGAAGGCCCGTAAGGCGCCGCAGTACAGCAAGCGCTAGTCCTGAGCGTCCGTCTGCCGATAGTGGTGCCGTGACGCTTCGTTTCGGTACCGACGGCATGCGTGGCGACGCCCGCACGGATCTCACGTACGCGCCCGTTGCCGCCTTGTCTCAGGCCGCGGCTGAAGTGCTCGGCGGCGACGGCTTTGCCGTCGGCGCAGACACGCGCGAATCGGGCCCTGAGCTGGTTTCCGCCATTCATGCCGGAGTTCAGCGTGCCGGTGGATCGTCGGTGGATCTCGGCGTGCTGCCAACTCCCGCGGTGGCCTTGTGGTGTGCACAACGCCACGTGGCCGGCGCAATGGTGTCGGCCTCCCACAACCCTTGGCACGACAACGGGGTGAAGTTCTTTGCACCCGGTGGTTCGAAGCTGAGCGATGAGATCCAGGACCGGATTCAGGATCGGTTCGAGGAGCTCCTCGGTGAAGCGGTGCCGGCGCCGGCCGCCGGCGAAGATCGCCATTCCGGTGCCGCGGCTGCCCACGTTGCCGCCGTGGTCACGAGTGTCGAGACGAAGTGCCTGGCCGGAATGCGTGTGGTGATCGATTGTGCGAACGGTGCGGCATCCGAAGTAGCTCCCGAGGCACTTCGCTCCCTCGGAGCTGACGTGGTGGTGACTCACGCCGAGCCCAACGGCCGCAACATCAACGACGGCTGCGGCTCAACTCATCCCGAGTCGCTCCAGGCCCGAGTCCGCACCGAGGGTGCGCACGTGGGTCTCGCCTTCGACGGCGATGCGGATCGTCTCCTCGCTGTCGATCACACGGGTGCGCTCGTCGACGGTGACGAGATCATCGCGATCTGCGCTCTTGATGCGCACGCCCGCGGCGAGCTGAAGGGAAATGCCGTCGTGGTCACGGTCATGACGAATCTTGGTTTCCGCCGCTCGATGGCCGCGGCCGGCATCGAAGTCGTCGACACCAGGGTCGGCGATCGCTACGTCCTCGAGGCGCTCGATGCCCGCGGTTTGGGCCTCGGCGGCGAACAATCTGGCCACGTGATATTCCGGGAGCTCGCGGCCACCGGCGATGGTCTCCTCACCGGGGTTCAGCTCCTCGCCGCGATGCAGCGGGCCGGATCGACCCTCGCCTCGCTCGCGGCGGCGGCGATGACCCGCCTCCCACAGGTGCTCCAGAGTGTGCGGGTGGCGACCCGCCCGGATGATGTTGAGGCCCGTATCGCTCCGCTCGTCGAAGCAGCCGAGATGCGGTTGGGCGATCGGGGACGGATCCTGATTCGGCCGTCGGGCACCGAACCCCTGATCCGGGTGATGGTCGAGGCGGAGACCGATGCCGAGGCGGCCATGGAGGCGGATGCTCTCATCGCCGCGGTCACTCAAATGTTCGGTTGAGCCCGGCGCTGCTTTGCCCGTTGAGTCAGAATTGTCACGCTCCGTGGCCGCGACGAACCCGGCGGAGTCCACTTCTAAACTGCCCCGGTCGGGCGGCCGACTGGTAAGCGACTTCTCTCGCTCTGCGGAGGCACAACATGTGCGGCATCATCGCCGTTGTACGGCGGCCATCTACCCGGCCAACGCCCAGAGCGTCCGAGGTCGTTGACCTCGTCGCGGGTTTGGCGGGGACGGTGACAGGGGCCGACGACGTCACCGCGGCACTCACCGTGGCCGGTGATCGACTCACGGAGGCCGACCGGCTCCTGCGTGGTGTGCCGGGCCTTCGCCTGATGCTCGCTGACCGCTCGTTGGCGTCGTCGCTTGAGCACCATTGCGGCGAGCTCCTCGCCGTCGTGGTGGAAGAAGAAGAGCGCCTCGAGCGTGATGGCGGTCTCGACACTCGCGCCCTTGAAGGCCGCAACTTCGAATTCATCCGTGTTCGTGACGGAATCTGGGCCATCACCCGTGACCGACTCCGCGCCGCCGAGGTTGTTTCCACGCTCAGCGGAGGCTCGACCGATGGAGGTGCCCTGGGCGCATTCCTGTCGATCCACCAGGCGCTGTCAGCGCTCGATCGTCTCGAGGTTCGCGGTCGCGATTCGGCCGGGTTGCATCTCCTCATTCATGACCACGCACTCGACCTCGACGACCCGGCCGTCCAGGGCGAGATCGAACGCCGATCTGGCGACGTCAACTACGGCACCGGTTCGGTTCGTATTGTCGATGGCGTCTTGAGCATCGTCCACAAGACCGCGGCGGAAATCGGCGAACTCGGTGACAACACAGCGGTCCTGCGTGAAGGTTTCGCGGGCGACGATCTCCTGCAGCGTGCTCTCGCGAACGAGACGGCTCGCACCCTCGTGCTCGGCCACACCCGGTGGGCGTCGATCGGGATCGTCTCTGAGCCCAACGCTCACCCGCTCAACAGCGAACTGCTCGACACCGAGGGCCCCTATGTGGTCGGCGCGCTCAACGGCGACGTCGACAACTTCGCCGACCTGATTGTCGAAGAAGGCGTGACCATCCCGCCCGCCATCACCACCGATGCGAAGGTCATCCCGAGTCTGATGAGTCGGCGTCTGAGTGATGGGCTCGAGTCCGCTGAGGCATTCCGTCGCACGGTGGCCACCTTCGAGGGCTCGGTCGCCATCGGTGCTTCCACCGCGGCGGCCCCCGACCGGCTCCAGCTCGCGCTTCGAGGTTCGGGTCAGGCTCTGTATGTCGGCCTGGCCGAGAATGCGTACATCGTGGCCAGCGAGCCGTATGGCGTCGTTGAAGAAACTGCCCGGTACATCCGAATGGACGGCGAGACGCCCGGCAACCTCGAAAACCCCAACGCCAGCCGCGGTCAGATCCTCGAGCTCGACGGCAATCAGGCGGGAACGCTCGAGGGCATTCTTCGTAAGGCCTACGACGGCACCGATCTTCCGGTTGTCGAAGCCGACGTTGTCGTCGCCCAAATCACCACACGCGACATCGACCGTGGTGATCACCCGCACTATCTGATGAAGGAGATCGGCGAAGCACCGACCTCGTTCCGCAAGACACTGCGCGGCAAGATCACCGAAACTCCGTCCGGCCCACAGGTCACGCTCGATCAGGAGATCGTGCCGCAGGACGTTCGCGTCGGACTACGCGACGGCAGCATCAACCGTGTCCTCGTCATCGGCCAGGGTACGGCCGCGGTCGGAGGTCAATCGTTGGCGGCGGCGCTGCAAGCGCTGATCCCGACGGGTGAGGTGCACGCCGAGGCTCTCCTCGCCACCGAGCTGTCGGGCTTCGAGTTGCGGCCCGACATGCGCGACACCCTGATCGTCGCCGTGAGCCAGTCCGGCACCACCACCGACACGAATCGGACTGTTGACATCGTTCGCAGCCGCGGCGCCAGGGTCATCGCCATCGTCAACCGGCGGGGGAGCGATCTCACTGATCGAGCCGACGGTGTTCTCTACACATCCGACGGTCGCGATGTCGAGATGAGCGTTGCCTCGACCAAGGCCTTCTATTCGCAGATCGCGGCCGGGCTCCTGCTCGCGGTGACCATTGCCGACGAGGTGCTCGGCGACGAGGGGGCCGAGGACCGACGTCAGCTGGTGTCCGGGATCATCGCGATGCCCGAGTCGTTGGAAACGGTGATCAGCCGTCGCGAAGTCATCGGCCAGGCTGCCCGGCAGTTCGCGCCGTCGCGCCGCTATTGGGCCATCGTCGGCAACGGGCCGAACAAGATCGCCGCTGAAGAAGTCCGGATCAAGCTTTCCGAGCTCTGCTACAAGTCGATTGCGTGTGACTCCACGGAGGACAAGAAGCACATCGATCTCTCGTCGGAGCCGTTGATACTCGTTTGTGCCGCCGGGCTCTCCGGTTCGACCGCCGACGATGTGGCGAAGGAGGTCGCAATCTTTCGAGCTCACAAGGCGGCGCCGATCGTGGTCGCGGACGAAGGCGAAGGGCGGTTCGACAGTGCTCTCGCGGTGCTGCCGGTGCCCTCGGTTGATGCCCGCCTCGGGTTCATTCTCTCGGCGATGGCCGGTCATCTCTTCGGCTACGAAGCCGCTCTCGCGATCGACGCTCAGGCTCAGCCGATGCGGGAAGCCCGGAGCGCGATCGAGCAGGCCGCCGCGCGCACTGATATCACCGGTGAGGCAGCCCTCGCTTCGGTCGATGTGGTCCTCGAGCAGTCAGCCACAGCCTTTTTCGACGGTGTTCGCAGCGGTGCATACAACGGCCACCTCGAAGCGTCGACGGCAGTGAAGATCGGATCGCTCCTGCGTTTTGCTCTTGGCTCGATCCAACTCGAGTCGTACCAGATCGAATACGGCAAGGTCGGCACGCCGGCGGTGGTGCTCGACGATCTGGCCGCCGCTCTCACTCTCGGCATCGAGGAACTCACTCGACCAATCGATGCCATCAAGCACCAGGCCAAGACGGTCACGGTCGGCATCTCGAGAAGTGACGAAACACTGCTCGAGGTTGCGCTTGCTTCTGCGGCGCTCGAAGCAGGCGCACCCCGCGATCGTCTGAGCTACGCCTCGCTGCGAACCCTCGCCGATCTCGATCCTGCGATCGACGAGGTCCTGGGCCACACGCGCTATCGCATCGAAGGCCTGGACGAAGACGGCAAGGGTGATGCCAGCGTGGTCGTTGTCGACCGGGGCGGCATCTCGCGCAACATCGCATCCCGAACCGATCGCAACCCGACCCTGCGGGGTACCAAGCACCAGGTCGCATTGGAACGACGGGTGTTCGTGGCTCGCGGTCGAAGCGACAACCGTCCGGTCATCTTCATCCCCGAGCTCAAGGACAACGTCACGACTGGCATGACATTGCTCCAGGTGAAGTTCGTCGACGGCCTGTCCGCGGCCGCCGCTCGTGGTGTGCTGCAGGGCTACCGCCACCGCTACAGCGCTCTGCGCGACGCGGTGACGGAGACCGAGCCGACGTTCCGGGAAGACATTCTCGCCGATCAGGCGGTGAGCGATCTTCTAACGCTCCCGATCAACGACCTTGCCGATCGCTGGCGGCTGAGCTGAAGCTTCTAACGCACACTGGGGTCTGTCCCCAGTGTGCTTTAGGCTCCGGTTGTGATCGGGATTGGTACCGACCTCGTCGACATCGACCGCATGCGGGATGTGCTGGCGCGCACCCCGGGCATGGTCGATCGTCTCTTCTGCCCCGGCGAGCAGGCCTACGCCGAAACCTCGGCTGATCCGGCTCGCCCGTATGCCGCTCGTTTTGCGGCAAAGGAAGCGGTGTTGAAGTCGCTCGGGCTCGGCCTGGGCGGCATGCGCTTCACCGAAATCGAAGTCGTGCGGTTCCCCGACGGTCACCCCGAGCTCGTGCTCCATGGCGAAGCGGGGGAGGTGGCGACGGCTCACAGTGTCGCCCGATTCCTCATCTCGCTCAGCCATACCGACACGCTCGCTCAGGCGACGGTGGTCGCCCTCGCATCGTGATCCCAGTCGTCACCCCTTTGGAGATGTCGGCGATCGATGCCGGCGCCGCTGACCCGATTGACGCTCTGGTCGATCGAGCCGGTCGAGCGGTCGCCCGGGAAGCAATCCGGATGCTTGGCGGGGTTTACGGCCGCCGCGTCGCCATCGTTGCCGGGCCAGGAAACAATGGTGCGGACGGTCGGGTTGGGGCTCGCCACCTCAACCGGCGAGGGGTGAGGGCGCACGTGGTCGACGTCGCGGACACCCCCACCATCATCGACGGTGTCGACCTCGTGATCGATGCGGCGTTCGGCACCGGGTTGTCGCGGTCGTACTCGTTCCCACGCGTCGCCCCAGAGGTCGCGATCCTTGCGGTGGACATCCCTTCCGGAGTCGACGGACTCACCGGCGAACTCGTTGGCGCTCCGGTCTTCGCCGACCGCACAATCACCTTCGCGGCGTTGAAACCGGGGCTACTGCTCGAACCGGGACGGTCGCACTGCGGTGACGTGCTGGTGGCCGACATCGGCCTCGACGTGAGCCGCGCCACGGTGTTCGTCACCGAACACGCCGATCTTGTGGCGTGGGTCCCGACCCGACCAGCGGACGACCACAAGTGGCGCACCGCGGTCCGTGTCATCGGTGGAAGCCTCGGCATGGAGGGTGCCGGATACCTCGCGGCCGCGGCCGCGCAGCGGGTGGGCGCCGGTCTCGTGCAACTCGCCAGCCCCGGGGGCGCAGCCGGCGCCGGACCGGCCGAGGCGGTCGGTCATCGCCTCCCGGCCACCGGTTGGGGACCCGCGGCGGCCGGCAACATCGATCGGCTGCACGCGATCCTGCTCGGCCCCGGGCTGGGCCGAGACGATCTGGCTTCAGTCCATGACATTCTCGCCGTCGACCTCCCAGTGGTCGTTGATGGCGATGCACTTGTCCCCGAGATCATGACGATGCTTCCGACCCGTACTCCAGCCACGGTCCTCACCCCGCACGACGGTGAATGGCGCAGGCTGGGCGGCGATCCGTCGAACGACCGAATTGCCGCCACCGTGGACATGGCTCGATCGACCCGAGCGGTCGTTGTGCGAAAGGGTCCGACCACGATCGTGGCATCGCCGGATGGTCAGGCGCGGGTCGTGACGGCAGGAAGCGCCGCGCTGGCCACGGCAGGGACCGGTGATGTGCTCGCCGGGCTCGTTGTCGGTCTGCTGGCCCAGGGCATCGATGCGTTCGATGCCGCCACCGCCGCCGTACAGATTCATGCCGAGGCGGGAGCGCTCGATCCGGTCGGTCTTGTGGCCCATGATCTGGTCGACCGCCTGCCGCACGTTCTCGCCCGGATCAGCGAGACTCGATCATGACCGCCTACGCCGACATCGACCTCGACGCGATTCGCCACAATGTGCGGCTCATCCGATCCCGTGTCGGCACGCCCGTTTGCGCAGTGGTGAAGGCGAACGCCTATGGCCACGGCGCGGTCGAAGTGGCCCACGCGGCCCTTGATGCGGGTGCTACCTGGCTCGCCGTGTCCTCGTTGCCGGAGGCGATCGAGTTGGCCGAGGTCGTCGAGGACACGCCGATCCTCGTGCTGAGTGAACGGCCCGTCGACGAGATGCAGCGCTTCGGGCACCACCTCCCCGCGGGCACCCGTCTCACCGTCGGCTCGGCTGCGGGAGTCGAGAAGGCTGCCGGGCTGGCACGTTCGTTTCCCGTTCATCTCAAGATCGACACGGGCATGCATCGCATGGGTGTGCGGCCGGCGGAGGTTGCCGATGTGGTGCACGAGACAATCGGCGCAGGGCTCGACCTCGAGGGAATCTGGACTCACCTTGCCGTCGCCGATGAGCCGGCTGATTCCTTCACTGCCGAGCAATTGACGCGGTTCGACGAGGCGCTCGAAATCGCTCGCGCCGCGGGGGCCGATCCAACCGTCGTGCACGCTGCGAACAGCGCTGGAGCTCTGCTTCATCCGTCGGCGCGGCGAGATCTGGTTCGCATAGGGCTGGCGATGTACGGCGTCCATCCGGCCCCGGAAACGGAGGCCGTGGTCGACCTGCACCCGGCCCTCGAGCTGCGCACGTCCGTGAGCTCCATCCGCGACGTGGCCGAAGGAGCGACGGCCTCCTATGGGCGTCGTTGGTCGGCGCGTCGAGACACCCGAGTAGCCACCATTCCGGTCGGCTACGCGGATGGCATCCGCCGGTCATCGGGTGTGCTCGGCGTCGATGTGCTCGTCGCCGGGGAACGCTGCCACATGGTGGGCAACATCACCATGGACCAGACGATGATCGAGGTCGGTCCCGGCGTCGAGTTGGGCGACGAGGTGATCCTCATCGGACGTCAGGGCGACGATCAGATCGGTGCAAACGACGTCGCCGGCCGGCTCGGCACCATCGGCTACGAGGTCCTGACGATGCTCGGCCCCCGCATCGAACGACGTCACCGGTGACCACCGGTTCGTTCCGGGTCTCCCTGATCGAGCCCTACCTCGGCGGGTCGCACCGGGCCTGGGCGGTGGGATGGCAGCGGGCGAGCCGCCACAGCGTCACGATTCACGGACATGAGGCAATGGCGTGGCGGTGGCGGATGCGCGGCAGCGCGGTCACGCTTGCCCGCGCATTGAACGAAGACATCGCCATCCACGGTCCTCCGGCCGCGATCGTGGCCACCGACATGGTGGACCTCGCCGCGCTGCTCGGACTCACGCGTCAGTCGCTCCCGGATGTCCCCGCGGTGCTGTATTTGCACGAGAACCAGCTGACCTATCCCCGCCAAGGTGATGAACCGCTCGATCAGGGACTGGTGTGGTCGATGTGGCGCAGCATGGTTGCAGCCGATGAGATCTGGTTCAACTCGAGCTTTCATCGCGAGGAGCTTCTCGGCGCGTTGCCGGGTCTCCTGTTGTCGGTTCCCGATCACGACCATCTCGACCTGCTCGATGGTGTGGCCGATCGCGCTCGGGTGCATCCGGTGGGGGTCGACAAAGCCGGGCTCAGCGCCACGACTCGGTCCGGCCGCCGCGGTGATGCTCCGCTCGTTCTCAGCAGTCAACGTTGGCACCACGACAAGGAGGTCGGTGCGGTGCTGCAAGCGCTGATCCGCGCCGCGGGGGATGGGATCGACTTCCGACTCGCAATCGTCGGCGACGACACCGGCGGCCAGGCGGACGAGCTGAACCCGATGATCGATCAGCTGGGTGTCCGGGTTGTCGCCCGCGGTCAACAGTCACGCGAGGACTATGTGGCGCTGCTGCGAGATGCCGACATCGTTGTCTCAGCCGCGAGGAACGAGTTCTTCGGTATCGCCGTGGTCGAGGCCATAGCGGCTGGTGCATGGCCGGTCGTCCCGGATGCGCTTGCCTACCGAGAGGTGATACCGCCACCGTGGCACGCAGCATGTCTCTACCAACGAGGCCGGCTGGGCACGGCCCTCCGCTCGACGCTCGATGCAGTTGCCTCCGAACGTCCCGGCGTCTCGGGCTTGGCCGCCACGATGGGCCGATTCGATTGGCCGGTGGTGGCAGAGGCGTACGACACTGCGATCGACGAACTCGTGGCGGGAGGGTCTCGCCCGGCGCACTAGCGTCGGTGATCGTGAACGGAGAGATCGAGGGACTTCTCGTCGGCCATTGGACCGATGCCGATGCGGCCACCGGCTGCACAGTCGTGCGGCTACCCCCGCAGACCGTGGCATCGGGTGAGGTTCGCGGTGGGGCTCCTGCCACCAGGGAGTTCGCCCTTCTCGATCCTGAACGTCTCGTCTCCCACGTTGACGCCGTCGTTTTGTCCGGTGGGTCGGCCTTCGGGCTTCGCGCCTGCGACGGGGTGGTCGACGCTTTGCGCACCGATGGCGTCGGCTTTCCGACCAGCGTCGGCGCGGTTCCGATCGTCGTGGGCATGTCGCTGTTCGATCTTGGGGTCGGGAGTCCGGACACTTGGCCGGAAGCCGCCGCCGGCGCATCCGCCCTAGCGGCCGCCACTGCGACTCCGGATGTCGGGCGGGTGGGCGCCGGTACCGGAGCCACGGTCAACAAGTGGCGCGGCCCGGCGGGCACGGTTGCGGGAGGAGTCGGCATCGCCACGTTCACCGAGGGTGAGCTCACCGTCAGTGCCATCGTGGCCGTCAACGCCGCCGGTGGGATCGACGATGGGGTGGCGGCCGCCGCCGTGCGCGACGGCTCGTTCCGCTGGACCCGGCCGGAGCGCTTCGTCGGCACCAACACCGTCATCGGCGTCGTGGTCACGAACGCTGAGATGACGAAGCTCGAGTGCTACCTGGCCGCGCAGGGTGCCCACGATGGACTCGCTCGCGCCGTTTCGCCCCCGCACATGCGTTCCGACGGCGACGCCTTTGTCGCCGCGGCAACGGGGCAGGTCTCGGGGGTCGACGTCGATCATGTTCGATGGCTCGCCGTCGTGGCCATGGAACAGGCCATTCGAAATGGGGTCGGTAGCCTCGACGCCATGAAGCCGAGCCCGGACGAAGCCTCATGATCCTGTGTGCCACCGAAAGCGTCGACGGCACCAGAGCGGTCGCCGCGGCAGTGGCAGGACTCGTGGCCGAGGGAGATCTGCTCGTTCTCGTCGGCGATCTCGGCGCGGGCAAGACAGCATTCACGCAAGGGTTCGCGCGTGCGCTCGGCGTTGACGAACCCGTCACCAGTCCGACGTTCACCCTGGCCAATCGCTACCGAGGCTCGATGACGGTGAACCATCTGGATGCGTACCGGGTCGAAGCGCTGGCCGAAGCCGAGGACCTCGCCATACCTGAGCTGCTCGAAGACGGCGTGACGCTCGTGGAGTGGGGCGACAACATTCTGCCGGCCCTCCCAGCGGCCCATCTCGAAGTCCGGATCACTCTGGGCGAAGGCGACGACGATCGGATGCTCGAGCTCAACCCGGCCGGATCTTCATGGCAGGCCCGCTCCCGTTCGCTCGCTGAGTCGCTCGACGAGTGGATCGTGCGCTGATGCTCATCCTCGGGATCGAATCCGCCACTTCGCAGGTCGGGTGCGCCATCGGCGGCCATGAAGGTGTACTTGCCTCCGCTCACTCCGCCCGTCCGCGTCGCCATGCCGAGTCGCTGGCCCCCCAGATCGAGTTCATCGCCGAGCAGGCGGGCATCAAGCTCTCCGAGGTCGGCGTGGTGGCGGTCGACGTCGGCCCGGGTCTCTACACGGGCCTCCGGGTCGGCATCACAACGGGAATGGCTCTTGCCCACACTCTCCGGATCCCGATGATCGGTGTGAGCTCGCTGGACTTGTTGGCCTTCCCCATGGCTCATACCGAGCGCACGATCGTGGCGGCCATCGATGCTCGTCGGGGCGAAGTGTTCCACGCCAGCTACCGGGCGGTCCCGGGGGGCGTGCAGCGGATGACCGAACCGGGTGTGTCGGCACCGGCTGATCTTCGTGCCGACATCATTGCCGATCATGACGAGGTCCTCCTGGTGGGCGACGGCGCCCTGCGCTATCACCAGGAGTTCGAGAATGTCACCGGCGTGGAGGTCGCTGACGCGGCAGTGGCGTTTCCCTCGGCTGCATCGCTGGTGATGCTGGCCCACGCCAAGGCGTTGCGCGAAGAGTTCGTGCGCCCTGATCAGATCGAACCGATGTACATGCGCCGACCCGACGCAGTCGCAAAGTGGGAGAGCGCGTGATGCTCGCCGCATCCCTGGTCATCGAACCGATGGCCAATCGCCACATCGACATCGTGAGAGCCATTGATGACCGCTGCTACAGCTCGCCGTGGGGCGCCGCCACATGGCGAACCGAGCTCGCGGAAGAGACGCGCTGCCACGTTGTAGCGAGAAAGGGCGATGAGATCGTCGGCCACGCCGGGCTTCTGATCATCCTCGACGAGATCCACGTCACGACGGTGGCCGTCCACCCCGATCATCAAGGTGAGGGGTTCGCCACTCTGCTGGTCCTTCACCTGCTCGATCACGCTCGATCGGTCGGCGGAGCGTCGGCCACGCTCGAGGTCCGGGCATCGGATCGCCGTACGCAACGCCTCTACGCCCGTTTCGGCTTTCAGCCGGCCGGCGTGCGCCAGAACTACTACGCGGTCCCAGTCGACGACGCGATCATCATGTGGTTGCACGATCTCGATGGGTCCGAGGTCGGCGAGCGCCTGGACGTCGTTCGAAGTGAGATCGGCGTCGCAGCGGAAGGGGATCGGACGTGAGCGCCGATCGTATTCTTGGAATCGAAACGTCCTGCGACGAGACCGCGGCTGCTGTCGTGTCGCGGGGCACCGACGTCATGTCTTCGGTTGTCTCCAGCCAAATCGAGCTTCATGCCCGCTATGGCGGCGTCGTGCCCGAGGTCGCATCGCGTGCTCACGTCGAACTCCTGATGCCCGTTGTGGCTCAGGCAGTGGTCGAGGCCGGTGTCGAGGACCGTGAGATCGAAGCTGTGGCGGCCACCTATGGTCCTGGTTTGGTGGGCGCCCTGCTGGTCGGCGTGTCTGCGGCCAAGGCCATGTCGATGGTTTGGGACGTGCCGTTTGTGGCCGTCAATCACCTCGAGGCGCACCTCTACGCGTCGTTCCTCGAGGAACCCGACCTCGAGATGCCGCTGGTGATCTTGCTGGTCTCGGGCGGTCACACCAGCCTCATCGTGATGGAGGATCATCTCCGCTACCGCGTGCTCGGAAGCACCGTGGACGATGCCGCCGGTGAGGCCTTCGACAAGGTCGCCCGCCATCTCGGCCTCGGCTACCCGGGCGGCCCGGTCATTGATGCGCTCAGTGTCGATGGCGATCCCAACGCGATCCACTTTCCGCGGGCGATGGCCAAAGATGGCTGGGACTTCTCTTTCTCTGGCGTGAAGACGTCGGTTGTGAACCATGTTCGCAAGAACCCGGACACAGCGATTCCTGACCTTGCCGCGTCATTCCAGGAAGCGGTCGTCGACGTGCTGATCGACAAGGCACGGCGCGCCGCGCGTGAGGTCGGCGCAAAAGGGCTGTGTCTCGGCGGCGGGGTTGCGGCCAACTCGCGGCTACGGGAAAAACTGCTCGACGTCTGCGTCGAAGATGGCTTCCGAGCTTTCCTCCCGAGCCGAGCCATGTGCACGGACAATGCTGCGATGGTGGCCGCGGCCGCGTGGTGGCGGCTGGAGGCTGACGGGCCCTCGCCGCTCAACATCGGAGCGGATCCATCGTTGCGACTCCCGGTGCACTGAACGACAACCGACATATCGCCTCAGAACGCCGTTCGTGGGTCTTCTGGCCCTAAGGGTCCTTACGTTGGTCAGGCCTCTCTGAAGTGACCTCTGGCCCGTACCGATGGGTAGAGAGATGCTTCGTTCGCCAATTTCTCGACGTCAGGGTGATGGAACCCTCGTTTCGCGCTTCCAGCGCGGTGTTCGGGCTGGGTTCGCGGTCACAGCCGTCTTGGCCCTCGCCATGTTGCTGTTGACGGAGACGATCAGCGGCACGATGGCTTCGCGCGAACACGAGGTCGAGTTGCTCTCCGAGCAAAGGGCGGACCTTCTTCGTCTTCGCGGCGACCTCGCCGAGCTCCTGGAACTCGATGATCTGGCTCGCGAGGCCGACCAACGCGTTGAGATCGCCGAACTTTCGAGCGCGATCGCGGAACGCCATGTCGAAATCGTTGTTCAGAACCCCGACCTCGGCGTCGCCGAGGTCGAATTCGAAGGTGAGCTCGTCCCGATCGGTGAGGGTGTGGCCCTCGCCCTTCAGTCAGCTGACCTGCTCGTCGAACTCCATGCCGGCCCGGTCGGCGCACTGAACCTCCGTGTTGCCCTGCTCTTGGCGTTCGACCGGATCGAAGCCCTCGACAAGCCGCTTGCCGATCTCATCCAAGCCGACGCCGACACCCTGAGTGATTCGGCGTACTCGCTGCGCATCCTCGGCCGCTTGTTGGCTGCCATCACCGTGGTCCTGTCAGCGCTGCGCCTGTTCGTGCTGGGGCGGCCGTTGGTCAAGCAGCTCAGTGTCGAACAGGAACAGTCCAAGCAAGCAGACGAGATTCATCAGGTCGACCGACTCCGGCGTGACCTGAACGCACGGCTCAGTGAAGGTATGGAGACCGCCGAAACGGAAGAGGCGGTCCGCGAGGTCGTGGAGCGGGCCCTCGGAACTGTTGTTCGTGAACACCCGGTTGAGATGCTGCTGGCCGACTCATCGATGGCGCACTTGAAGCCGGTTGCTGTCAACGCGAGCCTCCCGGCTCCCGGATGCGGCGTTTCTTCCCCGTGGTCGTGTCCGGCGGTGCGCCGTGCATCGACCATCCGGTATGAAGACTCCGACTCGATTCGGGCCTGTCCGTACCTCGCCGACCGAGAGGACGGTCCCTGCAGCGCGATCTGTGTTCCGGTGTCCTTCATAGGCGATGCCATGGGCGTGCTCCATGTGACGGGTGACGTCGGCTGGAAGCCGCCGACCATTCAGATCGATGCGTTGGAACTCATCGCCGGCCAAACCGCTGTTCGCCTCGGCACCATTCGATCGTTTGCCCAGGCCCGACTCCAGGCATCCACTGATGTGCTCACGGGCCTCCCGAACCGGCGCGCCACCGAGGATCACATTGGACGAGCGATCGCATCTCGCGAACGAGGAGCCATCGCCATGGCTGACCTCGACAAGTTCAAAGTGCTCAACGACACCTACGGCCACGAAGCCGGAGACCGCGCCCTCCGCATGTTCGCCGATGTCGTGCGCGAGTCGATCCGCGAACAGGACTGGGTCGGCCGCTGGGGTGGCGAGGAGTTCGTCATGTACCTGCCCGGCATGGCTGCGGCAGAAGCCGGCGCGGCTATCGAGCGGATTCGCGCGAACTTGGCCGAACGTTGTGAACGCACCGAGGGCCCGAATGTCACCGTCTCGATCGGCGTTGTCGACACCTCTGTAGCCGCGTCGCTCGACGAGCTTGTCGCTCACGCGGACAACTGCCTGTACGTGGCGAAGGAAGAGGGCCGAGACCGGATCATTGTTGGTCCCGTCGACTCCGCGTCACTCGACTCTCGCGAGGCCGAAGGTCTCGAAAGTGAGGTACTGCAATGAGAAAGCTGCGCCGCGTAACGCGCCTCCCCCTCCACCAACGGTTCGCCCGCGGCTACCAAGCCGGGCTCGTGGTGGCGGTGATCGTTTCGGCGTTCGTGTGGTATTCCACACAGTCCGGACTGGATTCGATCGAGACGGAAACCGAACAGGCCCGCGGCGTCGCTGACCTCGTCGAGGATCTGCGTATCTCGGCGGATGTCCTCGCCTCGATCTCGAATTCGCCTCGCTCGTTGTCCTCCCGATCGGACCTGAAGCGCGTCGTCGATGACCTGTCCAGTGAGTGGGATGCGCGACTCGGCGATATCGAGGCGTTGCCCGATGGGGTCGTGGCTGAACTCTCGGGATCGCAGGGTCTGTCCGCAACTCTCGAGCACTGGATCGACGATGCATCGGCCATGGCCGACGCAGGCTCGGGCGGCGTGGCGGCATTGAGCGAGGTCGACGTTTCCAAGGCGAGCCGCCTTGAGAACGATGCGACCGAACTCGCCGATCGTATGAATTTCGTGGTGAACGTCTTCGAGTCGCGCGCCGATCAGACAATCACCGACATGCGCTGGTCGAGCTCCGCATCCGCCGTCTTCGCGCTGGCCTTCCTGTTCCTGCTCGTCGGAATGTTGCTTCGTCCGCTGAAGCGGCTCATGCAGCGGGAGAGCGCAGCTCTCGAGGCGGCCAATCAGACGCATCGCGCTGAATCAGAGCGCCAGGAACTGACGTCGCATCTTGCCGACGGGCTGGAGGCCGCGGAATCGGAGGACGAGACCCATCGTGTCGTCGAACGCGCCTTCGAGCGTCTGATTCCCTCGGCCCCGGTGGAGTTGATGCTGGCCAGTGCGGCGAAGGCTGACTTGGCGAGCGCGGTTCAGCACCCTCGCCATGGAGGACCGGGATGTGGCGTGGATTCGCCTTGGTCCTGCCCCGCTGTTCGTCGTGGTCGCACGATGACCTACGAGAACTCAGAGTCGATCAATGCATGCCCGCACCTCGCTGGACGGCCAGGCGGCGCATGCTCGGCGACGTGTGTTCCGCTGTCGTTCATGGGCGAATCCATGGGTGTCATCCACACGACTGGCGCAGTTGATGTCGTTGCGGATTCCGCCATCGTCGATGTGCTCGGACTCGTCGCCTCTCAGGTCGCCGTACGGATCGGGACACTCCGCTCGTTCGCCCAGGTCGAGCTTCAGGCATCGACGGATGTGCTCACCGGCCTGCCGAACCGTCGCGCCACGGAGGATCAGCTCGAAAGAGCGCTGCGAAAGCAGGACACGGTTTCAGTGGCGATGGCCGACCTCGACGGCTTCAAGCAGCTCAACGACAAGTACGGCCAGGAGACCGGTGATCGAGTACTCCGCATCTTTGCTGATTCGATCAGAGACGCCCTCCGCGCCGACGACTGGATCGGTCGATGGGGCGGCGAGGAGTTCGTCATTGTGCTTCCGGGCATGGCGGCCGGGAGTGCAAAGGAAGCGCTGGATCGTGTTCGCGACCGCCTCGCTGACGCGTGGGCTCGAGCCGAAGCGCCCGCTGTCACCGTCTCGATGGGTCTCGTCGACACCGACGCCGGTCGCCGGGGCGACGAACTCGTCCGCCTCGCCGATGAGGCGCTGCTGGTGGCCAAGACGCAGGGCCGAGATCGTGTTGTCATCGGACCAGTCGTGGCCCCGCTCCCAGGGGTGGACCATGGGGACGATGCCGATCGTGAGTTCGAGGAGATGTGGACGGCGGCCGAGGTGGACTCGTGACACCCCGGGCACTGCGCGCCGCATCGCAGCGGTGGGCCGCAACGCGCCGCTACCAACGGCTGAACTACGCCGTTGTCGGCTGCTTGCTGGTGATGTTCCTGCTCTCGGTGGCGTTGACGTTCACCATCCGCACGATTGATGGCGACTCAGAAGCCCACCTCGCCGAATCAACAGTTTGGGCCGAGGTCGGCGGTTCCGCCGAGCAGATCGTGGTCATCCTTGGAAGGTGGAGCATTGACCCGGAACAGGCAAGAGCTGATCTGACTCGGGCCCTCGACGAGACGCAGCATCACCTCGCCAACGTTCAGGGGAGGGAACACGCCGACGAGCTGGGCGAATTTGCCGCTGCGAACCGTCGTTTGACAAGGCTGATCAGTGTCGACGGCTCCACGGCAACTGATGTCAATATTGGTTTGGCGAGTCTGAGTTTGACCTATGCCGAGCTTGCATCGACAGCTGCGACCCTGGCCGGGGATTTGGCGAGGGAAGCCGTGACCGATCTCGGGAATTGGTTTCGCTGGATCCAGATCGTCACCGGTGGTGCTGTAGTGGTCTTCACCGTGATTGTCGTCACTGCGATTCTTCCCCTCAGCCGCTCGATCGAGCGTTCGCTCAAGAAGCTCCAGAACTGGCAGGACCTCTCGGCACGCGACACCGCTCGTCGAACGCTGAGGGTGCAGGTCACTGACGGCCTCGATGTGGCCGAAACCGAAGAGAAGGCGTTCGCCGTCATCTCCCGGGCGCTCCGCGTGGCTGCTCCTGATCATGCCGCCGAGTTGCTCCTCGCCGACTCGAGCCAGGCCCACCTTCGTCCCGTGGCCGTTCATCCCGTCAGGGGAGGCAGCGGATGTGGCGTGATAGGGCCGTGGTCGTGCCCCGCGGTTCGTCGGGGCACGACCATGGTGTTCGACGATTCGAAATCGATCCGCTCGTGTCCGCACCTTGCGCAGCATGAGGCGCCGTGCTCGGCGGTCTGTTCACCGCTGACGTTCATGGGTCAGCCGATGGGCGTGCTTCATGCGACCGGACCGGTCGGCGAGACACCGCCGAAGGACCTGGTCGAGGATCTCACCATGGTGGCCAGTGAGTCGGCCACGCGTATCGGCACGCTTCGTTCGTTCGCCAAGGCTGAACTCCAGGCCTCGACTGACGTTCTCACCGGCCTGCCGAACCGTCGGGCGACCGAGGACCGACTTCGTGCCCTGGTCGCGGAGATCAATACCGGGGCCGTTGCCCTGATCGAGATCGCCGGGCTGATCGAGATGAATGATCGAGATGACAGGGCGGGAGGAGACCGAGCGCTGAAGGTTGCCGCCGAGTCACTCCAGTCCTCCTGCCGAGCGGGCGACTTCGTGGGCCGCTGGGCCGGTGGCGAATTCGTCGTCGTGGTGCCGGCGGCCTCTGCCGCCGCTGCTCGCCCCTTCTTCGAACGAATGCAGGACGATCTCCGGGCCGCCTTCGATCGAGCCCGGTTGGTCGGTATCGAGGGGCATGTCGGCATTGCGGACACCCATCTGGCCACCAGCGTGCGCGGGATTCTGCAGCTCGCCAATGCTGCATTGACCACGTTGCGGCAGGGCGACGGCTCCAGCACGGTCGCTTCTGACGAAGTCAGCACGGCTTCCAGGCCCTGACACGTCGATTCGACGGTTTCCGGGTTGTCGCGGGCATGCCCTGGTTCTATCGTTAGCAGTCGACCTGTCCGAGTGCTAAAGCACGAGGCAGGCTCCTAGCACCGTGCTAAACGAAAACGATCTCGGAGGATCGAATGAGCTTGCAGCCCCTCGAGGACCGCATCGTGGTCCGCTCCAACGAAGCGGAATCCACCACTGCCAGCGGTCTCGTCATCCCTGACACCGCCCAGGAAAAGCCCCAGCAGGGCGAAGTCATCGCAGTCGGACCCGGCCGTCGCTCGGACCAGACCGGCGAACTCATCCCCATCGACGTCGCTGTAGGCGACACCGTCGTCTACAGCAAATACGGCGGCACCGAAATCGCCGTCGAGGGCGAGGATCTCCTCATCCTCAACGCGCGTGACGTACTCGCCAAGATCGGCTGAGGTCTGTCCACATGACAAAGATTCTCAAGTTCAACGAAGAGGCGCGTCGCGGGCTAGAGGCGGGCGTCAACAAGCTCGCTGACGCCGTCAAGGTGACGCTCGGCCCGAAGGGTCGCAACGTCGTTCTCGACAAGAAGTTCGGCGCTCCCACCATCACCAACGACGGTGTCTCGATCGCTCGTGAGGTCGAGCTCGAAGACGTCTTCGAGAACATGGGTGCTCAGCTCGTGAAGGAGGTGGCCACCAAGACCAACGACATCGCTGGTGATGGCACCACCACCGCCACGGTGCTGGCTCAAGCTCTCGTACGCGAAGGTCTGCGCAACGTCGCCGCCGGTGCCAACCCCATGGGTCTCAAGAAGGGCATGGAGAAGGCAGTCGCCGCAGCCGTCGAGGACCTCGCTGGTCAGGCCGTGCAGGTCGACGACAGCAAGGACAAGATCGCTCAGGTCGCGTCCATCTCTGCCGCTGACACCTCTATTGGTGAAGTCATCGCCGAGGCGATCGACAAGGTCGGCAAGGACGGCGTTGTCACGGTCGAAGAGAGCAACACCTTCGGCATGGATCTCGACTTCGTCGAGGGTATGCAGTTCGACAAGGGCTACCTCTCGCCGTACTTCGTCACCGATGCCGAGCGTCAGGAAGCGGTTCTCGACGACCCGTACGTCCTCCTCGTTCAAGGCAAGATCACGAACGTCCAGGACCTCCTTCCCGTTCTCGAGAAGGTCATGCAGTCGGGCAAGCCCCTCGTGATCATCGCTGAGGATGTCGAGGGTGAGGCTCTGGCCACGCTCGTCGTCAACAAGATCCGTGGCACGTTCACTTCTGTCTCGGTCAAGGCTCCTGGCTTTGGCGAGCGTCGGAAGGCAATGCTTCAGGACATGGCCATCC
>JAJCXZ010000028.1 GCA_029263175.1 Acidimicrobiales bacterium | reverse complement strand
CCTACGAAGGCACCGAGATCAACGGCCACGTCCACACCGTGATCTCACGAGGCCGCACCATCATCGAAAACGGCACCTACACCGGATCAGCCGGCCACGGACAATACCAACGCCGCGGCCTCTCCCAATACCTCATCTGATGGGAATCTGAACATGGACTTCGGTGTGGTGCTGCAGACCGACCCACCGGCGTGGCGCGTCGTCGACCTCGCGGCTCGAGCCGAGACACTCGGGTTCAGCCACGGTTGGACATTCGACAGCCACATCCTCTGGCAGGAGCCCTACGTCATCTACAGCCAGATGTTGTCGGCCACCAAGACCATGACGGTCGGGCCGATGGTGACCAATCCCGGCACTCGAAACTGGACCGTCACCGGTTCGCTGTTCGCCACGCTCAACGACATGTTCGGCAACCGCACCATTTGCGGTATCGGGCGAGGCGACTCCGCCATGCGTGTGCTCGGCCACAGTCCCAACAACCTTGCAACCCTCAGCGACGCCATGGCCGTCATCAAAGGGCTGGCCGAGGGTGACGAGGTCACCTACAACGGCACGACGCAGCAGCTTCCCTGGAGCACCGGCTCACAGTTGCCGATGCTCATGGCTGCGTACGGCCCCAAGGCCCTCCACCTGTGCGGCAGCGAAGCAGACGGATTCATCCTCCAACTCGCCGATCCGGCCATCGCAGAATGGACCATCGCCGCGGTCCGGCGATCTGCCGAACAAGCCGGCCGAGACCCGGATTCGCTCTACATCTGCGTGGCAGCGCCGGCGTATGTAGGCGACGACCTCACCCACCAGCGTGACCAATGCCGCTGGTTCGGCGGGATGGTGGGCAACCATGTCGCCGACCTCGTCGATCGCTACGGTACCGACGGCACCGGGGTTCCCCAGGCCCTCACCGACTACATCGAGAAGCGAAAGGGTTACGACTACGGCGGCCATGGCAAGGCCGGCCACGACCACACTGATTTTGTGCCGGACGAGATCGTCGATCGTTTCTGCATCCTCGGGGACGAAGACGCTCACGTCTCGCGGCTCCAGGAGCTGGAGGCGCTAGGCGTCGACCAGTTCGCCATCTACCTGATGCACGATCAGAAGGACGAGACACTCAACGCCTACGGCCAGCGGGTGATCCCCACATTGCGCTCATCTCCGTCAGCGTTGTGACCAACGTGCCACGCGAGATGTGCGCCCTGGGCGACTTCGCGTGGGACGTGCTCATCCGCACCAACACCGAGCTGTTGCATGGTGGCGACACATTCGGCGAGGTCATGCTGCTACCCGGCGGTTCGGCCGCCAATGTGGCTGTGTGGGCCGCCCGCTGCGGACTCGACGCTCACTTCGTGGGAAAGGTCGGGTCGGACCGGCTCGGCGTCATGGCCCGGGAGAACCTCGCCGACGAAGGCGTCATCGACCACACCATCGTGACCGAGAACCATCCGACAGGCTCGGTCGGCGTGTTCGTCGACCACACCGGCGAACGATCCATGGTCTCGGGTCATGGGGCGGATCACTATCTCCTGCCGTCCGAACTGCCCAGGGATCTGTTGCAGCTGACGCCCCATCTGCATCTGACGGCGTGGTCCTTCTTCGTTGACCCCCCGAGAGCGGCTGCCCGCGAGGCGGCCCGCGTGGTCAAGGCAGGCGGGGGCACGCTGTCGTTCGACCCCAGCTCGTTCCAGCTCATCGATGAGATGGGCGTCGACCAGTTTCTCGCTGTCACCACGGACCTCGGGATCGACTTCCTACTCCCCAACAAGGAGGAGGGTGCGGTCCTCACCGGCGAGACCGAACCCGAGGCGATCGCCCGAAGCCTCTCGGATCTGTACCCGGGAGCCCGCATCGTCCTCAAGCTCGATGCCGACGGCGCGCTGCTGCTGAGCGATGACGGCCCCGCCATGGTGCCGCCGGCAACCAACAATCTCGTCGACGCCACGGGTGCGGGTGACTCGTTCGCCGGCGCGTTCCTGGCCCGATTCCTGACGGGGTCGACCGAGCTCGAGGCGGCCGAGTTCGGTTGTGATGTCGCCGCCTGGGTCATCGAGAACCTCGGCGCCCGGGCCACTCCCGACCCCCGGCTCGCCACAATCCTCGGTTCTCAGCCGCTCTGACCGGGGCTTTGCTGGTACCCGTACCCGGCGCCCGAAAGAATGGTTCGTAACTTTCGTGGCCCCCAGACGTCCTTCAATCCCGAGATGGTCGCGTCGTACGGTGTGAGAGCGCGCAAAACGGTCACCTGACCACCGCCCGTCGCAACGAGCAAGTCACGAGAGAGCAGGAAACAGCCATGGGAATCATTGCGAAGATCAAAGGAACGGCCGAGGCGACTGCGGCCGTCGTCGTCGAGAAGGCGGACAGCGTCCGCCTCAGCCGAACCCGGGCGAAGTTGGAGGGCGAGCTTGGCGCCCTGACCTACCGTGCTACGAGGTCGGGGGACGATCTGTCTGCCGAGACGAACCGGCTGATCGCGGCCATCGACGACCTCGATGCCGATGCAGACGGCGACGAGGCCACCAGCGAGAACTGAGACGTCGAATCCGCCTGCGACCCTGCAACCGGTGTCCGCTAGCGTCGCCCTGACACGCTGAACCGAGGCCGCCCGTGCGCGAGAAGAGCAAGCAGCAGAACGATGCCGAAGGGGTACTCGCTCAACTTCTTGGCAACCCGTTGGCGAGAATCCTCCGCTCAGCCGGAGTCGGCACCTGGAGCTGGGACATCGCAACAGACGTGTTCAGCTGGTCGGTCGGCACCGCGAACAAGACCGGCACACCGCACCTCCGTTTCGAGAGCATCGAGGAGCTCGTTGCCTTCGCTCACCCCGAAGATCGAGCCGAGTTGCGGGCGGCGACTCTCGCCACTCGGACCAGCGGATCGGATCTGCACCATCGATTCAGGTATCAGCGGGCGGACGGAGGTTTCGGCAGGGTCCTCATCGACGGAATCTGTGTCGGTCCGGGAGTTCCGCCGGCGGCCGTCGTCGGCATGTCCCGGGACGACACAGAGGAAATGGATGCCGAGACCGCACTCGCCCAGCTGTTCGACGAACGCCATCGCGTGGCACAAGCGCTCGAGACTGCGCTCCTGCCGCCCTCCCTTCCATCCGTACCAGGACTCCTCGTCGACGCGGCCTACCAAAGCAGCGAGGGAGCATCCACCGGCGACTTCTACGACCTCTTCCCTCTCGGAAAAGGAGAGTGGGGACTTACCATCGGCGACGTCGGTGGCCATGGCCCCGCCGCTGCCGCAATCACCGCTGCCGTGCGCTACGCGCTACGAGCCGCGGCCCTCGTGAGGCGGCGGCCCGCTCGCGTTGTCCAAGCGGCAAACAAGGCCCACTTGGCCGCAACCGAGGGTGAGCGATTCACGACATGCCATTTCGTCCGAATGAGCACATCGACCGACGGAAAGCTCCGCGTCAAGGTCGCAACCGCCGGACATCCCTCGCTCCTGGTGCGCCGTGTCGACGGTACGATCGAGGAACTGGGCGGGAGTGGGCCGATGCTCGGCATGCTCAACGATCCGGAATTCGTGGAAGCGAGCGGCACGCTCCATCCCGGTGATCTTCTGGTCGCCTACACCGACGGGCTCACCGAGGCGCGGCGCCAGGGTGAGGAGTTCGGCGACGACCGGCTGCACGAGTTGATACGGGACTGGAACGGACCGATCAAGGGAATGGCTGACCATCTCCAGGAGTCCTCCAGCAGCTTCAGCGGCGAACTCCAAGATGACATCGCCACGGTGATCCTCCAGGTCGCCGAGCTCAGCGAGGCACAGTCCGCTCTCGGAGGATCAAAGTGAGGCTTGTCCAGGACACTCCCAGCGGGCAGGTTCTCGACCCGTCCGGCCTCACAGCCCTTGACTGGAGCATCGCAGCGAGCATTCTCGTCACCGGACTGGTGCTGTCGGTATTCGTACGCCGGGCGATAATCACCATCCTTCGCCGAGGCACGACGCTGGAGAGCATCGCCGAGAAGCTGGTCGGAACGATTGTCCAAGCGGTGATCATCCTCGTCGCGTTCTCCTATGCGCTCGGCATTCTCAATGTCCAGATCGGTCCCTTGCTCGGCGCGCTCGGGCTCGGCGGATTCGCGGTGGCACTCGCACTCCAGGAGACCCTCAAGAACCTCTTCGCCGGCATCATTTTGCATGCGCAACGGCCAGTCAAACCCGGAGAGGAAGTGGTTTCTGGGGAGATGCAGGGCGTGGTCCTCGACATCACGTCTCGCGCCGTGACCCTCCAATCGAACTCGGGTCGCGTCCTCTACGTCCCGAACTCACTGCTTCTCGATCGCGAGATCATCAACCTCGTGAGGCACGGAAAGCGGCGGACAACGCTGGCCGTGGGCGTGGCATACGGCTCGAACCTGGGCGAAACGCAGCGGGTGTTGCTGGATGCCACAAGTGATGCCGACGGAGTCTTGACCACTCCACCCCCTCGAGTGCTGTGCACCGGGTTCGGCGACTCATCGGTCAACTTCGCCATCGACTTCTGGCACGGCCCGAACGAAACGGACCGGCGGACCGCCTACAGCACAGTCTCCGTCGCTGTCTACGACGCGCTCGCCGACGCCGGGATCACGATCCCGTTCCCGCAGCGAACGCTGTGGATGGGCGAGCAGACGAATACGACCGACCAACCGCCCGATGCCTAGGCATCGGGCCCGCCACGCGCCTCGGTGGCCTCGAGCTCACGCTTTGCGTTGGCGAGATCGAACGGTTCAGGCTCGCCGGTCTCCTTGTCCCATTGAAGGCGGGGATGGTCAAAGAAGTCGCTTCCGTACACGTGGATCGCAGCAGTCCATTGCCGAGTCGGATTCTGAACAGAGTGGATGCCATCAACCCCGAGAAGTAGCACGTCGCCGACTTCTCCTCGACGATGGCCCGAGACAACGACCCCTTCACCGTCGCGCCGGTACAAAGTGTTGTCCTCGATGCCTCCGTAGATGCCGACCGTCGACCACATCTTGTGCTCGTGAGGAAACAGGTCGACACCCGGTGGCCAGACGAAATGCATGATCGTCATCTCCGCGTCGTTGTAGAGCTTCTCGATGCGCCACCCGGCGGCCGGTCCGAAGGCGGCCTCAAGACTGCCGGGATTGCTGACTGCGCGTCCCACGACATCTCGGACTGCAAGCTGCGGACTGTGGTCGAGGCGGGCGGTGCGGCACTCTTCGACGAAGCCGTCAACATCGAACGTACTCATCAACACACCCCTTGGTGGTGGGCGACAGCCAACGCTGGAGAGCTTACGCTCTCCGCACCAAGCTGATCTTTGAACGGACTACGTCTGCCCTCGTGACGCTCATGTGTCGACTGAGCTCCGCAACGTTGCTACGTCCAACTGCACCGGCTGCACCAGGTGGAGCACCAGTTCCTGCAAGCCCGGAA
The DNA here is from genome assembly GCA_029263175.1 of Acidimicrobiales bacterium. Taxonomy (GTDB): domain Bacteria; phylum Actinomycetota; class Acidimicrobiia; order Acidimicrobiales; family Aldehydirespiratoraceae; genus JAACCU01. The sequence goes on along the minus strand of JAJCXZ010000028.1, from coordinate 93,259 downwards.
GATTGCACAGCCTCACCGCACGCCTCGATCCACGGGACCCGAAGCTGACACATGGTTCACGCGGCCATCGCCACCGCGAGAGACGAGGGCCATGGTGGAATGAATTTGCCTCGCGTCGACCGTCAGGCACCGTCCGATCGCTTGCCCTCGAGGCCGAGAGCTTCGATTGCGGAATCCACGTCTCGCTGGTTGTTGTACAGGTACCACGACGTACGGACGCGACCCGCTCGCCCCGCGGTTCGGATTCCGGCGGCGTCGAGCTTGTCGGAGTCGCCGTCGATCGCGACGATCGCGCTGTTCGAGGCTGCGAGGCCGATCTCCGCCCGAAACCGATTCGCGAGTCCGACGCTGTGTGCGTTGGCCACATTGACACCGACCGACGCCAGCAACTCGAGCGCCGGTGCCGCTCCGGCATAGTCAAACCAAGCCGGCGAGACGTCGAACGCGCGAGCAGACCGGGCCTGACGAAACGGCGGACCGTACGGGCGCTCCCATGGATCTTCAACGCTGTACCAGCCGGAATGGCGAGGCACTACCCAGTCAACGTGCTCACCCACAGTCGTGTATCCGGTTCCCCGAGGCGAACACAACCACTTGTATCCGGCACAAGCGGTCACATCGAAGCGACCGGCATCAATCGGCAACCACCCCGCACCATGGCTGACATCGACGAAGGTCCGTATGTCGTGGTCAGCAGCCAATGTGGCCAGCGCGTCGAGATCGATCACTCGACCGTCAGCGGATTGAACGGCACTGACTGCAACTGCGTCGGTCCCTGGCCCGAGGGCGTCGAGTAGACGATCGAGCGGGACGACCACCACATCAAGCCGGTCGTCCACCAGAAACGGGAACAAGACCGAGTGGAAATCCTCCTCCGCACAAACAACGCGTGCACCAGCAGGCAGGCTCGACGCCACCATCGCGGCGGCCACCGATACCTGGCCGATGATGGCGACACGTTCCTCGCCGATACTGACCAGCGCTCCATAGGCAGCACGGCATCGGTCCACATCGGCGTCGAATTGCCGGAGGTCGTTGGATCCTCGGGTCCACCCATCGAGCGCAGCGCGCACCGCCTCGATCGTTGCGCGTGACGGGAGGCCAACCGTCGCGGTGTCGAGATAGCCAGATGCGTCATGGAACTCGCGCTGAGCGGCCTCGATTGTCGTCACTTCGTCATCTTTCAATACGCGGTTGGCTCTGCATACCAGACCAGGACGGCAACCCGTGTGTCAGGTACGGCTGAACTGCCGCGTGGTCGACTCACTCCTGGGCGGGAGGCACCTCGAAGACGCCGATGTGGACGTGGTCGTGATGGACCTGGTTGGTGAAGGTGTGAGCGACCGCGTCCTCAAACCGCCACGGGCTTCCGAACTCCCTGATGTCGGTGCGTGACACCACCCACTCCGACACCGCGTAGAGTGACGACGTGACGTCGTGCGAATCGATCACGAGTTCCGATCCGAGCTTGTAGATGTCGACCGCCCGCCCCGCGGTGTGGTTGCTCAGGCGAGGCGTCCCGAACACGTTCTGCGGATGCCCCGTGTTCAACACAGCGGCGGTGTATGGGGTCCGCTCCGCGAGGTCGAGCATCAGCTGGAGAAGCGGCTGATCGGTGTGACCGGTGTAGATGTCCCAGATCGCCGAGTCGGGGAGGTCGATTCGTGGGTTGTCGACAACCGCCGCTGCGAGCGGCGCCAGGTCAGCGGGTCGCTCGACCGGTTGCCCTCCCGCCGAAGCGATCTCTTCGAACTCCCACGCTCCCGACTCCCCTTTCGCGAGGCGTACATCCATGGTTCGGGTCTCGGTTCGCTGGGTCTCACTGTTGCCCTCGACCCCCAGATCCTGGCGGACCACGACCATGATCGAGATGCGGCCGTCGAGATGGCCTCCGAGCTGAGCGTACTCGACCGTGCCGCGAGACCACATTCCGGGGTGATGCACGGATTGAACTTCCAAGGCCAGAGAATCGGCGAGAGCCGGATCGACCGGAAGCGCCGCCAACACCTCGGACAACGAGGAATCGGCCTCGTAGTTCGTGATCACGTAGGCCACCAGGGCCCCCAGCTGTTTCGCATCCGACTGCACCTCGTTGGCCGTGGGCTCGAATGGGTCCGGGTACGCGGGCGGGTAGGACGCGCCGACGGGCACGTCCGTCGCGACCTCGGCCAGCGGGTCATCGGCGGTCACAACCGCATCGTCGGCGACCTGCGGGGTGTCGTTCACGGAGGAGCCGCCTGCGACCTCGGCTTCGCCCTCCTCGTCGAGCGGGGAGGTGGTCGGGGTCGGTTCGTCGGCCGTGGCTGTCGCCTCGGGGAACACGGACGCCGTGGCATCGTCGCGAGCGCTGAGCTGGAACACCAGCAGCCCCGCCAGGACGAAGACGTTCAGCACCGCCACGACGAAAACAAGCCGCCTCAAGATGATTTCCGTCCTGCTCGCACTCGCCTGCTCTCCCTCGACCGGACCCAACCACAGGTCGTACGGGTGGTACGCCTGCACCACGCGTCCGCCTAGGGCTCGCCCATCCATGGTGATTCCGCTCGAATCACTCACTACGCGCACTCAATCTACCACTCATAGCGTTCGTCGTGGGAGAGCCGAACGACTCAGAAACGCGACTCCGAGCGCGGCGCTTTGCATCCCATCGCAGAATCGGTTGTTCGACCAGGAACCAGGAGGCCATGGTGGCGAGGACCGTCAGGACGGCTGCGGTCCACAACGGGATGTCCGAGCGAACGAACACGTAGTGCCAGAGATAGAGCCCGAAGGAAACCTCGGCGACTCGCAACAGAACCCGGTTCTCCAACCAACCCGGACTCGTCCTCGCGTACTGAACCGCCATGGCCGCCAGCGCCAGAGCAACGAAACCACCCCAGAAGATCAAGCGACCGCTATCGCCGAACACCGGGAGCAACATGAGCGTCAACATGGCGGGGATCGACCACTTGGTGAGGCGCGAGCTGGTCGGGCCGACGACGGCCAGGAACCCGCCGACGAACAGCGCCGCAGCGTTCGTATCGGAAGAGTTGTAGACCCAGCCCGGCGACATGACACCGATCGCGACCGCCCGCCAGATGATGGCCACGACCGCGAGACCCCCGATGACCCGGACCCGATGCCGGGCCGGAACCCGTCCGATGATCAGCGGCCAGAGCAGATAGAAGTGCACGATCACCGAGATGAACCATGTGTGCGTCAGACGGCCGAGGCCGATCCCTTCGATCCTTGCGTAGTTTGCGTAGGAACCGAGCGTCGGCGCAACACGTGACCATTCGGTTCCCACCGCAACCATCACCAGGCACACGGCGACAACGGCGGGGACCAGGCGCAGCAGGCGCTTTCGGTAGAACGAGCCGAGATCGAGGCGACCGGCTCGGTCAACCTCAGCGCAGATCGAGCTCGTGATCACGAACCCTGACAGGACGAAGAACAGAGGAACCCCCCAATGCCCAGCCGGTACGAGGCTGTTGTCGACGTGATACGCGACGACCATCGCGATCGCGACGGCACGTAGCCCATCAAGAGCGGGGATTCGCCCCATTGCTCAGCTCCCTTTCATCTTCATCCGCGCAGATCTCCTGCCGATAGTCCATCGGCAGGACGAGCGCGAATCTGCGCGAAAGATGAGTGGGAATGCGGCCGACGGCCAACAGCATGCACACCGTTCGACACGGCGCTGCCGTATTCGGCGTGTTCTTGCTGCTGACGATGGTGATCGCACGCACGGGCGAAGCCGCAGTGCCCGTGGCTGCCACGGGTGTCGAACGTGGGGCCCCGGAAACGACCATTCCCGTCGCGACGGTGGCCGCGCCCACCACGACAACCATTGTTCCGACCACCACAGTGGCGACCGAGGAGCAGGCAGCAGCCACCTCGACAACCACGACGACCATCACGACAACGACGCTGCGCCCGCTCGACCCGGTCACGTTCGAGACGCTCGATCGGATCGACACGATCCTGGACTTCACCGACTTCACGACGCAGGGCGCGTCGCGGTGGCGGCGCTCGATCGATGGGCTCGAGGAGTTCGACCTCATCTCGACCGCTGACGGCGCCGAGCAGCCCGTCCTCTGGCTCCCGCCGACAGGCGACCACGATCAGCCCGTACTCGTGATCCTGCACTCCTGGAGTTCGCAGTACACCCAGCACGCGGGGATCCCGTTCGCCGAGTGGGCGCAGGAGAACGGTTGGGCCGTCATCGCACCCGAGTTTCGGGGCAAGAACGACGACGCCGACGCGGTGGGTTCCGACCTGGCGGTTCAGGACGTCGCCGACGCGATCGACTACGCCGTCGCCCAAGAGGGCGTGGACGCCAACCGGGTGTTCGTGGTCGGCTACTCCGGCGGCGGCATGATGGCGCTCCTCGTCGCCGGCCAGCACCCTGACAAGGTCGCCGCGGTCTCCTCATGGGGACCACCCCACGACCTCAGCGACTTCTACACGTTCTCGCGAGGGAAGGGCCTCGGCTATTGGGGCGACATCAGTCGAGCCTGCGGAGGCGACCCGCGGACCGAGGGCGACGCGCAGGACGAATGCCTGGCCCGGAGCCCGATGACGTACATGGACACTCTGCGTGAACATGAGATCCCGGTCTTCATCGGCCAGGGCATCCGCGATCCGTATGTGATGCGGAACGCCGCCGTCGATGTGTACAACGCGTTGGCCGACCCTTTCGACCGCCTCAGCGAAGACGACGTCGACCTCCTGAGGCGAGGGAGGGTGCCCGGCGACGCCTCGGAAGCGGTCACGATCGAGACCCACTTCGAGGACCGAGACCCCGATCCCGTGTTCGCGCGAAAGTCGGGTCCGGTACTGCTGGTCTACTTTCAGGCTGACCACGACATGGTCTACGGCGCCACGGCGGAGTGGTTCGCGAGTGATCCCGCCAACCTGTGGGACCGCCTGGGCTCCGATCCCTGGGACTGACGAAGCGACTCCTCGCCAAGCTCATCGCGACGGCGCTGTCTGATAGAACTCAGCCAATCATGCGCATTCTTCGAGTGTCTTTTGTTGCGACGCGAACCGACGCCTTCGACGCAACTCACGCTCTATTCCGCGACGTCCTGGGAATGGACACCGCCTTCGAGAACCCCGGATGGGTTGGCTTCAAGCTCCCGTCCGGCGAGCGCGACCTGGTCGAGATATTCGACGAAAACATGACCGACGAGCGCGTGGCCCCCGCCGCGTTCGAGCGCGGCGTGCTGGTCGCATTCGCGGTCGACGACATCCTCCAGGCCAGGGAGGAGCTCGCCGACGCCGATGTCGAGCTCATCGGTGAGGTGGTCTGGGGCCCTGATCTGACCGGTAACCCCGACGATGAGGGCTGGGGCTGGTTCTTCTTCCGAGCCCCCGACGGCACCGTCTACGTGATCCAACAGGACGGCTCGCACCGAGACCCCAGCTCCTCGCGGTGATCGAGTGACGATGCGATTCGATCGCTACATCGGTTTCGTGTCGCCCTGCCTCCCCAACCAGGGTTCGGGCAGTTACTCGACACACTTCGGTGAAAGTGGCGGCTGATCGTTCTGATCGAGCTCCACTCCGGACAATTGCGGTCACTTGAGCGAGATCTCTGACCACGCCACCCAGCTCGGACTCTCGAGCGTCTCGATGCGAACGACCGTGATGTCGGCGAGCGGTTCGTCAAAGCTGATCTCGAGCACATCGCCTTGTGCAGTGTCGCGGGCGATCTCGTGGACGAGGGCCGTGGATCCGTCTGCCGCGACGACCGTGACGACGTGGCGTGTTGCGCCGCTCGGCCATTGGGCGACCGTCGCGGACAGCGCGGTGAGCGAGGCCGGTTCGTCGAAGCGGAATTCGATCCACTGCGGCGCGTCGTCGCCGGAGCCCCACTGCGTGTCGATCGATCCATCGTGCACGAACTCTGGTCCCTCGCCGGGCAGTTCACTGGACACTCGGATCGTCGCTGTGGCAGCGAGATTGGGGTTCTCGAGGGTGACATGACACGGGTCAGGCTGACCGGCCGGACCGAGTGTTTGAGCGAGTTGGCCGTCGGCTTCGGTGACCGCCCATGTGCGGTCGCTCAGCGGGATCGGGTTGTACGCCCATAGCAGCCAGCCATCGAAACCCACGGCGCACGACTCAGCGATTGTCTGCTGGAGGGCCACTGCGGCTGCTTCAACGGAAGCGTAGCGGGACGTGAAGGCGCCCACTTCGCCCATGATGACCGGGCGAGTGTCGTCGATACCGAAGTTCTCGGCGATCTCGGCAACGCCGATGTCCTCGCCGGCGTACGCGTGAAAGTCGAAGAAGTCGAGCTCCGACTCGGCGACGAGCGGCGCCGTGTCGACGTACCAATCGCCACCAATCGATGTCGGGTTCGGGAATTGGGGTGCGAAGAATCCCATCGTGACAAGCCCGTCGGGGTCATGAGTTCGGACAACGGCCGCAACTCGGCTGATCATCTCGCGAGTCGCGTCGACCACGAGCGAGCGACGCTCGTCGGCGTCGGCCATGTCGTAGGTACCGGTCGCGCTCGTGACGGTGCCGGTGCGCAGGTTCAGAGGTGGTTGGTCGCGAAACAGCCAGTGCTCGTTGAGGATCGACCATCCCAGCACAACATCGAAATCAGCCTGCCGTTCGACGAGGCCGGAGAGCAGATCATCCCAATAGGTCGCCATCGCGTCGTGCCCTGATGCCGTCAAGAAGTCGGAATTCCGATACCCGGGGAACACCCCGGGCTCATCGTCGCGCGAAGAGATCTCGCGGTAACCGCCACCATCGGGCAGGTCGTTCGACGTCAACACGAGAACGATGCCATGCGCTTTCGCAACGGCCATCACGTCGGCGATGACATCGAGGACACTGCCGTGGAGGCCATCGGCGCCTGTCCGGGTGATACACCCGGCACCAACGCTGCACGAGTCCATGAAGACTCGCACCGTGTTGAAGCCATGCTCGGCCAACCACGCGAAATCGGCGTCCGTCTGGTCATGGTCATAGCTGTCGGCCGCGACCGTGCGGTCGGTGCCGGCGAACTCGACATAGTTCACGCCACGAGGAACAAACACCTCGCCAGTCGCCCGTTCGACAAAGCGGCCCTCGTGGATCGTGATCCGGTGCGCAGGCGGCTGCCATGGCGCGACAGTTGCCTCGCTCAGTGCGACTGTTGTCGAAACGTCAACATGCGGCTCAGTCGTCGAGGAACCCTCGGCTGCCTGAGGCGTTTCCGGGCCACTACACGCGGCAGCCATCAAGGACAGCGACACAGCAATCGCGGCGATTCGCACGTCGCCAGTATCTTCCATCGCCGGCCAACTCGCCGTCCGATCAATCCACGGGTCCGATCGGTTGCTGGTACCCCGTACGGGATTTGAACCCGTGCTACCACCTTGAGAGGGTGGCGTCCTAGGCCGCTAGACGAACGGGGCGTGTTCGAACCACCGTGGTGGTCGGCCCGACGAGTGTAGCGAGCCGACCCTGCCCTACACACCCGAAATCAGGCGACCTGTCCCCAGTAGAAACGGGGATCTGACCCCCGTATCAACTGAAAACGCAGAAACCCCGGGCCAGTGACCCGGGGCTTCTCGTATTCCATGTGCTCGGGGAGGAGGACTTGAACCCCCAATGTCTGGACCAGAACCAGATGTGTTACCAATTACACCATCCCCGAAGGGTGCCTTGCAGCAGCAGAAAGCGTACCGGGGATTGCGCCGTCAGCCGACCCCGGAGAGCCAGTTGTCCACCCGGCGGTAGCCGAGAACTCGACCCAGCGAGACCGCAGCAGTCTCTCGCACCAACTGGCGCAGCGATGCCGACCCATCTGTGGTCGAAATCGTCGACTCGATCCCCACTTCATCGGCGATCTGCTTGAGTCGAAGGCTGTGATACGGATCCGAGACCAGCACCGCGGAGACAAGGTCGCGGCTGTGGAGCTGCCGTGCGGTGGCTGCCAGCTGTTCCCAGGTCGAGGCACCGTTGGTGATCACGAGCAGAGCACTCTCGGGGATTCCCTTGAACCGTAAGTACTCGAACCCCGCGTAGCCCTCCGTGAAACGGTCGCCTTCCTGGTTCGATCCGGTCGTGACCACCAACGGCGCCACCCCGCTCGTCCACAGCTCGTAGGCGTGATCGAGACGAGCGGCGAGCACCGGCGACGGTTCGCCGTCGTACTGAGCTGCGCCGAGGACGACGATCGCATCTACTGCTGATCGGTCATCCTCGCCCGATGCATGCAGGACCTGAAAGAAGGTCACGAGGATGTAGAGCGCTCCGAGCGCGGCGCCGGCAATGCCGAGGCGCGCGACTCGGCTGGCCGGCAACCGAGGGCGCCAGCGGGGAACCACGGGTCAGTCGAGACGCGCCCGCGCCGCCCGGAGGCGATCGAGACAGGCGCCCTTGCCGAGCAGTGTCATCGCCTGCCAGAGGGGGATACCGGCACCATGGCCAGTGAGCGCAACGCGCACGGGAGCCTGCGACATCACACGCGTCGCCAACTCCTCCGACAATCTGTTGCCAACTCCCATCACAGCAGCTTCGAGCACCTCGGCATCATCGAACGACTCACTTTCGAGTGCATTGATGACCTCGTCGAGCACCCGAGGAGATGCCTTCCCCTTGACCATCGCTTTGTTCCACGACTTCTCGTCGTAGCTGTCGATCGATGGGGTGAAGATCCACGAGACCCACGCGGGCGCCTCTGACAGCTTCACGATCCGCTGCTGGATCTCCGGAGCCAACGCCTCGACCACCTCGGACCGGTAGGCGTCGACGGGCCATGGTGCATCGTCGCCGGTCATGTGAGGCTCGACCAGCTCGGCGAAACGGGCCGGGTCGAGGGCCTTGATGTATTCGGCGTTGATGTGGTCGAGCTTTTTCATGTCGAAGAAGGCGGCGGACTTGTTGACCGTCTCGAGGGTGAAGAGCTCGATGATCTGCTCGATGGGCCGCACCTCGACCCCGTCGGCCGGGCCCCAACCGAGCAGCGCGAGCGCGTTGACCATGGCTTCCGGCAGGTAGCCCTTCTTGGCAAAGTCACCGAGCGCCACGTCGTCACGACGCTTCGACAGCTTCTTGCGTTGTTCGTTGACGAGCAGCGGCAGATGGGCGTAGACGGGCGGCTCGCCGTAACCGAGCGCCTCCCAGAGCATGAGCACCTTCGGAACGGTGTTGAGCAGATCCTCACCACGAATCACGTGACTTATCGACATTTCGTGATCGTCGACGGCGTTGGCGATGAGGAAGGTCGGTGAACCGTCGCCCCGGCGGATCACGAAGTCCTCGACATTGTCGTGGGAAACCTCGACCTTGCCCCGGATCACATCGTCGAAGACGGTGACGCCGTCGTCGGGGGCCCGGAAGCGCACCACGACACCTGGACCATCCGTGACCGCGCGGTCACGTGACCAACCGTGGTATCCGGCCGGCAAACCGGCCTCCTCGGACTTGGCGTCGATCTGATCGCGGGTGAGATCGCAGTAATACGCACTGCCGTCCTCGACCAACTGCTCGACCGCGGCTTTGTGCATCTCGGCGCGATCAGACTGGAAGAACGGCCCCTCGTCCCAGTCGATGCCGAGCCATTCGAGCGGCTCGAGAATCGCATCGACGAACTCTTCGGTCTTCTTGGATGCGTCGGTGTCCTCGATTCGCAGCACCATCGTGCCGCCGGTATGGCGGGCATGCAGCCAGTTGAAGAGCGCTGATCGGGCGCTGCCGACGTGCAGGAATCCCGTCGGCGCGGGAGCAAAGCGAACTCGAGGTGCAGTCACTCCGGCGAGGCTACCGGCCTGGGACTCAGAGGCCGAGCGGGCCCCTCCAGCCCGTGGCGTGATCCTTCGCGACTCGTTCGAGCGACATCCGCAGAGTGGCCTCGGGCACGAGATCGGCGACCGTGCGGGCCCCGGCGTAATGGACAGTCGTGTGATGCAGTTCGGCGAAGAGGGGGCGCCGTAGCTCGACCAGTTCATCATCGGCGTCACCGAGGAAGCCCCAGACGGTGAGCGCCAAGCGAAGATCGGGCCCCATGGGAGCGCGGCCGTAGATCGAAGCCCTGCGCAGCGCAACGGCGCACGCACCTTCGAGGACGTCGGATGCGTGTTCACCAGGCCGAAGCACCAGATCATCACGGAATCGCCTGGCCAGCTTCAGCACATAGCCCTGGTCGGGGCCCTGATTGCCGAGTGCGGCACCGGATGGATGTGCCGCACCGATCGTTTCACCAGGACGGTTGGCGGTCCACGAGCCATCACGACTCGGAGGCGAGGAGTAGTGCTTCGAACGGGTGTGATCGCCGGTGACGCGTGCAGGTGCTGCCATGGCGGCAGCGTAGCCACCTCAGAGCACGGCGACGGCGTTCACCGGTATCCCGGACCGATCACCTCGACCTTCTCGAACTCACGGTGCGCGATCACCTCATCGACCAGGCCGTACTCGACCGCCTCTTCCCCTCGCACGATGTAGTCGCGCTCGATATCGGCCGCGACCCTCTCGACGGGCTGACCGGTGTGCTCGGAAAGCAGTTCCTCGATCCGGCGCCGCGCCAACTGCATCTCCTCGACTTGGATGGCCATGTCGGTGGCCTGACCCTGCGCTCCGCCATGCGGCTGGTGGATGAGGACCCGAGCATTCGGCAGGGTGAGACGCTTGCTGGGAGCGCCGGCGGCGAGCAGCACGGCGGCCCACGATGCCGCCTGTCCCACACAAATCGTTGACACATCGGGTTTGACGTATTGCATGGTGTCGTAGATCCCGAACCCGGCCGTGACTGATCCTCCGGGCGAGTTGATGTAGAGCTGGATGTCTCGGTCGGCGTCCTGCGACTCCAGATGCAGCAACTGTCCGATCACGAGGTTCGCGCTGGCGTCGTCGATCTCCGTGCCGAGGAAGATCACCCGATCGGCAAGCAGGCGGGAGAACAGATCGAACGCGCGCTCCCCCCTCGCCGTCTGCTCGACCACGGTGGGAACGAGATGGTTGCCGATTTCACTGGTCATAGATGCCCCTTCAGTTGCGCAATCAATTGGTTGCGTATTGAGTGTGCCGCCTCCTTTCTCGACGCGCAACCCGACGGTTGCGTTATGGTGATGCCATGGCCAACGAAGAGACCCCTGCCGCTACGACCGAGATCGACGTCGACGCTGATGCCGGCGACGTCTGGGATGCGCTATCGACGAACGAAGGCATCGCGACCTGGCTTGGCGAAGGCGCATCCATCGACCCGACACCCGGCGGCGCCATCCACGCGCCCGACCCGGCAACGGGGATCGAGCGAGAAGGCACTGTCGAGTCGGTCGACCCCGATCGTCAGCTCCGCTACCGCTGGTGGCCCGTGAGTGATCCCGGGTCGCCCAGCTCGGTCACCATCGACGTCGTTCCTCACGAGACCGGCACCAGGGTCACCGTTGTCGAGCGTCCCGAGATTCCGCTCACGGCACTGATCACTGCATCGGCGTGCGCGAGTTGGGCCTGGCGCGGCGCGATGTTTCGTGTGCAATTCGATCTCACCATCCGCGCGTGACCACCGTTTTCGCTGCCCTCGCCGACGACAACCGGCGACGGATCGTCGAGTCGCTGGCCGATTCTGACGTCGCCACCGCCACCGGGTTGGCCGGCGCGCTCGGCATCAGCCGGCAAGCCACCGCCAAACACCTCGAGATCCTCGCCCATGCCGGACTCGTCACCGCATCAAAGCAGGGACGCGAACGCATCTACCGGTTCACGCCATTCCCGCTGGGCGACGTCCAGGCGTGGATTTCCGGCGTTGAGGGCGAGTGGACGGGTCGGCTGAGCCGACTTGCCGCCCAACTCGAGGACCGGGGCAGAGAATCACCGGAAATCACTTGATACGAACGTATGTTCGTGTTACTGTTGCTTTATGTTCACGGAGGCCCATCAGAGTTTGCAGACAGCCAGCCCTGTCGGGCTCAGCCGTCCCGAGCTCGAGGACGCCGTCGAGGCGCTCGCCAGGGTCGAGGCTCACGCGGTCGAACGACGCCTGGCATTTCTCGCCGCCATTGGTGATCTCGAAGATGGCGGAGTAGCGCCAGAAGACGTGAACCGGTCTCGAGCGCGGCGCTCGAAGAAGTCCTCCCGGAAGGCTGCGAAGACGGCGAAGAAGCTCGCCGCGATGCCCAAGACCCGAGCTGCCCTGGCGAAGGGCGAGATCACCGAAGAGCACGCCGACGCGGCCGCCGATGCCGCGGAACAGACCAGCCCGGAGGAAGCCGACGATCTCGTCAAGTATGCCAGCGCGCAACCTGCCGATCTCTTTGGCAAGCGGGCGCGCGACTGGGCAGGAAATCGACGGGGCGATGATGAGAAGAAGACTCGTCACCAGCGTCAGCGCGCCAATCGCGAAGCGACCATGTGGCAAGACGCCGACGGTATGACCGTCTTCTTCGCCAAATTCGACCCGGTTACCGGCAAGAGAATCCGTAGCCAACTGGACGAGGTCTACGAGGGGCTTTGGCGCGCCGACGGTGGCCGTGAGGGCACACCCGGCACCATGCGCTCGCCCGAGCAGCGCCGCGCCGATGCGCTTGCCCAACTCATCACCACCCACGAATCCGGCTCGACGAAGCGCCCGCACCCGAAGTATCTCGGCCTGGTTCGCCTCGACTACGACCGGATCACCGCAGCGTGCGGCGGCGAAGCAGTCCTTGTCGACGGGGAGGCCTTGCCTCAGAGCGTGGTGGACCAAATTCTCTGCGATGGCGCTCTCGCTGGTGCAATCTTCGGTGCTGATGGTGAGGTCCTGTGGCAAGGGCGCAGCGTTCGCCTGGCCACAGATGCGCAGTGGACTCAGCTCATCGCCCGTGATGGTGGCTGTATCGGTTGTGGAGCCTCACCCCAGCATTGCGAAGCGCATCACATCGACTACTGGGAGAATCTGGGCCCGACCGACATCGACAATCTTGTGCTGCTGTGCTCTCACGATCATCATCTCGTCCACGACGGCAGCCATGTTCTCGTCAGTGCGGACGACGGTTGGCAGCTGGTCCGAAGATCCACCCAACGGAGATCCGACGCCGAGGCGGCGTGATCACGTCACCGCAGGCGATTGAGAGCCGCGATGTGAGTGGGCATGATGCCGCAGCATCCGCCGACGATCGAGGCGCCCGCGTCGATCCACTCACGCACAAACGAGACATACCTGTCGCCGTCGAGGTCCGAACGGTGGCCAAGAACGACTTCGTTGGCCGCATACCCCTCGGGCTTGGACTCGAAGGCATTGGCGTAGGCACCGACGTCGACCCCTGCCGGAAGTGCAGCCCGAGCCCTGCGGATCGCGTCGGTCATCACCTCGGGGTGCGAGCAGTTGAACAGCACGGCGGCAGCATCACACCCGATGGCCACCGCGCAGAGGTCCTCGATCGACTCGCCGCTTCGCACCATGGGCTCCTCCGGCGCGGGTTCGTCCTGCAGCGTGGCGGAGATCCAGATCGGTTTGCCATGGGGGCGGGCGGAGGCAGCCGACGCACGGACCTCGTCGAGGCATGACTGGGTCTCGGCCACGAAGACGTCGACGAGCGGAGCCAGCGTCTCGGTGATCTCGGCCAAGAGGGCCGGTGCCCGTTCCGGATCGAAGAGCTCGGGCTGATAGGACCCGAACAGCGGTGGTATCGAACCTGCCACCACGACATCTCGACCGGCGGCGTCCGCGGCCTCGCGGGCGAGACGGCCCGCCAGCTCGGTCAACTCGGTGCCTCGTTCGGCGAAACGCTCATCGCCGAGGTGAAACGGCACCACGGCGTAGTTGTTGGTGATGATGACGTCCGCGCCCGCGTTGATGAACTCGTCGTGAAGGCGACGGACCCAGGAGGGATCGTCGATCAGCGCAAGTGCCGACCACTCCGGCTGACGAAACGGCGCACCGGCCGCCTCGAGCGCCTTGCCCATGCCTCCGTCGAGAAGGGTGAACGTCATGAAGCGTGGAGAATTCCGAAGACGACCGAGTCGACGAGGGCCTGCCACGACGCCTCGATGATGTTCTCGCTGACCCCGATGGTGGACCACGCACGGTTCCCGTCAGTCGAATCCAGCAACACACGGGTGATTGCGCCGGTGCCCTTGCCGGTGTCGAGCACACGGACCTTGAAGTCAGTGAGTGAGATGCGATCGAGCGCCGGGTATCGACCGTTGAGGGCAGCACGCAGCGCGGCGTCGAGCGCGTTGACCGGGCCATTTCCCTCGCCGAGTGCCAGGCGACGTTCGCCGTCGACCCACAACTTCACGCTGGCCTGCGTCTCGACGTCGACCGTGACCTCGTTCCACGCTCGGGCGCCCGTGCCGGAGCGATGCGCCATGTCGACCGAGAAGGACTCGAGCTGGAAGTACGGCTGCTCCCAACCGCTGGCGCCGCGCATCAGCAGCTCGAGCGACGCATCAGCAGCTTCGAAATGGTAGCCCGCATGCTCAAGGGTCTTGAGCGTGTCGACGACATCGCCGAGGGCCTTTCCATCAAGTTCGATGCCGAGGCGCTCGGCTTTCATCTCGAGCGTTGATCGGCCGGCCATCTCCGACACGAGGACGCGGGTGCCGTTGCCCACACTCTCCGGTGCGACGTGCTCGTAGGCATCGCTGGCCCGGCTCAATGCTGAGGTGTGCAGCCCGGCCTTGTGGGCGAACGCGGTGGTTCCGACGTACGGCTGCTGCGGATCGACCGTGAAGTTGACGAGTTCAGCGATGTGATGCGCCACTGACGTCAGGTGCTCGAGTCGACCCTCCGGAAGGCATTTGATGCCCATCTTGAGTTCGAGGTTGGCCATGATCGGCACGAGATCGCAGTTCCCGACCCGTTCCCCATAGCCATTGATCGTGCCCTGCACCTGGGTGGCTCCGGATCGAACGGCGGCCAGCGCATTGGCGATGCCGCACCCCGTGTCGTTGTGCAGATGGATACCGACGTCGGCATCGATGTGGCGCACGACCGCCGCCACCGCTTCTTCGACATCCGGAGGAAGCGTGCCGCCGTTGGTGTCGCAGAGAACAACGGCTTCAGCGCCGGCCATCGCCGCGGCTTCCACCACACGAAGCGAGTACTCGGGGTTGCGCTTGTAGCCATCGAAGAAGTGCTCGGCGTCGAAGAACACCCGCTTGCCCTGAGAGACCAGATACTGGATCGAGTCAGCCACCATGGCGACACCTTCGTCGAGCGTGGTCTTGAGGGCCTCGGTGACGTGATAGTCCCAACACTTGCCGACGATGCACACCACACCCGTGCCGGCGGCGACCAGGTTCGAAAGGGTCTCGTCGGAGTCGACCTTGCCCTTGGGGCGACGGGTGGAACCAAAGGCCACGAACTCTGAGGTCGACAACTTCAGCTCGGTCTTGGCCCGCTCGAAGAACTCGTCGTCCTTGGGGTTGGCGCCGGGCCACCCACCCTCGATGTAGGCCACGCCGAGACGGTCGAGCTGCTCGGCGATGCGGATCTTGTCATCGACGGTGAGCGATATGCCTTCGAGCTGGCTGCCGTCACGAAGCGTCGTGTCGTAGATGTCGACGCGCTTGGGCCAACTCGGGTCATGGACGGCGGAGCGGTCGATTTCAGTCATGGGTCAGGCCAGCCGAGCGACGACAGCGTCGCCGATCTCGCTCGTTGTGCCCGTCAGTGTGTCGGTGTCGGCACAGGCTGTGCGGATGCGATCGGCGGCATCCGTCTCACCCAGGTGATCGAGCATCATCGCGCCGGAGAGGATCGCCGCGATCGGATTGGCCATGCCGGTACCCACGATGTCAGGCGCCGAGCCGTGCACTGGCTCGAACATCGACATCTTGCCGGGGTGCAGGTTGGCGGTCGGCGCGAGACCGATACCGCCGGAGACAGCGCCGGCGAGATCGGTGATGATGTCGCCGAAAAGGTTGTCGGTGACGATCACGTCGTATTGAGCCGGGTTCTCGACCATGTAGATGCACGCCGCGTCGATGTGGTTGTACCAGGTGTCGACTGCGGGGTACTCGGCAGCCACCTCGTTGAACGTGCGGTCCCAGAGGTCGCCCGAGAACGTGAGCACGTTGGTCTTGTGGATGAGCGTGACGTGCTTGTTGCGTGTCATGGCCAACTCGAACGCGTAACGGCAGGCGCGCTCGACGCCGTGGCGGGTGTTGACCGAACCCTGCGTGGCGACCTCCTCTGCAGTGTTCTTGCGGAGGAAACCGCCCTCACCGGCATAGGTGCCCTCGGTGTTCTCCCGAATCACCACGAAGTCGTGATCCGTTGTGACGAACGGACGCAGGTTGATGTAGAGGTCGAGATCGAAGCGCATCTTGAGCAGCAGGCCACGCTCGATGACACCCGGCGGCACACCCGGGCTGCCCACGGCCCCTGCATAGAGGGCATCGAGGCCACGCCACTCCTCGACGATCTCGTCCGGAAGAATCGTGCCGTCCTTCATGTAGCGCTCGCCACCGAGGTCGTATTCGACGGTGTCCATTTCGACGCCGGCCGCGGCGATGACCTTCAGACCCTCGGTGACAACCTCCGGACCGATGCCGTCGCCGCCCATGATTCCAACTCGATGTACCATCGCTACAACTCCAAGAGATTCCGGACAAAAAGAAACCGTCCACCGAAGTGGACGGCTGAGGCGCACGCCAGAGACTGGCGTGCGCTACGAGATAATGATGATGAGAGACTTCGCCACCATGTTGGGGAGTGTAACGGGGTGAGAGGCGCCTCTCAATCGGGAGATGCGCGCCGCTAACCTATTCGGATGGCCGAAACACACCAGCTCTCCCAGGGAGCGTATGACCGCCTGAAGACCGAGTACGACGATCTTTCGACGCGCGGCCGCATCGACATCGCCCGCAAGATCGAGTCCGCCCGCGAGCTCGGCGACCTCTCCGAGAATGGCGACTATCACGCTGCCAAAGAGGAGAAGGGCAAGATGGAAGGCCGGATCATGCATCTGGTTCGTATCCTCGAGAACTCCGTGATCGTCTCCGACGACGAAGGCGGAAGCGATGAAGTCCGTGCCGGTTCGATCGTTTCGGTGGTCTACGACGGTGACGACGAGCCCGAGAGGTACCTGGTCGGTTCGATCGAAGAACAGCGCGAAGACGTGATGGTCGTGTCACCCGGGTCGCCGATGGGCGAAGCCCTCATGGGCGCCCGCGCCGACGACGTCATCGAGTACGAAGCACCGACGGGTGCCATGATCAAGGTCACCGTCGTCGGAATCGAATAGAGGTCGGCCGCGTGAAAGCCACTCCCCTCTCCGCATTCGAACCCGGCGACCGTGCGATCGGTCGCCCACCATTGCCACCGGGCCAGGTCCTCGATCTTCCCGGCCGCGGCACCACTTACGTTCACCAGGTCGCCGGGCCGACCGATGCACCCACGATCATCCTTTTGCACGGCTGGACGGTCACAGGCGCCCTCAACTGGTTTCGCACGTTCGAACCCCTGAGCCGGCGGTTCCATGTCGTGACCCTGGATCATCGGGGTCATGGCCGAGGCATTCGCTCACAGGAACGGTTCAGCCTGGAAGAAGCTGCCGACGATGTGGCTGCTCTCGCCGAACTGTTGGGCATTGACTCGGCAATCGTGGCGGGCTATTCGATGGGGGGCACGGTGGCCCAGCTCGCCGCCCGGCGGCACCGCGGCCTCGTGAGCGGCCTCGTCCTGAGCGCCACATGGAGCCGGATGCCGCCGAACCGCCGCGACACACGGCTGCTCAAAATGGCCGGCCGAGCGGCCGCACCCACCAAACTTCTTTCCGAGCAACGCCAGCTCGAGTTCATCGAACGCGGCTATGCGTTGTCGTCCAGCACTTCACCCGAGGACCGCCCCCGGTGGTTCGTCGACGAAGTCGCTGCCGCCCATGTGCCGACGATCCTCGAGGCGGCCGGCGAGATGGCCCGGTTCGACAGCCGACCGTGGCTGCCATCGCTCGAAGTGCCGACCGGTGTGCTGATCACCACCCGCGATACGTTGATTTCGCCCGATCTCCAGCACGAGCTGGCGTCACACGTGCCGCACGCCCACATCCGTCACGTGGCGACGGACCACGACGGATGTGTCACCAACCCCGACGCGTTCGTGCCTGTGTTCCTGGAGCTGGTCGAAGCCGTCAGGCGCAGCGATCGAGCCTGACTCGGCCGTCAACCGTTGAGACCTCGCCGCCGCGGAGTGCGGTCCACTGCCGAAGCCCCGCGACGAGCTCCGACTCGTCAGCGGCCGTATCCATGACGATGTCCCACCGCATGCAGCTCTGGCCGTCGGCTCGGTAGACGACCATCGCGTCACCGCCCCAACCGGTCGCGGCATCGCCGGTAGCGGTGAACGTGCCCGAGAAAAGCGAGTCGAGCAGGATCTGGCCGCCGACCCCCTCCCACACGACGTCACCGTCAGCGGGTGGTACGGGTACATCGATCGGCATCGTGTCGATCGCGTTGCCCCGTTCCATGACCATCTCGCTGGTCAGCGGAACCTCGGCGAATGCCGCGTCCAGCGCTCCATAGCCGCCGTCGGCCACAAGCGAGTCGATGTAGGGCTCACCCTCGATGTAGACCGAGACCTGCAACAGCAGGTAGGCGAAGTCGAACGAGGCGAACATGGCCGGATCACCAAAGCTCGCCTCCTGATCCTGCAGCGCCAACCGCTCGACGGCGCTCAAGGTGCTCTCCCAGGCCGAATCCACATGGCTGGCGCTTCCCTCGGCAAGTGCGACGAAGGTCCATGAGCGCTCGGTGAAGTCATCGTCGTCGAGCTCGGGCCGATCGAGATCGAAGTGCTGGTCGTCGTACGCGTGCGTGAGTTCGTGAATGATCGTCGATTTGGTGAGCAGGTCGAGCTCGGACACCTGGCGAACCACCAGTTCCTTCGTCTCCGGGTCATAGAAGCCGAGCACACCGGCCGCCAGGAACTGCCGCAGTACCTCGTCACTCGTCTCATCCGGCCGAATGAAGCCGATCGCCCGCTGGATGACGGTCTCGACTTCGACATTTTCGGGTGACTCGTCGAAGTCCGCTTCGAGGTCGTTCTCCACACGGGCGACGAACTCGGCGTCGGAGAGTGCCACGACCACCGGACGTTCGTTGAACGGTGCACCGCGGAGATCCTCGATGAAGGCAACCGCTTCGCTCACGAATTCCTCGAGCGGACCGGGCCGGACCTCGGCGGTGTCAGTACCAGCCTCAGCGTCAGTATCAGTATCAGCGTCATCCGACTCGGTGCCGAACGAGGTCGGTGAAGCGGGGTCGGATGTCTCGCCGCCGCGCCACGCCAACATGGCGACAATGGCCCCGATCAAGATCCCGACGAGTACGAGTCCGCCGAAGACCCGGGTGCGACTATCCATGGTGGTCGAAGGTACCGCTCGCCGAGCCTCGAACTGCGTCAGCCGATGACGGCGCCGACCAGGAAGAAGGCCAGGACCAAGATCACCAACACCGACAGCGCTTTCAGCAGCCAGAGTGAGCCTCTTCCGAGCTCCTCTTCGCCATTCATCTCAGGCCCGCCGCGATTGCCACTTCTCGCGCCGCCGCAACCACTGCGGCGCCGAGCGACAGTCCAGGCGTCGAGGACAACCGTTCGATCGGCCCGCTCACCGAGACCGCGGCCACCGTCGCGCCGGCACCATCAACGACGGGCGCGCTCACGGATGCCACCCCTGCTTCGCGCTCGGCGATGGACTCGATCCACCCTTCCGGAGACGTCTCACCGGCGAGTACCCGCCCACCCGACCCTTGGTCGAGCGGCATGACCGCCCCGGTGGCCACGATCGTGCGAAGCCCGTGCGGCGACTCGAGCGAGGCCAGGCAAATTCGAGAGTCGCCATGTCGGACGTAGAGCTGGGCGGACTCGCCGGTTACATCGCGCAGTCGGGCCAGCGCCTCTCCGGCGGAGTCGGCCAGCGGCCAGTGATCAGCCGCGACGCGACCCAGCGTGAGAAGCCGAGGGCCAAGCGCGTACCGGCCGTCGGTGGCACGACGAAGCAGGCCGTGCAGCTCCAGCGCAGTCGCCAGCCGGTGCACGGTCGGTCGGCTTTGGCCGGTGCGGGTCACGAGTTCGGCGAGCGACGCCGGTGAGTCTTCAACGGCAACAAGTATCGCCGCGGCCTTGTCGATCACGCCGACGCCGCTTACAGTAGATTCCACGATTCAGACTCTACGTCTCACATAATGAGACTGTCCAGAAGAGAGCAACCATGAGCACGCCTCGCACACTCAGCCAGAAGATCTGGGACCGTCACGTCGTCACCCGTGGCGTCAACGGCGGCCCTGACCTTCTCTACATCGATCTCCACCTCATTCACGAGGTCACCTCCCCTCAGGCATTCGACGGTCTTCGTATGTCGGGCCGCACGGTTCGCCGACCCGATCTCACCGTCGCCACCGAGGACCACAACGTTCCCACCAAGGATCAGGATCAGCCGATCGAGGACGAGATCAGCCGCAAGCAGATCGACACGCTGCGGGTCAACACCGAGGAGTTCGGCGTCACCAACTTCCCGATGGGTCACGAGAAGCAAGGCATCGTCCACGTGATCGGCCCTGAGCAGGGGCTCACCCAGCCGGGAATGACCATCGTGTGTGGCGATTCACACACCGCCACCCACGGTGCCTTCGGTTCGATCGCCTTCGGCATCGGCACCAGCGAGGTCGAGCATGTGCTCGCCACCCAGACGCTGCCCCAAGTGCCCACCGGCACGATGGCCGTCACCGTCAACGGCGAACTGCCCGAGGGCTCCACCGCCAAAGACGTGATCCTGCACATCATCGGTCGTATCGGCACGGGCGGCGGCATCGGCAAAATCATCGAGTACCGCGGCGACACCATCCGCGATCTCTCCATGGAGGGGCGCATGACCGTGTGCAACATGTCGATCGAGGGCGGCGCCAAGGCCGGCCTCATCGCCCCCGATGAGATCACGTTCGAGTACCTCAAGGGCCGCGAGCATTCCCCGACCGGCGCCGAATGGGACGCTGCGGTCGAAGACTGGAAGACGCTCGTCACCGACAACGGCGCGGTCTTCGACGAGGAGGTCATCATCGATGCGGCAGACATCACCCCTCATGTCAGCTGGGGCACCAACCCCGCGCAGGTCATGCCGATCGACGGGCTCATTCCCGGCCCCGACTCGTTCGACGATCCCAACCTCGCCGGCACCGCGGCCCGGGCACTGGAATACATGGACTTCGAGGCCGGCACCCCGATCCGCGACATCAAGGTCGACACCGTCTTCATCGGTTCCTGCACCAACAGCCGTATCGAAGATCTTCGCGCCGCAGCTGAGGTGGCCAGGGGCCGCACCGTTGCCGACGGCATGCGCACCCTCGTTGTCCCCGGCTCGGGCATGGTCGAACGGCAAGCCATCGCCGAGGGGCTGCCCGAGATCTTCCGGGCCGCCGGTTTCGACTGGCGACAGCCCGGCTGCTCGATGTGCCTGGCCATGAACCCCGACAAGCTCCAGCCCGGAGAGCGGGCCGCCAGCACCAGCAACCGCAACTTCGAAGGCCGCCAGGGGCGAGGCGGGCGCACCCACCTCGTCTCCCCCGCCGTCGCGGCCGCCACCGCCATCAAGGGCACGTTCGCCACGCCCGCCGACCTGGACTGACCTGAGAGACGAGAAGATCATCATGAAAGCTGTACGCATCGTCCAAGGAACCGCCGTTCCCCTCGACCGCACCGACGTCGACACCGATCAGATCATCCCCTCCGACTGGCTCAAGCGCGTGGAGCGCACTGGCTTCGAGAAGGGCCTGTTCTCGGAGTGGCGTGATGACCGCGACTTCGTGCTCAACAAGGAGGAATACGCGGGCGCCAGCATTCTCATCGGCGGTCTCAACTTCGGCACGGGGTCCTCTCGCGAGCACGCCGTGTGGGCCATCCAGCAATACGGGTTCAACGCCGTCATCTCGCCCCGCTTCGCCGATATCTTCCGCAACAACTGCACGAAGAACGGCCTGGTGCCGGTCACCGTTGCCGCCGACGTCTGCGAGATGCTCATGCGCGCCGTCGAGGTCGACCCGACCCTCGAGATCATCGTGGACGTCGAACGGCTCACCGTCGAGGCTCCCGCGATCGGGCTCGAGAGAACGTTCCCGATGGACGCCGCCACTCAGGACCGTTTCCTCGAGGGCCTCGACGACATCGGCCTCACTCTGCGAGTTGCCGCCGACATCGACGACTACGAAACGTCGCGCCACCCCTGGATGCCCTCCCAAGCCTGAGTTCGAGCCCCGCCAAGTTCAAACAGAGGTCAGACCCTGTTTGAACTTGCAGGACTGGAATCAGCGAGAAAACCCGGGAACGCGGGAACCAGTGGGAGACTACGGGCGTCTGAAGGTCAGATTCCCCCTCCCACTGGAGACCCTGACATGCGCAGAACCCTTCTGCTTCTCACCCTGACCCTGGCCCTCGTGGCCTCCGCCTGCTCCGGCGACGACTCGTGGTTCACCGGCGAAGACGGTGAACCCGACACCGGTTCCAGTACCGGCGTCACCAGCTCTGGCGGCGAGGTCGTCATCGAAGTCGGCGGCGAGGAGATAGTTCTCGCGTCCGGGCTTTCTGGCTTCGATGACTGCGATGCGCTTCTCGATCACCTCCGCACCGAGGCCGCCGAACGCGTCGGACCCTACGGGTTCAACGGCGACGGCTGGTACCCGGGATGGTTCGGAGGCGAAGGCATTGCCGTCGACGACTTCGCAAGGGACGAAGACACCGCCGAGGAAGCGACTGCTGACTTTGCGGATTCCGGCTCAGATGACTCCGGCTCCACCAGCCCGGTGGCCGCCGAGAGCGACGGAGCTCGCCTGGTCGAAGGCGTGGACTTCTCCGGCACCAACGTGCAGGAGATCGGCGTCGATGAAGCCGACCTCGTCAAGACCGACGGTGACCGGGTCTTCATTCTCGCCAACAACGAACTCACGATCGTCGACGTCAACATGCGTTCGGTCGTGGCGAGCATGGATCTCGTCGACGTCGGGTGGAACGCCGAGATGTTCCTGCTCGGCGACGAGATCCTCCTGGTCAGCAACACGTGGGGCGACTTCGGCCGAATCCTTCCCGCCGAAGGATCGTCATCGGGCGACGCTGAGGCCGGGTTCACCGACAGTGAGGACGCCATCTTTCCCGGCGGCGACTACTACGAGACGTCGATGGTCAACATCGCTCGAATCAGTGTCGCCGGCAACAACCCCGAGCTGCTCGAGGCGATCGTGGTCGAAGGCGAGTACGTCAGCGCCCGCTCGATCGACGGTGTGGCCCGAGTGATCATCCGCAGCTCTCCGCAGCAGAACTTCCCCTTCGTGTACCCGCAGTCCGAGAAGGGCGAGGACGTCGCCACCCGTGCCAACCAGGACGCCGTGCGCAACTCCGAACTCACTGATTGGCTCCCCAGCTACGTCACCGTCGACGACTCCTCGCGAGCCACCGAGCGCGGCATCCTGTCCAATTGTGGCCAGGTGCATGCCCCCACCGAGTTTGCCGGCTTCGGCGTGTTGACCGTGCTGAGCGTGCCGGTCGACGGCGACATCAACCCCAACCAGAACACCTCGGTGCTGGCTCCCGGAAACACCGTCTACGCCTCGACCGACGCAATCTTCGTGGCCACTCAGACGTGGGTCGATCCGATCGTCTTCGAGGACAACGAGAACGCCTGGGAAGACGCGTGGAACGCCCGTCAGACCTCGATCCACCGCTTTGCCCTCTCCGGCGACGGTGCCGCTTACACGGCGTCCGGTGCTGTGCCCGGCGACGTACGCGACCAATTCTCCTTCTCGGACTACGACGGCCATCTACGAGTCATCACCACCACCGGCGAGAGCTGGGACGAGTCCTCAGAGACGTTCGTTCGTGTTCTCCGTGAGAGTGACGGCGAACTCCGTGAAGTCGGCTCGGTCGGTGACATGGGCAACGGCGAGGCCGTGCAGTCGGTCCGAATGATCGGCGACGTCGGCTATGTCGTCACCTTCCGCCAGGTCGACCCGTTCTACACCCTCGATCTGAGCGATCCCGAGAACCCCCGGGTCGTCGGGGAGCTCAAGATCCCCGGCTTCTCCAGCTACCTCCACCCGATCGGCAACGGCCGAGTGCTCGGTGTCGGCAGCGACGGCACCGAAGACGGACGCATCACCGGCTCGAAGGTCTCGATCTTCGACGTGAGTGACCCAGCCGACCCGCAGGAAGTCGCGATCTGGACCGCTCCTGACGGCTGGACTGATGTCGGCTGGGATCATCGCAGCTTCCTCTGGTGGGAAGCCGAGCAGCTCGCCGTCGTTCCGGTGCAGATCTGGAACGAGGGTTGGGCCGGGGCCGTCGTTCTGAAGGTCGAGGGCAATGAGATCCGAGAAGTCGGTCGCATCGATCACATCGATGAGGGTGAAGCCCCTGGCTCCTCTGACTGTGACCGTCTGACTGCCGGCGACCTGCCCGGCGGCAGCGATGACGAGGACTTCGAAACCGAGCTCCAGTGGATGCTCCAGGATGACTACTCCCGAGTCCTGATTTGTGGCCCCGGCGACTCTCACACGGCCAGCGGCTTTGAGTGCTACGACGAGCCCTACTTCGCCGAAGAGGCCGAACGTATTGGGCTCGAGCTCCCGTCGGACTCCACGCTCGTCATCTGTTGGCGCAACGAGCAGCTTCCCGTGATCGGCCGCACCATGGTCATCGACGGCGACGAACTCTGGTCGATCAGCGGTCAGTGGGGCCTCAACCCCCAATCTCCGGCCCGAGTCCAACTCAACGACCTGTTCGATCTGGACCTCCTCGAGACCATTCACATCGGCTGATCCTCTGACGCACACTGGGGACAGCGTCCTCGCTGCGACAACGCAGACCCCAGTGTGCGTTAGAGGCGCTACGGTCAACGGCATGCCTTCGGTTCTCTCTCGTGTCCTTCGTCTCTCCGGAGTCGCTGCGGTCGCAGCGATCGTCATCGGCATCGTGAGATCGGTTCGTCCGGCACCGAAGCCGGCCGTCACTGGTGTGGCCTCTTGGGAGCCGATGGTCGCCAAGGAAACGCCGGTTCGCACCAGCGGCCCGGTGCAGTTCACCTCGACCGATGCCTGGGTCGAGCCTGTTGATGGCGTCTGCCCGGCGAGCCATCCGATCAAAGGCAACGACAGCTCCAAGATCTTCCACGTGCCGGGTGGGTCCTCGTATGACCGCACGGTCCCCGAGCGTTGCTACGCACGCGCCGAGGACGCCGAAGCCGACGGTTACCGTCAAGCCAAGCGCTGATCGCTTTTCCGTAGGTCAGCGAATACGAATGGGGCGAACGGTCTCGACGGTGTCGAGCGCCTGCACCGCGTCGATCACCGCGGGCGGCACGGCCTCATCGGTAGCCACCACCATGAGCGCGGCCGCACCGGCCTCGCTCTCGCCGAGATGCATGCTCGAGATGTTCACGCCCGCGTTGCCCAGCTCAGACCCCACAGCGCCAACCACACCCGGCAGATCGTCGTTGCGGATGATCAACATGTCGTGCCGAGGACGCAACTCGAGGCGATGATCATCGACCTGGATGATTCGGGCCTCGCCGTCGATCGACGACACGATCGCACCGACGCTGTGACCGCCACCGCGGACGAGGAGCACATTGTTGTGGTCATGTGACGCCGCACTGGTCACGGTGCGCACCTCGATTCCGCGCTGCGCCACCACCGTCTTCACGTTCACGTAGCTGACCGGGCCGTCGCCCGCCTGGGCCAACACGCCCTTGAGGACGCTGAGAACCGCGAGTGAGTTGTCGACCTCGCTGATCTCCCCGCGGAACTCGACGTCGATCTGTTCGGGCAGCTTGTCGATGAGCCCGGCAAACATCGCACCGATGAGCTCCCCGACCGCGAGGAAGGGCTTGAGGAGTTCCGGAGCGGCGCCGGCATCGACGTTGACGGCGAACGGGACGAACTCACCGGCGAGCGACAGCTTCACCTGCTCAGCGATCACGACGCCGGCCTTGTCCTGCGCCTCGCGGGTGCTCGCCCCAAGGTGCGGGGTGACGATGATGCCGGGCACACCGAAGAGCGGTGAATCGGTCGTGGGCTCGGCGTCGAAAACGTCGATCGCGGCGCCGGCGATCCGACCGCTGGAAACCGCGGCGGCCAGGGCCGCCTCATCTACGATCCCGCCACGGGCGACATTGATCACACGTAGTTCGGGCTTGGCGTTCTGAAGAAGCTCCTCGCCGATCAGCCCGATGGTGTCGGGAGTCTTGGCGAGGTGCAGCGTGAGGAAATCGGCCGTGCCGACGAGTTCGTCCAACGTCAGCAGGGTTACGCCTTCCATGCGAGCGACCTCGTCAGATACGAAGGGGTCGTGGGCAACGATGCGCATACCGAGAGCCTTCGCCCGGGCGGCCACGAGTCGGCCAATACGGCCGAAGCCGACGATGCCAAGAGTTTTCCCATGGAGCTCGACGCCCTCCCACTTCGAACGCTCCCACCGTCCCTCGATGAGAGCTGCGTGGGCCTGAGGGATGTTGCGGGCCTGGGCCAGCATCAAGGCGATGGTCTGCTCCGCCGCGGAGATGATGTTGGATTCTGGCGCGTTGACAACCATGACACCGCGCGCGGTGGCAGCCGGAACATCGACGTTGTCGAGACCGACGCCGGCGCGGCCCACGACCTCGAGGTCGGGACCGGCGGCCAGGACTTCGGCTGTGACCTGCGTGGCCGAGCGCACGATCAGCGCATGGGCGCCCACCACCGCCTCCAGGAGAGCAGCAGGCTCGAGACCGACCCGTAGATCGACGTCGTAGCCGGCGTCGCGCAGCACCTGAACGCCACGATCGGCAAGCGGCTCAGTGATCAGAACACGTTTCATGCCAACCATCATGGCGATCGGCAGGCGGCCAACTGCACGCGTTTTGTGAACAGAGTGTGACTTCAGGCGCCGACTAGGTCAGTGCCCGGTAGAGGAACGCGGCGACTTGCTCCCGCGACACCGCGTCATCGGGACAGAAGCGGTTCGCGGCGCATCCAACCGTGATTCCAACCGCGGCGATCCGCTCGATATCGGGCTCATGACTCGATCCATCGTCATCGCCGAACGTGTCAGCATCGACAGCCGGCAACTCGAGTGCTCTGGCGATCAACGAGGCCATCTGCGCTCGTGTCAACGGTTGGTTGGGACAGAACGAGGTTTCGCTGCACCCTCGCGTGATTCCCGCTGCGGCGAGGGCGTCGATCGACTCTTCATGGGTCGTGCCGTCGTCATCGGCAAACCGGTCAACCGTCGAGAGAGGGAGATCAAGCGCTCGCACGAGCATGGTGGCGGCCTCAGCCCGCGTGAGCGTACGCCGTGGACAGAAGTCGTCGCGCCAGGGCGGATTGCAGCCCCGCGTGATCCCCTGCTCCCCCAACCAGCGCACATCGCCGCTGAACGTGGAGCCGTCGGCCACATCCCAGAAGCCGGAGAACGGCAAATGCTCGGTTTCGGGTGCCGGGACGGATCCGGGAGTACGGATCTCGGCCTCGGCGGGGATCCCCGACTCTGTGAAGTTGCTGCCCGCGTTCCACAACATCCAGCCAAGCCCCAAAGCATCCGCGGCATCGATCTGGGCACGCACCTCCGCTGCTCCATAGCCGCCGAAGTCCTGCAGCCAGGGCCTGATCGTGGTCTGCCCGCCCACGCGTCCGATCGCGTCGCGCATCGAGGCGTCGATCACGCCGCCGGGATGGTCCGCGGGAGTGCTGTAGCCAAACCAGCCGGTGCTCCAGTGGTTGGGGTAGGCCATCGGGGAGATGACGTCGGCGACCGATGCCACCGTCTCGATGTTCTGCCCGATCCCCCCGTCGCCGGGGATCGACGTGACGAACCCGAAGATGTCGGCCGCGACCGAACAGCCGGACGGGGCCATCGCCTTCGCCTCGGCGAGGAACGACCGGATCGCCTCGTTGCGGTCGGCTTCAGAGGTCGCACCGTCGAACGTCAATACGGAGTGATTCCCGTCGGGGAAGCGCACATAGTCGAACTGCACCTCGTCGACGCCGGCAGCACACGCTTCGGCGGCCAATTCCAGAGCGAACGATCTTGCGTCCGCATCCGTCGGGTCGAGAAACGTCAATCCATTCCTCGTGAAGGGGACCCCACCGGACTGCACCGCCATCTCGGGGATCGCTCGGCCCGTGATCGGATCCTGGAAGGTCACGATCCGGCTGATCACCGACAACCCGTTTCCGTGAAGTTCGTCGACCACTGCCGCGAAGCTCCACATGCCGACCGCAGCACCGGACGTGTGCGCCCAGGACGAGTCGGTGTGTGGAAACACACGGCCCGATTCATCCTTCATGTCGAGCATGAACGCGTTGATCGAGGTGCGCTCGGCCAAACCCAACAGGTCATCCCATCGAGCGGTGCCCGGCAGAGTTCCGGCGACGTGAATGGCGCGCAGCACGGGCGATCCCAGAGCGATGCTCACGCGGTCGCCGGAACCGTCCCACTCGTGGGAGCGCGCCGCAAAGCGGTCGTGGCCCGCGGTCAGGGTGCCGGCGGCGACGGCGACGAGTCGGGCCCGACCCCAATGGTCGGTCGTGGCGACCGAACTTCCGAGCGCAACCTCGGCAGCAGGCAACGGAACACCGGCCGAATCCGTGACGAGAACGTCGAGATCCCGGCCGGGCTGTGCCCCAGCAGGCGCCGCCGGCATCGCGCCCAGCAACGCGATCAGCAGCGCCCAAACCATGCACCGCCTCATCAAAGACCGTGCCTCAACGGATGATCTCGATCGCGGGCAGATCGTCTGCGGGAAGGAAGCCAAGCATCTCACCAAAGAATGCCAGCTCCGCCTCGAGTGCACGGATCACGTTCTCCGACTTTCGGAAGCCGTGCTGCTCTCCTTCGAAGAGGAGGTAGCTGACCGGTACACCCTTCTTCTTCAGCGCATCGACGATCAGCTCGCTCTGGTTGGGCGGGACGATGGCGTCCTCATCGCCCTGCAGCACGATCATCGGCGCGTCGAACTGGTCAACGTGGTGGACCGGCGAACGCTCGTCGTAGGTCTCCTTGGCCGCGGGCCAGGGCCCGATCAATGTGTCGAGATACCGGCTCTCGAACTTGTGGGTGTCAGTGGCGAGCGCCTCGAGGTCAGCCACGCCATAGCGACTCGCACCAACGGCGAACACGTCGTGATGCGCCAGCGCGCTGAGCACGGTGAACCCGCCGGCACTGCCACCCCGGATCATCAGCCGATCACCGTCGACGTCACCGCGGTCGGCGAGGTAGCGGGCGGCGCCAACACAGTCCTCGACGTCGGCGATGCCCCATTGTGCGTCGAGCGCACGGCGATACGTGCGGCCGTATCCAGTCGAGCCGCGATAGTCGACGTCGACGACCGCAATCCCTCGGGACGTCCAGTAGAGGATGCCGAGCTGCAGTTGACGACGAGCCTGACCGGTCGGGCCGCCGTGAGCCAGAACCAGCAACGGTGGCCGCTCATCCTCTGGACCGACGTGGTCGGGGTTGGTCGGCGGGTAGTAGAGCCCGTGAGCGATCGCCGCGCCATCCGCACCGGTCGGATAGCTGATCGCTTCCGGCGCGATCAGATATCCCGGCTCAACAGGTAGTTCGCGCCCCGCTCGCACGACTTCGCGGCCGACGCCGTGCTGCGTGGCATCGAGGCGCACCACCTGGCTCTCGTGGCCAAAGCCGGAACCGGCGTAGACAACGCCACCCGGCACAGGGTGCATCGACGAGATCGACGTGTCGGCCAATGCGATTGTGCGACCGTCGAGGATGAGTTCGTCTCCGGTGGCCAGACCGGCGACGGCGGCCATCCCGACGTCGGTTGGAGCCCACCTCTGCATCCCGAACACCCAGGACGGCGTCGCAATCTCGAAGGATCCGGCGACAACTGGTGTGGGCGTGCCGTTCGCCAGATCGATCTCGTAGAGGTTCCACCACTCGTCGCGATCGCTGCACGCAAACAAGCGGCCATCCGGTGCCCACCCCGGCTCCACCCACGACTCGGTGCCATTGCCGATCGTTACGACCGCGGCACCCAAAGAAGCACCGTCGAGGTCGTGGACGTGCAAGGTGGTGGCATCCCACGGCATGTTGGGGTGATCCCACGACAGCCAGACGATCAGCGAGCCGTCGGGCGATACCCGCGGCGAGCTGACGAAGTCAGCCTCAGACCACATGACATCGACCTCGTGGGAGCCGTCGGTCGCCACGGCGACCAACTCGTTGGCGGCTTCAGCGCCCGACCCGTGGCACTCGCGGACGCAGATGAACCATCGGCCGTCGGGCGTCGCCCTGCCATCGGCGTAGCGAAGGCTCCGCTCGCTCTCCGGGCCCGCGGTCAGGAACACCGGCTCGGTGCCGGGTTCCAGCTTGCGCAGGCGTTGGTCGGACACGTCCACGTAGAAGAGCGAGCCGGACTGCACCCACCATGCGCCCCCGCCGTACTCGTGCACGAGCGTGCGCACGTATGCATCCGCCGGTGTGATCTCCTCGATCTGGCCGTCGCGGGCTCGCATCACCGCGGTGCGGCCGCCCTCATCCGGGCGGGCCTCGGCCCACCAGATGTCTTCACCATCGACACACGTCTCGCTGATCCCGATCGCTCCTGACACAAGAGTTGCTGCGCTGATCGGCGAGGGCCAGGCGCCAAAAGGCGTGACGTCGGGGTCGGGGTTCATGTGACTCAGGCCAGGAAGTCGGCGATACGACTGACACCTTCGCCGAGGTCATCGTCGCCAAGAGCGAACGACAAACGGGCGCCGCCACCGACGCCGAACGCTTCGCCCGGCACGATGGCAACCTTGGCCTGCTCGAGCAGGACATCGGCGAGTTCGAGCGTGGTGTTGACCATGACACCGCCATAAGTCTTGCCGAGCACCCCGGACATGTCGGGGTAGGCGTAGAACGCACCCTGCGGCTCGGGGCAGTGGATGCCATCGATGTCGCTGAGCATGGCATGCATCGTCTTGCGCCGGCGATCGAACGCCTCACGCATCTCGTACACGGCATCGAGCGGGCCGGAGACGGCGGCGAGAGCGGCCATCTGCGTGACGTTGGCCACATTGCTCGTCGAGTGGGATTGTAGGTTCTGGGCCGCCTTCACCAGATCAGCGGGGCCGATCAGCCAACCGACGCGCCAACCGGTCATCGCGTAGGTCTTGGCGACGCCGTTGAGGACCACACACTTGTCGGCGATCTCGGGCACCACGACGGGGAGCGAGTGGTGCTCGTTGTCGCCATACACGAGGTGCTCGTAGATCTCATCGGTGATGACCCAGAGATCGTGCTCGACGGCCCAGCGGCCGATCGCTTCGATCTCGTCGCGAGGGTAGACGGCGCCGGTCGGGTTGGACGGCGAGACGAACACGAGTGCTTTCGTGTTGGGAGTGCGGGCGGCTTCGAGCTGGTCGACCGTGACCCGAAAGCCGTTGATGGCATCGGTGATCAACGGCACGGTGACGCCGCCGGCCAGGGCAATCGGCTCCGGATAGGTCGTCCAGTACGGGGTCGGCAGCAGGATCTCATCGCCCGGGTTGATCAGTGCTTCGAAGCAGTTGTAAACGGCGTGCTTGCCGCCATTGGTGACGAGGATTGACGCCGGATCGACGTCGAGTCCGCTGTCGCGTGTGGTCTTCGCCGCGATCGCTTCCCTCAGCTCCGGCAGCCCACCGACCGCGGAGTACTTGTGGTTCTTCGGATCCCGGCAGGCGGCGATGGCGGCTTCGACGATGTGGTCGGGCGTTGCGAAATCGGGCTCGCCCGCACCAAAGCCGATGACATTTTCACCCGCGGCCTTGAGGGCCTTGGCCTTGTTCGAAACAGCCAGCGTGGCGGATGGGGCGATGGCGCCGACGCGCCGTGAGATTCGCTCGAGTGTCATGAAGCCGAGGCTACCCACCACAGCGGCGGACGTCGCCTGAGAATCTCCCCGGGAGACGCGCCGGAAACTGGTTCTCATCGCGAACTTTTCGTGTCCATAGCCACCGCTTTTGTGCAGACCGCTGACACCATTGCTCCCGTGACCACACCTGACATCACCATTCCTGTCGACCTTCTCCCTGCCGACGGCCGGTTCGGCAGCGGGCCGACGAAGGTACGCCCCGAAGCGCTGGCCGCTCTCGCCGAGATCGGTGCCGACTACATGGGTACGTCGCATCGTCAGCTCCCGGTGCAGATGGTGGTTGCCGAACTGCGTAACGGCCTGGCCGAACTCCTACGCGCTCCTGATGGCTACGAGATCGTCCTCGGCAACGGTGGCTCCACCGGTTTTTGGGACTGCGCCACCTTCGGTCTGATCGACAACCGTTCGCATCACCTCAGCTTCGGCGAGTTCGGCGGCAAGTTCGCAAAGGCGGTCGAGGCTGCGCCGCACCTCGCCGACCCCTCCGTTGTCGTCTCGGAGATGGGCACGCATCCCGACCTCAGCAGCGTCGAGGGCGTCGACGCCGTCTGCTACACCCACAACGAGACCTCGACCGGCGTCATGCTCGACCCGAAACGCGTCGGCGATGCCGGCGAACTGATGATGGTCGATGCCACCTCTGGCGCCGGCGCCTTGATGTTCGACCCCAGCGCCACCGACGTCTACTACTTCGCACCGCAAAAAGCGCTCGCGTCTGACGGCGGACTCTGGATCGCGATGATGTCACCCGCCGCGATCGAGCGAATCGAGAAGATCTCGGCCGATGGCCGGTGGATCCCGCCGTCACTCGACCTCAAGACCGCGGTCGACAACTCCCGCAAGGACCAGACCTACAACACGCCCGCCTTGTCGACGGTGTTCCTCACTACCCGAACGGTCAACTGGTTCAATGAGAACGGTGGGTTGTCGTGGTCTGCCGGCCGCAGCGCCGAGTCCGCAGAGATTCTCTATGGCTGGGCCGATTCCTCGCCGGTGGCGTCGCCGTTCGTTCAGATCGAGTCCCAGCGCAGCAAGGTCGTGGCCACGATCGATTTCGACGAGTCGGTCAGCGCCGACACCATTTGTGATGTGCTCCGCGCCAACGGAATCGTCGATATCAACGGCTACCGCAAGCTCGGCCGGAACCAACTCCGTATCGGCATGTTCCCCGCCATCGACCCGAGCGACACCGAGGCCCTCACGCACTGCCTCGACCACGTCGTCGCGGCGCTGTCCTAGCCCGTCAGATCAAGGCGAGAATCGCGAGGTTCCAGCAGATCACGGCCATGTACCAGCCGGTGGTGCCGACAAGTGCCACATCGGGGAGGCGCGAGTAGGAAGCTCGGGCGAGCAAAATGCCGACAATGCCGAGCACGGCGGCCTTCATCAGCGACAGCTGGACCATGTCGTGGACGATCGGCTGCAGAAAGGGGTTCTTCTCAACGCCGCCCTGACGCAGCACCAATTCGGTGGTGACGATATCGAGCACGTTCAGCACGACCAGCGCACCGAACAGCTGCCATCGAGCCGCCTTCGAGCGGACGTCGTCGAATCGATCGAGCATCGCCACTCGCGTGGGGACGCCAAACCTCATCTCGGTTCCCAGACCCTCCAACCCATTCGCCACGAGCGAGAAGCTAGTCGCCGGTATCCACCTTCGCCACTCAGGGTGGTCAACGATTCCACAACGAGTGATGGCGCTCGCTACTGGTGTGACCCGCCGAACTCGCGCCGGATCGCGGCTCCATCAGCATCCGTGGCTGCCGCTCGTGCACCCAGGGGCCGACAGCGCGGGGCTGCCACCTGAACCCGCTTCTCGCCCACCTGAGCCGCCCACCGGCCCGGGGCGATCTCACGCACGTCAGCGGAAATCTCTGGCCCGCGTGACCACGCCGCGACACGAGAGAGTGGCGTCTCCACCACGGTCGTCCGATCCGCGCCGAGCATCTCCGCGGCGATCGCAGCAGCGGCCACACCGGTGAGAGGGTCGGCGACGGCGTCGGCGACGAATAGCGGAGGCTCGCCAGGAACGACGAGCCCACCCGCCACCGCCGCGTCGTCACCGAACCCGATCCGATTTGCGTGGCGCCCATCGCGCCCGTGGGCGGTGATCGACAACCACGAGGTTCCGTGGTTGGCCATCTCCGCGGGGTCGATGTCGAGGTGATGCATGACTCGCGGCCGCGATCCCTCGACCACCAGATCGGACTTGGTCATCAGGGCAACCAGAAGGTTTCGGCCTTGAACCGTATCGAAATCGATCTCGACCATTTCCTTGCCGTGGTTGAGCAGGTCGAAAAACGGCGCCGGGCCAAGCCGCGCACCGTCGGGCCGGCGTGTGCCCTCGATCTTGATCACTCTCGCTCCCGCCATTGCGAGCAACGACGCGGCCAACGGACCGGCCCACAGCGATGTCATGTCGATCACGAGGGGTCGCTGGACAACCCGGCGGGGCCCGCCCCGCGACAACTCCCGGGCCGGCGACACCGGACGCTCTACTTCGCCCACCGCACTTGCGGCCAATCCCAGCAACGACGCACGCTCCACGACGGTCGCCGCGGAGAGCGCGGCCAATGCAACGGCGACCGCGGGCCAGTCATCCTGATCGACGTCGGCTTCAACGAGCGCGGGGAGGCTTGCAACATCATCGGGGCGCGGAAGATTGAGCGCGACGTACCCATCGGATGCCTCGACGAACCGGCATGCTCCGCCGACGGATATCGGCCCCTGACGGGTGAAGCCCGCCAACGCCGCCCGCTCCCCCAGGAGGGCAGGGGCGTCGACCTCGACTCGCCGACCCCAACGGCCGGTCATGGCCGCCAGGTCAGATGCCGCGGCAGAGGCCGAGCTGGCGATCGCGGCGGGCGCGGCACTCGGAGGGCCGTCGGGCCGTCCAGTGAGTGCCATGGCACCACTACCCGCCCACCCGATGATCGACATCTCGTCCGCCGTCATACCACCAGCCACAGTCCTCGAACGTAGCCGCGACGCGCTCGTCGGCCCGACCGGCTTGGCCAGGATCACCGGCCGCGGCAGACTGACGGGCACAAGACCAACGCAGGGGGACCCGATGGCCGAATTGAAGCCTGGCGCACGTTTTCAGAGCACCGTGTGCACAACGGAAGTGATCGTGGTGAAAGGGGCCGGCGACGTCGATCTGACCTGCGGCGGTGTCGCCATGGTTGCGGCGGGCACCGGCGAGATCTCAGGCAGCCCCGCCACCGATGCATCGGCGGGCACCATGCTCGGAAAGCGCTACGGCAACGAGGCCGGCACGATCGAACTCCTCGCCACGAAGGCCGGTGACGGTTCGATGGCAGCTGACGGCGAAGCTCTGGCCATCGCCCAGGCGAAGACCCTGCCCGCGTCCGACTGACTCGGATCAGCGGCGATGAACATCATGATGCTGCTGGAGATGGCCGCCAGCGGCCATGGTGACCGTGTCGCCATCGGCTCGCTCGCCGACGGCCTGACCTATCAGCAGTTGTTCGACCGTTCTGGGGCCGCTGCTGCGAGCTTCAAGTCCGGCGATGCTCGGCACGTTGTGTTGTGCGACGAATCGAGCGTGGCGGTACCCATTGCCCTCTTCGGATCAGCCTGGGCCGGACTGCCATACGTGCCGCTCAACTACCGCCTACCGGACGACGATCTGCGGGCTCTCGCCGAGCGGACGAACCCTGCGGTCGCCATCGCCGATCACGCAGGCGTCGCACGTCTCGCCGAGACAGTGGGCGTCGCCACGGTCGAGCGGGGATTGTTCCTCGACTCGTCAGGTTCCGGCGGCGCTCCGGCTGACCCGTGGTCGATGGACGCCGAAGACATTGCCGTCCTGCTCTTCACCTCCGGCACCACTGGTGCACCGAAATCGGCCGTGCTGCGACACAAGCATCTGGTTTCATACATCCTCAACTCCGTCGAGTTCATGGGTGCCGGTGAGGACGAGGCCACGATCGTCAGCGTGCCGCCGTACCACATTGCCGGTGTGGCCGCGATGCTGTCGTCGATCTATGCGGGCCGACGGGTGGTCCAACTTCCGAAATTCGATCCCCACGTGTGGATCGACGCGGTCGAGGCCGAGGGGATCACCCACGCAATGGTGGTACCCACCATGCTCGCCCGCATTGTGGAAGCTCTCGACGAACGCGGCGGCGAACCCCTTCTCGGCGTTCGAGCGTTGAGCTACGGCGGTGGCAAGATGCCAACCGCGGTCATCCGCCGCGCCCTCGATCTCTTCCCGATCACGAACTTCGTCAACGCCTACGGCTTGACCGAAACCAGCTCCACGATTGCCTTACTCGGCCCCGACGACCATCGCCTCGCCCAGTACAGCGAGAACCCTGCCGAACGGCAGCGCCTCGCCAGCGTCGGCAAGGTGCTGCCCGGTGTCGACGTTTCCATTCGCGACGATGACGGCAACGAATTGGCCCCTGGTGAGGTCGGCGAGATATTCGTCAGCGGTGAACAGGTCTCCGGCGAGTACCTCGAGAAGGGTTCACTCCTCATCGACGGCTGGTTCCCGACGAGAGATGGAGGCTTCATCGATTCTGATGGCTACTTGTTCGTGCAGGGCCGAAACGACGATGTGATCATCCGGGGCGGGGAGAACATGTCGCCCGGCGAGATCGAGGACGTGGTGTTGAGCCTCGACGGAGTTCGCGACGTTGCTGCCATCGGCGTGCCCTGTGCTGAGTGGGGCGAGAAGGTCGTGCTCATTCTGGTAGGTACGGACGACGCGCCGAGCGAGGCCGACATCCAGGAGCTGGTGCGTTCGCGACTCCGATCGAGCAGGGTGCCGGCGCATGTCGAGTACATCGCCGAGCTCCCCTACAACGACACGGGGAAGCTGCTGCGTCGGGTGCTCCGCACCGACTTTGCCCATCTCGGCGACGATCCGGTCGACTGAGATGCGGGCAATGCGGTGGATGCTCGATGAAGCGGCCTCCGTTGTGGCGGCACCGGACCTGCACCACATCCTGGGTGCCGCGGTCGGCGTACCCGTGCTGGCTGTCGACGTCGGCGAACGCACCGATGAGAGTGAACGGCTCGGCGCGATCCTGGCCGACCTTCCGATCGTCGCAGTGGCTGTCGGCGCCGGGGCGCACCCCGCATGGGATCTCGCGTGTGGGGCACCGGGCAGGGTGATCGACGCGGTGCTCGCCTCGCCCGGTGCCGCGGTGGTCGCCGCTCAGGTTCTTCGGGGCCAGCGACGACGCACCGTCGCTGATGGGCTTCTCGTCGAATCACTCGCCTACGCCGCGCTACAGGGGGGACCCGAGTACGCATCCTGGCTGGCGGGCCGAGGTCACCGGGTGCGTCGGGATCTCGATGAGCCGAGAATCAGAATGCACGACCACGGCGAGTCGGTGGAGATCGTGTTGGACCGACCCCGGCTGCACAACCTGATCGACGCAGCGATGAGGGATCAGCTGGTCACCGCGCTGCAGACCGCCGGCGCCGATCCGGCCCGGGCAATTGTCGTCCGGGCCAACGGCCCCACGTTCTGCGGCGGCGGCGACCCAGCGGAATTCGGCACCGTCGCCGACACCGCCACCGCCCATCTGATTCGCAGTTCGGCGAACGTTGCCCCGGCATTGGTCGCAGTTCGTGAACGGACCACAGTGGAGATCGAGGGCCCTGCGGTGGGAGCCGGGATAGAACTCGCCGCGTTTGCCAGGCATGTCCGCGCCTCCGCTCACGCGACATTTCGACTGCCCGAGGTTCAGATGGGTCTGATCCCCGGGGCCGGTGGCACGGTGAGCATTCCCGCTCGAATCGGACGACAGCGGACCCTGGAGTGGCTCCTGTCCGGATCGGAGCTCGATGCACCGACCGCGCTCGAGTGGGGATTGGTGGACGAGGTCATCTAGGTCGAACGACCCATCAACTCGGGACGATGGTAAGCCGATTGAACTGAGAGCGAACAACACCATCGGGAGTCCAGTCGATGTCCGTTCTGATAACCACCTCCACGCGGTTCCACTTGGCCATGGCCGAGCGATCCGATCGTGGCGCGTCACTCGTCGAGTACGCATTACTGCTCGCACTGCTGGCCATGGTCTGCATTGCGGCCGTATCTGCGCTCGGTTCGACAACCAGCGGCAGCTTCTCGGAGATGACCAGCGAGCTCGGCTAGCGGCGTCGGCCCTTGCCTCGGCCCCGCCCGCGGCCAGAACCACCGTCGCGATCGCCGCGACGCTGCCGTTCCTCTTCCCTCACCCGCTGCTGTTCCAACTCGTGAGCCAACGAGCGGAACCGGTCAACCCGTAGCGGGTCTGCCGTGCCATCCTCCACTGCTGATCGCAGCGCACATTCGGGCTCAGCATCGTGGGTGCAATCTCGGAACCGACACTCGTTCGACAGCTCGACAAGATCGTCGAAGATGAGATCGAGGGCATGCTCGGCTTCCCACAGCCCGATCGCCCGGATGCCCGGCGTGTCGAGAATCAGCCCGGTATCGGCGGGAAGCATCACGAGTTCTCGCGCCGTCGTGGTGTGCCGACCCTTGGCATCGCTGGTCCGCACGTCGCCGACTTCGAGCAGCTCGCTGCCGACCAACGCATTCACCAAGGACGACTTTCCGACCCCGCTCGCACCGATGAGCGCCAGAGTCCGCGTCGCCCCAACCGCATCGCGCACTGCTTCCAGTCCGGCGCGGTCCTCGAGGCTGGTGACGAAGACCTCCATGTCGCGAGCCACGGATCGAACGGTTGCTTCGATCGGCTCATCGATCGCAACATCGGACTTCGTGAGGATGACGATTGGTTCGGCGCCGCTGTTTGCTGCGATCACCAGCAAACGTTCGAGGCGACCAGCGCGCAGCGGCCGATCCAGGCCGTGGACTACCCCGACGAGGTCAACATTGCTGGCGAGCACCTGCTCGAGGTCACGCTCGGCTGGGTCGCGTCGACTCACACTGGTGCGGCGCGGCAGGATGCGGGCGACCACGTCTCCGAGTCCGTCCTCGTACCCGATATCGACCCAATCACCGGTGACCGGAGCAAGCTCGTCTTGGGCACGTTGGGAGTCCGACAGCACCCGCACCACGCCATCGACGGTCATGACGTCGCACTCGCCTCGATCGACCCGGATCACGCGACCCAA
Organism: Acidimicrobiales bacterium; assembly: GCA_029263175.1. Lineage (GTDB taxonomy): Bacteria > Actinomycetota > Acidimicrobiia > Acidimicrobiales > Aldehydirespiratoraceae > JAACCU01. The sequence goes on along the minus strand of JAJCXZ010000028.1, from coordinate 54,377 downwards.
ACGGTCGATGTCGACCAGCTGCTCGGCCGGCACGGCGTGGAGTCCCCAAGGGGTCAAGTCAGTCATCTGTGCCCCAGTCTGGCCCGCTCAACCGAATGTGGTGGTTTCGGGAACCATCCCGGGCCGAACTGCGTTCTTCAATCATGGTTGCGAACATGACGGATGAATCGCGGGCCGAGAGCCCCCGAGCATCAGCACCGCGCTGGATGGGTGCACTGGCCGGCATCGCTGCTGCCGCTGTCGCGCTCGGCTTCAGTCAATGGGTGGAGGGGGCAAGCGACGTTCCCGGACTGGTCCTCGGGGTCGGTGAATGGGTCGTCGACTACACCCCCGGATGGGTGGCAGAGTGGTCGATCGAAGACCTCGGGTCCGCGGGTAAGGGCAACCTCCTGCCTGGCATCACGTTGGTCACCTTCTTGATTGCCGCCAAACTCGGCGACGTATCACTTCGGGTGAGTCGCCGCTGGGGTGTGCTCGGTTTCACCGCCTTCGGTCTTTTCGGTGCGTTCGCGGCGGCCCGCAATCCACAGTCCCCGGCCGTCGCGAGCTGGTTCTGGTCACTCGTCGCCGCCATGCTGGGCATCACCACGTTGATCGTGCTGATCGGCATCGCTCGCCGCACGCTCGCGGAGCCGACCGAGGCGGAGCTACCCAGCCCACTCGACCCACCGCGAAGCCGTCGCTCGTTCCTCGCGTGGAGCGGAGGGGCCGGCGCCGTCGCGCTCACCGGCGTCGGGCTCGGCAAGGCAACCGCGGGTCCATCGGCAGCCGAGCTCGCACGCGAAACCATCGTGCTCCCCACCACGACCACGCCGGTCGCTGCGCCAACCACGACGACAACCGAGGCGGCCGCTGCGATGCCGGTGACGGTCAGCACCGAGCCGTGGACCACCCCCGAGGGCCTCTCCAGTTGGATCACCCCCAACGAGAAGTTCTACCGAATCGATACCGCGTTTTCGATCCCCCAGGTCGACCCTGCCGGTTGGACCCTCAAGTTCACCGGCATGGTCGACAACCCCTACGAGCTGACCTATGACGAGATCCTCGGCATGGACCTCGTCGACCAGGCGATCACGATGTCGTGCGTCTCCAATCCGATCGGTGGCGACCTCGTCGGCAACGCGGTGTGGACCGGTGTTCCGCTCCTCGATCTCCTCGACCGGGCGGGCGTCCAGCCCGGCGCAACCCAGGTGACGAGCCGCTCGGTGGACGATTGGACCTCAGGATTCCCGACGGACATCTTGGGCGACGGCCGCAACGCCATGCTTGCTGTCGGCATGAACGGCGATCCGCTCCCGATTCGCAGCGGCTTCCCCGCTCGTCTCGTGGTTGCCGGCATCTACGGATACGTCTCGGCGACCAAGTGGATCGAGGAGATCCGAATGACCACTTGGGAAGACTTCAACGGCTACTGGATCAACCTCGGTTGGTCGAAGAACGGCCCGATGAAGACCACCTCGCGCGTTGACGTGCCGGTACATCGGAGCACCATCGCCGCCGGCACCACACCGATTGCCGGCGTGGCCTGGGCCCCTACCCGTGGCATCTCGGCGGTCGAGATCAGCATTGATGATGGCGAATGGATTCCGTGCGATCTCTCCCGGCCCGGTAGCGACGAGACCTGGGTCCAGTGGAGAACGAACTGGGATGCCGCCGTCGGGATCCATCAGATCGTGGTACGGGCATACGACGGCAATGGGGATCTCCAGCCGATCGGGCCGAAGGCAGTGGGTCCCGATGGGGCCGAAGGCTGGCACCAGATCGCCGTCCAGGTCAGCTGACCATCCCACGCCCATTGCGCGCTCGCACCTACCGTCCTTTAGGACATGACGGACACACGCCGTACCTATGTCCTCGATACGTCGGTCTTGCTGAGCGAGCCGACAGCGCTGCGACGCTTCGAGGAACACGCTGTCGTTCTTCCGCTGGTCGTGCTGACCGAGCTCGAAGACAAACGTCACCATCCGGATCTCGGATGGGCAGCGCGGAGCGCGCTGAGATCGCTCGAAGAGTTACGCGAGGCCCATGGCTCACTCCTCCAGGAGCTCGGGGTCAACGACCATGGCGGCACCGTCCGGGTCGAGCTGAACCACACGAGCCCGAGGCCGCTACCCGAGGCGTTCCGCGGCGATAGCAACGATCACCGCATCCTCACCGTCGCCAACAACCTGTCGGCGGAAGGGCTCGAGGTCACGCTCGTGTCCAAGGATCTCCCGATGCGGCTGAAGGCTGGCGTCCTGGGCCTCGATGCCGCGGAATTCCGCGACAGCGACGTCGAGAACGATGGATGGACCGGCGCCACCGATCTGATGGTCGAGAGTGGCGACGTCGACGAATTCTTCGAGTTCGGCACGATCGACCTGGACGAGTCCCGCAATCTGCCCGTGAACACCGGTGTGACCCTGGTGTCGGGGAGCCAAAGCGGTCTCGGTCGGGTGCACGCCGACAAGCGGGTGCACCGGATCATCGACCGGCCGGTGTTCGATGTCCGCGCCCGATCCCGCGAGCAGCAACTCGCGCTCGACCTTCTGACCGACGACAGTGTGGGGATTGTCTCCCTCGGAGGGCGCGCCGGCACCGGCAAGTCCGTGCTTGCACTCGCCGCCGCTCTCGATGCCGTTCTCGAGAAGCGCACCCACTCTCGGGTGATGGTCTTCCGTCCGCTCTACGCGGTCGGCGGCCAAGAACTCGGCTACCTCCCCGGGAGCGAGTCCGAGAAGATGTCGCCATGGGCCGCCGCCGTCACCGATGCCCTCGAGGCCATCGCCGGTCCCGAAGTGGTCGACGAGGTCGTCCGTCGTCAGCTGCTGGAGATCCTGCCGCTCACCCACATCCGCGGGCGTTCGATCACCGACGCGTTCATCATCGTGGATGAAGCACAGAACCTCGAGCGAAACGTGCTGCTCACCGCGCTCACGCGAATCGGTGAGCGGTCGAAGGTCGTGCTGACTCACGATGTCGCGCAGCGCGACAATCTCCGAGTCGGCCGCCACGACGGTATCGGTGCCGTGGTCGACCACCTTCGCGGCCACCCTCTCTTCGGACACGTCACCCTCACCCGCAGCGAACGAAGCGAAGTGGCCGCCCTGGTGGCCGGTCTCCTCGACGGCCGCGACTGAGCCACACCGGGTCTGCGTCGTCGCAGCGAATTCGCTGCCCACAGCGTGACTTGGTCCAGCCCTACGCTGGCCGGGTGACCACCGACTGCCGACATCTCCGAACCAAGAGAGAGGCACTCGCAGTCTTTCGCCGCTGGCCGTCCCCTCGGGTGATCGTCGCCGGACTGGTGCCGCTGGTGACCGTGCGGCTCGTCGTCGGCGCATGGTCGTGGTGGGACCTCGCTGCCGTCGGCATCGTGATCGCGCTCACGCCGTTCACGGAGTGGTTCATCCACCTCTTCGTCCTCCACGCCGAACCGTTCACGGTTCGGGGCGCCACGATCGACACCGGCAGCGGACATCGCCAGCATCACCTCGACCCCAGCCGGATCGAGAACGTGCTCCTCCGAGGCATCGACGCGGCGATCTTCCAGCCGATGATCGCAGGCCTGGTCCTCGGCATCACGCTCCCCGTCCTCTGGCTGGCGGACGCACCACTGCTTGCTCCCGCTCTCACCGCGCTGGTCGTGGCCCTGGCCAAGCTCCTCGAGTACGAGTGGGACCACTTCATCTTTCACACGGCGTACCGGCCACGCACTCCGTACTACGCGCGCCTCAAGCGCAACCATCATCTGCATCATTGGCGCAACGAGCGCTATTGGCTCGGCGTCACGGTCAACTTCGGCGACCGGATCCTTCACACCTACCCGAAGTCGAAGTCGGATGTGCCGCTCTCTCCCACCGCCCGCACGCTCGGCGTCCATCCGCAGGACGCCTGAGCAAGTCACGCTGGGGTCTGGGTCGGTTGAAGTGGTGACTTAGGCGAGCACGATGCCGACGGTGCCGGCCACGACGATCAGTAGGCCCATCACCTGGAAGCGGGAGACGGAGTCGCCGAAGAACAGACGGCCGGACACGACCGCCGCGGCCGGAAAGAGCGAGACGGTCACCGATGCGGCCGGCGCATTCAGGGCAAGGCCGGCCAGAAGAAGGATCGAACTCAGGCCGGCAAAGGTGCCACCGGCGATCACGTTCGGCGCAAACCGCTTCGGCGGGAGCAGCGGTCGTCGGCGCGCCAGGGCGTAGGTCACCACGACGAGTACCGCGACGCCACGCTGAGACACCAACGGCCAGTTGCCGGATGCCTCATCGAGGTTGATCATGAAGACCGTGCCGATGCCATAGCCCAGTCCGGAAACGGCAGCGACGGGGAACCCGCCCCGCACGTTGCTGGCCTCGGCGCCGCCCACCGTGACGAAGATCAGACCGAGGATGGCCGCCCCGGCACCGAGCACGCCCACGATGGGTGGCGCTCCACCGGTGATGCTTGCGTACGTGAAAGGGATGAGTGTCGCCAGCGACGCGTTGACCGGCGCGACCACCGCCGATGAGGAGATGAAGACACCGTGGAGATAGGTGGAGATACCGACGCCGAAGCCCACCCCGGACAGGGCGCCGAGAAGCATGTCGCCGGCAATCGGCGAACCATCGGTCACGAGGGCGAACACGAGAGCGGTGAGCGTGGCGACGAGACTGGTGGCGCTGGCAGTGACGATCGGCCCGATCTCGTTCGTCACGCGCCGGGAGAAGAAGTCGCCAGAGGTGATCGTCAACGCGGCCATCAAGCCGAAGAGTGCGCCCACGATCCCCCCTTGGCTCGTCCAGCGTCGGGGCGACGCTACGGCACGGCAAAGCGCAATCAAACCGTTCGGCGGCACTAGCCTCCGTCCACCATCTGGGAGGCGCATTGAAGTCAGGGCCGATTGTTCGCGCGATGCTGCTTCTCGTCATCGCCATGTCACTTCTCCCGTTGATGGACACGGCGGCGAAGTCTCTGTCGACGGACTACGACCTCGCGCCGGCCAGTATCGGCTTTGGTCGATTCGCCGGCCAGTACGTGTTCGTGCTCCTCGGGATCGCCACGGCACAGATCACGCTCAACCGACGGCCGCAGTCGGAGCGTTCAGCTCCACCCTTCCTCCCGGCCCGCCCGCTCGTTCACATGCTGCGGGGCTCGCTTCATGGCGGCGGGAGCATGCTCTTCTTCGTTGCCGTGAAGTACATGCCGCTCGCTGACACCATCGCCGTGTTCTTCATCGAGCCGATGCTTCTGCTCGCATTGTCGGCCGTGTTCCTCGGCGATCACGTGGGTTGGCCACGGCGCATCGCCTCCGCCATCGGATTCTGTGGAGCGCTGCTCGTGGTGCAGCCCAGCTACGAACTCTTCGGCGCCGTCGCGCTCCTCCCCCTGCTGGCGGCGTTGATGTTCGCGTTCTACCTGCTGATCACCCGCCGGTTCGGGACAGGCGAACATCCCGTCACCATGCAACTCTGGTCGGCGACCGGCGGCATGGTCACCATCGGGGCATGCATCGTGATCGGCGAGGTCGTCGGGGCCCAGGACTATCGGTTGACCATGCCCGATCTCACCGATGAAGTCGCACTGATCGCGCTGATGGGGCTGATTTCGACCGTCGCTCACATCACGATCGTGATCGCCTACCAACTGGCGCCGGCGTCGGTGCTCGCCCCGTTCAGCTATCTGGAGATCGTGACCGCCACCATCTTCGGCTATCTGGTTTTCAACGACTTCCCCGGAGGCCTCCAATGGATCGGCATCATGATCATCGTGTCGACCGGCCTCTTCATCTTCTTGCGAGAACGGCAACTCGAACTGCGACCCGCACCGGTCGGTGATGCTCGAGCAACGTCGCTCGCCGACCTCGACGAAGGGACCTAGCCGGCTCAGCCGTTCATCTGCTCCAGCATTGCGGCCATGCCTTCCCGCACAGTTTCGACCGCGCGCTGCGGGCGAATCATCACCTTGAACTCGGTGATCATGCCGTCGTCATCGCAGGTGATGATGTCGACCCCATTGACGGACACATCACCCACCATGGTCTCGAACTCGAGCACGGCATGGTTGCCGTCCAACACCTCCTTCGTATAGCGAAACTTCCCGTCAGGGTCAGACGAGGCCGAAGGAGTCTTGGATTCGTCGCCCGGAAGCACGTTGCCCGCGGCGGCGAGATACATGGCAGTGAGGTCGCGGCCCTTCAGCGGCTTGAAGAGCACCGGCGAGAAGAACTCGCAGTCCTCGTGAAGCACGGCATCGTAGCCATCGGGGAAGCCGGCTCGAATGCCATCTTTCCAGCGGGTCATCGTGGCGTGAATCGGTTCCATGGCCGCATGGTGACATGGAACCCGGCCGGCCACGAATCGGGCGCCATCTGTCCCGCTATGGTGCCCGGATGAGCGAAGAGCGTGAGGTCCTCGACTGGGCCACCTACGGAACTGCGATCCGCGAGCTGGCCCAGACGGTCGCCGACGACGGCTATCGCCCCGAGATGATCCTGGCCATTGCCCGCGGCGGCCTTTTTGCCGCGGCCTCGCTTGGCTATGCCCTCTCGGTCAAGAACATCTACGTGATGAACTGCGAGTACTACACCGGCGTCGACGAGCGTCTGCCCGTGCCGGTCATGCTTCCTCCGTATGTCGACTTCGTCGATATGGAAGATGCCAAGATCCTCATCGCCGACGATGTCGCCGACACCGGCCACACCCTGAAGATGGTCCATGACCTGTGCACCGAGCAGGTCGGCGAGGTCCGCAGCGCTGTTCTCTACGAGAAGTCACACAGTCTCGTGAAGTGCGAATACGTCTGGAAGCGCACCGACCAGTGGATCAACTTCCCGTGGTCAAGCGACGATCCCGTGGTAAGCCCCGAAGACGCCCGGCACAAGGTGACCGACGCGTAACCACGTCTAGCGGCCGAGCACCTCGGTCTGAAAGCGGCCGAACTCCTGAGCCCGGCGGTCAGCGGCGATGGTGAAATCGGGGACAACGAGTTCCTCCACCCCCGCGGCGCGGTAGGCGTCGACGGCATCTCGAAGCTCGTCGACGGTACCGACGAGGCCACCACGGTGAGCGGCGACACTGCGCCGGCTCTCGGACTCGGCTTTGTCGGCACAGATTCGCAGAACACCGGCTGCGGTCACCCGGATCTCCTCGGGATTGCGGTCGACGGTGTCGCACCAGTTGTGCAGAACCCGTACACCGTGCAGCATGTCGTCGGGTCGGCCCCAGCGATTCCATTCGTCGGCGTGAAGGGCCACGGTCTTCAGCGTGCGCCGCTCGCCTGACCCGCCGACAAGCAACGGGAGATGGGCCTGCAACGGTTTGGGCTCCGCCGGCGCGCCGGAGAGTTGATAGTGCTCGCCATCGAAGTCCGCTCGCTCATCGCGGAGCAGCCTGCGAATGACGACACACGCCTCCTCGAGACGGTCGGATCGCTCGCCTCGCGAGCCGAGTTCGATGCCGAGACGCTGGTGTTCGTTCACCTGCCACCCCGCGCCGAGACCAACGATGACCCTCCCACCGGAGATGTGGTCGATGGTCGCAGCCATTTTCGCCACTACTGCCGGGTGGCGATAGGTATTGCCGCCGACCATCAGCCCGACACGCACCCGAGGGATCAGCGCCGCGAGCGCGGAGATGGCCGTCCAGCCTTCGAGGCACGGTCCCATCTCATGGTCCGTAGGGCCGGGACCGTTGCCCGGATCGGCCACCGGCATGAAGTGATCGGGCAGCCAGATGCCGTCCCAACCGTTCGCTTCTGCCCATCGGCAGCCCGTGAGAATGTCCGCCCACGGCTGTTGACTGTTCGCCCAGTACGAGATCCGCATCCCGCAACAGTAGGCGCTATCAGAAGGTGCTGACCGGTCCTGACGGTGCGTCGCTGACTTCAGGCGCACCGAGGAGCTCCTCCATGGAGGGCTGCGATCCGACCTTGCCGTAGCCGCCGGGACCACCCGTCCCACGCGTGTAATACAGATCGAGCACCCGATCGATGTTGAGCTGATCGAGAACGGGCGGCGTGCCCTCGTACTGAGCTACGGCCTTCACCAGCTTGCACACGTCGGCGGGCAGGTAGGGACGCAGGTCTCCGCCCTCTTGGATACACATCTTGCGGAGGTACTCCGCGGACTCGGCGTTGCAACCCACGCCCATGGCGTGCGCGACGCGGGCAAGAATCCAATCGAAGGAGTCTTCGGTGATGGCACCGATGTAGATCTTGGTCTGGATGCGGCGGAAGAACGCCTCATCGCCGAGGTCCGACGGGTCCAGGTTCGTGGACAGCACGACCTTCACATCGAACGGCACCTCGAAGCTCACGCCGTAGTTCAGCGACAGGTAGTCGATGCGGCGATCGAGCGGCACGATCCAACGGTTCAGCAGCTGGTCGGGAGTCAGCACCTGACGACCGAAGTCGTCGATGATCATCACGCCGTTGTTCGCCTTCATTTGCAGCGGGGCGAGGTAGACACCGGAGGTCCGGTCATAGGTGAGGTCGAGCATCGAGCCCGTCAACTCGCCGCCGACCACCACACGGGGTCGGCTACAGACAACCCAGCGGGGGTCGAGATCGTCCGGCTGCTCCTCGGCCGGGATGTGAACCGTTTGGTCGAAGACCGAGATGATCTGACCATCGACCGCCACCGCACGGGGGACGAGCACGAGATCGGGACTGATTCGAACGATCCGTTCGGCGATCGAGGTCTTACCGGTGCCGGGAGGGCCGTACAGGAACATTGCGCCATTGGCGTTCAACGCCGGTCCGAGTTCGTCGAGCAACTCATCGGCGATCACCAGATCGGAGAATGCGTTCTTGAGCATCTCTCGGTTGACATAGACGGACAGCCGCTGGCGGGCGACGACGGCGCGGTAGACGTCGAGCGAGACCGGTGCTGCACCGGCGTAGCGGGTTTGCGACATCCGGTCGTTGGCGTGCTTTTGGCCGAGTTGGGTGAGGGCGATCGTGTAGTCGCGCCCTTCCATACCCAGGACCTCGATCTCCTTCTTCTCGCGCAGCTCTTGCACCAGCTTGTCGACGAGCCCGGCATGCAGTGCAAGTGATCGAGAGAGCCCGGCCACATTGGCCTTGCCCTCGAGCAGGATTCGCCGAAGGACGAGATCGGTCACCAGCGCATAGGGAATGCCGAGTTGCTCTGGCGTCTTCGGCGCTTTCATACCGAAGTCCTGTTGGTTGGTCGCCACGCGTGATCCTCCGAGAGAGTTCTTCCGCCCTCCAGTCGGCATCCGGGGCCAATCTGTGACCTGTTGGAGAAACCTACGTCTCGACCTCTGTGTGACCGGGCGCCACGATCGACGACCGGCCCACCGTTGGGATTTCACGGAGTGGAGGTGAGGGGAGTTGAACCCCTGGCCTCCTCGATGCGACCGAGGCGCTCTACCAACTGAGCTACACCCCCGTGAGGAGCCGCCATCGTAGCGGCTGCACCTTCGGATTCGGCGGCCGAATCAGGCCGTCGGCGAGTCAGCCAGCGGGTGAATCAGGCATTGACGGTCTGACGCTCGTGCCCACGGAGAGGTGTGACGCCCTCGGGGTACAGCATCTGGACCTTGATCTCGCGCTCGGCGGCGAGGTTGCGACGATGCACGCAGCCGTATCCATACGAGAGCAACGCAAGATCGGTGATGACGTGAGCCAACACGGCCACGGGGCCGAGAACGAATGCCGCGAGCAGGGAGACGACGGCAGCGCCGCCGAGGGCCATGCCGATCAGGCGGCGCCTACGGGCGGCATCGGCCATGGTGCGAGGCTTGAGTGAGGCGGCCGAACCAGCGGAGATCGCCAGCGGCATCCGGGTGCTGGAGCCGCCAAGGCTGCCCATACCGGAGCTGAACGAAACCATACGGTCACGCCCGAATGACGTGGTCTTACGCGCATCGCGCCACCACACCACCAGATAGATACCCCAGCCCGCGGCCAGAGCAAGCAAGACGATCGACGTCGGCACTGGAAAACACCCTCCAGGTTGGGGCACCGCAGATTGCGGAACCCGTACTCCAGATTACAGTTGTACTACAGAACGCAACAAGAAGGCAACCCCCAGGTGCGTGTCATGGGCCACTGATGTCACCTAGGCGACACAGGTTGTGAAATATGCGACCAGGTGTTACTCCGCCAGCGGCCGGCCCGGCGCCTCAGAGCCGCTTCGTCGGTAGTGGCCCGATCGTCCCCCGGTTTTCTCCCAGAGGGCGATCTCACCGATGACCATGCTTCGATCCATCGACTTGCACATGTCGTAGATCGTGAGCGCGGCGACGCTGCAGGCCATGAGCGCTTCCATCTCGACACCGGTGCGATCGATGGTCTCCACCGCGGCCTCGACCTCGATCGATTCATCGTTGATCTCGAAGTTGACAGTGACCGCACCGATCAGCAGGGGGTGGCACAGCGGGACCAGATCAGAGGTTCGCTTGGCGGCTTGGATGCCGGCAACGCGGGCAACCGCGAGCACGTCGCCCTTCTTGATCGCTCCCTGGGCCACCGCGGAAGCGGTCTCGCTGGTCATCGACACCCGCCCGCGAGCGATGGCCCGACGATGGGACGGCTCCTTCGGGGTCACGTCGACCATGCGGGCGCGTCCGAGGGGATCGAGATGGGTGAAACCGCTGTCTGACATGCGAGCGAGTCTACGGCTCAGCCCCGATCGGCAACAGCTTTCTCGCTAGCCGCCGATTTCCGACATGCTGCGGCGAGGCCGGATGAACTGCACCTGGTTGATCTGGTGACCGGCCCACTTGGCTGCCACCGTGCGTTCGAGCGCCGCGGCGACGACATCGTCGCTGGATCCATCGCGCAGAAGCGCCCGGACATCGGTCTCATCGGTGGAGAACAAGCAGCTGCGGAACTGACCGTCGGCCGTGATGCGCACTCGGTCACAGCTCTCACAGAACGACTGGCTGACGCTGGCAACAACGCCGATCTCGCCCTTGCCGTCGGTGTATCGCCATCGCGTGGCGGGCGCCGACGTGCGCTCGATCGGCTCGATGTCGTAGGCGGCAGCGAGAGTCTCGACGATCTCGGTCTGGGTCACCACGAGTGAGTTGTTCCAGATCTCGTCCGCATCGAGCGGCATGAACTCGATGAAACGCACCATGACGCCCTTCTGGCGTCCGAATTCGGCGAAATCGAGAATCTCGTCGTCGTTGATTCCCCTCATGACGACGACGTTGATCTTCACCGGATCGAATCCCGCCTCAATGGCCGCGTCGATCCCGGCAAGAGTGCGCTGGAGTTCATCGCGGCGGGTGAGCTCGAGGAACCGATCAGCCCGGAACGAGTCCAGTGAGATATTGAGTCGATTCAGGCCTGCTCGCTTGAGTTCGTCGGCGAGCAGCGGCAGCGACACACCATTGGTGGTCATGGCCAGATCAACGCCGAGTGCAGAGAGCTTCTCGACGAGGAGAGGGAGCCGGGCACGAACCGTGGGCTCCCCACCGGTCAGCCGGATGGAGTCGACGCCATAACGCTCGACCATGATCGCGGCCAGCCGTTCGATCTCTTCGAACGTCAGGATCTCTTCGCGAGCACGCCACTTCATGCCTTCCTGCGGCATGCAATAGGTGCAGCGGAAGTTGCAGCGGTCGGTGACAGAAATGCGCAGGTCACGGTGAACCCGCCCAAACCCATCGACCAGAGGTGTCGTCACAGTTTCGTCGCCGTAGTCACAGTACCGACGCTACCGGAGAATGATGACGTCGACCTCGTCGCCCGGCTCTATTGCTGCACCGTCGGGAACAATCGCGAGTGCGACAGCTCGAGCCATCGCCGTCAGCTGATGGGAGCCCTGCCCGCCGGCGCGACGCACCGTCCAGCGCCCATAGTCGTCCTGCTCACCCTCGACACGCAGGAAGTGGGTCTTCCCGTCGGGTGAGTGGCCAAGCGAATCGACGCTCGTCGCTCGCAGAACACGGGGACCGAAATCGGATTCCCCCGCCATCTTTCGCAGCGCCGGTTTCGCAAGTAGTTCAAACGACACCATCGACGACACCGGGTTGCCGGGAAGACCGAACATCGGCGTTTCGCCGAGCAGCCCGAAGGCGAAGGGCTTGGCCGGCTTGATTGCGATCTGCATCCATCGCATGTCGCCGATCTCGTCGAGCACCACCTTCACATAGTCGAACGCGCCCATCGAGACCCCGCCCGATGACAGCACGGCATCGCATGTGGCAGCACCCTCGAGAAACGACGTCTCGATTGCGGCCTTCTGATCAATGGCGATCCCCAGGTCAACTGCCTCCCAGCCGGCCTCGGCCACCAGGGTGAGCAGTGTTCGCCGGTTGGAGTCGCGGATCTCGCCCGGTTCGAGAGGCCGACCGTCGTCGACCAGTTCATCGCCGGTCGAAACGACCCCGACCCGAGGACGACGCACGACGGCAACGGTCGAAAGCCCGACGCTCGCAAGCACGCCGAGGTGGCCGGCTGTGAGTTGGGTGCCGGCGGGAAACAGAAGATCGCCGGGCTGCACGTCCTCACCCGCGGCCCGGACATGGTTGCCGACCGCCACCTCGATCTCGAGTTCGACCCGCCCGGCCGCTTCGTCGAACGTCGAACGCTCGACCATCACAACAGCATCGGCGCCGACCGGCATCGGCGCGCCCGTCATGATGCGCACCGCTTGACCCGGCGCCAACACGCCGTCAAAGGCGGCGCCGGCTGCGACCGTACCGATCATCTCCAGCGTGACGGGCGCACCAGCGGTGTCGCCTGCCCGGACGGCAAAGCCATCCATCGCCGTGTTGTCGAACGGGGGAACCTGCTCGGCCGCCATGGCATCGGCGGCGAGAACGAGGCCGGCAGCGTCGGCGACCGGCACGGTGACGACCGGAAGCCGAGACACCCGATCAAGGACATGTTGACGTGCTTCATCCAGCGAGATCACGTCGCCAGAGTGCCACCCGGACCGGCCGAGGCCAACCCGGCGAGAAGATCAGGTCAGACCGCGGGTGCGGGCGATCGACGTGATCATCTCGGCAACACCGGCACCCAGCTCGGGATCATCGAGACTCAGCTCGATATTGGCGCGCAACCAGTCGAGCTTCTGGCCGGCGTCGTAGCCGGCCTCCTTGATCACGAGGCCGCGCATCCCGGGATCGCCGATCAGCATTGCCATTGCGTCGGTCAGCTGGATCTCGCCGCCTCGACCGGGCTCGGTCTTGTCGAGCTTGGCGAAGATGTCGGGGGTGAAGATGTAGCGACCCGTGACCTTCAGATTCGATGGCGCGTCTTCGTATGCGGGCTTCTCGACGAGCTGATCGATCGTGACGAGATCGCCGTCACGTTCGGAGTAGCCGGCCACGCCATAGTTGGAAATGTCGGGCCCATCAACCTCGTAGAGCGAGATGCATGATTCGCCGGTGGTCTCGGTGACATCGATCATTCGGCGCAACGTTGCGCCGCCATCGGGCATGAGCTCGTCGGGCAACAACACTGCGAACGGCTTGTCACCAACGTGGCGAGCCGCCATGCCAACGGCGTGGCCGAGGCCGAGGGGTGTTCCCTGGCGTGTGAAGTGAAACGTCGCCAGATCCGTGATGCGTCGGACCTCGGCGAGCTGGTCGTGCTTGCCCTTTTCTTCGAGGAGCTGTTCCAACTCGGCAATGCGATCGAAGTGATCCTCAACCCCCTTCTTGCTGGGGCTGGTGATGATCAAGATGTCGTCAATCCCTGCCGCGACCGCTTCCTCGACCACCCATTGGATGCTCGGACGGTCGACGACGGTCAGCATTTCCTTGGCCTGGGCCTTGGTCGCAGGGAGGAAACGGGTGCCGAGACCGGCGGCCGGGATGACCGCGGTACGAACCTTGGAATTCATTCAATTACTCCTGATGGGTTGGAGCAGCATCAGGAACATAGTTCCCGGTGCCGCTCTCTTCTCATCGGCCTCGGACGGCGCTCGATGAGTGTCACCGTCTTGGCAGCGAATCCTCGTGACGCAGCATGCGCCGGATGTTGCTCTGGTGACGAATGACGAGGATCACCGCGACCGCGGAAGACACGGCAATCTCCCAACCGGGTCGTCCGACGATCGCACTCACGATCGGATAGGCGATGGCGATCGAGAGCGAACCGAGAGCAGCCACCCGCCCGAACTTCACCACGCCGAAGAAGAGAACCGCGCAGGCGAGCCCGATCACCGGACCGAGAACGATGCCACCACCACCGGCGGTGGCCACACCCTTGCCACCGCGCAACTTTCGGGTGATCGGCCAAACATGGCCGGCCACCGCTGCCAACCAGACGGCGTGCGCTTCGGGTCGTCCCGCCACCGCGAGAGCAATCCCCGTCGGCACCGCGCCCTTCAACATGTCGATGAGACCGGTGATCAGACCGGCCCGCCGGCCGCCGAGACGCCAGACGTTGGAAGCACCGGGATTGCCGGATCCCTGACGGGCTGGGTCTGCTCCAACACGACGGCCAACAATGAGAGCGGTAGGGAACGTGCCGGCGAGGTAGGCCAGCACCACTCCCCCGATGAGTGCAACCACGCCGCCATCGTACGGTGTTCCGGGCCGCTAGCGCCGGTATCCTGCTCAGCCGTGCCCACCTATGACTACCGATGTGAACGCACCGGCGAGATGTTCGAACTGTGGCAGTCGTTCTCTGACGACGCCCTCACCATCTGCCCCCAGGTGCACGACGGCGAGTCCGACGAGTGCGGCGCCGGCGTGAGGAAGGTCTTCTCGAAGGTCGGCATCGCCTTCAAGGGTGACGGGTTCTACAAGAACGACCACGGGTCGACTTCGAAGCCCTCGTCGAGTGAGAGCTCAGCCTCGAGCAGCTCGTCGTCGAGTGATTCATCCTCCTCGACCGACTCCTCCTCCAAGAGCGACTCATCGTCAAAGACTGAGTCGTCAAAGAGCGACTCATCGTCGAAGAGCGAGTCGGCAAAGAGCGGAACCACCCCCAGCCCATCGTCGTCATCTGACTGACCGCGCCGCACGCGCACAACTCACTTCCCCGAGTGATTCTCGATCTTCGGAAGTGAACCTCTCATGGCGTCCCAACTTCGACGTCCACCGGCGTCGGCATCGCTCAGGTCGGTCGTGGCTCAGGTGCGGGTCCGGGCGCGCCGCGTGCCGACATGGCGGGCGCTCGGTGCGCTGATCGCAACGGTCTTGGTGGTGCAGACGGTCACCGCCGCCGGCCGGGCCACCGACGAGGCCCAGGCCGCCTGGGCCGTGGACGGCGATGTCTGGGTGGCCGAGCGCCCGATCGATGCTGGTTCCGTGATCGGCGCCGGTGACGTGGTCCGCCTACCGGCCCCAACCGCGCTTCGCCCGGTCGACGCGGCCGTCGAGAATCCAACCGGCGATCGCAGCCGCGTCGCACTCGCCGAAGGCGAGATCGTCCGGATCGCCGATCTGGGTGTGGCCGGGACCGGGCCCATCGCTGCACTTCTCGCCGCCGACGCGCACGCAGTGACCATCCCGGTCGCGGCAGACATTTACATCGTTGGCGATCTCGTCGGCCTGCTGGCGATTCTCGATGGCCGTATCCTCGTCGATGACGGCATTGTCGTCTCTGTCCAACCGGGGTCGATTACGGCGTCCGTTCGCGACACCGAGATCTCGCGGGTTGTCGGCGAACTCAGCCGCGGTGGGGTCGAGGTGACACTCGTCGGGCGATGACGCTCAAGGCCGACTAGCGGATGCCGGTGGCGAGAACCAGCAGCACAGTCACGCCCAGGACCACTCGATAGGTCACAAACGGGGTGAAGGTATAGAAGCGGACCACCTTGAGTGTGCCCCACACAGCAACCCAACCCGTCACTGCTGACGCCGCCATACCCCAGAGGAACGGCGGCCAGAACGAGCTCGGTATCGACGCATCGGCGAGAGAAAACAGGCCGGCGCCGGCGATGATCGGGAGGCTCATCAAGAAGACGAGCCGAGCCGCAGAATCGCGGTTGTAGCCAAGGGCCCGAGCGACCGTCAGCGTCGCCCCAGACCGCGAAACACCGGGCTGAAGAGCGCAGGCCTGTCCAAGACCCATGGCAAGCGCATCGCGCAGCCGGAACTCGGTCAGATCCATGTCACCTCTCATCCGGTCGGCCGCGAGCAGAATCAGGCCGAAGACGATCAGCATCACCGCGATCGTCCAGATGCTGTCCAGGTCGGAGATCTGGTCCTTCAAGAGAACGCCGGTGATCCCTGCCGGAATCGCCGACGCAACGAGATACCAGGCGATCCTTCCGTCGGTTTCGAGCGGCTGACCCCACAGAGGGGCAAATCCCGCCGCCAGATAGCGACGCACATCACGGCGGAGGTAGCCGATGGCGCCGACCAGCGTGCCGAGATGCACGGCGACATCGAACGCGGTCTCGATCTCTGGGTCGAGTGCATCCCATCCGAACGCCCATCTCGTCAGCTCGAGGTGTCCGCTTGACGAGATCGGCAAGAACTCTGACAGGCCCTGCACGATGCCGAGCACGATGGCGTGGAGGATCTCCATAACGATCGGAGGCTAGAGCGCAGCGGGCACAGAGCGGCTCATGATCCGGCACCGCCGAGCGTCAAACCATCGATCACCATCGACGGAACCCGAGATCCCCCGGGAAGGCGCTCGAGGTCAGCGCCGACGCGGGCGATGTCGAGCAGCATTCGAGGGATCGCTCCGGCAAGGGTGGCCTCGCGGATTGGCTCGGCCAGTTCGCCGCCGCGGATGCGGATGCCTTCGACACCCACGGAGAGGTCACCCGACACAGCGTTGACTCCCGAGTGGAGCCCCTGCAGGCCGGCAACGAGAAACCCATCATCCATGTCGGCGACAAACGACGCGAGGTCACCGCCGCCCGCGGCGACGTGCAGCGCCCGGTGACCGGGTGAGGGTGTGCCTCGGACCGAGCGGAGCGCCGAGCCGGTCGACGCCGAGCCGGCGACACGTGCGGTGTGGCAGTCGTGCAGGAAGCCGTCGAGCGCGCCCGACGAGACGAGCGGGACCAAGCGACAGGCGAGTCCCTCACCATCGGTCGACGAGGCACCGAGAGAATCAGCGTCGGTGGGGTCATCGAACATGGTGAGCATCGACGCCGCGATCTGATGACCGACACGGTCGGCGAATGGGGTGCGCCCTTTGACGACACGGTCACCTGCCAACATCCCGGCCACCAACCCGAGAATCGTCGCGGCGAACCTCGGCTCGAGCACCACGGAGGGTCGCGCGGTCGTCGGCTGTCGTGCCCCCAGGAGTTGAAGCCCGCGATCGACGGCGCGATCGGCAACCATCTGCGGGTCGAGATCAAGCGGCGATACCGCGGCATCGACCGCCGAGCCGGTGCGGGTACCACCATCGACATCGTCGATCAGAACCATCGTCGAGGTCGACGCGCCGGTTGATCGCCCGGTGATTTCGATCCCGGCAGTGCTGACGATCGCGCTTTCGCTCCGAGAGTCGCCATAGACAGAGGTCCGGGCTCCACGGACCCGAGTGTCGGCCGCCAATGCAGCTGCTTCGACGGCGATGGCGATGGCGATCTTGTCGTCCACCGACATCTGCTCGAGAGCGTCGCTCCACGGGTCGATTCCGGTGATCGGAACTCCATCCGGCTGAGCGAGCGCCACATGCGGATCCGGCTCGGCGAACTCGGCGTTGTCGCGGGCTTCGGCCAGCAACTCGCCGACCACATCAGCATCAAAGGAACCGGCGTGACTCAAGCCCTCTCGGTTGCCGTCGGGGCTCTGGAGGATGACGCGAACGCCGATGCCGCGGCTCTCGGCGAGCGTCAACGACTCCACGTCGCCACCGTGGACACGAACCTCGGTGCGCACGGCGCGGCCGACGCAGACCTCGACGGCTTCGCCGTCCTCGGCGCGTTCAACGATCGAGCGGGCCAGATCAATCAGTTCGGTCACGGGCCGATCAGCCGCCGGACATCGTGACGTCGGCAACCACCAGCGACACGCCGGCAGCACTCATGGGCAACCATTCGAGATCGTTGCCAATCGCATGCACGTCCTGAAGCAGACGCTGAAGTGTTGACGCGATCGTGACCTCGCGAATGGGCTCGGCGATCTCCCCGCTGCGAATTCGGAGGCCCTCGGCGCCGGTCGAGAAGTCACCCGAAACCGGGTTCACGCCCGAATGCAGGCCCGAGACCTCCTGAACCAGGAAGCCATCATCGATGTCGGCGATCAACTCGGCCTGGCTCCGGCTGCCCGGAGCGAGCACGAGCGCATGCGCTCCGACGCCGGGCGCGCTCTTGAACCCACCGCGGACAGCGGAGCCCGTGGAGGCGGAGCCGGAGCGGCGACCGGAGTACGAGTTGTGCAGGAAGCCTTGCAGGACACCGTCGGAGATCAGGGGCGTCGCCCGCGTGGCGAGGCCTTCGCCGTCGACCATCGACGCGGTGAACGCGTCGGGGTTGGTGGCATCGTCGAACAGCGTGATCGAAGACATGGCGACCTCCTCACCCATTCGATCGGCGAAGAGCGACCGGCCTTTCAGTACGGCCTCGCCCGTGAGCGTGTGGCCGATGATGCCGAGCAGCTGAGCGGTGACCCACGGATCGAGCACAACGGTGAGTCGTGCACTGGACGGCTTCACGGCGCCGAGCAGACGCGTTGCGCGTTGAGCCGCATCGGCGGCCGCGGCGGACACGTCGAGCTCGCCGGGTTGGCGGCCGATGGAGAAGCCAAAACCGGTCTGGGTCTCGCCGTGCTCCTCGGCGAGCGCGTAGGCCGACACGTAGCATCCGGTTTCACGAGTGACCGACGCGATACCGGTGGAGGTCGCGACAGCCGACTCATAGATCGTGTCGATGTATTCGGCCGACTCGATGCCGCTGATCCGGGGATCAGCGGCTCGGGTGGCTCGCTCGAGCTCGATCGCCAGCGCGACCTTGTCGTCGGTGGAGAACGACGCGAGCCGCTCATCGAACAACTCGAGCACCGCAGGCGCCACGTTGTCGGGCACGGCCACGCCGTTGAACTCGTCGGCCTCGGCGAAGGCAGCATTGTCGCGGGCTTCGTGCAGCGTCTCCCCCAGCGCGTCTTCGTCGAGCGTTCCGGCGTAGGCATAGCCCTGCTTGCCGTCAACGACGACGCGCACACCGATGCCCTGACTCTCGGCGCTGGAGAGCGATTCGATCTCGCCCTCATACGCCCGGACGTCGGTCTCACGCTCGTGCACGACGTAGGCCTCGACCTGTTCTCCGTCGTTGGCCCATCCCGCGACACGGGTGGCTAGATCAAGAAGTTCACTCATCGGATCAGGCGGCCGTGCCGCCGACTGTGAGGCTCTCGACCCGAAGGGTCGGGGTGCCGTCACCAACAGGAACACCCTGGCCGTCCTTGCCGCACATGCCGGGCGAACCCATCGCGAAGTCATTGCCGAGGGCGTCGATGCGGGTGAGCACCTCTGGACCGTTGCCGATGAGGTTGCCCTCGCGGATCGGATCGGTGATCTCGCCGTTCTCGATCAGGTACGCCTCGGTCATGCCGAAGACGAAGTCGCCGGTCGCGGTGTTGACTTGGCCGCCACCGAGCTGGGCGACGTAGACACCGGACTCCGTGTCCGCAACGATTGCCGCCGGATCATCGGTGCCGTTACTGATGTAGGTGTTGGTCATCCGCACCATCGGGAGGTGCTGATAGCTCTGCCGGCGACCGTTGCCGGAACCGACACGACCCTCCTTGCGAGCCCGGAGGTAGTCCCACATGTAGTCGGTGAGCACGCCGTCCTTGATCAGGATGTTGTTGCCGGCGGGGCGGCCTTCGTCATCGATGGCGAAGTGTCCCCATTCCCCTGCCATGGTGCCGTCGTCGATGAGGGTGACGCAGTCGGCGGCGACCTTCTCCCCGACTCGGCCGGCGAAGACGGATGCGGACTTGGCGACCAGATCGGCCTCGAGTCCGTGACCACATGCCTCGTGGAAGAGCACGCCACCGCCACCGGGGCCCACCACGACGGGCACGGATCCAGATGGGGCGGGACGGGCGTTGAGCTTGGTGAGTGCACGCTCAGCGGCGCGGCGTGCCATCTCCTCGACATCGGTCTCGTCGAAGAGCTCGAAGCCGATGGTGCGGCCGGCCGACTCGCGGCCGGTCTGCAAGCCGGTGTCGCCGGTGGCGACGCAACTCACCGAGAAGAGGGTGCGGATCTGATCGTCTTCGGCGAGAAGCCCATCGGAGTTCGCGACGAGGATGCGGCGACGGCTGTCGCCGTAGCGGGCCGACACCTGGGTGATGGCCGAGCCGCTGCCCCGCGCTGCCTCGTTGGCGAGTGTGAGCAGTCCGACCTTGGTCGCCTTGGCGACCTCTTCGGGCGGAATGCGGACAGGAGTACCCCGGGACACATCGATCGCCGAGACGTTGACCTCACGAACCCCACCCCCGCCACCACGGGCGGCAGCGGCGGCTGCCCGGGCCGCACCGGCGAGGCCTTCTTCGGAGAGATCTGCCGTGTGGGCGAATCCGGTGGTCTCCCCGACGACCACACGGATGCCGGCACCGCGGTCACGACCGCTGGTGAGTTCCTCAACACGTCCGTCGTCGAGCACTGCCGAAGAAGAACGTTTGTCCTCGACAAACACCTCGGCGAACTCACCACCCGTGGTGAGCGCGGTGGACAATGTGCGATTGATCAGTTCGGTTTCGAGCACGAGACCTCCATGGGGCTGCACGGCAGCGCCATGGTACCCCCGGTACGATCCCGACCCGGATGACTGATTCCCCCGCTCACAAGCATTCACTGAAGTGGTGGATCGAAGCCCTGATCACATTGGGCTTCTACGTCATCTACTCCGCGATTCGAAATCAGTTCGGCTCGGCGCTCGGCGACTCCATCAGGGTGTCCGCGTTCGACAACGCGATCCGGGTCATCGACGGCGAGAAGGCGCTCGGCCTCTACTTCGAGGAATGGTTGCACCAGGCGTTCCTCGATTGGGATGCCTTCATCGTGTTCTGGAACGTCTTCTACGGGTCATTCCATTTCATCGTCACCATTGGTGCCATGGTCTGGCTGTTCCTGCGCTTCCCACGTCGCTACACCTATATGCGCTCTGCGTTGGCTTCGACGACGAGTGTCGCCCTGATCGGATTCGCGTTCTTCCCGCTCATGCCGCCGAGGCTGCTTTCGAACTGTGCCTCCCAGTACGGCGCCTGCGTGCCAGGCCATGACTATGTCGACACGCTCGTCGACCCCGGCGGCCTGTGGTCGTTCGAGTCCGGGACGATGGAGTCGATCTCGAACCAATATGCCGCCATGCCGAGCCTCCACGTCGGGTGGGCCCTGTGGTGCACGGTGGCGCTTTTCCCGATCCTGCGATCTCGATGGGCGAAAGGAGCGATCGCCTTCTACCCCGTCCTGACGCTGTTCTCGATCATCGTCACGGCCAACCACTACTGGATCGACGCCGTCGGCGGCATCGCGGCATTGGGTGTCGGTCTGCTCCTTGCGGTACCCCTGGCACGCCTTCTGCCGGGCCCGGCGGGTACCATCAAGTCCGATGTTGCTTGAGACGCTGACCGGGCCGCAGGACCTTCTGGGCCGCAGCTACGCCGAACTCGAAGACCTCGCGGATCAGATCCGCCATCTCGTGATCGAGTCCGTCAACGAACACGGCGGTCATCTCGGCTCCAACCTCGGCGCGGTCGAGCTCACCATCGCCCTTCATCGAGTCTTCCGATCGCCGCATGACCCGATCCTGTGGGACACCGGTCACCAGGCCTACGTCCACAAGATCCTCACCGGACGCGCCGCCGACTTCGCCGAGCTCCGCGAGGGAGGCGGCCTCTCGGGCTACCCCAGTCGCAGCGAGTCCGAACACGACTGGATCGAGAACAGTCACGCGTCCACGGTCCTGAGCTACGCCCATGGCCTGGCCACCGCCTATCAGGCCAACGACGTGCGCCGGCGAGTCGTCGCCGTCATCGGCGATGGCGCACTCACCGGCGGCATGGCCTTCGAGGGCCTCAACAACCTCGGCCACTCCGGCAGCGACGTCGTCATCGTGCTCAACGACAACGGCCGCTCCTACGCCCCGACCGTTTCGCGGCTGTCGGAGAGCCTGATCAAGATTCGCAACAATCCCACCTACATGCGCCGCCAGGCGAAGATCGAGGAGATCGCCGAACGCATCCCATGGGTCGGCGAGCAGATATACCGCGGCCTCAAGATGTCGAAGGCCGCCGTCCGGGAGATGTGGGAGCCGCCGGCCTTCTTCGAGAACCTCGGTATTCGCTACACGGGTCCCTTCGATGGCCACGACGTGGCGTCAGTCGAGGAGGCGTTGGAGAACGCCGCCGAGTTCGAAGGGCCGACACTCGTCCACGTCCTGACCCAGAAGGGTCGCGGCTACGCACCAGCCGAGCAGGACGACGTCAAGAACATGCACGACATCGGCTCGATGAAGGAAGGGTCGTACACGGCCGCCTTCTCCGAGACACTCGTGAAACTCGGCGATCAACATCCTGAACTGGTGGCCATCACTGCCGCCATGCCCGACTCAACCGGCCTGCTCCCCTTCCGGGAGCGCTTCCCGGACAGGTGTATCGACGTCGGCATTGCCGAACAGCACGCTGTCACCGCAGCGACCGGAATGGCCATGGGCGGGCTTCGTCCGCTCGTCGCCCTCTATGCCACGTTCCTCAGCCGCGCCTTCGACCAGGTCAACCTCGACGCCGGCCTCCACGGGCAGCCCGTGATCTTCTGCCTCGACCGGGCCGGCATCACCGGCCCCGACGGCGCCTCACATCACGGCATCCTCGATCTCGTGCTGCTCACGAAGGTGCCGGGCATGACGGTGTTCGCACCGTCGAGCTACCAGGAAGTCCAGCAGATGATGGAAGACGCCATGGACCTCACCGACGGTCCCGTCGCCATTCGCTGGTCTCGGGGCAAGGCCGCCCACGTCGGTCACGACGAGGTCGGCTCCGGACTGCTCTCCCGCAAGGTGAGGTCCGGCGACGGGAGGATTGCACTGGTCGGCTTCGGCCAGATGCTGCCCGCCGCGATCGGTGCTGCCGAACTGTTGGCCGACGACGGACTCGACGTCACGATCTACGACCCACGAGTCGTACAGCCGCTCGACCCCGAAATGATCGACGATCTCGCCGGTCACGACGTGGTCGTGTCGATCGAGGACGGCCTACGAATGGGTGGAGCCGGCGCCGGCGTTCGCGACGCCCTCGGCGAGCGAGATGCCAACTGCCGCATCCGAGTCCTGGGTGTGCCGGTCCAATACGTCCCCCATGGTCACCCCGACGACCTACACGCCGGTTTCGGCCTCGACGCCCCCGGCATCGCCCAAAGCGTCCGCGAACTCCTCTAACCCGAAATTGCTGCCGCTAGCCCACCTCTGAGGTGGAAAACCGGGTACCAGAACGGGTGGAGGGTCAGCTGTAGTAGGGGTTTTCGCCCTGATCGTGATCGGTGGTGTCGACGATCTCGGTGATCTCGGGAATCGCTTCGAGTATCGCCTTCGAGATGCCCTCACGAAGGGTCGCCGCGCTCATGGCGCATCCCTGACAGCCGCCGCCCATCGTGACGTAGGCCTTCTCGCCGTCGACCCCGACCAACTCCGCGAAACCACCGTGGGAGGCGAGTGCGGGGTTGATGCGTTCGTCGAGGAGGGTGCGAACCTTGTTGGCGGCATCGCCGGTGAGCTCGAGCTGGCCCATCTCGCCGAGCGGATTCGGGCGATTGGGATTGCGGATGACGAGGCCACCCTGACCGGCGACCGACGGGAGATCGAGTGTGGCGCCCCGCATGGCGTCGACACTGTTGGCCGGGATGATGACGGCCAGACCCTCGTTGGTGTGGATGAAGTCGTCGTCGGCTGCTTCGGCCAACGGTTCGAGCGACAGGTCGTAGGTGTAGTCGACACCGGTGGCGCCGGTGACCTCGATACGGAGGCCGAGCGCATCGGCATCGTCCTCCTTGGACCGGATGTCGAAGACCGTGGCGCGGGCGGCCTCGGTCACAATCAACACTTCGTCACCGGTCTCGGTGGTGGTCTCAGCGGTGTCGGTCATGATGTCAGGGTATCCATCGGTCGTTGATTCAGTCACGGCGCGTCGATCTCCTCGATCTCCGCCGATAGCTCCAACCAACGCTCCTCGAGGTCATTCAATTCCTTTTCCCGAGCGGCAAGGTCGGCGCCGACAGTGGCCAGAGCCTCATGGTCGGTGCTGGCGTCGACCAGTCGGGCCCGAAGACTGTCGACCGTCGCTTCGACCTTGCGCACATCTCGCTCGACCGTCTTGAGCTCGTGACGCACCGTACTGCGGGAACGTCGCGATGGGGTCGGTACGGCCGGGGCGGCCTCGGCCGCGGTGTCGGTTCGGGTCTGGGCGGCTCCCCGTTTTGCCGCCGAACCCACCGAGGTCGACTGTCGATCCTCGAGCCAGCCCGCGTAACCACCCGGCCAGCGCTGAGCCCGACCTTTGTCGATCACCAGTACATCGTCAACGGTGCGATCGAGGAAGGTGCGATCGTGGCTGATCACGATGACAGCGCCCGGCCAGTCGTCGAGGAAGTCCTCCAACGAACGAAGCGTGTCGAGATCGAGATCATTGGTCGGCTCATCCAGCAACAACACGTTGGGCTTCTCGGCCAATGTGAGCACGAGCTGCAAACGACGGCGCTCGCCACCGGAGAGCAGTTCGATCGGCGCCTTCTGCGCGTCCTTGTCGAACCAGAAGCGCTCGAGAAGGGCGACATCCCACCAGTCGGGCTCCGCACCATCACCAGCGATGGCTTGGCGGACGCGGAGCTTCGGGTCGAGATCACGACCCTGCTGGTCGTGCAGCCCAACGGACACGGTCGGTCCCTCGATTCGTCGGCCGGAGGTCGGGTCGCGCCGTCCGGCGATCACATCGAGAAGCGTCGACTTGCCCGAACCGTTGGCGCCGACGATGCCAAGGCGTTCCCGTCGGTCGATCAGCAGGTCGAGGCCCTCCACGAGTGGGACGAGACCCTCGAAGCCGATGCTCACGTCGTGGAGCTCGACCACCTGGTCGCCGAGCCGGGGTGTGCCGGAGTGAAGCTGGGCGAGATCGAGGTCGCCCTCCCGAGCGGCGGCCTGCGGTCCACCGGCGATCAGATCATTGGCTCGCTCGATGCGCGACTTGCTCTTGCGAGTTCGGGCCTTGGCCCCGCGGCGGAGCCAGGCCAATTCGGTACGGGCGAGGTTTCGGCGAGTGGACTCGTGGGCCGCCGCCCGTTCTTCGCGGGCGGCGCGCCCCTCGAGATACCCGTCGTATCCACCCTCGTGAACGAAAGAATCACCCCGATCGAGCTCGAGGATCCGGCTGGAGACCCGATCTAGGACATGCCGATCATGGGTGACCACGACGAGCCCCCCGCGGTGGGCCCGCAGCTCACTTTCGAGCCACTCGATCGCGTCGACATCGAGATGGTTCGTCGGCTCGTCGAGAATCAGGAGGTCGGAGTCGGCCACGAGGGCCCGAGCCAGCGCCACCCGTTTCTCCTGACCACCCGAGAGCGTGTCGGTGGATTGTTCGAGGATGTCGCCGAGCCCGAGCCGGTCGAGCGCAGCCTCTCCACGCCACCCTGCGCCCACGGCCTCTCGCACCGTGCCGGCGGGCAGCGTGGTCACCTGATCCAGTGCAGCGACGGTGACCCCCCGACCCCGACGGACGTTGCCCCCTTCGGATTCTCGGGTGCCGGCGATGATCGACAGCAGGGTCGACTTGCCGGTGCCGTTGATCCCCACGACGCCGAGACGGTCACCGGTCGAGATCGTGACCGATACGTCGCTGAACAGCGGACGATTCGGTCGGCTCATACTCACGTTGTCGACGTCGACCAGGATCACTCGGCGAAGGCTACGAGCGAGGGCCGCCGACTCGTCGTCTACTTCTGTTTGACTCGACCGCTCAGCGCCTCGACCGACATCGCCGGGGTGACCAGCGCCAGGGCACCGATTGCGATGAGTGGCTCTTGTCGTGACACTTCCCCGGCCGGTTTTGGAACGAATCGAGACAGGATGGGGTTGCTACCCGGAGCCCCGATACCAAGAGGAGCCAGCGGATGACTGATGCAAGGACCGAACAGCTCGACGCGATCGACTTCTATTGGCGGCCCGGCTGCGGCTTCTGCATGATGCTCGAACGGTCGCTCGGCAAGGCCGGCATCCCGTTCGCGAAGTTCAACATCTGGGACGAGCC
Source organism: Acidimicrobiales bacterium (assembly GCA_029263175.1). GTDB lineage: Bacteria > Actinomycetota > Acidimicrobiia > Acidimicrobiales > Aldehydirespiratoraceae > JAACCU01. The sequence goes on along the minus strand of JAJCXZ010000028.1, from coordinate 28,278 downwards.
GGACTACGCCGCCACCGTTCGCAAGCACGCAAACGGAAACGAAACGGTGCCCACCGTCGTGATCAACGGTGTTGCGATGGTCAACCCGTCCGCCGCTGAGGTGATGAGCGTCATCAGTACGACGGCACCGCATCTTCTCCCCGACGGCTGGACTCCACCCGAACCCGGTGCAGTCGGGCGAGCGGCGCGTCGAATCTTCGGCAGTTGAACCAGGACCGGCTCGCCCCTACCTGAGGTGGCGGCCGCAAATCGGCCATGGCTGATCGCCGCGGCGGGCATAGAGTTCGCGGGCTCGGGCATCCTGCTCTTCGGGGGGAGCCTGGATCGGATCGCCGATGCCGCCGACCGTGTCCCATGTGGCCAGATCGAATTGATAGGCGCCGCGGTAGATCCCGCTCGGGCTGATCGCCTCGTAGTCGTGGGTCGACTCACAGAAGCGTAGGGCTTCCCATTTCTCGGCGGGAGCAATCCCGTAAGGGCCCTGCTCGATTGCAATGGCAGCACGATCCCATGCATCAGCCAGCGGCAGGATTCGGCGGGCGTCGGCTTCGACGGGTCCGAGGCCCGCCAAACTCATGTTGATGGTGTCGATCAGGCCGCGAAGTTCGCTCGCACGATCGATGCTCTCGAGCACCTCATCGTCGGCCTGCGACCGTAGAGCCCGCAAGCGCTCAACGGCGACAGTGAACGACGAGGCGTGATTCCGGACGAGGTGGTTGCGCCACGACAACTCGCTCGCGTCACCGATATTGGCCAGCACCTCGAGGTCACCGACCGGGCCACCGTTCATGAAGGCACGGACTCCGACGAGGCGGAGGCTCTCCGTTGACGCCTCGATCTCTGCGGTCAGTCGTCGCTGATCAGCATCGAGGCGCTCACGAGCTTCAAAGATCTCAGCGACCTCTCGCTCGGCCGCGGTCAACTCACCAACGAGTTCGACGCGCCGGTGGGCGATCTCCTCCAGCTCAGCGCGGACATCGTCCCCGGTCGGGATGTCGCCACGAAGGTCATCGGCCGACTCCGCCGATGCAGAGAAGGCAAACCACCCCAGAAGCGCGAGAAGACCAGTGAGGAGCGCCATGAAGGTCGGCGTCCGGCGGTGCCGGCGGTCGGGAATCGGTTCTCGCATGAGCTGATACCGCTCAGTGGAGACAGCCCGCGTAAACGCGGACCGAAAGACCCTCCACCCATCGGCTCGATGAGGCTAGCCAGGTTCTGGCCAGACCAAAAGGCGGGGGCCGATACCCTCACACTCATGCCCGGATACGACGCCGTCCTTCTTCTCTCGTTTGGTGGCCCTGAGGGTCCCGGCGATGTCGTGCCGTTCCTGGAGAATGTCACCGCCGGCCGCGGCATTCCTCGGGAACGACTGGTGGAGGTCGGCGCCCACTACGACCACTTCGACGGCGTCAGTCCGATCAATGAGCAGTGTCGACGGATCCAGTCCGCTCTCGATGCCGAGTTGGCGAATCGTGGACGTGACCTCCCCGTCTACTGGGGGAACCGCAACTGGCAACCGTTCCTGGTCGACACGCTGCGAGAAATCGGCGCGGCCGGCCATGAACGGGTGCTGGCAGTGGTCACCTCCGCCTACAGCTCCTACTCGGCATGCCGCCAGTATCTCGACGACATCGAGCAAGCACGGTCGGCGATCGGCGACGGTGCGCCCATCGTCGACAAGGTTCGCGCCTTCTACGACCATCCGGGATTCATCGAACCGATCGTTGAGGCTGCAGCCGTCGCGATCGCAGAGCTCGGGACGGATCCGCGGCCGACGCTTGTATTCACCGCTCATTCCATCCCGACGTCCATGGCTGCCACCTCGGACTACGAGGTGCAGCTCCTCGAAGCGGCCCGGCTGGTCGTGGAGCGCCTTTCCGGTACTGCATCCCGCGAGTCACTGCCGTGGCACCTTGCTTGGCAGAGCCGCTCGGGGCCGCCAGGCGTGCCGTGGCTCGAGCCCGATATCAATGACCAACTCCGATCCCTTGCCGCGGCCGGAGTGCGTCGGGCCGTCGTCGTGCCAATAGGTTTCGTGAGCGACCACATCGAAGTGCTGTGGGACCTCGATGTCGAGGCCGCCGCTACGGCCAGAGAGGTCGGCATCGAGCTCAGGCGGTCGTCCACGCCCGGCACCGCACCCGAGCCGGCTTTCGTCGCAATGCTTGCCGAGCTCGTTGAAGAACGGCTCGACGAAGTCCCACTGGCACGACGTATCACACTGGGCCGCCTGGGTGTCCGGCCCGACCGTTGCGCTGTGGATTGTTGCCCCGCTCCGGCCCGTCAGCCCCCTTTTGGGCGTCCCTGAGTCCCCCGAGGAACCGCTCCTGGTGGGTGATCCACCCCTCATCGCGCGATTCTCTCTATCTTTTCCACAAGGCAGCGACTTTTTCCACAGGACCGTCAGGTTCGGGTGGATGGATCCGGGGGAATGGGCAGGTGAATCACGCCAGGATTGCAGCCGAGGCGTTGCGCTACCGGCTCGACCTACTGGAGATCCCACCCGCCTCTCGCGCCGAGTTCGATCTGGACGCCATGGCCGGCGCCACGGTCGCTGCCGCTGATCAGACTGTCGACGGGGCTCTCCGCCGAATTGCCACGGCCTGGGTTCGTGCCGGGCTCGACCCCGAGAAACTCTGCGAACGCTGGGCTAGCCCCGAAACACGGGCGCTGTTCGAGGCCAACCGGGGTTGGTCGACGCGCTCGATGACATCGTTCGCTTCGCCACGCACGCCGTGCGAAACGCCGCGTAACCGTCCCTCCAACTACCGGAGCGGCAGCAACACCCGTACGAGGGCTCCACCGTCAGGACGATTGCTGACCTCGATCCGTCCGCGATGCGAGTCGATGATGGTTCGGGCGATCGCCAGTCCCAGTCCGCTCGACCCGCCGGTGTCTCCGCGCCGGAAGCGGTCGAAGACGTGAGGCAGAACTTGTTCGTCGAACCCGGGCCCGTTGTCCGCGATGTCGAGCACGGCCCAACTCTCGAACGAGGCGGCGTTGAGCCAGACATGGCTCGCACGAGCGACGGCGTTGTTCGTGAGAGTCTCGATCGACTGTCGCAGCAGCCCATAGTCGGCATCCACCACGAGCGCCCCGCTCTCCCCTGTCTCGAGCGTGACCCCATCGACACGGATCGACGCCGCTACTTCCTCCGCGAGCAGATCCAGCCGCAGCGGAGCGAGACGCAATGCGGCCTGCCCGGCCTCGAGCCGCGCAAGCTCCAGGAGCTCGCTCACCCCCTGGCCGGCGCGTTCCGCAGCTGCACGGATCTCCTCCAGCGACTCCCGGTATGCGTCACCCTCACGATCCCGCGACAACGAATGGCTGGCCGAGGCCTGGATCACGGCCAGCGGCGTCCGCAATTCGTGCGCGGCATCGGCGATGAAATCTCGCTGTTGTCTCAGCGCGGCGTGGGCGGGACGAAGTGATCGGCCGGCAACCCAGTATCCCGCGGCGACGGCGGCGACGATCGAGCCGGTGGCCGCCAGCCAGATCCGAAGCCGCGTCGAGGAGGCGTCGTTGTCGAACGGGGTGAGATCCAGAACCGTGACCAGTGCTTCGGCACCGTCCTCGTCGAGCGGTTCGATGTAGGCGAGCCACGTGCTGCCATCGAACTGGAACTCGTTGTGTGTCGGGGATCCGTAGGCCGACTCTGCGAGCGTGAAGAGAGGCGGCTCCACCCACACCTCGCCGAGCGGGTCCGTCCACTGATCGGACAGATTCACGTGCCAGGTGTTGTAGGGCCAGCCCTCGTCGTCGGGAGTGGCAAACGACTGGACCGCGAGATCGCGGATGACCGACTCGGTCTCCCGTTCGGCACTGTCGTAGATCCGATCGGTCGCCACGAGCACGGCATACCAACTGATCCCGCCGACTGCGAGCGCCGACAGGACGCCGTAGATCAGCGTGAGCTGGATTCGAGTTCGGTGGAGGTTCACGCGACCACCTCGGCGCCCATCCGGTAGCCGACGCCTCGGATCGTTTCGATCACGTCCTCGGCGCTGAGTTTGCGACGCAGGTTGGCAATGTGAACGTCGACCACATTCGACAGGCCGTCGTAGTTCGCATCCCACACATGTTCCAAGAGCGTCTCTCGGCTCACGACGAGTCCACCATGGCGCATCAGATACTCGAGCAATGAGAACTCACGAGCAGTGAGCGGCACGGTCACTCCGGCGCTCCGCACCACCCGGGTGGCCGGATCGAGCCGGATCGATTCGACCTCCAGGGTCGGCTGATGCACATCCGACGGGCGGCGCAGAAGGGCTCGGAGGCGAGCGGTGAGCTCCGGATAGTCGAACGGCTTGGTCAGATAGTCATCGGCCCCGGCATCGAGACCGTCGACCTTGTCGGACAGTCCGTCGCGTGCGGTCAACATGAGCACCGGGAGATGCTGCCCGCGCTCTCGGATCCACCGACAGATCTGGACCCCATCGCCGTCGGGCAGGCCGAGATCCAGGACCGCGACGTCGTACTCGTTCGAGTCGAGGTCGTGCAGCGCGTCGAGCATTGTGCCCGCAACGTCGACGGCGTAGCCGTCTTCTTGCAGACCCCGTTCGACAACGGTTGCGAGGGAGACATCGTCCTCGACGAGCAGCAGGCGCATCCGACCAGTGTGGCGCGCCAAACATGAAGTGCGCATGAAGATGGTCTTCACCATCGACTCACGCGGCGATTCGTACGGTCCTGCCATGTACGACACGCAGCCCAATACCCCAGCGCATCGAGAGGCCATCGCCCACTTGCTGCGCCGCATCGGCTTCGGTCCGCGACCCGGCCGAGTCGACTCGATGGCCCACCGGCCCCTCCCCGAACTCGTAGACGACGCGCTCGCCGACACAGAGGACCGCGCCACGGGACTCGAGTGGGCGGATGTGTCAGAGGATGCCGAGGACGAAGTCATCGCCTGGTGGTTTGCTCGGCTGAAGGACCCCCGAGCAGGGCTCCACGAGCGCATGGTCTGGTATTGGCACGGCCACTTCACGACGGCGATCGGCAATGTCGGCGCTCGGCTGATGTGGGAGCAACATCGGAAGATACGCGAGCACGCACTCGGAAATTTCCGAACCCTAACTCACGCGATGCTCCAGGACGGCGCCATGCTCGTCTATCTCGACGGCGACGGCTCCCGAGGCGAGCAGCCCAATGAGAACTTCGCCCGCGAGCTGATGGAGCTGTTCACACTCGGGATTGGCAACTATTCCGAGGACGACGTCAAGGCCGCGGCTCGTGCGCTGTCTGGCTACTGGGTCGACTGGGAGACCGCGGCGGTCACTTTTGAACCCGAGGAGCACTACGACCGGCCGATCTCGTTCCTCGGCAATCGATCCCGTTTCTCGGCCGCCGACATCGCGGACGCTCTCTGCGACGAACCAGCCTGTGGGCGCCACGTCGCCCGCCGGCTGCACCGCCACCTCGTCGGCGTCGACCCGACCGATGATCACCTCGATGACCTTGCCCGAGTCTTTCGCGAGGCCGATCTGGAGATCCTTCCCCTCGTGGACGCAATCGTTCGCGGTGACAGCTTCTGGGACAACCCTCGCTGTAGGCCCCGCCAGCCCATCGAGTGGCTGATCGCGGCGACATCAGCCCTCGGTGCCGACGATCTCGAGTTCGACCCGTGGGAACTCGAGATCAGCGGCCAACTCCCGTTCAGTCCGCCCAACGTCGCCGGTTGGCCCGAAGACGATCGGTGGGTCGGAGGGAGTCAGGTCCTGGGCCGGATAGGCCGTGTCCTGCAGTTGTCGTGGGAGGAGTTGATCGACACGAATATCGAGCCGACGGTCGAGGCAGTGCTCGAACGCTGCTCGATCTGGGGCGTCTCCGACGTCACCCGTGCAGCACTCGATGGCGCCGCCCGAGATCAGTCCGAATACGAAGAACGCCTCGAACTCCTCTTTGCCCTCACACTCGCTTCGCCCGAGTTCGCTCTCGCCTGATCGGACTCACGATGACCACATCCAGCAAACCCACTCCTTCCTCGCTCACCCGCCGCCAGATCCTCACCATGATGGGCATCGGCGGAGGCACCGCCGCGGCCGCCGGCTACGGTCTCCTCTCGCCTCGGAAACAAGGCGACCTCTCGAGCTTTCCCGCTCAGGGCCCCGGCATCTCCAACCCTCGGGTCGCGTCAGTGGCCGAGCCGATCATCGCCAGCGGTGACGTGGGCAACCGCCTCCTCGTGGTCATCGAGCTTCGAGGCGGAAACGATGGGCTCGCCACCGTGATCCCCGACTCCGGCCGACTTCGCGATCTTCGTCCGAATCTGGTCGGCGCCAACGACACTCAGCCGGTTCCCTTCGTGGAGGGCACGGGTCTGCACCCCGGGCTCGCTCCGCTGCGGGACCGTGGCCTGGCTGTCATCGAGGGGATCGGCACATCCAACCCCGACGGCTCGCACTTCGAGATGGAGACGCGCTGGTGGGAAGGCGACGGCTCCGGGCAGGCCGGCCTTCGAACGGGCTTCCTCGGGCGGCTCTGCGACCATCTCGATGTGGAAGCGCCAATCACCGGGCTATCGCTCGGTGCCGGCGACACGCCGTTCCTGCTCGCCGAAAGAGCCACCACTGTCGGCCTGCCCGACCCGTGGGCGGGCTGGTTCCTCAACGAACCAGACCCCTGGTACCAGAATCTTCGGCGCGGGCTCGAACGACTCGGCGACAACACCACGGGCGAACCCGCTCGATTTGCTGCCGCTCGTGCAGGAATCGAGAACACACTCGCATTCGGAGAGGTGCTGGGTTCACTCGATGATGAAGAAGACCGCGGGTTCCCGGAGACTCAGCTCGGTTATCAGCTCCAACTGGCAGGAGGACTTCTCGACAGCGACTTCGGTGTACGGATCCTGCACGTGCCGTTCGGCGGTTTCGACACCCATGATGGTCAGATGTACAGCCACGACGATCTGATGACCGATCTGGGTTCGTCGATGGCCGCCTTGCAGGATGATCTCGCCACCCGCGGTCTCGCCGAGCGCACCCTGATCATGACGACAAGCGAGTTCGGTCGCCGGCCCGAGGAGAATGGCAGTGGAACCGATCACGGCACGGCCGGGCCCGCGCTGGTGTGCGGTCCCGTTGTCCCCGGCGTCCATGGCGACGCTCCCGACCTGAGTGGCTTGGATGCGGACGGCAATCTCATCGCCACAACCATGGTCGAGGAGTACTACGCCACGATTGCCGAAGGTTGGCTGGGTATCCCCGCGGCGTCGGTCCTCGCCAAAGGAGCGCCGCAGGCCAGCTTCAGTGCCGACCTGTTCACAACGTGATCGTCCCGCTACCGTGCAGGCGTGCCGATCATTGCAATCGTCAACCAGAAGGGCGGCGTGGGCAAGACCACCGTGGCCCTGGGCCTCGCGGCCACGGCATGGTCGCGGGGGCTCGACAGCCTGGTGATCGACCTCGACCCGCAGGGCAACGCCACCACTGGTCTCGGGGTCTGGGATCCACCGTTCAGTGTGGATCAAGCCCTTGCCGAGGAACGGCCTGGCTCGATTGCCGGTCTACGAGTCAGCTCCGGGTGGCCTGATGAAGGCGGTCGGCCACCGTCTGTGGTGCCGGCTACTCCTGCGCTCGCCATGCGGGAGCCGCAGCTGCTGACCGATCCGATCGGCGCCAACGATCGTTTGGCGGTAGCTCTCAGCGGGATCAAACATGATCTCGTCATCATCGACTGTCCCCCCTCGCTCGGCCTTCTCACCATCAACGGCCTCTTCGCGGCCGACACTGCTCTCGTGGTTACCGAGCCGGGCGCATGGGCGTCCGACGGCGTCGGCCAGATTCTGCGCACCGTCGAACGCGTCGCCAGCCGCCGTCCGGCCCCTCTTGCCGTCGCCGGTGTCGCCGTCAATCGACTCGGCCGCACCCGCGACGCCCGCTACTGGGACCAGCAACTCCGCGACGACCACGGCGACATCGTTCTCCCGCCGATTCATCTGCGGGCGGCAATCCCCGAAGCGTCCGCCGCCTCGCTGCCGATCCACGCTCTCGGCACCCGACCCGGCGCACCCGAAGCCGCCGCGGAGTTCGACCAACTATTCGATCTGGTTCTTCCGATGCCGGACCCTGTGCCGGCCTCATCCCCGGAGGTTGCCCATGGCGTATGACCCACAGGCGAATCGGCGTCGGCCCAAGCCCGCCGACGAGGATCCCGCACCCGTGGATGCCTTGTTGGGTGAATCGTCAGCGGCGCCCGTCGCACCGGTATCGCCGCCCGATGATCCCCCGCCCGAACCCGCCGTCACCCCCCCACCGGCCGATCCACCCTCCGACAAGCTGCTCGTCAGCTCCGGTGTGATCAGCGCAGCCGGTGGCCTGATGGCGCTCATGGTGCTCCGCCATCTGTGGAAGCGCCACCAGCAGAACGAAGCACCCGACTAGGTCACGCTGGGGTCTGTCCCCAGTGTGATTTGCTAGCCCGCTTCGGCCAGAAGGGCGCCTTCTTCGGCCGCTTTTCGTGCGAGGCGTTTGGTGACTTCGGCCGTGCCCTCGGGGCACTGATCGGCGTAGGGGCACCAGCCGCACAGCGGACCGGTGCGGGGCTCGAACTCATCGGTTTCGCAGGCAGTGTTGATCGCCGTCCACGTGCCGCTCAGTTTCTCGATGACGCCATCGAGCTCTGGCTGGGTGACGTCGATGCCCACCGGACGCTGACCGAGGTAGAGCAGACGGGCGCGCACCGGCATCTCGCCGGTGGCTTCTTTGACTGCTGCGGCATAGAGCAGCACCTGATCGAGACGCCCGCGGCGATAACGCGGCGAAGGAGCCTTGCCGGACTTGTAGTCGGTGACGACGAGGCCATCGCCTTCATCTTCCAGACGATCGACGATCCCGCGGAACGGCACGCCGCCGAGAACCGCTTCGACGTCTTGCTCGGTGGCGCGGACATCGACCGTCGTGGGATCTTCGAGGGTCCAGAGACCTTCGATCGCCTGCCACGCCTTCCAACGGAAATGACGGCTGCGTTCGTCGTCGTAGCCGAGCGCTTGGTAATCGTCGTCGCTCTCGACGTCGGGCCACTCATCACGGGCAATCAGCTTTGCGGCGGTTGGAGTGCGCTCCGCCGCCGGCTTCTGCATGAGGACTTCGAGAACGCGATGCGCAAAGCTGCCGGCCAGTGCGGCCTCGCCTGGTGGATCCGGGAGGCGCTCGACATAGCGGAAACGCCAACGACGCGGACACTGCTCGAACGTGCCTGCCCCCGACGGAGAAAGGCGTGGCGGTGGTGTGGGCACACCGACCTCACGAATCGGTGCCACCGGCTCCAGCCGGTCTCGCTCGTCGGTTTCGAATTCCACGTAGGTAGTTCTACCGCACGGGTGTGACAGTCGCTGGGTTCAGCCCGTCAGGCGGTGAGCCGGCGGCGACTCCGCCGGGGCCTGCGGGTAGTAGCCCTCCACATGGACGTGGTCGGGATCGGCCCCGAGTTCAGCGACCGAGGCGCGACAGGCATCGACGAACTCCGGCGAACCCGCAATGAAGATCGTGTGGTTCGAGAGATCCGTGAAGAGGCCAGGCAGCACGACCGGGATCCGGCCGCGGTGCTTCGCTCCTGCTGGGGCGTCATCGCCGGTGTAGGTGATGACGCTGTTGAATTTCCGGTGCTTCAGCGTCCAGAAGGCAAACATGCCCTCGTCGACTTCGTCCTCGACTCCCCGAGCCGAGAACACGATCGTGACCGGGTGCGGAAATCCGCGCCGCAGTGCAGCATCGGTCAGTGCCATGATCGGGGCGAGACCTGATCCCGAAGCCAGACACAGCACTGGCGTGTCAGTGGCAGCATCGCCCACGAACGTGCCGTAGGGGCCGGCCACGGTGACCCGGTCGCCGACCTCGAGTGTGTCGTGGACCCATCCGCTGGTCGCTCCGTCCTCCACCCGAGCGATCAGCAGGTGAAGCTCACCATCGGGCCGAGGCGCGTTCGCGATCGAGTACGACCGAGGCGGGGCGCCAGCCCGCTCGTCGCCGAGCATCACGTACTGGCCGGGCCAATAGCGGAGGTTTTCGCCGAGGGGTCGAAGCCTGACCTCCACGATCTTCGGCGTGCGAGGCAGAATGTCGGTGACCGCAAAGGACACGCGGTCCTTTGGCGGAAACAGTCTTGGCTTCGCGTCGTCGGTACCGAACTCGATCGACACCACCGATGACACCGGCTTGGCCATGCACATGAGGCCATAGCCCTCGTCTCGTTCGTCGGGACTGAGGGCCATGTCGAGCACGATTCCCTGGTCGATGTCGCCATCGGTGACCAGGGTCTTGCACTCGCCACACGCACCGGCACGACAGTTGTTGGGCATGACGAAGCCGGACCGCTCGAGCGCAGCCAGCACGGTGTCACCCGAGCGGCAGTCGACTTCTTTGCCCGATGGTTCGAGCCGGATGGTGGAGTTCACGTGACAGAAACCTCAGCGGATCGACGATTCAGAAGACGGGAATGATGTCTTCCATCTCGATGTCCGTGATTTCCTTGCCGTCGATCCCGACCTCGGGGATCGCTGGGAACGGGATTCCGTAGCGGTCCAGCACACCCTTGAGATTGAGGATGGCCTGGCGCCAGTTCTCCTTCTTCGTTTCATAGTCGGGGATGTAGAACCCGGCATCTCGAGCGACGGTCTCACACGCCCGCTGGACCTCGATGAAGTCCTCGGGGAGATCCCAGAAGTCCGCAGGTGGCTCGAACAAGACGGCGGACAGGAAGAGGTAGCCGGCCCGGACCTGCTTGGTGATGGTGTCGCGATCGGTGAGGTCGAGCCTCGGATAGTCACGCTCCATCAGCGTCATGCAGATCGCCATGTGGCGGCCTTCGTCTCGACCGATGTTCGTGAAGGCATCCTTGAAGACCGGCTCGCGGGCTCCCTCGGCCATCTGGTGGAAGATGGTGGCGGCCGCGATCTCCCCCATGAGGAACGAGGAGAAGAGCACCGCCAGGGAGTACCTCGGCACGGCTTGCTTGTAGCCATCCCAGTAGCGACCACCATTGAAGTAGAGCCATTTGGCGTTGCGCTGGGCCTTCATGCCGAGCTCGGTCTTGGGCTCGTAGGTGAGCGGGTCGTGGTAGCCGAGCAGCTTGGTGATGGCGAGACCACACATGTGCTCGTGGTTCTGCTCGTCTTGGGTCACCGAGAAAAAGCAGCGGCGGACGGCATCTTCCTCGTGTGCTTCGTAGCTCTTGATCATGGCGGCGGCGAAGACCGGGGGCGCCGATGCGTCGAACACTGAAAGCAGTGTCCACCAGTACGCCATGGCCTCGCGCTCTTCCCAGCTATAGCTCTCCACATCGAAGGTGTCCCACGGCAATGCAGCCGGGTCCCAGACCTCGCGACGGCTGGCTTCGTACACCTCTTCCATCTTCTCGGTGCCGCGATACCAGCTCAACGGGAACACGTTGGGTTGCTCCGTCGCCGGCGGAAACTCGGTTGTGTGTGCGATTTTCGGGTGGTTGGCCATGGGGGGTTCTCCTGAGTTCTTCTTCGTCCTCGGTTGGGGCGCAGATGCGTCTTTCCGTCACGTAAGCAGGCTGCGCAAAACTCGTTAAGGGTCTAACGACCCTGTTGTGAGCTCGATTCGAAGCCGCGGGTGGGGCTACGTTCTCGCCCATGAAGACACGCGCCGCAGTTGCCTATGAAGTGAACGGTCCCTGGGTGATCGACGAGTTCGAGATCGAGGATCCCGGTCCCGAGGAAATCCTCATCAAGATGGCCTACGCGGGCTTGTGTCACTCCGACGAACACGTGCGCCTCGGCGACTTCACCGAAGCGGTGCTGCCGATGGTCTGCGGCCATGAGGGATCTGGTGTTGTGGAGGCCGTCGGTCCAGGGGTCCGCGGCCTGGCGGTCGGCGACCACGTCGCCGCGTCGTTCATCCCGTCGTGTGGGCGCTGCCCCTCGTGCGCTGAGGGCATGCAATACCTGTGTGACAACGGCGAAGAGATCCAGCGAGGAAAGGCCCGCCACAAGGGCCCGACCGGCATGGTGCGGGCAATGAGCGGCATCGGCACGTTCTCGGAATACTCGGTGGTCCACGAGAACTCCATCGTGAAGGTCGGCGACTGGTATCCCCTGGACGCCGTCGCCGTCACCTCGTGTGGCGTGGCCACCGGCTGGGGCTCGGCGGTCAACGTGGCCGGCGTCAAGGCCGGCGACACGGTCGTGGTGATCGGCACCGGCGGCATCGGCATCAATGCCGTCCAGGGCGCCGCAATGGCCGGGGCGGCCAACGTGATCGCGGTCGATCCCGTCGAGATGAAGCGGGAGTTCGCCCAGACGGTCGGCGCAACCCATGCCGTTTCGTCGATCGAAGAAGCCGGACCGCTCGTCGAGGAGCTGAGCTGGGGTCGCGGCGCCAACTCGGTCCTGCTGACGGTGGGCGATGCCACCTCTGACCTCTTTGCTCCGGCGATGGCACTCGTCGGCAAGGCCGGAAGCCTCACGCTCACGTCGCTCAGCAACGTCACGCAGAACGAGATCACACTCAACACCGTCGATCTCGCCATGATGGGCAAGCACCTTCACGGCTCGATCTACGGCTATTGCAACCCCCGCAGCGACATCCCGAAGCTTCTCCGTCTCTATGACCAGGGCAAGCTCAAGCTCGATGAGCTGATCACCGCTCGCTACAAACTCGACGACATCAACGAGGGCTACCGGGCCATGCATGCGGGCGAGAACATCCGCGCGGTTATCGACTACTCCCTCTAGTGGAGGCGTTCAGGGCCGGCCCTCGGCCTAGGATTTCTCCCATGGGTAGAATCAAGAACACGTTCGCACTGGCCAAGACATCGTGGCACGTCCTGCAAAAGGACCGTGAGTTGCTCGCGCTTCCGGTCCTGTCATTCCTCGGTTCGCTGGCTGCGCTGCTCGTTTTTGCGCTGCCCGGCTTCTTCGCTCTCGATACCAGCGGGGCCACCGGTGAGGAATACGCCGTCACCCCGCTGTCCGGCATCCTCTTCATCCTGGCCGGCGTCAGCGTCGCCATCGTCTCGGTGTTCTTCACCGGCGCACTGGTGGCCGGAGCCCACGAACGCATGAGCGGCGGCGACCCCACCGTCACCAGCGCCATCTCCCGCGCCTTCGCCCGCATTCCCGGCCTCGTGCCGTGGGCGATCATCAACTGGACCGTCGGCGCCGTCATTCGTGCGCTTCGTGAACGAGCCGGCTGGGTCGGCAACCTGATCCTCGGTGGGCTTCAGATGGGCTGGGAGGTCGCTGCCTTCCTCACGATCCCCGCGATCGTCATCGACGACAAGGGCGCCATTGAAGGCTTCAAGACCTCGGCGGGCCTGTTGAAGAAGACGTGGGGCGAGAACCTCATCGCTCGCGTTGGCTTCGGTCTGGTCGGCTTCCTGCTGATCATCCCTGCATTGCTGATCGGCGGTGCGCTCGTCGCCAGCGGCTCGACCGCTCTCGCCATCGTCGGCATCGCGACCGCCGTCGTCTGGATCGCCCTGGCCCTCGTGGTCATGAGTGCGCTCGGCGCCATCTTCCAGACCGCGCTCTACATGTACGCCACCACCGGCCAGTCGCCCGAGGGGTTCGAGAACGCAGGCCTGGCCCAGTCCTTCGGGCACAAGTAACGCTGGGGTCTGTCCCCAGGGTGACTCAGACGTCGAGGGTGGTCATGTCGACGAGGGCTGAGTTCTTGACGAGGAAGTCGCGGCGGACGGCGACGTCGTTGCCCATCAGGATGTCGAACATCTTGGCGGCGTCCTTGGCTTCCTGAGCGTCGTCCATGGTGATGCGCCGCAGGGTGCGGGTCGCCGGGTCGAGGGCGCAGTAGCGGAGCTCGTCGACGTTCATTTCGCCGAGGCCCTTGAAGCGCTGCCACTTGATGTTTTCTCGCTTGCGATTGCCCTTGCACAGCTCATCCAGCACCGCCTCGCGCTCTTCGTCGCTGTAGACGCGGTAGATCTCGTCGCCCACCTTGGTGGTATAGAGCGGTGGCTGGGCCGAGTAGACGTTGCCGGCTTCGAGCATCGGCTTCATGTACTGATGAATCAGCGTGAGCAGGAGACAGCGGATGTGGCTGCCGTCGACGTCGGCGTCGCACAGGATCACGATGCGGCCGTAGCGAGCGTCTTCGATGTTGAAGTCGCGCCCTGCTCCAGCGCCAACCGACGTGAAGAGCGCCTTCGCTTCGGCGTTGTCGAGCACCTGCTTCTGGCTCGCCTTCGCCGCGTTCACGACCTTGCCTCGTAGGGGCAGGATCGCCATGGTCTCGGAGTCGCGTCCGCGCTTGGCGGGGCCGGCGGCGGAGTCGCCCTCGACGAGAATCAGCTCGGAGTCGGGCCCGTGCACACGACAGTCGGCGAGCTTCTCCGGCATGCCGGTCGAGCCGAGGCTGGCGGCCTTTCGTTTGTTCTCCAGCACCTGCTTCGAGGCAACGCGGTTCTGGATGGCAGTGGCCAACTTGTCGGCGATGGCCTTGACGTGCGAACGGGGCCCGCCGCCTGGTTCGAACCACTCCCTGAGCTGTTCGTAGACGACCCGGCTGACGATGCCCTCGATCGCCGGTGTGCCCAGCTCCTGTTTCGTCTGACCTCGGAACTGTGGCTCCGGGAACGTGACTTTCACCGCGGCGACGAGACCCTCTTGGACATCGTCCTTCGTGGCCTTGTGTTTGTTCTCTTTCGCCAGCCGGGCGAGCTTGCGATTGTCTTTCAGCACGACATTGTTGACCAGCCGGGTGAGCGATTTGTCGAAGCCGGCGAGGTGGGTGCCGCCCTGGCTCGTGGGGATGGTGTTGACGAAGCTGACCACCGTGGTGTCGTAACCCTTGACCCAGCGCAGGGCGATGTCGACGGTGCACTCGCGCTCGACGTCGGTCATTTTTCCGTTGACCGGGACCTTCTCGGTGAAGTGATCGATGCCGGCACAGGTGATGGTTTGGCTGACGCCCTCGCCGATCGCAAGGTGCTCAACCAAGTCGGCCAGGCCGCCACGGCTGACGAAGCTGAACGGTTCTTTCATTCCGCCGGTGCGCTTGTCGGTGACCGTGGCCTTCATTCCCGGCACAAGGAAGCACGCCTGGGTCAGACGACTGCAGATCTCCTCGACATCGATCGTGGCCGCAGGGTCGAAGATGTCGAAGTCGGGCCAGAAGCGGATACGCGTGCCGGTCTTGTTCTTGGAGATCTTCTTGATTTTCTCGAGCTTGTGGCCGGGCTTGAACTTCGAAGCGGTGAACTGGCCGGCGACCCGCTCCTTGAAGCCCAGAAGATGTGTGGCTCCGTCTCGATCGACTTCGGCCACGAGCTTGGCTGCCAGGGCATTCACGACCGACGCGCCCACACCGTGGAGCCCACCGGACGATGAGTATGCGCCGCCACCGAACTTGCCGCCGGCGTGCAGTTCGGTGAACACGACCTCGAGAGCCGACACCTTGCGGCCGGAATGCAGATCGATGGGAATGCCACGTCCGTTGTCGGAGACCTCGATCGATTTGTCTCGGTGCAGCGTCAGATCGACCTTGTTGGCGAAACCGGCGGACGCCTCATCGACAGCGTTGTCGATGAGCTCCCACACCAGGTGCATCAGCCCGTCGGAGCCGGTGCCTCCGATGTACATACCCGGGCGTTTCCGGACAGCCTCCAACCCCTCGAGGGTCTGGATGGCATCAGCGTCGTAGCTGGTGCTGGTGTTCTTTGTGGCCACCGAGCGAACGTAGCGCCCCGGTGTGACAGAGCGGTGTCAACCGCAGCAACAAACAGAGCGGTGTCGTTAACCCTGCGGCTTGGGTTCTTTCGGGAGCCCGAGGACCATTTCGCCGAGGATGTTGCGCTGTACCTGCGAGGTACCGGCGTAGATCGTGCCGGCGCGGGCGTTGTAGAAGGCACCGAGCCACGAGGTGGCGTCGTTGGGCGCGCCGACCAGATCGGGCCCGAACGACGACTTCGCAGCCGAATGCGACACCATGGCATCGGCGCCCATCACGTCGACTGCGAGTTCGGTGACACGTTTGTGGTACTCGCTCCAGTAGAGCTTGAACGCCGATTCCGACGGACCCGGTTGTGCACCCTGGAGGAACCGAGTGAGCGTTCCCATACCGAGGTATCGCATGATCTCGACCTCGATGAACGTGGAGGCGAGACGGTCCCTGACGTTGGGATCCTCGTTGGAGCCGTTCGCCTTGGCAAGCTCGGCGAGCTTGTCCCATTCGGTGCGGAAGACGAGTGGCTGTGTGGCGGCGGCCTCGCCGCGCTCGTAGCCGAGCAGGGTCATCGCCACGGCCCAGCCACCGTTGACTTCGCCGACCACATTGTCCTTGTGGGTGCGGGCGTCGGTGAAGAAGGTCTCGTTGAAGTCGTAGTCGCCGGAGAGCATCTGGATCGGCCGCACTTCGACGCCGGGCTGGGCGACGGGGCACAAGATGAAGCTGATGCCGCGGTGCTTCGGCGCATCGGGGTCGGTGCGGCACAGGACGAAGATCCAGTCGGCGTGTTGGCCGGCTGAGGTCCAGATCTTCTGACCGTTGAGCACCCACTCGTCGCCATCGAGCACAGCACGGAGACCGAGGCTGGCGAGGTCGGAGCCGGCGTCGGGCTCGGAGTAACCCTGGCACCAGGTGTCTTCACCGCTGATGATCCGCGGCAGGAAGTGCGAGCGTTGCTCGTCGGTGCCCCAGTGAAGGATCGTGTTGCCGACCATCTGGATGCTGAATGCGTCGTTGGTGCCTCCGGTCGGCGCGCCGGCTTTCTGGAACTCCTCGGCGAGGATCACCTGCTCGAGCTCGGAGAGTCCGCCGCCCCCGTAGTCCTTTGGCCATGAGGGAGCCAGCAGCGAGTTGGCGGCGAGTTTCTGGCGCCACTCGTCGGTAAAGGGCTTCACATCTTCGTGGGGCAAGGCACCGATGCCGCCCCATCCCTCGGGGAGGTTCTGGTCGAGGAAGGTGCGAATGTAGTCGCGAAACTCGTCGGCCTCAGTGGAATACGTCGGGTCCATCCCGCGAATCTAGACCGTGAGCGAGCGACATCTCACTTCGAGTGAGATGGAAACATGATGGGTCCCGGCGAGTTCTCCCTCTGGCCCAGCACCGCCGGCGGTCGTCAGCCGCAGTAACCGTTGTGGGCGGCGTTCGAGACGGCCCCGAGGAGAGCCGGTCTTGCTCCGGTCGCGAAGCCGGGTCCGAGTGCGTCACGCCAGGAGCAGGAGCGGCGGTCGAGTCCCGACACGAGGACTGTATTGGTGTGGGCTGTACTGGTGTGGGCTGTGTTGCGGTTCATATGAGGATTCTAACCTCGTATCGATGTTTGTCTATATGACATTGATCACGTCCGGAAATCTCGGGTTTCGGGAACAAACCACCACTCCGGGTCGTTTCCATCCCGATGGTCTCCTCCCCTTTTCCGCGCCCGCAGGCCGCAGCTGTCGTCATCGGCCTCGCGCTGCTGGCCTCCGCCTGCGGCGCCAGCGGCTCAACCGAGACCGGCGATGCGGCATCCAGTGCTGTCGCCGGGACCCCTGACGCCTCCTCTACGGCAGCGGCGAACCAAGCCAACCTCGCCACGTCCGACGACGTTCGTGACATCGAAGTGTTGTCTGTCGACGACGGCAGCGTCTCCAGCCTGCGTGACGCGGTCGACGGGGATCGACCGGTGCTGCTCTGGTTCTGGGCACCGCATTGACCGACGTGCCGCGGGGAGCGGTCAGAGATCGGGCAGTTTGCCCGAGAGCACGCAGACGAGGTCCAGGTCATCGGGCTCGGCACTCAGGACGACTTCGGCTATGCGCAGGAGTTCGTCACCCACGACGACCTCGGCGACGAGATCACGTTCCTCTGGGACCCGAGCTTCGACACGTGGCGGAACTTCGGGGTACGCACCAACTCGTCGATGGCGCTCCTCACCCCCGATCTGAGCGGCGGAAGCAATGTCTTCTTCGGTTTCGGCCCTAACGAGCAGCAGCAGATCCTGGAATCGCTTCCCGACTTCAGCTGACGACGTAACCGTGGGGCCTGTGCCGGTGTTGCGTATCACCACCTGGTGGGGGCAAGGACCAGGACCTGACGTTCGGTGCGGGTCGGCACGAGGTCCCGCTTGGTGACCTCCACGTCGAAGGGCACCGGGTTCGGGTCGAGCCTCTTGGGATCATCGTCGTCGGCCATCTGGGCGAGCAAACCATCGAACGATGCGTTGCCGACCCACATGGCCACGATGGACTCACCGCTGGACAGCCTGGCGACCCGCACACCCTGACCGCCTCGTCCCTTGGATTCGAACTCGTCGAACGGTGTGCCCTTGGCCCCGGACTCCGAGGTGATCGTGATCACCGCTCCATCGCCGAGAAGGGCGGCCGCGCCGACGATCTGAGCGTCACCCTTGAGCTTCATCCCGGCGACACCACCCGCACCACGGCCTTGAGCGGAAACCGTGTCAGCGGCAATACGCAGTGTCTGACCGTCAGTGGCCACCATGACGATGTCGACCCCGACGGGCAGACGGAACGCCGCGACGACTCGATCGTTGCCCTTGAGGCCGATGACCGGCTTTCCTGGCTTCGTGCCCATCACTTCTTCAGGAGTGAGTTGCTTGGCGACGCCGTTGGCGGTCACGAGCATCAGGTTCTCCTCGCCGGCCGTGACCAGCTCGAGCACTTCCTCACCCTTGTTGAGGCCGAGCAGCTGTGCGGCCAGCCCGCCCCGCGTACGACTGCCGGCATCGGCGATTTCACCGCCGCGCACCACAAATGCCCGGCCCTCCGATGTGACCGCAGCGATCGGCGAACCGGTCGACGTGACAACTCTGGAAGCGATCAGATCGTGGCGTCCGACCACCCCCCGTTTCGCACCCTCCAGCGGGACCCGCCCGATGTTGCCCGAGGTGGACAATGTGACCACGCAGGGTTCGTCGGAGTCAGGGTCGAAGGCGGCGTCGCTCTCCTTCGGAACCTCGAAGACGGGGATGTCGTCGGCCGCAACGATCTCGGTTCGGCGCTCAACTCCCTGGGTGTCGACGAGCGCGCCCAGCTCCCTCAGGACGAGCGTGCGACGGCGGTCCTCACTCTTGAGCAGCCGCTCATAGTCGGCGATATCGGTGCGGAGGCCGGCAGCCTCCTCTTCAAGCTCGAGCTTTGCGAGCGCGGTGAGGCGCCGCAGCGGCATGTCGAGGATGTGCACGGCCTGCACGTCGCTCAGCCCAAACCGTTCGACGAGCCGCTCGCGGGCTTCGGCCGCGTTCTGCGACGATCGGATGATCCGCACCACTTCGTCGATCGCATCGAGGGCAATGAGTAGACCATCGAGAATATGAAGCCGGTCCTGGGCCTTGGCGAGTCGGTACTCGGTACGCCGGACGATGACCTCGAGCCGATGCTCGATGTAGTGACGACACAGGTCGTGGACACCCAACGTGGTGGGCACGCCGTTGACCAGCACCACGTTGTTGATCCCGAAGGTCTCTTCGAGCGGAGTGAGCCGGTAGAGCTCTTGCAGGACCGCTTGCGGGTTGACGGCCGGCTTCACGTCGATCTGGATCTTGAGCCCGTGCATGTCGCTGAGGTCGGCGATGCCCGCGATGCCGACGAGCCTGCCGTTGTTGGCCAGCTCCTGGACCTTGGCGATCACCCGCTCGGCGCCCACCTGATAGGGAAGCTCGGTGACGATGATGGCCTGGCGGTTGCGGGTGATCTGCTCGACGTGAGCGCGGGACCGGATACGGAAACTGCCGCGCCCTGTCTCGTAGGCATCGATGAGTCCGTCGTCCACCACGATGCCACCGGACGGGAAGTCC
The DNA here is from genome assembly GCA_029263175.1 of Acidimicrobiales bacterium. Classification (GTDB taxonomy): domain Bacteria; phylum Actinomycetota; class Acidimicrobiia; order Acidimicrobiales; family Aldehydirespiratoraceae; genus JAACCU01. The sequence goes on along the minus strand of JAJCXZ010000028.1, from coordinate 8,556 downwards.
GGACCCGGGAGCACGGCCATGAGCTCTTCGATGGTCGGCTTCGGGCGCCGCTTGGTCATCACGAGCTCGATGGCCTTGGCGACCTCCCGCAGGTTGTGCGGCGCCATGTTGGTGGCCATACCCACAGCGATTCCGGTGGTGCCGTTGACGAGGATGTTGGGGAGCAGGGCCGGGAGGACGACGGGCTCGTCACCCTCACCGTCGTAGGTCGGCTTGAAGTCGACCGTGTCCTCGTCGAGCTCGCGCACCATCTCCATGGCCGCATCCGAAAGGCGGCACTCCGTGTAGCGAGCGGCGGCCGGCGGGTCGTCAAGGCTGCCGAAGTTGCCCTGGGGGTCGATGAACGGCACCATCCGCGAGAAGTCCTGGCCCATCCTGGTGAGCGTGTCGTAGATCGCGGCGTCTCCATGCGGGTGATAGCGACCCATCGTGTCGCCGACGATTCGAGCGGACTTGCGAAACGGGGTACCCGGTCGCACACCCATCTGCAGCATCGACCACAGGATGCGGCGTTGCACGGGCTTGAGGCCGTCACGAACGTCGGGGATGGCGCGGGAGGTGATGACGGAAAGCGAGTAGGCGAGAAAGCTCTCGCTCATCTCGTCGGCGACGGAGATGTCGACGACTTCGCGGGCAAAATTAGGCTCGAATTCGAGCTGTCGAGACACGGGAAACTCCGGGGTCTGGTGAGGCGGCCTCTGACCGCTGGCGGCACGGTCACACGGCCTGGTTGGTCGGCAATGTGGACCTTACGCAACCCGAGTGACAACCGGAGGGAGGCCTCGACCGCTGACCCTCTGCGATGGTTCGGCGGGTATGGCAGGATTGACCATGGGTTGGCGATGGAAACTCGGGACAGCGGCATTGATCCTGACCCTCGCGGGTTGCGGGGGCGACGGATCATTCAGCCCTGGCTCCAGCAGCGACAGCGGCGGTAGCGGGAACGGGGGCAGCGGAAGCACCGACGGAATCAACGTCTGCACGTTGGCGCCGGATGCTGCCATTCTCACCGCAATGGACTCGTCCGCACTCGAGCTCCCCGACTTCGAGACAACCGGACCATCGGGACCCTTCATCGGCTGTAGTTGGGGAACGGGATGGCTGCTCGTCCAGATAGCCGAAGCCGACGGCATCATCCTGCCGCCAGTGCGGCTCGAGGGTTGCGAGACCGTCGACATCGGAGATGTCGGTGAAGCGTGTCCCGGGCAGGTTTCGTTCTTCGTCGACGGGATCCACACGTCCGTCTCCACGATCGACCGTCATCCGAAGGAGTTGCTGATCGCAGTCGCTGAAGTCTTCCTGCCCTATGTGCGAGACCTGTAGCTGAGTCCGCCACGCTCTCTACGCCGGTAGCCGGCCGAGATCAGAGAGGGCCAGTGCGGCGAACAGCACGGTGACGATCGATGGACCAAGGTACCAACGGTTCGACAACCGAGCACGGCGTGCCCAACCCCAGTACACGACGGTGGCAGCGACAGCGAGCACGATCTCGATTGTCAGGATCGCCCGCGGGTAGTCCCAGAGACCGAATCCCATCAACGAAAAATCGCCCGCGTTGCCAGGAAGGATCGAGAGGTCTCTGTGGTGCACGAGGAGGTCGATCGGCCAATGCGAGAAGCTGAGGAGAGCGAGAAGCCAGGCCCCATTCGTCGACTTCCAGACAGCCTTGGCGAGGAGGTAGACGGCGACGCTGATCAGCAGCGCTCCAACGATGGAGTGCGAGTAGAGCGCGTCGATCCCGTCCTGGCCGTAGTCGCCTTGCTCAATCCCTTCGGCGCCGACGGCAACGAGGGGCAAGAAGACGAGATCCATGGCCTGGGGAGCGATGAGCAGAGCGCCGACGGGCAGCGCCGGGGCAGCGGGCTTGGCGGCGACGCCAAGGGCGAAGTGTCCGAGAAACATGATCGATTCCTCTACAGCTCAGCGGCTGCCGTCGGCGTTGCGAAGGCCGTAGCCGGCCGCACGGTCCATGGCAATGTGCGCCATCCACGAGAGTCCGCCGACAAAGGCGACGACCGCAGCCGAGTTGAGCGGCGCCAGGCCGATACCGATGACAAGGGTGAGGCCGAGGGCAACGGTCATACGGTGGGCAGCGTTGTAGAAGGGCACAGCTTTCCGCGACATCGATCCGTGGGGGACGTCGTCCCTGATCCCGACGACGAACGTGAGATCGGGGGCGATGAAGGCTCCGACGGCGGTGGTGGTGAGAACAGCGGCATAGCTGGCGCTGCCGTTGACATAGCCATGCTTCACAACCTCGAAGACGGCGAATGCGGTAACGAAGGCCCAGAGCGCCAGCCATCGCTTGTGGACCGAGAACGTCGGCGTGTCGGGTTCGGTTCGATGAGCGGTGGTGGTCGTGGTCATGACGGGTCTCCTTATCGCAACTTGCGTTGCGTTTCACTATGAAGGAAGCGAAGCATAAACGCAACCACTTTTGCGATAAGATCGACGTATGCCAATCGATGACAGACGAGTCGGCGACAAACGCCCTGGCGGCCGGGCCACCCGCGTCCGCACCGACGTGCTCCGGGCCGCCGCCGAGCTGCTCGAGGAAGTCGGCTACGACCAGGTCGCAGTCGAGGACGTCGCAACGCGTGCCGACGTGCACAAGACCACCGTCTATCGACGATGGCCGACGAAGGCGGAACTGATCGCCGCCGCGGTCACCGAGCACAGCGCCGAGGCGGTGCCCATCCCCGATACCGGATCCCTCGAGAGCGACCTCCAGGCCCTCGCCCGAGAGGTCGCGGCCAACATCGGAACGGAATCGGGCGGCCGACGCTCACGTTCGATCGCCGCTGCGTCGGCCATCTCGGACGAGCTCGCCGAGCGCATGTACGGATTCTGGGCCGACCGGCTCGGGCAGTCCGCGGCGGTAGTGCAGCGGGCCATCGATCGAGGCGAACTCGCCACCAACGCTGACGCCAACCTGATCATCGAGACGCTGATCGGTCCGCTCTGGGTGCGACTCCTCCTCACCGGTGAGCCGATCACCGAAACGCTGGCCGACCGTGCCGCCGCACTCGTAGCCGCTGGTGCCAAGGCCGGTTCGGTCTAGTCGCCCGACCCCGGCGTTGCGCCGCTGAGGACAGCGGTGATCAGGTTGACGGCGTGCTTCACTTGCTGCGTGTACAACGAGCCGCCGATGCTGATGCGTCGCACGCCGAGTTCGGTGAGCTCCGGCACGGTGAGGAGGCCCTGATCCTTGGGCCACCACTTCGGCCGGCTCAGGGGCACGAGCACGTTGAGGGCGACGCCATAGTCGTTCACCCACGAGCGCACAACATCAACGTCGCCGGTATAGGGGGCGTAGAGGCAGTGCGCGCCGACGGTGGCGAACGCTTCGAGCCGTGCCCTGACCTCCGTAAGGCCGCCACCTTCTTCGGTTAGGAGCAGGTCGGTGCGGCCGGTGATCACGAAGGGACGATCGAGCGCGTTGGCCGCCTCGACTGCGGCCTCGATTCGAGCGACCGCCAACCCACGGTCATAGAAGCCAATGGCCGGGTCACCGGACCAGTCCTCGATTCCCATCCCGCCCGCACCGGTTGCCGCAAAGCGCTGCACGGCAGCCACCATCGCCTCAGGCTCGTGGCCGTAGCCATTCTCGGCGTCGACGTTGCACGGGAGGTTGGCCGCCTTCACGAGGATCTCGGTGTGGAGTGCGTGCTCCTCCATCGTGACGTCGCCCGCGGCGTCGTGACGCCCGATCGTCTGGGCGTGAGCGGAGCTCGTTGTGGCGATGGCGGACACACCGGCGCGTGCCAATGCGGCGGCCGTGCCGGCGTCGGCCACGTTGGGCATCAGGAAGGTGCCGCTCTCGTGGAGTTCGGCGAATCGCCGGCCAAGGGCCGCGTGGTCGATATCGGGGTCAGCCATGGGTCAACACTAATCCTTCCTGATCCTTCGAGAATTCCTCCCTGTTCTTGTTGTATTGAGTTCTGCGAACATCTCGGCGACAGCGACATCACCAACCTGGTCCTGTTCCTGACCCACCATGGCCGGCACCTGACCCGCCGCCCCGACAAGGGGCGAAGCGGGCCAGTGTCGCGCCCGGAGACAGAGCCCTAGGTGGACCAGGCCGCTCGTAGCGCTACCGGCCAAAGCGCTATGCCGAGTTCGGTGATACGTCCGTCAGCGATCAGTCCGATCTCCGTGTGGATCTCCGTGCAGACACTGAACGCCCAGGCAACGCGAGCCCGGTCGTTCTTCGGAATGCTGGAGGTGACCTCCGGGCAGCGGTTGACCAGGTCGACCAGCGCCTCACCGTCGACCGGAGTACCCGGGCCGCCACGGACGGCGCCGACCACCGCGCCGAGCCAGTCGGCCCACTCCAGGTCGACGACTGCCACCCGGGTGTCGGCGTCGAGGGGTTCGAGGGTGACAGGCGAGGCGGTCGCGGCGAGCGCGGCGATCACAACCTCGAGATCGGGATCATCGAGATCCACCGGGCCGACCGAGGCAGCAAGCCACCGGGCCATCGGCGCATCGCTCGCCGCGGCGTCTCGCAGCACTGCTGCCGCACGGGCGACGGCATCGTTCTCAACGGTCGCCGGGGGGCCCAATGCGCGGTCGAGGATGTCGCGAGCGTAGGCGTCGTCTTCTGGATCCCGCGGAGGGAGCTCGGGCACGGGGGCCGTCGCCGGACGGGGTGCCGCACCGGGCTCGTCGATCCATTCCCGCAGCCGGGCGAGCAGGAGCCTGCCCGTGGCCACCAGCGAGTCCCGGGGTGCTTCGGTCGCGGCCAACGCCTTGGCAATCCTCGCGGCCGCCTCAGCGGCCGGGATCTCGAACGCGGAGATGTCGGCGTCCTCCTCCTCGATTCCGTCGAGAATCTGAGGCGGGCCGACATGGACTTCGCCAATCGTTTCGGCAGTGCTGCCGAGCTCGGCGGGAAGCAGATCGACGAGGATCACATGACCAACGTCAGCGCTGTCGATGAAGCGCAGGGCAAGGGACGCGCCCCGAGGGGCGGTGAGCGACGACGCGCCGGTCGATCTGCTCGTGGCCAACGAATCGGCCCAGGTGGGAGCGGGCTCGAGCGCAGGGTCGGCGCGGTCAACCGAGTCAGTGACGGCGTCCAGCGCCCAGAGGGCTGCCGCCGCGCCAGCAGTGCCTGCGTCACTGAGGCTGGCGACCAGCTCGGCAAGTCCGTTCGGGCCGGCCTCGTCAGCGAGCGCGGCCAGATCACTGGCCCAGGCTTCCGCCCTCGGGCCATCGAGTTCGAGGAGCTCGTCAGCCTGCGCCAGGGCGTCGGCCACGATGATGTGGAGGAGTTCGGCCGAGTCATTCACGCGGTGGCGAGCCTACAGTTCGGGGGTGCCCGAGCTTCCAGAAGTCGAGACGATCCGCCGCCAGCTGGAGCCGAAGTTGATCGGCCGAGAGTTCGTCGATGCCGGATCGCACGAGTCGTCCAAGTTCACCCCGGCCCTGGAAGCAATCGGCGGCGAGGTCGTGGGGATCCGTCGGCGCGGGAAGTACCTGCTTGTCGATCATCGCCGCCCCGACGACTCGGCGGCCGAGCTGATCATCCATCTCGGGATGACCGGTCGACTGGCGGTCATGGACAACGACCCCGAGGAGGACTACTTGCGGGCCTGGTGGGGTCTGGACGACGGCCGCATTCTCTCATTTCACGATGTCCGTCGTTTCGGCCGCATCCACTGCGTGGACACGGGCGACCATGGGGCGATCCCGACACTGCACTCCCTCGGCCCGGAGCCGTGGGACGACGAGTTCGACGGTCGCCACCTTGCCGACTTCGTGAAACGAAGCGATCGACACCTCAAGACGATCCTGCTCGCCCAGCGAGCGGTGGCCGGGGTCGGCAACATCTACGCCGACGAGGCGTTGTGGCTGGCCGAGATCAATCCGTCCACGCGGCGACTGTCTCGGGAGCGAGCCGATCGGCTGGTGGAGACGGTGCGTGAGGCGCTGCAATCCGGTCTCGATCATGGCGGCACGACACTGCGCGACTATGTCGACTCCGACGGCGCGACCGGGGAGAACCAGCACGAGTTGTTCTGCTACGGACGCGGCGGCGAACCCTGCCTGCGCTGCGGCACCGTCCTGCGCCGCCGCGAGCTCGACGCCCGAACCACCACCTGGTGCCCCACCTGCCAAGCCCGCTAACGCACGCTGGGGACAGACCCCGCCGTGCGTTAGGCGCCAGTGTCGTCAGTCGATACGGATTGTGCGGAGGAGGCGGTTGACCTCGGGGACCAAGACATCGCGGCGGCGATAGGAGCCGAGGACGACGTAGAGGCCGAACGCTCGACCTCCGCTCTGAAAGAACCGCTGGGCGCCTGCCTGACCGGGAAGTCGGCGCTGGAGGCCGTTGGGGTTGAAGTCATCCGTGCGAAGCTCGGTCGGGAGACCGACTCGGGCGAAGAGCTTGTCGTCGACGGATGCCCGGTCCCATTCGAGCAATGCGATGAAGACCGAACCGCCGTCCATCATCTCGACCGCACCGGAGCCATAGTCACCCCGCACAGTCGGGAGCGCGAAGTTCGCCAAGTGGAGCAGAACACGTTTCCCACCACCGTGCAGCGTCGAGAAGCTGCGGCCGTCGGCCATGTCATCGGACTCCGGGTGCGGCTGTGTGAAGTATCCAAGCTCGGCTTCCCAGCCCCGGGGAACGGCGACCGAAACTCCGTCGAGCGTGAGTTCGTCGCTCACAGCGCAACCGCCCCTATCACTCCCACCCCCACGACGACCGCTCCCGCCCAGCGCATGAAACCATCCGCACGATCGAGGCGACGATGCAACCGCTTCAGATCGTCGACCGTGCGAACACCTCCGCTCAGCAGCGCCATCACGCCCCGCACAGCGCCATACCCAACGCCGATCACAAAGGCGGGTACCGGATCGAGCAACCCTCCACCGATCACGAGAGCGACGAAGAGAAATGTGTTGATCACTGTCACGAACCCGAAGCCGAGTTGCACGCCGAACCCGAACCCGTAGACCCAACCTCGGTACGCGGTGAGCCAGCGCTCATCGACCTGTCGGCGGCCTGGCAGCGACCGATTGCCGAGATCGAGGACGCTCGCCACGGCCGCGGCGACGATCACCACACCGAGAGCAGTCGAGTCAGACGGAGCAGCGACCCAATGCACCGTCGCCCCGAGGCCGAGAAGGACGGCTGCGAGTGCAGCGCCGCCGATCAGATGGCCGATGAGGAGAAAACCTGCCGTGAGGCCCCATCGTTGTCCACGTCCCTGCTCACCGAGCGGGGTGATGCTTGTCAGCATCGAAACACCTCAGGGCGACCACGCTGATCGAACAGCAGCGACAAGCGCGACGGACGCCACGACCACGCTCATGACTGGGCCTCGTCGCTGTCACCGTCAGGATCGTCGGGGTAGAGGCTCGGGTGGCCGGGGCCGATGCCGGCTGCTGTCAGCGCGTCGTCCACGCTCGGGGCGCCGTGGGGCCGGGTCCCTTCCATTCCCGAGTCGAGAACCGCCTGATCGAGCAATCCCTTGACCTGATCCCAACCCGTAGCGGTGCCCGAACCGATCACGGTGCGAGACGCGCCGTCGATCATCACGAAGAAGGGCGAGCCGGGCACATCGAGCGATTGCCACGTGGCCGAGGAGCACACGATCCGCACGCCGGTCGGAGCAAGCTCCGCCAAGCGCGATTCGGAGTCGTGGGCAGGATCCTGGGCAACGATCACCAGCCTCGTGTCGATTCCCGGCACGTCGAGACCCGGGTCGGCGAAGGCCTCCCAGAACGCCTGACAAGTGCGGCACCCGGACGAGAGGAACGCAAGCAGCGTGTGATGACGGCCGTCGAGGGCGACCTTGACCCGCCCGCCCCCGGGAACCGTGCCGGTGATGTCGACCACACCGCCGGACGTGGCGGGGCCAGTCGGCTGCGGACCGAGCACCGCCGGCGCACCCTGCGCCGTCGGTTCGTCGATCGAGATCCCGGCCCGGTCGAGGGCCCGAAGGATCTCGGCATGAGTACGCAGGAGGCCGAAAACGAGCATGGTGAGCAAGCCGACGGCCACGCCGAGAAGAACCACGAGAACGGTCACTGAACCGCTCCTGGTAGGGACAGAGTGTCGTGCAGCAACATGTCGAATCGATGCAGGAAGGTCGCCGCTTGGGCGCGGGTGACCGGCTGAGCGGTGCCGAACACCGTCGTACTCACGCCGGTGGTGACGCCATTCTCGGCGGCCCACCGAACCGGAACATCGAAGAAGTCCGATGCCGATACGTCGATGAAGCGGTGGGCAAAGCTCGAGTCGGGCGATCCGGCCAGTCGCCACAAGAATGTGATCGCTTCGGCTCGGGTGAGGATCATGTCGGGCCCGAACTTGTTGCCACCGACCCCGGTGGTCAGCCCGTGACCGACCATCCAGCTCACCGCCTGGGCATACCAGGAGCCAACCGGCACGTCGACAAACCCGCTGTCTTCAGGGGCCTCCGGGCGGCCGGCATAGCGCCACAGGAACGTGGCGAAGTGCGAGCGCGGCGCCGGCTCGCGGGGGCCGAACAGATCGTTGCTGAAACCCGTGGTGACATAAATAGCCACCATCCACCCCAC
>JAJCXZ010000027.1 GCA_029263175.1 Acidimicrobiales bacterium | reverse complement strand
GCTCCGTGCCATTCCGTGGGCCGGTCAGCGCGTCGAGTACAAGGTCGGTGGCCTCGGCCGCATGTAGGCCGTTCCACCACACTGCATGACCATTCGCACCGACGTCGTCCCGGCTGGGTTCGACGGCGAACGGCTCGACCGGTTCGTTTCCGCGCTCAGTGAGCTGAGCCGGTCGGTGGCCTCACGGCTCGTGAAGGCCGGCGATGTGCTCGTCGACGGCGCGCCCGCCACCACACCGAGCAGTCGCGTCGCCGAGGGTCAACGGGTCGAGATAACGATGCCCGTCGAACTCGACCCGAATCCGCGGCCAGATCCCTCGATCGAGATCATCGTCGTCTACGAAGACGACGATGTGATCGTGATCGACAAACCGGCGGGTCTCGTCGTTCACCCTGGTGCCGGCAACCGCGACGGCACGCTGGTGAACGGACTCGTTGCCCGCTATCCGGAACTCGCCGGCATCGGCGAAATCCATCGGCCCGGCATCGTGCATCGACTCGACCGTGGCACATCGGGATTGTTGGTCGTTGCTCGCACCGCTGCTGCCTACGACGACCTCGTCGCTCAAATGTCGGCTCACGAACCGACGCGTATCTACGAGGCGTTGTCATGGGGTCTGCTCGAAACCGATGCCGGGACCATTGACGCTCCAATTGGTCGATCCGTCCGCCACCCGACCCGCAACACGGTCACGAAGTCCGGGCGGGCCGCCGTCACCCACTATCAGGTGTGCGGTCGCTACGAGCTACCGAAACCGGTCACACTCATTCGCTGTGAGTTGGAGACCGGACGCACCCACCAGATCCGGGTTCATCTCCGCGCCATCGGTCATCCGGTGGTCGGCGATCGCGAGTACGACGGTGGCCGTCCCGGCCTTGACCCCGGTCGGCCGTTCCTCCATGCAGAAGAGCTGCGGTTCCGTCATCCGGTCACCGGCGATGAGGTCGTGGCCACGTCACCGCGGCCTGCCGACCTCGAGGCCTGCCTCGCACTCCTCAGCTGACGATCAGTCGTCAGCGGTGGTGGGCCACGGAGCTTCGCCACGGGTCATGCCCGCGATGTCGGCAAGGGAATACGAGTTGAGAAACTCACGCATATGGGTCCCCGCCGCGCCCCAGATGGCGAGAAGCACGCACTGTCCTTCGTGATCGCAGGCGCCGTCGGTGTGTGGCTCCCCGAAATCGCCCGCCGTGATGGGCCCATCGACCGCCCGCACAATCTCCGACAGCAGGATGTCTCGTGGCTCTCGGGCCAGCACATACCCGCCGCCGACGCCCCGCTTGGAGCGGACGATACCGGCGCCCTTGAGCGCCAATAGGATTTGTTCGAGGTAGGGCTGCGGGAGCGCGGTGCGCTCGGCGATCTCGCGAACAGACGTCGGCGCGGCCTCGGTGTGAAGCGTGAGCGAGAGCAGGGCCCTCGCCGCGTAGTCACCTCGGGTCGACACTCGCATTGGCGAGACTCTAGGGCCTCTGATGGGGGATATGCCGCAACCGACGTTCGCGGGGGTCGGTAGAGTCCGTCCCATGGATCCAGAGCAACCGGTGCTGCCTGATTGGTCGAATGGTTGCGTGAGCCAGATCATTCCTTCGATCCTGAGCGCCGACGATGAAGCCCGAGACCGGTGTTCGTTGCCTCCGGAAGTAACCGACGCCCACGCGGTGGTCGTCTTGGTGCTCGACGGGTTGGGCTGGGACCAGCTCCAGGAGCGGCGGGCAATCGCCCCGACCCTGGCTGCACTCGCGGGTGGCCCGATCACAACCGTCGCTCCGTCGACGACCGCCGCCGCACTCACCTCGATCGCCACGGGCACCCCGCCCGGCGAGCACGGAGTCGTCGGCTACCGGATCGATGTCGACGGCGAAGTCATGAACACGCTGAGCTGGCGGACTCCTCAGGGTGATGCCCGCCAGCGCATCGTGCCCGAAGACTTTCAAGCAGTCGAACCGTTCTGCGGACAACGGCCGGTCGTCGTGCAAAACGCTCCCTTCCTCAAGACTGGCTTCACCAGAGCACACCTGCGCAGCACCCGCCAACACAACTGGCACACGATGGCCACCCTCCCTGTCGAGGTTCGGCGCGCGCTCAGTGCCGGAGAACCATTCGTCTACGCCTACTACGACGGCATCGACAAGACGGCCCACATGCACGGTTTCGGCGAGTACTACGCTGCCGAGCTTGCCGCCTGTGATCGCCTCGTCTCGGACCTGATGACGAATCTGCCCCGCGGAGCCGCGCTCGTGGTCACCGCCGATCACGGCATCGTCGACTGCACCCCCGGCCGCACCGAACTGGACTCGTCACTGTTCCCGATGATTCGGCGCCAGTCCGGCGAAGCCCGCTTTCGATGGTTTCACGCCGAGCCCGGCCGGGCACGCGAGCTGGCCTCAGCCGCGGCCGCCTCGATCGGTGATGACGGATGGGTCGCTCCGGTCGAGCAGGTCATCGACGAGCACTGGTTCGGCCCCACCGTCACCGACGTTGCCCGCAATCGTCTGGGCGACGTCGCCGTCGTCGCCCGCCGCGACCGCTGGTTTGTCGACCCGGCCGAATCCAATTCGTTCGAACTGATCGGCCGACACGGGGGACTGACCCCTGGTGAGATGTTTGTACCCCTGCTGTCGTTCAACACATGACAGCCGCCCACGAGGAGTCGTTGTGACAGACGCCAACACGCCAACTGAATCCGACGTCCCCGAGGTCGTCCATGGTCCCGACATCGAATTGGTCGAGCAATCCGTCGAGGACGAGATCGACGAGACCATCGACCACCCTGCCAAAGTCATGCGAATCGGCACCATGCTCAAACAGCTCCTCGAAGAGCTCCGATCCACCGAACTCGACATTCCCAGCCGCGACCGCCTCCGAGACATCTACGACACCTCTGTGTCCGAACTCAGCGGGGCACTGTCCGAAGACCTCGCCGCCGAGCTCGGTCGCCTCGCGTCACCGTTCAACGGCAGCGACACCCCCACCGCATCCGAACTGCAAATCGCCAAAGCGCAACTCGTGGGATGGCTCGAGGGGCTCGTGCAGGGCATGCAAGCCATGCTGTTCGCCCAACAAATGGCGGCCCAGCAGCAACTCCAATCGATGCGAGGCCAGATCGGTCCCGGAGGCCCGGGCAACACGCCCCAGCAGCCCCAGCCACCCGCCGACGAGCGCCCGGGAACCTATCTATAGCCTGCGCGAAGTCCGCGCTTGTCGTAGCACTGGAGTCGAGGTAGGTTCGAATCACACGCTTGTGATTTGTCCACATGGCGTCCACAGCATTGTCCACAGCGGGCAGCGCGAGCCCGTCCTGAGGAGGCCGAGTGGGGGACTCATTCGCCCATCTCCACGTGCACACCGAGTACTCGATGCTCGACGGTGCCTCGCGCCTCGATGACGCCATCGCAGCGGCCGCAGCCGACGGACAGCCGGCGATGGCCATCACCGATCACGGCAACATGTACGGCGTCCTCGATTTCTACCGAGGATGCAACGACGTCGGCATCAAGCCGATCGTCGGTACCGAGATCTATCTCGCTCACGAATCCCGCCATGAGCGCCCCAGCAGGCGAGGAAAGTCAGACGACTCCGGAGGCGACACCGGGGGCGGCAGGAAGCTCTACTACCACGCCATCCTCATGGCCGAGAACAATGTCGGCTACAAGAATCTGATCCAGCTCTCGAGCCAGGCGTATCTCTCAGGCTTCCATTACAAACCTCGCTGCCTCGTGGCCGGGCAAGAGATCGTCACCAGCGATGGCGTCAAGAACGCCGAGGACATCGAGGTCGGCGATCTGGTCCTCACCCACAAGGGTCGGCTGCGGCCCGTCACGCAGGTCATGTCTCGCCCTCACGACGGACCGGTCTACGGGATCGAACTCAACAATCGGTACAACCGGGTCACCTGGCTCACCGGCGAACATCCAGTTCTCGTCAGGGGGCGTGACGGGATGGTCGACTGGGTCGACGTCGACAAGGTGAAGGGAGGGCGGCCGTCCGCGAGTGAGAGCGTCAACAACTGGAACTCCTGGGTTTGCCTACCCAAGGTGTCTCCGGATGACGTCATTCATTCCGTCAAGACTGCTGATTGGATCGGTGGTGATCGGGAGTACGCAGGAGGCCACTTCGCGAACTCTGTGCCACGACAACGGCTTGCCCCTACCAAAGTGTATGGATGGCTCCCTGACGAGTTGGAGCTTGAGTACGACCTCGGGTTCGTCCTTGGTCTCTATGTGGCCGAAGGCACCGTCAGGAAGGCCGAGATTCGATTCAGCCTCCACGAGGATGAGTTCGAGCTGATCGAGATCATCCAACGGGTGGCGAAGGAGTACACGACGAAGGACTCGGTCGTTGCCGGGCGCCCGGACCGACCCGGGTATCACGGCGTCGATGTGCGCATCAACTCGAGCCCGCTCGCATCGCTTCTCGAGAACCTCTGCGGCACTGGTGCGGCGAACAAGCATCTGCCCGACTTCATTTTCGATGCCAACGAGGACTTCCAACGGGGTGTACTCGACGGCGTTCTCGCCGGCGACGGCTCCGATCACGGCAACCACTGGATCTTCTGTCAGACGTCTCGCGATCTCGCGTGGCAGGTTCGTCAGCTCGCCGCCACGCTGACCGACTCGTTCCCGTCGATCGCCGAGTTCGACGACGGCGACCCCAACCATGCGCTCCAGTACCGAAGCAACATCGGCAAACCCGAAGAGTTGAAATACCGTCACACCATCAGCGACAACGACTACGTCTACCGCCCGGTATCGGCGGTACACGAGAAGCATTATTCGGGCCTCGTCTACAACTTCGAAGT
>JAJCXZ010000026.1 GCA_029263175.1 Acidimicrobiales bacterium | reverse complement strand
CGGTCAGGTCGATGTGATCGACCGCGGCGATGGTGGTTGATCCGGTGGTGAACGTCTTCGTGACCGCTTCAAGGCTGAGGACTGGTGTCATCGGAACACCTCGGCGGGGTCGATTCGGGTGACGCGAATCAGCGGCATGGCGGCGGCGCCGAGTGCCATGGCGATCGTCGCCGCTGCAACCCACGCCAGATCGCGGAGGTGGAGCTCGGTGATGAATTGGGGTACCCAGCGCTGCGAGCCCCACCGGGCTGCGTAAGCCAGGGTGATGCCCGCGGCGTAGCCAAGGATGGCTGCCAGCAGCGACTGGATTGTGATCACCGTAAGGAGGTGACGGGTCCGCGCGCCGAGCGCTTTGAGTACGCCGTACTCGCGACGACGCTCGATGACACTGGAGTAGATGGTGAGGCCGACGACCGCGACGCCGACGATGAACCCGATGGCCAGAAGCACCTTGATGACGGGCAGGAAGCCGTCGTTGATGACGCGCTGGTTCACGTTGATGATCGCGTCAGGTGTTCGGAACTGAAGGTTGGGGTTGATCTCGATCGCCGTGGCGAGGGCAGCGCGATCGATGCCGGGCTTGAGGTGGAGGAGCACTGCGTTGTCGATTGATTCGAAGTCCAGGATTCTGCGGGCGGTGTCGAACGTGGTGAAGGCGTACTGGAACATGACGAGATCGCCGCCACTCGAGATCCCCGCCACTACCAGCGGCTCGCCCTCGAGCGTGAGAGTGTCGCCGATGCGGATGCCATGTTGCGTCGCGAAGACGTTGTCGATGACGATTTCGTCTTCGCCGAGATCGCTGGTTCCGGCGGTGAGACGACGAGGTCCTGTGACCGGATCACTCGGGTCGTATGCGACGAGGTAGAGCACCGTGTCGGCGCCGTCGACCTCGAGAGCGACGAGCCGTGCCACGTACGGGGTTGTCGATGTGACCTCGTCGAGTTCGGCCAGCTCGCCACTCAGCTCCAACGGCAACAGCGAGAAGGAGTGGAAGAAGTCCGCAGTACCGGACTGCATGACCCATGCGTCGGCTTCGACACCGTCGAAGTAGTCGGCGACTCTGCCCTGATACGCGACGAACAAGCCTCTGACCAACACGATCAACGTCACGGCAAAGGCGATTCCTCCGACAGAGATCGCGAGACGGGCCCGCTCTCGCAGCAGGTTGCGCAGTGCCAGTGTGACCATCGCCTAGCCCCCCACCGCCACCATGGCTGTCTGGTCGGGAAGCGGCTCGGGCCGGAGGTCGAGGCGGCGAAGCAGCTGGGCATTGGCGGCCACGATGATCGTCGAAGCGCTCATCGCGACCGCCGCAGCCGCTGGGGGGAGGGTGAGACCGGCGAAGGCGAAGGCGCCGGCGGCGATGGGTATGGCCAAAAGGTTGTATGCCGTAGCCCAGACAAGGTTCTGCATCATCTTCGTGTAGGTCGCCGATGACAGGTCAATGACGCCGGTGACGCTTCGAGGGTCGCTGGAGGCGAGCACAACGCCGGCAGATTCGATGGCGACGTCGGTGCCGGCGCCGATGGCGATGCCGACGTCGGCGCGGGCGAGCGCAGGGGCGTCGTTCACTCCGTCGCCCACCATCGCCACCGTGAGGCCGCGATCTTGGAGCTCGGCAACCTTGGAGTCCTTCTCATGGGGGAGCACCTCGGCGAACACTTCATCGATCCCGAGGTCGGTGGCGACAGCCTCGGCAACCTGTCGGGCGTCGCCCGTGATGAGGACGACCCGCTTACCTCGTTTGTGGAGGGCCTCGACGGCGAGGCGGGACTCGGGGCGGACCTCATCGGCCAAGGTCAGGGCGCCGATGGCTTCATCGTCGTGGAATACGTAGAGCACGGATCCGCCTGCTTGGCGCCAGTGTTCGATGGTCAAGCTGAGTTTCTCTGGCTCATGAGTTCGGAGGCGATCGAGCATGCCAGGACCGCCGACAGCCACGCGGTGGCCGTCGACGGTCCCTTGCACACCCTGGCCCGTGAGTGTGGTCAGTTTGCTTCCGGGGGGCGGATCCCCGAGGCGCTTGGCCGCGTTCACGATGGCCCGGGCGATCGGGTGCTCGCTGTCGGCTTCGACGGCCGCGGCCAGGGAAAGGACCCTGTCACGTTCCCAGCCGTGAACCGCTGTGTAGTCGACGACTGCGTGGTTGCCCTTGGTGAGGGTTCCGGTTTTGTCGAAGAGGACGGCGTCAACGGTGCGCATGCGTTCGAGCGCGAGTCTGTCCTTGACCAGGATTCCGGCTCTCGCCGAGGTGGCAGTCGATATTGAGATGACCAGTGGGATCGCCAGCCCGAGCGCGTGGGGACAGGCGATCACCAGGACCGTTACGGTGCGGATCACGCCTTCGGCCCCGTCGCCGGCAAGGATCCAGGCCACCAGAGTGACGATCGCGGCGGCCGTGGCGAGATAGAACAGCAATGCTGCGGCACGGTCGGCCAGCGCCTGCACGCGAGACTGAGACGACTGGGCGTCAGCGACGAGCCGTTGGATCCCTGCGAGGGCGGTGTCGCGGCCGATTGCCTCAATGCGGACTCGAACCGACGAGTCCGTGGAGACGGTGCCGGCGACAATCCGGGCCCCGAAGCCTCGCGTGACCGGTCGGGACTCACCGGTGATCATCGACTCATCGAATGCTGCTCGTCCATCGACGATGGCGCCATCAGCCGGGACGCGGCCACCGGGACGGACCAGCACGACGTCGCCCACTGCGAGTTCGGCGGTCGTCACTTCCTCGATGTGGTCGCCGACGACACGCTCCGCAGTGTCGGGCAGCAGTTCGGCCAGCGCGGCGAGGGCGCCTTGGGCCTGGCCGATGGCCTTCATCTCCTGCCAGTGCCCCAGCAACATGACGACGATGAGTGCTGCGAGCTCCCACCAGAAGTCCAGGTCTCCCCACCCCAGGGAGGCCGCCAGCGACGATCCGTAGGCGACCGTGATCGCGAGAGCGATCAAGAGCATCATTGCCGGTTGACGGTTGCGGACCTCGACAACACCGCCGGCCAGGAAGGGCTTGCCGCCCCACAGATAGACGACCGTGCCCACGAGTGGCGCAACCCACGCGGCCCAGCCCGCGTCGATGGTGAAGTCGAACCAGTCCTGGATCTGCTCGGAGAACACAAGGACTGGCACTGCCAACAAGAGGTTCCACCAGAACAGCCGCCGGAACATCTCAGGGTCATGACCCGCGTGCTTGTCGTGACCGCCGCCACCATGGTGCCCGGCGTGTTCGTCGCTGTCGGCGCCCGGCGGGACGTGGTGATGGCCAGTTGTGGTCATGAGTACCTCACCCGGTGGTGGTGAGAACCTCGGGTTGAGTTCGGTCTACACCTTCCATCCGGCTGGAAGGTCAAGCGCGGTCGCTCCAATCGGTTCAATTTGGCCCGAGGGTGCGCAGCGCTCCCTGTCTACTACAGTTAGTCGTAGTTAGACCAGCACTCGAAGGAGCCGAGATGTACGCATCGTTACTTGCCGTACTCGCCCAGGATGATCGGTGGGGAGGTCACATGGGGTGGGATGGCTCTTGGTGGATGGCGGTATGGGGAACGCTGATGATGGGCGGATTCGTCCTGGTGGCGATCTGGCTGATCCGCTCAACCGTTGACGCTCGCGGTGGCGACGACTCGGGGCCGGACGAGGACCCGTTCGCCTCGGCGCGGCGGATTCTTGCTGAGCGCTATGCGCGAGGTGAACTGGCAACCGACGAGTACCGGGAGCGCCTCGATCAACTGGGCTGAGTCGTCAGGTGTCGAGATAGCGCCCGATATTCTCTTCGAGCCAGCCTTGGGTCACCACGCCCGTGATGCTGTCGGTGATCGTTCCGTCCGGGGCGACGAAGAAGGTGGTTGGCGTCGATGAGACCTCATAGGTCGTGCTGATCTGGCCGGTTCGATCCATGAGGAACTGGTAGTCGAGGCCGTACTTGGCCACGAAGTCATCGATGGCTGAGTCTGCCTCTTGAATACTGATGGAGAGAACTTCGAAGCCGTGGCTCTTGTGTGTGTCGTAGGCCGCCCGCAACTCGGGGGCACTGGCGTTGCACGCCGCTCAATAGGTGTGCATGAAGGTGACTGCTACCGGTTGACCGCGGTAGTCGCTGAGCCGGACCTCCTCACCCGTGGGGGATTCGAGCGTGAAGTCGGGAGCCAGTGCGGTTGCGGACTGCTGGCCACCGGCGGAGAACAAGATGATTCCCGTCGCCGCCAAGAGGAAGACCACGAGGGCTGCTCGGCGGATCCGGCGGCGACGCCGGCTGGCTTGCTGGGCGGCCTCTCGTCGAGCCCGTTTCGACTGCTTGGTTGCCATGCGTGTCCCTTGGTCTGTGGTTGGTGGTCGAGGTGGGCTGGTGCTCGCGGCTCAGCTCAGGATTCCGGATTCTCGAGGCGATTCCGGTGGCGCAGAGGTCGACTTCGTCAGGCGAGTGAGAGCCACCGTGGTGACGATGACGATTCCGGCGAGGAGAGCCACCCGCTGCGCGCCGAGGCTCTGAATCATGTCTACGAACCAGAGCCGGATCGTCTCAGCTGTGTCGATGACGGGGTCAGTATCGAGGTCGCCGTCGTAGACGGCGAGCTCCCAGCGGCCGTACCAAATGGCGTAGGAACCGGCCATGACCATGAGTGCCCCACCGACTTGGGGCGCAACGCGTGATAGCCGATGCATGTGGTTGGCGACAGTGCTGTGCGCCAGCGTGGAGGCGATGCTCAGCATCAGGATGATGACGCCCATGCCAACGGCGTAGGCAACGTAGGTCGCCAGTCCTTCGAGTGGGGACTGGGAGAGCGCCACCCCGGTCACGGCAAGAAACGGACCGATGGTGCAGGAGAGCGACGCAACGGCATAGGTCACGCCGTAGCCGATCATCATCCCGATGTTGTTGGTGCCCGAGAACTGTGGCCCTCGTATTGCGAACATCGGTTTCCAGCCGAACAAGGTCGCTAGTCCGGCTGCGACGAGCAGCCCTCCGATGACGATGGTCACCCAGGGGAGTTGGCGGCGGGCCTGGCCGGCGATGGTGTCGATGATCAAACCGGCTGAGGCGAAGACGATGACGAACCCGATCGAGACCGCAGCGGCAACACCCACGGCACGCAGCACTCTCTGGTCCGCGCGAGCACTGACCTGGTCGCCGGCTACGAAAGCGCCGATGTAGCCCGGGAGCAGCGAGAAGCCACAGGGGTTGAATGTGGCGACCATGCCCGCGGTGAAGGCAAGCGCGATCGGTCCGCTGATCATCGAGGTGACCTCCCCATCGCCAGATCCTACGACAGACTGTCGTACTTATGACTGCAGGAAGCGGCAATCGTTCAAGCTCGAAGGATGAGCAGACGCCGACCCCGGGACTTGGAAGCTCGAGCCTGCGACGGCTTCTGGTCACCGCCGGGGATCGTCGCGGCGGTGGCGGGGGTGGGATGGGTCGCGCTCGACGAGCCGGACCTCCCGGACTTCTCGGCGAGCGGTGAGGCCCAAGAGCTGCCAGCGCGGGGCCGAATCTCCGAGGTGTCCCTATCGGAGTTCGAGGGGATCCTGGTAGGGCAGAGGGGCCGGCCGGTGGTGGTGAACATCTGGGCATCGTGGTGTGCGCCGTGCAGAACCGAGATGCCGCTGCTGCAGAGCGCTGCTGACACCTACTCCGGTGAGGTCGTACTCCTCGGCGTTGCGTCCAATGACGACCCGCGCGAAGCGCAACAATTCCTCGACGACCTCGGCTTGGACTACCCGAACGTATTCGACACAACAGGTGAGATCCGTGTTGCTCTCGGCCTCAGCGCTTTTCCTACGACCTATGTGTTCGACGCCTCTGGAACGATGACGGCCCGGGTAAACGGTGGCATTTCCGAAGTGCGCCTGGCCGGGCTGATCGAAGATGTCCTCAGATGATCGACTACGGACTGCTGGTAAGCGTGATCGTCGCGTTCGCGATCCCTGCCGCCCTGTCGACCCGGTGGCGCATCGCCGGGCGCGATGAACCGGTCTCCTTTCTCGACGTCGCCCTCGGCCCCGCCCTCGCCGGGCTTGGGGTGGGGCGAATCACAACCCTTCTGCTCGATGATCCGAACTCGATCGGGAGCGTCTCGGACATGTTGATCATCAGGAGTGGCGTGGAGTTCTGGCCCGGCGTCGCGGCGGCGCTGGCTGCCGCAGCCGTGTCCGCCCGATTGGCGTCGGTATCGGTCGGGCGTCGAGTCTTCGATCTTGTTCCGCTCGCGATGGTCGGCTATGCCGGTTTCGAAGCCACCTGCGTATTCCGCGATGGCTGTTTCGGCCCTGCGAGCCGGATCGGGCTACGTCCCCCTGGCATCTCGACCACCATGCTCCCAATCGGCTGGTTCATGGCTGTCGCCATCGCCGCGGCGGCGGTTGGTGTGCATGCCCTTGCGGTCCGAGGTCGCTCGTCCGCATCTGTTGTGGCGGTCGCCACGGCCACGGTTGCGAGCGTGCGAGCGATCGGTTCGATCTGGCTCCCGCATGTGGGTGACGGCCTCACGCGCCAGCACCTCACGTCGCTCGTTGTCGTCTTTGCCGCAGCGCTAGCCGTTGTGGTCGCCGGGGCCGCGAAACGTCGCACCGTTCGGCCACACTAGGCAAGTACTACGCTCTGTCGTAGATGGGTCGATCTCGAACCGGTGATGGGCCCAGGTGGAGGCCACCGTTGTCCAGATCCATGCTGTTGGAGACCCTCTTGGCTCGATCCTGGGGTTATCGGTGGCGTTTCGCCGCGTTGACGGCTGCCCAAAGGGCGTTTCGCCTGAGTGCACGCCTGCTTGTGGCCGCCACCGTGTGGTCGATGGTCTTGATTGACCCTTCGGTGGCACAAGCGCAGGTCGAGGAGCCGCGAGACCGACCGGGGCTTCTGGCGTTGCTTACCGGCTCGCTCATGTTGGTGACGTGGGCGATCGCACTGGGGATTGCACTGCATCGGGCACGAAACGGCCGTGAAACCCATCAGCGAGATCCAAACTGAGTGAGGCCTAGTCACAATCGATCTCGATGCGGCTGCGGTCACCGGTGGCAGAAATCGTGCGTTCATCGATCAGTGTCGGCCCGCGAGTCGCCGACACGGTGACCGGCCCAGGCCCCACGCCCACGGCGAGTTGGCGGGCGTGTACTCCGCCATAGCTGAGCTGGGGCACAACGGAAGTGAAGGACCCGAACGCGCTCTCGATCGTGATCTCAACGCCCGCTCCGCATTGCGAATTGACGTCGACGGTGAGGGAGGGTGCTGTTGAGTCGTTGCGGAGGGCTTCGACCCGCCCGTTGTGCGTCACGATGACCGCGTCGGTGTCACCATCGCTGTCGACGTCACCGAGCGCGAGCGCGCGACCAGTCACTGCGAGGTCGAGTCCGGTCTCGCTCCAGCCATCGACGAAGCGCCCTTCTCCGATTCCTAGGAGCAGCGCCGGCGGTTCTGCGTCGATGATGGTCGTGCCCGGGATCTTGTTTCGCACTGTGTTGTTGGGAAAGCCACCTCCAACGACGGCGAGGTCGAGACGACCGTCGAGGTTGATGTCGACTGCACCGGAGGCCCACGAACTCGACACGGTCTCGTTGGGCTCGCCCGGTGGTCGAATGCGTCCCGCGCCGGTTCCCGTCATCTCGGTGTACCCGTCCCTGGTGGCCTCGAGGATCTCGTTTTGGCCGATGTCGGAAACATAGGCGTCCAGATCGCGGTCGCCGTCAAGATCCGCCAATACGACTCCCATGCCGTCGATCTCGAGTCGGGTGCCGAACTCTGCAGAGATGTCATTCCATTCTCCGTCAGGTTCGCCAAGACGTGAGTAGAGCGAGTCGCCGCCACGTTCCCAGCCCACATCGCGTGTCACCCATAGGTCTATGAGACCATCACGATCGACATCAGCGATCGCAGCGGCGAGCGAGAAGCGCACCGAGTTCGGCAATTTTGTCGATGTGAACGTTTCAGAGTCGGCGTTGGCTTGCCAGATGACATCGGCGGTCCCTGTTCGCCCTCCCCTGCCGAGTCGGATGAGTTCCGGTCTGGCGTCGTTGTCGAGTTCGACGGCCAGGAGAATGGCCGACGGGTTGCCTCCGTCGAGATCGGTGGTCTTGTAGCCGACTGGGCTGCGATCCTGCAGCCAATCGCCACCCCACACGATTCGGTCCTGGTCCCCACCGCGGGCCATAAGGATGTCGGGCCAGCCATCAAGGTCGACGTCGCCGATTGTTGTCGACACTGCGTCGTCGACGCCGAGATCCCGAGGCGTACCGAATTGGTGGTCGTGCCAGAGGAGAACCTGTGCGCCGCCGTTGCTGACGACGAGGTCGAGGTCGCCGTCGCTATCGAGGTCGGCGAGCGAAGCTCCACCGGAGAGTGGATCCTCGGTGCCGAGTTCAACCTCGGCCAGACCCCAAAGGTGTGTAGCCAACGACAGTTGAGCGGGCGGGATGTAGAGGGGCGCGTGAACGCCGGTTCGATGAGAGCCCCGGGTGCAGCGGTGCCTCCTTCCCGAAGAACGAGCGACGCAACAACACTTGCCGGTATGACAGCGAGGACTCCGAAGGCGGTGATTCGAATCCAGCGTTTCCGCCTCTTCCCGGGCTGGTTGCGACGGGTCATGGCCGTGCGGAAGCCGTGTCCGGCGTACTTACAGATGTGAGCTGTTCAACACACAGGCGGCCATGTGTGAGTGGGAGGTGATGCGCGGCGCCTGGCACGATCTCTAGCGAGGTCGGGTTGAAGGTCGTCGCGAGGCACCGATCGCCGATCTGATCATGTTCGCCCCAGATCAGCTCGACCGCGGTGCCAGCGGCGATCGTCTCGGCTATCAGCGACTTCCAGTCGGAGTCGGCTACAAAGCCCAGCGCGTCGCGATACGCCGGCCACGTGTGCAGCGACGCGGCGCGCGCCACAGACACGGGCAGCTCGGGCCTGGCGGCGGCTGCGATCCATCCTGACAAGGTTCGGTGGCGGCAGTTGAACCGGCATGCGGCTCTGGCGGCGGCATTGTCGGCGACAAGCATTCCCAGTAGCGGCCCGCCGGTCATCATCTGGAGATTCAGCGCGTGTGCGTCGGCATAGATCGGAGCTCCCCAGCAAATCACTCGCTGGATGCGTGACGGGTGTCGTTGTGCCCACAGCAACGCCAGGGCGCTGCCCATGGAGTGGGCACCGATCACCAGTGGACGGTCGCTGAGGGCGAGCGTCTCGAGCATCTCATCGAGCGCGTCGAGGTGGTCTTCGGGATCAAACCGCTGCCTCGACTCATCGACAGAGCGGCCGAATCCCAACAGGTCGGGCACAACCATCCTGTTCCTGGCGGCGAGCTGATCGAACACGCCACCAAAGATGTCGCCGGTGGCGACCAGGCCGTGCATCAAGACGACGACAGTGTCGTCGTGAGCGCCGCCGTCGCGCACCGAGAGCCGGCCCGCCCGGCGACGCGCGATCGAAGTGGGCCACCAGCTCTGTGCTGCCGGGGAGGAGTGGTTTCGCCAACTCCACCAGGCGGCGTAGGTGGCGGCCGAGATGGCGCCCAACCGCCGCGCCCTCATCGATTGTCGGGAGGGCGGTAGACGTCGGTCCAGCTGTTGCCTTGATCCAGGCTTTGGGAGATCCCTCCGCCGTGCACAGTGACCCACCATGTACCGGACTCGTCTATGTGGAATGTCTCCACATCGCTTGGCCCGCGGGCGATTTCATCCCAGCGGGAGCCGATCGATTCGGTGGTCCAGATTGTGCCGGCCTCGCTGATCCCAAGGATCTCTCGACTCTCTGTCCACTCGATCTCAACGAGCGTTGGTGCGTCTTCGAGGGTCTCCCAGGTTGCGGCGCCATCAACGCTGGCCCACACTTTGCCGAGATAGCTGGGTGCAATCTGGTGTTGGGTGTTGAAGGGATCTATCGCGAGGTCGCGGGCCTCTACGTCACCCAGCTCGGCCCACGCGCCATCACCGCCTCGATGCCAGATTTTGCCGGTCGTCTCGGCGGCATACAGGTTGTCGCCGACCAAGACGAGGGCGTGAAAATCAGCAGCACCAAGCAGATCGATCTCGGCCCAGCTGGTACCGCCGTCTGTGCTGGTCGCGAGTCCAAGAAACGCCGGATGATCGTCGACTCGATAGTCCTCAAGGCGCAGGTCGGGGTGTCCGCTGGCAAGGAGGTCGCCCTCATCAGTGTCGATCATCGCCATCAGATCGTGATGCTCGTCCCCGACAAGTACAGCTCGATCAAGATCATCGATTCGATAGAGGCCGGTATGACTCGCGACCAACAAGACGCCAGCGTCGGTGACGACGAGATCGTGGATATGGCCGAGATCACCGCGGCCGGCGACCAACTCGGACTCGCCGGATCCGCAGGCCGCTGCCACCGCGGCCACAACGAACGTAACGGCCAGAAGGTGACGGACGGGGAGCGAGATGTGATCGGATCTCATTGCTCGGGGTCCTGCGAGCGTTGCGCCAGCAATGCTGGCAAATGGCTTTGAGACTCCATTGTTGGAGACGAAATCGATGACATATGTTGACGGTAGAGGTTGCTGTCGGGTGGAAGGTCAAGGAGAACAGCTCTCCGAGGACCGCCGACGGGTTGCGCAGTATTGGTCAGGAGTCAAACACTACGACAGCTTGTCGTAGTATCGCTTAACCCCCGCATCAATAGTGCCGATTCGGTAGAGGAGCACTACTTGCCGGGAGCTGTAGCAATGTTTGAGAACGCACGAGGAAAGATCGCCGCTGTCGTCGCGATGGCGGCGTGTTGTGGCCTTTCGATGGCACTCGCACTCGGACTGATCGCGTTCAGTTCGACTGCAGTGGTAGCCGGGGTTGCCATTGCCGTTGTCGTCGGGTGCCTTGCCTTCATGACTGTGGTCGGTCGCTCTCGCCACCACGACGAGACGGCAAGGACTTCCGGCTAGCCGCGCATCGATCACGGTCCCCGCCACTACTCTGGGACGGCCAGTCCGCGACCGGAGACACGCATGACCGCAAGACGTCCGATGGGTGCGTTGGAAGAAAACGTGATGGGGTACCTGTGGGCCATCGGCGCACCGGCGTCTCCCGGCGAGGTCCACCAGGGGGTTGCTCCCGAGCTCGCCTATACGACGCTGACCACCGTGCTGACCCGGCTCGCTGACAAGGGTCGAGTGGAACGATCGCGGAAAGGTCGCTCGTTCGTCTACTCGCCTGTGCATTCAGAAGCCGAACACCGAGCTGACGCGATGGCGACGAGTCTCTCCTCGGCCGCCGACCGAGCGGCGGTGCTCAGCACCTTCGTCGACTCGTTGAACTCAAAGGATCTCGCCAAGTTGCGCGAACTGGTTGGTGAGGACGACTGACATGTCTGTCGCTCTCGTAGCTCCAGCGCTCCTCGCGGTCGGGTTCGGGATCTTGGCGGGCTTGGTGCGGTGGCCGCTTCGGCCTTCGGTGGCCTTGTCGGTCCTGACTGGAATGGCAGCTTGCGTCGCCGCCACCGTGTCATTGGTCGTGGCGTCCGCCGTGCTCGGGCTGGCGGCACGATCAGCACTGGTGCTGTCGCTGATCGAATGGTGTCCGGTCGTACCGCTTCACCATCAAGTCGGCCTTCTCGAGGGTCTTATCGCGATCGTCGCTGCGGTGGTGGTGGCGAGGCGCATTCGCCGTGTCCTGCGTCGTCGGCGCTGGGCGGTCGAGGGGACTGCAGGCCGGCATCTCTCGGTCCTCGAGACCAGCGAGCCGATCGCCTACGCCGCGCCCGGCAATCCCGGCTGCGTCGTTGTGTCTCGTGGTCTTCTTGACTCGCTGTCCCCGAAGCACCGTCAAGTGGTGCTCGCGCATGAACGGGCACACCTTCACCACAAGCATCATCGATATCTCCTCGCAGCTGAACTGGCCCTCGCAATCGTGCCGCCGCTGCGCTCCTTGGTCGAACAGATCCGACTGGCGACCGAGCGTTCCGCAGATGAGGATGCTGCTCACATCATGGGCGGCGACCGCCAGCTGGTGGCGCAGACAATTGCGCGGGCGGCGCTCAGCGGACACGCCTACAGCAAGACGGTCGGCGCATTTGGGGGCGGCAGTGTCCCGGCACGAATCGACGCCCTCGTCGGGCCCCCCCGTGCGGGAGGCCTTCGCGCGATGGCGGCCATCGGGAGCATCGCAACGGCGCTGGCCGTCGTCGCGTCAAGCTCGGTCCAAGCACACCATCTTGTCGACCTCGTGGACCACGTCTGCAACCTATAAGACGAGCCGGCGGCGGCAGCCGATGACCGGGGCAACGCAACGGTTTCTGGGCGACACCACAAATACGACAGTCTGTCGTATCCTGTCGCAATCCAGCTGGGGCGGAGTGCCTCCGAACAATCACGACCGAAGGTGCTCGGCCTACAAATGAGATACTCCCGTCACGGTGTCGCCCTGGTGCTCGCTGTGCTTGTCACATTGGTCCTCGGCGCGAGTCCGTCGTCGGCGCACACCGGTTTCGAGTCGTCGGATCCCGCCGACGGCGCCACGCTGACCGAGCCGGTCACCGAGATTGCATTGGTCTTTGGCGGCCAAGCCGAACCAACTGGGGACGGCTTCCAGATCCTCGATCCCCAAGGCCAACTCATACAACCGACCGAGGCCGTCACGACCGACGGACTCACGTGGGTGCTTCGGTTCAATGACCCCCTCGCTGGCGGCGTTGTCGGCGTGCGTTGGATGGTCAAGGCCCCCGACGCTCACCCAATCGATGGAAGCTTCAGCTTCACCGTCGAGGCCTCGATGCCTCCGATTCTGGAGGCAACCGAGTCTCTCCCCGCGACGCCCGAGTCCGTCGAGGCGACGGCGATCAGCGCCGCGCCAGCGACCGATCTCGCCTCCTTCCTCGACACCAGCAGCGACCCAACCGCTACGCCTCGACGCCTGGGTGCCGCCGCCCGGGCTGTGGTGCTGTTGGGGACCCTTGGAGGTGTGGGCGCGCTCGTCTTTGCCGCAGTGGTCCTACGAGGCGATCGACGCGACGTCTACCATGTCCTTCACTGGGTCCGGCGAGCAGGCCTACTCGCAGTCCTCGGCGCACTGATCGAGCTCGTTGCACAAATCGCAGTCGAAGGCGGCGGATGGATGGGCGTCTTGACGCCGTCTGTCATCGGAACGGTGGTCGCTTCGTCGTTCGGAGTCGCAGTCGCGCTACGGATCGCCGGCGGGATCGCACTTACTTCCGGTGCCCGAACCGAGATCACGCACGCCGAGAATGCGCGCGATCCAGTTCTTGCCATCAGAGAGCTTGTCGGTGTCGGCGCTGGTCCAACGCAACGGGCGCTTCCCGATGAGGGCCAGCGCCTCGACAACCACCCGAGCGCCGGTTCCGCGGAGCCCTATGTTCATCAGGGAGACCAGGCATGGCTTCCGACCACCGATTCCATCGGAGCGGTTCTTGGCGCACTCGCCCTAATAGTCGCTCACTCTTTTGATGGCCATGCGGTCACCAAAGGGCCTCGGCTTCCCACCGCGATAGTCGACGTGGTCCATGTGGCCGGCGGAGCCGTATGGGCCGGCGGGGTATTCATGCTCGTTGCTGTGTTGTGGCGTCGACACCGCCAGGGCCGCGAACTGAGAGCACTCCAACTGGCCGTACGGTTCTCGGTGGTGGCGACACTTGCTCTGGTGGTAGTTGGTGTTGCGGGCATGGTGCTTGCTGTGGTCATCCTCGACTCGCCATCCGAGCTCTGGACCACGGAGTGGGGCCGCACGCTGGTCGTCAAGTCGGCCCTGGTCGCGCTCGCCGCGGGCGCGGGCGGCTACAACCACAAGGTTCTGATACCTCTTCTGCATCGAGCGCCGGCCAGCCCGGTCCTCGCACAACGGTTCCAGCGGGTCATCACTGTCGAAGCAATAGCACTCGTTGCCGTTCTGTTCGCAACTGCCGTACTGATGGGGGCATCATCATGACGTATACAAGTCCGAGCCGTCTCCGGGTGATCGCCTTAGTGATGGTGGGCGCCATCGGCATGACAGCGTGTGGCTCCGAAGACTCCACTCGATCGAGCGGCGCCGACCCAGATTTCGAACGCGGCGCTGCGGTCTATGCTGAGAGCTGTGCTTCGTGTCATGGTGGCGATCTGCGAGGTACCGACGACGGTCCGTCACACTTGTCGGTTGTCTACGAGCCGAACCATCACTCCGATGACTCGTTTCGCAACGCGATCGCCAACGGCGCTTCCCAGCACCATTGGGGGTTCGGAGACATGGATCCTGTCGACGGGCTCAGTTCCGCCGATGTTGAAGCGGTAATCGCTTTCGTGCGGGCCGAACAAGAGCGACTCGGCTTCGACCAGTAGGACGAGTTCCTGCAGTTCGAGAGAACGCCGAGGACCTTCGACCCTTTGTGATCTCGCCAAACTGCTGAATACTACATTCAGTCGTAGTAGCGAGGTTCATCATGCAGCGGATCACCATTCTCGGGGCGGTACTTGTCCTCTTGGCCTCAGCGTGCGCTGCCGATGACCCGATCGGGGCAGGATTTCGCGAGGTGGCGGGGGGAGTCGAGACTGCGACGTGTCTGGCCACGGAGTTCCTTGTAGACGCGCACGATGAGAGTGCCGAAGAGGCGGACCACGAGGACGACACCGACGCTCACGATGAGAGCGCGGACGCGGACATGGATCACGACGACGATGCCGAGATGGACATGGACGCTGAAGACGTCGATCACGAGGACGACGCCGACGCTCACGATGAGAGCGCCGACGCGGACATGGATCATGAGGACGATGCCGAGATGGACATGGACGCTGAAGACGGTGATCACGAGGCCGAGGGCCCAGTCGAGTCAGACGTGGAGATGGGGTTCGAGATCGAGATGAGCGAGTTTGGCTATAGCTGCGTCCTGCCCGACTTGCCGGTTGGAACCGTGGTTGCGATTCGCTTCACCAATGGTGGTGTGGTCGATCACGAAGCGGTGGTCGGCGATCGCACGGTTCAAGATGATGCCGAAAGTGCGATGGCGGCGATGGACGGCGAAGAGATGGAACACGGACACGGCGCGCCCAATGTTCTCGTGAAGCCGGGAGATCACGCCGACCTCATCGTGCAGTTCGACGATCCGGGTGAGATCAGTATCGGCTGCCATATCCCAGGCCACTGGGACGCAGGCATGCACAACGAGTTCCAGGTACTGCAGGCCTGAGTTCTGCGATTAGACGGTGACGTCGATGGTCCCCATCATGCCCAGGTCTTCGTGGTCGAGGATGTGGCAGTGATAGACGGATCGGCCGACGATGCCGACGAACGGGATGGTGATCGTGACCGATTCGCGGGCAGGAACGTTCACTGTGTCCTTCCACCCGGACTCGGCACCGTCAACGGTGAACGGCCAGACGTGAAGGTGGAACGGGTGGTCCATCGGTGTGGTGTTGTGGATCTCCCACTTCTCGACGGATCCGGCTCTGACGTGGATGTCAGTCCGCTCCGGATCGAACGTCGTGCCATTGATGGTGAACGACATCATCGAGCCCTCACCCGTCATGGTGCCCATTCCCATTCCCATTCCCATTCCCATACCGAGTTCCAGGATCCGGGATGCACCTGCCGCGGGCCGGACGACGCCTTCTGAACGGGCCAGCTCCGAAGGGAGCGGCGCGGGGGCGCGAGTGCCCTGGACGGTGAGCGTGGCGATCACGGCCTCGGAGGCCAGCGAAGAATCCCCCATCATCGAACCCATACCCATACCCATGCCCATGCCGCCACGGTCATAGGGCAGCGCCCGCACCGAGTAGCTGCCGTCGGTCGTTGGCGCGACGAGCAGCTCGCTGCGTTCACCGGGCGCAAGGAGTAGCTCGGTTGCGGCAGTAGGAGCCATCAGCCGTCCGCCATCGGAGGAGATCAGGTGGACTTCATGATCGTCCAGCGCGAGTCGGTAGTAGCGCGAGGCGCTGGCGTTGACGATTCGCCATCGCTCGAGCGAGCCGGCTTCGGCAGTGATGTCGGGATTCTCGGTGCCGTTCACGAGAATCGCGTCGCCCTCGCGTCCCATCATCTGATCCATGGGGGAGGCATCGAAGGCAGCCGAGCTTGTTGCGATCGGGGGGTCCGACAGCACCCAGATTCGTTCGGAGGATGCAGTGAGCTCTGTGATTGCGTCGGTCTCGTCGATGACCACGATGGCTCCCGCAAGCCCGGCCGCGACTTGTCGAGCGACACTGCCGTGGACGTGCGGGTGATACCAGAACAAGCCGCTGCGATGATCGGAGGGAATGTCGTAGATGTATGTCCGCGATTCGCCCGGGTCGACCGTGGCGAAGATGTTGTCACCCTGCCCTTCCGGCGACACGTGAAGCCCGTGGGTGTGGAGGTTGGTGCTCTCATCGAGCGCGTTCTCGAGGTGGATGACAACTTGATCGCCCGCCCGGACTCGCAACGTTGGCCCCGGCGTTGAGCCGTTGTAGGTGAATGCCTGTCGGCTGCCATCGCCCCACGGGACCTCAGTGGGTG
Organism: Acidimicrobiales bacterium; assembly: GCA_029263175.1. GTDB lineage: Bacteria > Actinomycetota > Acidimicrobiia > Acidimicrobiales > Aldehydirespiratoraceae > JAACCU01. The sequence continues at coordinate 176,739 of JAJCXZ010000026.1, read as the reverse complement.
CTGCTCGTAGTGTCAACTCCAGCCGACCGCCGATGCTGAAGACAACATCTGGCTCACTGAATGATGGTTGTCCGGCTTCGAGGAGCGGGTTGGACTCACTCGAACATCCGCTTATCCAAGAGGCAACGCCCGTCGCCGCGGTCAGGCGGAGAAACGAGCGCCGGTTCAACATGGGCTTGCCTGACCGGCCATGTCCGGACAATAAGGCTTCCAGCCCAGAGGAAGGTCAAGTCGGCTCTCCCGAGGTGAGCTGGTTGGGCACAGGCATCTCCGTTCCGGGTTGTGGCGCGAGTTGGAAGAAGTCCGTGCCGAATCCGCCTTCGACGCTGACCTCTCAAGGCCAGGCCTAATCTGAGCGCACCGTTGCATCACGGACATCGCCGACCTCCGCTCGCGCGTTCAGGTCAGATCGCACGACACATCTTCTGGTCCGCGGCGCCGGTATGTACGTATGAACTCGTCGATCTCGGGAACCACACTGTCGTAGGACTTCAGCCGATGCCATGCAGTGGCAACGATCGGGTCATTGAGTCCTATGGCGGGCGAAACAATCACATGGGAATCCCAGCCACCCGCAATGGTCCCAAGATCGGCCCCCAACTCAGGCCGGGACGCGTCGAACCACAGGACCACCGTGCCGTGTTCGAGTGCATGAACCGCAGCGCTGGGTTCCAGAGGCGTTGGATAGACACGACACGACGGCGCGCGGCTATCGTGCGCGCCGCTCGTCGGCGTCGATGACGCGTACGACGCTCCCGTAATGTGCCCCCGTCCCTGGTAGGCGGGCCGTTCGACGCCGGCTAGTTCTGGACCCGGGCGGACCTCGGTCCAGACGACATAGCCCACGGAGGCGACGATCAGCGCAACGACCGCGGTCGTTGCAAGGCCCTTGATGCGGGCGCTGCGACGCCGCTTTTGCCGGATCTGCTGACGGTGTCGAGCAGTAGCGGACTGACGCTCAGCGCGTGCCTCGCGGTCATCGGCTGAACTACTACGCCGAAGCGAAGCCCGCCGCTGTTTCGCAAGCTTCGCCTTCTTGCCTTGAGGATGAGGCACGGCCAACTCCTTCGCAACAGACACCAACGATGTGCGGCCGGCTGATCGCGGACATCGTCTCTACGACAGCATGTCGTAGATTGCCGTGCTGCAGGGATCAGGACCGGGATTGTTTCGGAGTGTCCTCTCGAGCGAACACCGCGAGAACCGTACGCAGCCCCATCGACACGGCTGGAAGGCCATCCTGAAGACCCTGACCGGCCACGACCGCGAGCCGCTGGCCGCGTCTGTTCGAATCTCTTGCAGATGAACTGGACTCATGTCTCGCAGCCCCTGAGTGTGGCCTGCGTGGAGCGGCCGAAGCACGAGGCTCAGCTACGCAACAGGCGTTCGATGGCTGCGGTTGCTTCGCTGATCTTGGCATCGAAGGCTTCGTCCCCCTCACTCGCGGCGTCATGGACGCAGTGGCGGAGGTGCTCATCGACGAGCCCGATGCCGACGCCCTGGAGGGCCTTGGTGACCGAACTGATCTGGGTGAGGACGTCGATGCAGTAGGTGTCCTCGGTGATCAGGCGTTGAAGTCCTCGGACTTGGCCCTCAATGCGTCGAAGGCGGCTGAGGTAGTCGTCTTTGGAAAGTGCGTAGCCGGGCATGTCGCCGGGTTCCTCCTATGGGTGATTGCGCTGGGGGATGCGGGGCTGAGGCCGCGGTCGGGGCTGTGAAGACAACGACGTGTCGGCTCGTTCAGTCAGAAGGGTGAGGCGAGTGTCGATGTGAGCCATTGTGGCATCGTTCACCTATCAGCATGGCCGATATGGGGGTCACACCAGGTGAACGATTTGACAGTCTCGGCAGCGCTTCAAAAGGTGATCTTCATGTCAGTTCCTCTGCCTTCGTGTTGGAAGGGAAGGGGTCGAGGCAGTGGTGAGCGTGATGATGGCGAGCCCGGCCGCGATTGCAACGTCGGCGAGGTTGAACGTCGGGAGCGATGTTGAAGCGACCCAGTCAACGACAGCGTGATCGGGGAACCGAGGGCGATGCTGGAATCGGTCCGCGAGGTTGCCGGCGGCGCCGCCCACGATGAGCCCCCAGCCGACGATGATCGGTCGGGGAGCATTGTCGGCGAGTGCCGACAGCGCCATCGTCAAGACGACGATCGCGGCGGCGAGTAGAAACCAAGAGGGGAGCGGGAGACCCATGAATGCGCCCCGGTTGGCGACAAGACGGAACCAGAACGGCCCTGGTGCTTCTGCCGGGCCGTCGATGAGTCGGCTGACGGCCAACATCTTGGAGAGTTGATCTGTTGCGGCGACGACACCGATCACCGATGCCGCAATGGCCGCGCCGACGAACTTTGATTGGCTCGTCGGTGCAGGGCTCAGGGATGCGTTAGAAATCATCGCCGCGTCGCTCGTCATGGCTGAGCCGGGGAACGGTCGCAACGGGACAGGGGCTGTGAACGGGATCGGCCACGGTCTCCGCCTTGGTCAGAGCGGGCTCGTCGGAGCCGACCTCGACCTCCGGCTCGGCGGCAGGCGGGACCTTGGTGGTGTCGATGGGGTGAGGGCGCCAGTGCCGCAGTCGGCTGGCGTTCGTGACGACCGACAGACTGGATGCGGCCATTGCGCCGGCGGCGATCATGGGGCTGAGCTGAACTCCGATGAAGGGGTAGAGGACACCAGCGGCGATGGGGATGCCGACGCCGTTGTAGATGAAGGCCAGGAACAGGTTCTGGCGGATGTTGCGCATCGTGGATCGGCTGAGGGTGATGGCAGTGACAACACCGTCGAGGGCGCCGGAGATAAGGGTGATGTCGGACGATTCGATGGCGACGTCGGTACCGGTTCCTATGGCGAACCCGACATCGGCTTGGGCCAGGGCGGGAGCATCATTGATGCCGTCGCCAACCATGGCCACGACACCACCTCCGTCCTGAAGGTGGCGCACTTCCAGGGCCTTGTGCTCGGGTAGCACCTCTGCCAGAACCCGCTCAACGCCGACCTGGCGGGCTATCGCAGCCGCGGTACGAGCGTTGTCGCCGGTGATCATTGCCACGCTGATGCCGAGAGCTCGTAGTGACGCGATGGCGGCTGCCGATTCCGGCTTGACGGTGTCGGCTACCGCGACGACGCCACCTGGTCGGCCGTCGAGGGCGACGAGCATCGGTGTGTTGCCGGCTTCTGCCAATCGATCCAGCCTTGCACCGAGGTCGGTGGCGTCGATGCCGGCATCGTCGAGCAGGCGTCGGTTGCCGATCAGTACTTCATGAGCGTCGACGAGGGCGCGAATGCCCTTGCCGGTGATCGAATCGAACTCCGTCGTCTCCGACAAGGTGAGTCCGCGTTCTCTGGCTCCCGTGACGATGGCCTGGGCCAAGGGGTGTTCGGAGGCCTGCTCGGCTGAAGCGACCAGTCGCAGCAACTCCGTTTCGTCGACGCCGTCGGCGGTCACGATCTCGGTGAGGGCGGGTTTGCCTTCGGTGATGGTGCCGGTCTTGTCCAACACGATGGTGTTGATCTTGTGGGCGGTCTCCAGAGACTCTGCTGACCGGATCAAGATGCCCTTCTCGGCACCTTTGCCGGTGGAGACCATGATGGATAGCGGGGTGGCCAGACCCAGTGCGCACGGGCAGGCGATGATTAGCACCGCCACCGCAGCCACTAGCGCCAGTGTCAACGCCGGCGCGGGGCCGACCACGAACCATGTGGCGAAGGTTGTGATGGCGACGAACATCACCGTCGGAACGAAGTAGGACGACACCATGTCGGCCAGTCGTTGTATCGGTGCCTTGGACCCCTGGGCCTGTTGGACGAGCTTGATGATCTGGGCCAGCATCGTGTCGGAGCCGACGTTGGTGGCTTCGAGCCGGAATGCGCCGGTTTGGTTGATTGTGGCACCGATGACGGTGTCGCCTGCCTCTTTCGTGATCGGAATCGACTCGCCGGTCACCATCGACTCGTCCAGGGTCGATCGGCCGTCCACGATCACGCCGTCGACGGGAATCTTCTCACCGGGTCGCACCAACACGACATCGCCGGGCACGACGTCTTCGATTGGAACCTCGAAGTCTTCACCGTTCCGGATGACTGTTGCGGTCTTCGCCTGTAGTCCGATGAGTTTGCGGATCGCCTCGCCAGTGCCAGCCTTGGCTTTCACCTCGAGCAGTCGACCCAACAAGATCAGCGTGATGATGACCCCAACCGCCTCGTAGTACACCTCCCGCACGTCCTCGGGGACAAGTGACGGGGCGATGGTGACCAGAAGGCTGTAGCCGAACGCCGCGATCGTGCCGATCGTGATCAGGCTGTTCATGTCAGCGGTCCGGTGCCGCAGGGTGAGCCATCCAGTGCGGTGGATCGGCCACCCGGTGTAGAACATCACCGGGGCAATCAGTACCAGTTGGAACCAGCGGTCCAACAAGATCTCAGGCATCCAGTCGACGCCGAACAAGTCGACAGCCATTACTGCAAAGACCACAGGTGCAGCCAGCACCGCGCCGATCAGGACACGACGCGAAAGATCGTGTATCTCGGCCTGGCGCTCGGCCGCCTCATGATCCTCGGCGTGGCCAGAGCCGGGGGCTTCGCGTGGCACCAGGCGGTACCCGACATCGGCAACCGCTGCCAGCAACTCTGCCGGCGTTACCTGCGCCGGGTTGAACTCGACAGTCGCCCGTTCGGTCCCGAAGCTCACATCAACGCGATCAACTCCGGGAATCGTGTCCAGAACCGACTCGATGTTCACTACGCACGACGCACATGACATCCCCGACACGCGGAACTCGACCTGTTCGGTCGTCACGGTGTCCGCCGTGGACGGGCCCACGCCGACCGCGCTGGCGACCCCATGGTCGTATTCGTTGTCTGAGTGCTGTGGGGCGCCGACGGGTTCGACGACGAGTGTTCCGTGGATCATGTTCATGCCACACGCGAAGCCGAACTCGCCAACCTTGTCCGGCGTAAACGCCAGTGTTGCGGTCCCAAACGCCGGCAGTGTCTTTGATGCACCGAAGTCTGCGAACACCACGCGCGAGGTGCAGTCACCGGATTCTTGGCGGTCGAAGTTGAGCCGTAGCGGGACGCCCTGCTGAACGTGGATGAGGTCCGGCGAGTAGCCACCCTTGACAGTGATGTGCACTTCTTGGATGCCGTCACGCACGGCTGCCTTGCTGGCCCTCTTGGGGCCGAAGAAGAACCAAGACAGGAACCCAGCAACCGCCACGCTGGAAATGATCACGAGCAACTCGGCAAGACTCATCGGTGAACCTCCGCTTCGACTATACCCTAAGGGGGTAATGGTATCGACCCGAGAAGGGGTAGTGGTACCGACCCGGCTATTCGTGGCGAAGCTGAGGGCTCACGCGCATCGGTTCTGGGATCGGGCCGCGCCGGGCGGCGCGCAGGGGGCCGCGACCCAAGCGACCGCTTCCAATCGTGGCCAATGTCTGCTGGAGGTTACGGTCCTGCACCGTCATGTGACGTATGCCGAGGCCAGGTCCCTGACCCTGTGGGCGCTCATGCTGATAGCGGACCGCAGCAGGCGGGTAGCTCGTCACCAATGGCGGCCAGGGCATGGTGCGCCTTGGTGGGAAAGGCCACCGCGCTGTCGATGATTGTTCGCCGCGGATGATCACGCCACGTCAGTTCGATCTTGTCGTCGATCTCTCTGGCCTGCGCCGCCCCTTCAACTCGTAGCGGATTCGAATTGTCGTAGCCCTGCTCCGTTGTGGGTGTTCGGAGGTGGATCACTGCGTGGTAGCGATTGATCTCGCTGATCTGGCTGATACCGAGTTCGACAAAGAACTCTTCAGCCGTATCGGGCCAGTAGGCAACGCCGTCGAGTGTGCCGCGGTCACACAAGATCAGAGCAGCGTTCTGCTCGTCGACGTGGAGCCGTTCCAGCTCTCGCTGGATGTAGTAGATCGCTCGCTGGGAGGCTCGCCGGGCCACATCGGTCGGCCGGCGCGGGAAGCCGCCGCCGAACACGATTCCGGCTGCCTCGGGGAGCACGAGCACGTGGCGGCACAGGCTGCGTCGAGCCATCTCCAGGACTGCGGTCTTGCCAGCGCCGGGGCCACCGGTCACCACCACCAAACGAGGGTCGTGGCGGTCCTGCAGGCAGGCGCAGGGGAGCGTGCAGAAATCGTCTCCGGTCGTCACGTCAACACCATCTAGCGATGCGCGGGGATCTCAGTCGGGTCGGTGGAAGCCTCGGGAATCGGGCGTATAGAGCTGCGGCCGATCCAGAACACCGCGGCCAGCATGGCGCCGCATCCGATAGCGGCCACGGCCAATGCCCAGCCAACGCCCCAGCCGAGCAACAATGCCGCCACAATGCCCGCACCTACCAACCACATGTGCCGCATACCTCGTTCATAGGTCATCTTCAGGTCCTCCTCGTGGGATGAAACGCTCATCCACATATTCACAATGGATAGCGGAAGGGGGTATGGGTAGAGGCGAAGGTCCTTTTCCGGCCAGAGCCCGCAAGCCTTGATCGTGGGTGGCTTCGCTGCGTGACGTCGCCAGCTAGCGAGTGGCTGGACGGACTAGGAATCGCTTCTATCGGATCTACCGGTCGAGTGCCGACGGCTCAGCGTTGGTGGGGTGCCAGCCGAGCTCGTGGTGCCAGTTGTTGCGGGAGCCGATGCGGCGGCGTCGCTACGGCGAGCCCGACGCCCGAAACCCGTGGATTCATAGGGCAGATGAGTATTCGACACGCTCACCCCCACGGGCGGCGGCAAGCTACAACCGAACAAATCGGTTGTAGCCGACGTGCACCGCCCGCTTACTCAATCGTGAGGATCACTTCAGGAGTCCAGACCGAGGAGGTCTACTTGCCGGAACCGCTTCCCTTTTCCTTGAAGACGTAGAGGCCGCCGTTACGGTCCGAGCCGTAGAGGAACGGGCTGCCCTCCTCCTTGAAGACACCCCAGAAGTCGTTGGCGAGGCCGTCGTTCGGTCCTGTGGTGTCGAGGTAGCGAGCCACCTCGACAGGGTCGTACGGATCGCTCACGTCGAGCACGAGCATCCCGTCCCAATACCATGAGATGTAGGCGAAGGTCTTGTTGCCGCGTGTCTCCACTTGCACGTTGTGCACCGAATACGTGCCGTTGGCTGCACACTCCTCAGATGGTGCCGTCGAGGCGCTGCATACCGTGTTGAACGTCGATGCGAGCACCGGGTTTGACGGATCGGTGTAGTCCCAGATACGTAGACCGCTCCATGGCGTCGATGTCTGATTGTTCGCGATGACGATCGCCGCGGCACCGGCTGCGGCGACGGTTTGTGCCTTCTCGTCGAACTCGCAAGCCCCTCGACGAACGATGGCGATGTCGCCTGAATCGAGTGCATTCTCGAGGACATCACCCTGGGTGAGACCGCAGGCCCGCCCGACATACACGATGTCTCCCGAAACCGTTCCCGTCGTCGCAAAGGTCGGTGAACCCGCAGCGGTTGCGAACTCGATCGCAGCGAACGTGGGGCCTCCGTCAACGCTCACGGAGGTGCCGTCGGTCGATCCGGTCAATCCTGTCGGATTCGCTACGAAGAAGTCACCGTCATCGGTCGAGATCGCAGTACCCGGGATCGTGGGATCGCCTGGTGTTGCCGGGCCGTCCATCGTGAGGTTGCCGGGCGGAATGCTTCCCGCCCATGCGTCGAAGTCCTCTTCGCCCTCGACGACGATGTTGCCGTCGTCGCTCGGCCAAACCGAGTGGCTATTGACTTCACCGTCGAGCGATCCGTTCACCGGATCGATGGCGACGGAAACGAGTGCCGGGTTCGCCGGGTCGGAAATGTCGAGCAGGATGAGCCCTGCATCCCAGTTCGCAAGGTAGGCCTCAGTGCCGTTATCGCTGATCGTCACGTCGTGCAGGAATCGGTTCGCCGATGCACCAAATCCGTTGGTGAGCCAGATCGCCGCGTTCAGGTTCCTGGTGAAGTCGCCACTTGCGATGACACCCGGATCGAACGACTCCTCCGCACCCCAAAAGGACTCCAGAGTGGGATTGGCCGGGTCGGTGATGTCGTAGATGTGGAAGTTTCCGTATGCGGTTTCCGTGGTCACGCCCACGTAGTCTTTATCGCCCTGCGCGAACAACCACAGGTTGTGCACGCCAACGTCAGTCACTGGCCCGAAGATGAACGGTGTGAGCGGATTCGGATCGTCGATCCTCACGCTGGCCAGGTAGGCCGGGTTGGCTGGATCGTCGACGTTGTAGATCTCGAATCCGCCTGGGCCACCTGCGCAGCTCTCGTTGGAGTGCACGAGGACTGCGCCGGAGTTCATTCCGTCGACGCGAACGTCGTTCGTGCGACTACCTGTGGGGGACGGGATCACTGTCACCTGGCTCGGCTTGGTCGGGTTGTGGACGTCCCACACCCAGATTCCGGCATCGGCAGCGCCTCCGCACGGACTGTTGAATGTGCCCGTGTACGCGTAGCCGTCGTATGCCCAAACATCGGTGGTGGCGTCGCCTTCGTTGCGTTCGCCGCGACCGACGACGTCGAGGTTCTTGGTGACAATGGCGTTCGGCCCGCTCGAGATGATGTTGCTATTGGAATCCAGAGACTCCAGCCCTTCCGAAGGATCGTGTGGCGCTTCGAGCCCGCCGTCACTTCCGCCGTCTTCGGGGTCGTGTGCCCCAGCCGGCGACATCGTGGCTGCCAGTAGAGCGATGAGGGAGAGGACGAGGAGTGCCCGCCACCGCCCCTTGGATACGAGTGGTCGCTTGTTCGTCTTCACAGATTTGCTCCTTTGCAAACGTGCCCGCAGAATTGACGCCAGCACAACGCCCGGAGTGAAGGGCTACCACACTCTGTAGTAGCGATCCACCGAACCGCGCGGTCGCGCGGGGTCGGGCGAACCGCGACGCTCAGACCAGCCGGTGGGTCGCAGACACACATCCACGACACTCCGTCGTCGCTCGTGGTTGTGGTCCGGTCGCCATGAGGCCGCAGAGGTGAACCAGACCGAGTCATCGCGTCGGTCACGCTTCCCGATGTTGCTCCTCGTCGGCGGGAGGCGGTGCTGAGGCTTCGATGATGAGGTCGATCGCTCCAGCGATTGCAGTGTCTCTTTCGGCGACGGCGTGTTGGTATCGGAGCGCGGCGTCGGGTGAGGTGTGACCCATTCGGGACATCGATTCTTTGAGCGTCGCTCCGGCGGCGGCGTTGAGTGTGCCGGCCAGGTGTCGCAAGTCGTGGAAGGTGCATTCGATCCGCGTGGCGGCGGTTGCGAGTTCCCATGAGCGTCGGAAGCTGCGTTTGCCGGGCATTTCGGCTTCGAATAGGAATGCCGACGGATCAGTGCGTGCGTAGGTTGTCAGATGGCTCTCGAGCTCCCTGGTGAGATGTTGTGAGATGGCGACGGTGCGAGCGCCAGCATCGGTTTTCGGCGGTTGGAGAATGAAACCAGCGGAGTCGGTCTGGACGCGCGACTGCTCGACGGTGACCGTCGGTGGTGCGGCCGAAAGATCGAGGTGCCGTCGAGTAAGGCCAAGGCATTCACCTCGGCGCAGTCCTGCGAAGGCGGCGAGGAGCACCATCGCTCGAAATCTCGGATCGATTGCGTCGGCTAGGGCGAAGACGTCCTCGACGGAGGGGATTGTTCGTTGCTTGGACGTCTCGACTGATGCTCCTTTGATTTGGCACGGGTTTCTTGCGATCAACCGGTCGTCCACCGCGCCCTGGAGAATCTGTCGCAGAAGCCTGTACGCCTTTGCTGCAGTGGTGGTACCTATGCGTCCGGAGCGGAGGTCGGCGTTCCAGTCCCGGATCGTTCCGGCAGTGATGGCCGTCAGGGGCGCCTCGCCGAGTGGTGGGAGGATGTGGTGCTCGAGGAGATAGCTGTAGAGTTCGCGCGTCTTTGGCCGTAGGGCTGTTTTCGTGGCCATGAAGGAGTCGGAGTACTCGCGGAGAGTCTTCTTTCGTCCGGCACGATCGAGTACGTCACCGCGTTGCAAGGCCAACTCGACTGAGGACAGCCAACGGTTCGCATCAGCCTTGGTGGCGAACGTTGACTCTGCGGGGACTCGCTTCCGTGTGATGGGATCGAGATAACTCGCTTGCCATCGCCCGGAGGTCAGCTTTCGGATACCGCCAAACGTCCGCCGGTTCGCCAAGACCCTGCTCCCTCTTGTGCGCTGCCAGTTGCACGTTAGTTGCACGCAGAGGCGGGTGCAAGAGAAGTGTGTAGTTCGTTTAGGCTTCTGACCAGGTCTTTCTTTGTCGGGACGGGGAGATTTGAACTCCCGACCCCCTGCTCCCAAAGCAGGTGCGCTACCGAGCTGCGCCACGTCCCGTTCTGGAGGCAGGGTATCGGGGTGAGGGGAGCGGCCGCGGCGGATTGTGGGGCGGGTGGATATTTCTCGAACTCATATTGACAAGCATGGATCTGACCCTTACGATTCGACCATCATCAATACATCGACAGACATCAATACAAGTAGTGTTGTGTCCACCGACCAGGAGAACCCCATGCGCCTGCAACTCGCCCTCGACGTCAGCGATATCGACAAAGCCGTCGACTTCTACAGCAAGCTCTTCGCCACCGAGCCCTACAAGCGCAAGCCCGGCTACGCGAACTTCGCCATCGAAGACCCTCCGCTCAAGCTGGTGCTGTTCGAGAACGCCAACGCCGAGTTCGGCATCAACCATCTCGGCGTTGAGACCGAAACGAGCGAGCAGGTCGAAGCCGCCGAAGCGCGCCTCGACGACAGCGGACTGGACACGACCGGCGTCAACGACACCGTGTGTTGCTATGCCGGAAAGACCGAGACCTGGGTCACCGGCCCCGATGAGGAGCGATGGGAGTGGTACGTCAAGCTCTCTGACACCGAGGACTTCGGCACCAACGACACCGCGCCGTTCAAGAGCACCGTCAGCGTCGGCGACGGTGGCGCCTGCTGCTCTTGACGATCTCCGTGGGCGAGTACTCGGCCGGCCTCACGCTGCGCTGAGACTCGCCACGAGACTGCGCACCGCGAAGTCGATGTAGGCCTCGCGCTCCTCCGGGTTCTCATCGAGATTGAGCGCGATCACTCGCTCGGCGGTGCCGATCATTGCGCCCCACATCCACCGTGGCCGTTGGGGGTGAACAACGATTTCCACACCGTCTCGCTCGGCGGCAGCACGCAGTGAGAGAACTGCGATCGCAGTGAGTTCCACGAATGCTTTCCCGAGATCGTCGTCCATGTCGCGCTGGCCGGCGTCGAGCGCCATGTCGGTGAAGTCGAGGAGATAGCGGCCCAGCTCGGCCCACAGCCCGATCACCCACTCGAGCGTGGCGCGGATGAAGTCGTGCAAGGAGACATCGTCGGGCACGTCGGCGAGTCGATCCACGCCGGCCCACAGTTTCGCACGGAACAACTCGGCGAAGATCTCATCCTTGCCGTCGAACCATTGGTAGATGGCACCGGGACTGACGCCGGCACCGCGAGCCACCTCCCGCATCGAGAGACCGGCCCAGCCGGACTCCTCGAGGGTGCGCGCGGCAGCATCCAGAACATCGCGGCGCCGCTGCTCTCGATCCCCCCAGGCACTCAGAGAGCGGGAAGCGTGCGGCGCGATGTCTTCAACCATTCTGGATTGACCGTACAACCCGGACCGTGGCAAAACCGACACTGCTGGTGGCAGATCACGAGAAGTGGCCGGCGCGATCGCTCAGGCTGTCGGACTCGGTGCCGATTGAACACGGTGGATGATCTTTCGCGGACCCCGCTCCCGGTGATGGACAACGACGCAGACGACCGTTTCGCGTCCGCCGTCGCCTCGATCGAAGCACGCGAGAGCGAGCGGGCCGCAGGCCGCGCCATGTGGCACTCCCACCACTGGCCCGAGGAATACGACCGATGCGCCATGATCGGCGGGCGGCCGGTCTGTCGGCGCTGTCTCACCCTGTACCCCCTGGCCATTCTCGTGGCCGTTGGTTCGTATCTCGGCACCGCCCCATGGCCCGAGGCCTACGACACGTGGCTCATCTGGGGACTATGTGTCCCCGCCACGATCGACTTCGTCGGTGAACAGTTGATGCTCTTTCGGTACTCCGCTCGCCGCCAGATCATCACCACCGCCCTCTTCGCCCCCGCGTTCGGTCAGGGGCTGGCCCACGAACTCAGCGACTCATGGTCCGGACAGTTCTGGGGCCCCGTGTTCACCTTCTGCACGATCTGGTTCTTCGCCGCCATCGCCGGCCGGAATCTGCGCAACCGATAAGACGCCAATGGCCGGCTACTCCGTCACCACCCATGTCGAGGCGTCACCCGCCACCGCCTATACGTATCTTCGTGACCTGGGCAACCTGCCTCACTGGGATTCGAGCGTTCGTGAGAGTGTGGCGGTGAACTCGCAGCGCGCTGACGTCACCGTCGGGTTCTACGGCAAGGCGCTGGAAGCGGTCTACGAAATCGCCGAGTCCACCGAACCCGACCGGATCGTGTGGGACGTGATCGGCAAGGCCAACGGCCGCACCGTGATCGACATCGAGCCGGCCGAGCACGGCTGCCAGGTCACCGTTTCGACAACCATCAAATTGAGTGGCATCGCCCGGCTCCTCGACCGCGGTCTCGGGGTCGCCCTGGAAGGCATCGGCGAAAACGTCGAAAAGGGCCTCCGCAAGGCCCTCGCATAGTTCGTGACCGGGGAGCTCGTCGCTAGACGAGTGCTCCGTCAACCTTGGCCATGGCGTCGTCTTCCTCGACATCGAGGGCGAAGGCCAGCTCGGACACGAGCACATTGCGCGCCTTGGTGTACAGCGACTTCTCGCCGGCGGAGAGGCCTTTCGCCTGATCGCGAAGCGCCAGGTTTCGAACGACCTCGGCGACCTGGTACACGTCGCCGGACTTCAGCTTCTCCTGATGGTTCTTGAAACGGCGTGACCAGTTGGCCGGTTCACGCACGTCGCGCTTGCCCAGGACCTCGAACAGGTCCTCGACGTCTTCCTCGGAGATCGGCCAACGCATGCCGACCTCATCGGCCTTGTCGACAGGAACGGCGAGCGTCATCTCGCCGTGCGCCATCCGCAGTACGAGGTATTCGGTTTCTTCACCGAACGCCGTGCGCTTCTCCTTCTTCTCGATCACTGCCGCCCCATGATGGGGATACACGACTCGGTCGCCAGGCTTGTAGCTCACAGAAGAACCGTCCTCGAATAATTGCACTGCACCGCTGCCCAAGGATGCCAGCTCTTACCCGTTTCGCAAACGCGGTGCGACAGTTGAGGCACTCCGGCCCTGAATCAATCACGGCTGTGAACACCTCGACTCACGGCCGAATCGGTGCCAGCGTCGCCAGAACGCGTTGGAAATCGGCCTCACGGAGCAGCTCCGCCAGCTCATCGAGCATCGTCGACACCTCGGGGCAACAGGCATGCAACCACCTTGCCAACGAACCCTCATCGAACCAGGCCGCGAGTGCCGGGGTCACCGGCACCCACGACATCCGGGCGCCAATGACGTCGCTTCGCAACTCCGCCCAGGTCGACAACGTGCGGTCGCGTTCATGGCGAATCAACTCGGGCGTGGCCGCGCCTGATGCGCACGGATGCGAGGCTGCCAACACCGGCCAAGGCGGCGGTTCGCCCAATGGCGAAAGGAGGCAGATCTCCAGCAGCTGGTCGAGCCAGAAGACATCGCTCAGGGCGCTCGGACAGGAGATCGGCGCAGGAGTGGAAGCCCCGAGGACGCGAAGCGTTGCGTCGGCAAGCAGGTCTTCGACGAGATCGGGCCGACGGGTCTCGCGCAAGCAGGGTTCAAAGACCAGCACCTCACCGGTGCGATCCGCGGCCACCGTGATCGCTTGTTCGGCTTCGACACACCAGCCGCACGGGACCGCGACCTCGCCGATCGCCGGGCCGCATCGAACACCGTGCATCCACAGCCACCGCTCGGGACGGGAAAGCGAATCCAGAGGACAAAGCTCGTTGGGTGCAGCGCTCAATCGCCCGAGCGGGCGGCGCAGGTCGCTTGCTGTGCGGGCAAGGATGGACAAGGAGAGGGAGACGGATCGCATCATGCTCCTGAGGGAGACGGGTGATGACGATCGCCCCGGATCGCGAGGGGTTCGCGTGCCGGCGGGCGGCGAGCCTGCCGTCAGTCTTACAGCCCGGTATGACAGCCCGACGTGTGCCGCGAAGGATCGGGAGTGTCATACCCCCTCGTCAGAGTGGGACACGCCTAGGATTCGCCCCGAACCGGAGAAGGATCAGTGACTGAACGCAAGCGAGCAACGGCGACCACCGCTTTTGGTGTGGGTCGGCGAGAGAGCCATGACTCTTCGGAGTTCTATGGCCGATTCAATGCTCCGGAGATCTCCGCCGACGACACCGTCAACGTGATGCCGGGGAACCTGGCGCCGATTCACAATCGTGACAGCCGCGACATCGCCGAAGTGTTCCCGGCCAACTCGGTAGCCCTCGTTGTCACCTCGCCACCGTATTTCGTCGGCAAAGAGTACGAGCTGGCGGTCACCGGTGACCCCGATACCCGGGATTCGATCCCGAGTGTCCCCACCTCCTACCTCGACTACCTCAAGATGCTGCACGACGTCTTTCGCTCGTGTGTCGACGTGCTCGAGCCGGGCGGACGAATTGCGGTGAATGTCGCCAACCTCGGTCGCAAGCCGTATCGCAGCCTGTCGGCCGATGTCATCTCCATCCTGCAAGACGACCTGGGCCTGCTTCTGCGCGGCGAGATCATCTGGCAAAAAGCCGAGGGTGCCACCGGTTCGGTTGCCTGGGGCTCGTACCGCAAGGCCACCAACCCGGTGTTGCGCGATCTCACCGAGCGGGTGATCGTGGCCAGCAAGGGGCGTTTCGATCGTGCGCTGTCGAAGGGACGGGAGGAGCGCGGCCTCCCGCACGCGAGCTCCTTGTCCGCCGACGACTTCATGGAAGCCACTCTCGACGTCTGGAAGATCAGCCCAGAGTCGGCCCGTCGGGTCCAGCATCCCGCGCCGTTCCCGGTGGAGCTTCCTCGCCGATTGATCGATCTCTACACCTATGAGGGTGATGTCGTGCTCGACCCGTTCCTCGGCTCGGGCTCAACGCTCGTGGCCGCCGAACGCACCGGCCGGCGCGGCTTTGGCTTCGACCTGGATCCGGAGTACTGCGAGATCGCCCGCGAGCGACTCGAGGCCGAGCAGGCCCGCCCTCGCATTCGGGCCGTCGAAGTGCTGGGCGAAGATCAACTCTTCGAGCAACCCGACGACGACGAGGATCGCCAGGAGTTCTTCCAGGCACGAGCCACGAGCGAGGGCAAGAAGGCAGCCGACATCGCTGAGCGAGTGCTGGTCGACGCCGGCTTCGAGATCGTGAAGAGCCCCGTCAAGGTCCCCAAGGTCGGTGTTCAATTCAACTTCCTTGTCGAAGACAACGAGGGTGGTCAGTTCTACGTCGACGTCTCGGGTGCGTTCACCACCGTGCGGCCCGGTCTGATGCGCACCGACACCCTCTGGAAGACGCTTGGGCGCATCCATGTGCTGCGGGCCACCGATGAACCGTTGAATCCGAGCCGGGTGCTCGTGCTCACGTCCAACTTGCCCAAGGAGAGAAGCGAGGGCGACAAGGCGCTTCGTGCGGTCGGTCCCGACCAGGTCTGGGACGCGGTCGAGATGTTCGATGAGGCCGGCGTCGCTCGCCTCCGGGCCTACGCCGAAGGAGCGGCCGTCCTGCCGAGCCCGGGGTTCTGGTCCGAGGCCGACATCGGGCGTTACGAAGCCGCTCGGGCGCGGCCGACCTGATCATCATGGCCACCGTCGCCTACGCCGTTGTCCACACCGAGCCGCCGTCGATCTTTCTCGCGGACGACCTCGAGTTGTTGCATCGTGTGCTCGCACTCGAAGTGGTGGCCCGAACCGACCCCGCCTTGCTCGCCGATCGATCGGAATCGATCCGCGAAGCCCTACTGGAGGAGCGTTGGGGCGACGCCACCGTCGCGTGGATACGCGCCACCGGCACCGGCATCGACGTCTACGACGGCAAGAGTGTCTATGGCCACGACGACCTCCCCGCCGACATGATCGGCGCTCAGCTCCAGTTCACTCGACTGTTCGCCGAGCGCGGTGCTGTTGCCGAGTCGTTCTCTGCACGCTGAGCCGTGGCTGATCTCCGCACCGAAGTCAGCGAGATCGTCACCGGTCTCGGACTCTTCGGATTCCGTGACCTCGAACGAGCGCTGGCGGCGAGGCCCCGATTCATCACCAATGTCGATGATCCGATCTACGACCGACTCGACGATGCGTTCGCAGTCGACAAGCACGCCGACGTCTTCGCCACCGCATGGGACAACGGATCCGTCTTCGCCCGCTGTGACCAAGGGCTACGGGGCCGGCCGCCCTGGCTCGTCGAGTGGAAGGGGCCTCACCGTCCCCCGGCCTACGAGCAGATCCCCGCGGACCTACGGGTCGACCACGTGTATCTCATCAGCTGCAAATACGGCAGCAACATCTTGCACAACGCCTCGCCATGGCACCTCTTCGACCGCGGCCTCGCCGAACGTTCGAAGAACGCCGACGACTGGTTTCTCACGGTCGCCCCAGAGTCGTACCAGCAGCTGTACGCCGCGGCGCGCCAGCACCTCGGCGACACCGCGCTTCCACCGCACGTTTCTGACCTCGACGCCGCCGGCAGGGAACAACTCCGCACATCCTTGCGCGGTCGTTGGCCGGCCGACCTGCGCGAAACCTGGGAACTCGTGGCGTTCGAGATCTCTCGATCAAGTGCGGCCCACCTACTCTCGCGCCTCTCCACTGCCGGCGAACGCGAGGAGTTCCTGTGGCGTGTGCTTCGCCTCCAGGCAGCGCCCTACTTCGTCCTGGGGGCTGACCTGAAAGGGTCGCCGCTGCGCTATCGGGTCACCACGCCATGGGATTTTCGCACCCGGTTCAAGGTGCGATCGTTTGACATGTGGGGCGAGCACGCCGGCCAGCCGACCGTGCGCTGGCGGGCCGACATCTTCGACCGCGAACGAGACTGCTCACGGATCATCGAGGGGCATGTCGAGGTTCGCTGGAGCCACGGCAAGTTCGCCGGTGCTCCGGAGGCCAAGGTGTATCTCGACACCCCACACCACGATGTGGCCGGCTATCAACCGATCGAATCCGACAGCTGATCGATCGCCGCCAGTGCGGTGGGACGCCGCTGGGCCAACGCCCGGGCCAGCTGAGCATCGCTGGCGACGTAGGCCCGCTGGTCGGCGACCGAGAGCTCATGGATCCGCTCTCGATCGACTTCCACGACAGGCAAGCCGACATAGCGCGAAAGCGGCTTCAAGCCACAGGAGAGACCGAGGATGGCACCGACGTCGGCCCGGTACAGCTGATACGCGTCGAGATGCCCATGCCGGTGCCAGCGGGCCCGGTAGGGGCCGGGGTGCCCGGGGAGAGGGTCGTGGCGCCCGGCCATTTCGGGGTCGTGAATCATTCTGAGGCCGAGCGCAAGCGAATGTTTGCGAGCTCGATCGGCCAGGAATGGCAGGTCGAAGTTCGCCCCGTTCCACGTGACGATCACCCCAGGGTCGAGTTCGAGCAGAATCCGATCGGTGTCGGCAAGGATTTTGGCCTCGTCGCCGTCGAGCACCCAATCTCTGACAGGGCCCGCAATCGCCACCGCCACAACCGCCGCCACCGACGGATCGAGTCCGTTGATGGTGGTGTCGGTCTCGATGTCGAGGCCGTAGAGCGGTGGCGGGTGATCAGCGATGAGGCGACTCTACGGCGGGGGTCTGACAGCTGCCTGAGATCAGCGGGTCACCAATCTGACCTCTGCCATCTCCGGCCACCACTTGCCGCCGAGCACCAACGAGTCCTCAGACCACCGGGCGATGCCGTTCAGCACAGCACGATCGACCCGGGGACGATCGATCACCAGGTTGAGCCGGGAGACGTCCACCGTGGCGAGCACGTGCCCGGTATTCGGGTTGATCACCACGATCAAGTCCGATTCGAAGACGTTGGCCAGCACAAGACCGTCGACACACTCGAGCTCGTTCAGGAGCGGAATCGGGAAGCCGGCCCGCGTCACCTCGACCGTGCCGATCGGCTGGAAGTCCGTCGGGTCCCGAAATGTCAGCGTCGCAGAGCCATCGCTCATGATGAGACGGTCAGGTTCGGCACAGAGTCCCCACCCCTCGCCGATGTATGCGAACTGATCAACCAGAGTCAGATCGTCGAGGGACCAGACATACGCCACCTCTTCGCGCCACGTCAGCTGAATGATGGTGGAGCCGACCACGGTGGCCCCTTCGCCGAACTCGTCATCATCGAGCGAGGCCGCGGCGCGCACGTCGCCGGTGAGCGGATCGACGAGCCGGATCTCGGAGTCGCCATATCGGCCGCGACTCTCGACGAGGACATCATCGGCCAGCTCGAGACCCTGCGTATACGAATCAGCGTCGTGGGGGAGGACATCGAGCACTTCGATCGTCCACAACTCGGGGGTAGCGCCATCGAGTGAGGCGGGGTCGACCGGCCAGATGCCGAACTCTCGGATCTCGTCTCCTCGCTCGGTGACCGCGAGCGAGACCGTCGTCGTGCTCGACGCATCTCGGGAGTCGTCCGAGCACGCGCCTGCGGCCATGCCAAGGGCAAGAACGACGATGGTGGAGCGCCGAAGGGGGGAAACGAGCACGCGCTCATAGTGGCACCCCGAGTGGGGCAACAGGTGGCTGGGAGCAGCGGCCCGAGACAGCCTCCGTCGTCTCGGCGACTGGGAATCACCGCGAAGTGAGCCGGACGGCCTGCTTCCGGGCCACGAAACCTGGGTCGAACGAATCGACTTTCGCCAGGTCGTTCATCCTGGGGTTCAAAGAGACCGAAGACTCTGCTCATGGGCGTGACAGATGATCGACGGCGGTGGCTCAGACCACTGGGAAGCGCTGCAGTGCTGATTGGCGCGGTGGCAGCCGGCGCCGTGGGTGCCGCTGGTCGCCAGCGACTGCGAGACCTGGAACAGCGGGCAACACGCGACGGCCTCACCGGCCTGACGACGCGAGACGAGCTCCACTCTCGCCTCGAGGCCAGCTTGAGCGCGGCCTATCGTCACGACGGTGTTGTCGGGGTGCTCTTCTTGGATCTCGATGGCTTCAAGACCATCAATGACCCCCTCGGCCATGATGCCGGCGACGAGCTGCTGAAAGCGTTCGCCGACCGGTTGAGCGACACCGTCCGCAGCGAGGACATCGTCGGACGGATGGGCGGTGATGAGTTTGTGGTCGTGTGCACCGGGCTCGATCGCCCGACGGCGGTTCATGACGTCGCCATCAAGATTCGTGCCGAGTTCGCGCGACCCTTCGAGCAGGACGAAGGCAGCGTGATGATGACGCCATCGATCGGGATCGCCACGGCGAACCGTCGAGAGCCCGCCTCGGCCACCGAGCTGATCGCCCGAGCAGACCAGGCGATGTACCGCGCCAAACGTGGACGCCTCGGCATTCAGCAGTACAACGACGACCAACGCGACGGCGAACTCGACCGCCTCGCCGTCGAACGCGCCCTTGTGCCCGCGCTCGCCGACGGCCAGTTCCACGTTCACTACCAGCCGATTGTCTCTCGCCGCGAGCAACGCACGGTCGGCCTCGAAGGGTTGATCCGCTGGCAGCACCCGATCCATGGGGTGCTCGGTCCCGACCGTTTCCTGACGATCGCCGAGGAAGCCGGCGTCGTCGCCCGTCTCGGCGAGGTCGTGCTTCGAGAGGTGGCCGCCCAGACTTCGGTCTGGAACCATTTCTACGCCAACGAGCCGTCGTTCAGTGTCTCGGTGAACCTCGCGGAGCGCCAACTGGTCGACCCCTCGTTTCCGGATCGTGTCGCCGACATCGTCGGCTGGGCAGGGATCCCCGCGAGCCAACTCCACCTCGAAGTCCGCGAAGAGCTACTGCTGCGACGAGCCGACGATGAGAGCCGGGTGCTACAACGACTCTCCGAACTCGGCTGCAGAATCGTCATCGACGACTTCGGCAACAGCCACGGGTCGTTCACCCGGATCCGCGAGCTCGACATCGTGTCCCTGGTGAAGATCGATCGGTCCATCATCGCCCGGCTCGGCCATGACAACGTGTCTCGAACCGTCGTCGGCGCAACTGCAGCAATGGCCACCTCGGTCGGCATGGATGTGATCGCTGAAGGCATCGAGACCATCGAGCAACGTGACATCGCCGAGAGCCTGGGCATCGACCTGATGCAGGGCTACCTGTTTCAGGCGCCACAACCGGCAACGTCTTACGACCGCACCGGCCCCCTTGCCGTCTCTCGCGGTGAGATCGATCTTTCAGACTGAGATCGGCTCGCCTAGTCGTCGGGCGGATCGAGCAAGCGATCCTCGAGGTCATCGAAACCACCGGAGCTGACCCGGTACTGCTCAGGGACATCGACACCGCACGTCTCGGTCACGACTCCGCGAACACGTTCGAGACCGGGTGCCGGACGAGTGACAAGTTGTTGGTACTTCTCCTTGTCACCCTCGATGATGATCTTGACGAGGTCGTAGTCGAGAGCCTCGCCGGTGGCGATGAAGTCCTCGTAGAAGCCGATGACGGCCACCATCTCCGGAGCGATGTCCGGCGGGACCAGATCCCTGATCCGCGTGTAGTAGTCGAGGGCGATATGAGCAACCGGACCAGGTCCGACATCAGACGGCAGGAGCCCGATCTCCGCGGACAGAGTGGCAGTCTCGCGACACAGCGAGTCCGCCGCCTCAGTCGGACTGAGGGTGGTCGTCGGCGCGACGGTTGTCGCCAAGGTCGACGTGGTGGTCGTGGTGGCGGTCACCGACGTCACCTCACGGCTCTCGATCGCAGTCCACGCAAGAACGATCGCACCCACCACGGCGGCGAATGCAACGAATCCCCGAAGCTCAGCCCATCTCACTCGGCGACCTCGATCGTCGGCTCACCCACGACCCCCGTCGCGAGCAGAGCATCCATCTGGTCGCCACGACCGAGCTCACCAAGGATCACGCGACTGTGCTCGCCCAGATCAGGGGCAAGGGAGCGCGGCGCCCACGGCGTCCCGTGGAAATCGACCGGTGTCGCGATCATGCTCGTCGACCCGATCCCATCGGGAACCTCGACGAGTCCACCGGCGGCGTAGAATTGTGGATCGGTCAAGAGGTCCTCGGGACTGTTCACCGGGGCCCAGAAGAAGTCGGGTTCGGTGGCGAAGATCTCGGCCCATTCGTCGAGTGGCTTCGTGGCGAAGATCGCATCGATGGCGGCGATGAGGGTCTCGGCATGATCACCCCGGTCGGCGGCCGTGGCGTAGCGTTCGTCGTCCAGCCAGTCGGCCCGGCCCAGAACACGGGCGAGTGGCGGCCAGTGCCGGTCGGCTTCGAGTCCGACCACCCAGAAACGGCGGCCATCGGCGGCAACGTAGTTGTTGTTGGCCGGGTTCCTCATCGTGTCGCGTTTGCCGGTCTCGAGGGTGAGCCCCCAACCGAGCGTGACGGAGAGGTCGAAGCTCAACGTATAGAGGCCTTCGCGGTACAACGAGGTCGAGACAAGCTGCCCCTCACCGCTTCGTTCGCGGTGGAAAAGCGCCGCACTGATGGCGCCTGCCGCGGCGAGGCCGGCGTTGTGATCGCCCATGCCGCCGCGCTGGAACGGCGGGTCTTGGCCGGGTGGGGTCAACATGTTGGCGATTCCGGAACGGGCCCAGAAGGCCAGAATGTCGAAGGCCGCTCGATCGGCGTCTTCGCCGTCCATCCCGTACCCCGTAATGGCGGCGTAGATCAGCCGGGGGTGACGTTGCCTGACGGAGTCAGGATCGAGGCCGAGTCGTTCGAGGCCGGCCAGGCGCACGTTCGTGACGAGCACGTCGGCGTCGCTGATCAGCTCCTCGGCGATCTCGCGACCCGTCTCGGTGGTGAGATCGAGAGCGATGGAGCGCTTCGATCGATTGTCCATCTCGAAGATCGGGTTGGTCGGCATGTCGCCGCCGAGCATGTAGCGAAACGTGCGGCTGGGATCACCACCAAGGGGCTCGATCTTGATGACGTCGGCTCCCCAGTCCGCCATGATCCCGCCCGCCGCCGGTCCGGCGATCCACACGCCCAACTCGACAACCTTCACCCCGTCCAATGGCCCTGGCATGGGCGGTACTCTACGGTTCCCCGCGTGGTGAGGCCGACTTGGCCTCGGTGGGCAGGGAACCAGCACGACCACACACGAGAACAGGTCCCCCAATCATGGTGAAAGTTCGCCGCGGCTACCGCAGCAAGAACGTCGAATACCGAGGCGCAGCCCGTGGTGGTGCCGGCGGCATGGGCGGTCTTCCCTTCCCGACGGGCAAGGGCGGCAAGATCGGCGCCGGCGCCGGCGGCATGGGTCTCATCGGCCTGATCGTCGTGATTGCGATCTCCGTGCTGGGCGGAGGCGGCAGCGGTCTCGATGTCGGCGGCCTCGGCCTGGATGGTGGCATCGCGTCCAGCGATGGAACGACCGGCGCCGCGCCTGAGCGGGATGCGTTCTACGAAGCGGTGTTCGACGACGTTCAGAACACCTGGATCGACATCTTCGAAGCAGCCGGCGAGGACTATCGGATCGCCAGCCTGGTGATCTTCGAAGACGCGGTCGTCACCGATGGTTGCGGCAACGCCTCCGAGGCGGTTGGGCCCTTCTACTGCCCGGCCGACGAGAAGGCCTACTTCGACCCGGACTTCTTCGATCAGCTTGCCGGTCCGCAGTTCGGTGCCCCGGGAGACTTCGCGATCGCTTACGTGGTCGCCCATGAGATCGCTCATCACATCCAGAACGTCACCGGGGTCTCTGCTGATGTTCGGCAACGTCAGCAAGGTGCA
Source organism: Acidimicrobiales bacterium (assembly GCA_029263175.1). Taxonomy (GTDB): domain Bacteria; phylum Actinomycetota; class Acidimicrobiia; order Acidimicrobiales; family Aldehydirespiratoraceae; genus JAACCU01. The sequence continues at coordinate 153,954 of JAJCXZ010000026.1, read as the reverse complement.
AGTCAGGCCGACGTGAACGACCTCTCGATACGGCTCGAACTGCAAGCTGATTGCCTGGCTGGAGTCTGGGCCTTCGAGGCATCGCAACGACCACGAACCCTCGAGGGCAACGACAACCTCCTCTATCTCGATCGCGGCGACCTCAGTGAGGGTCTCCGGGCTGCCGAGGCCGTCGGCGACGACTCGATCCAGGAGTCGATGGGTGGCAACGTCGATCCCCACAAGTGGAACCATGGATCCGCAGCACAGCGAGAGGCGTGGCTCACCCTGGGCATGGACACGGGCAACCCGGCGGTGTGCAACGACACGTTCAATACTCGTGCATCCGGCATCGAAATCATGCCCGAGGGTTGAGGCAACCATGGCGAAGGAAGATGCAGTATCCCGATTCTGTGCCGCGGCAGCGGAGCTGTCGATCGAGGTTCGACCGGTGCGGTACCCGGATGGCACTCGCACAGCCGCACAAGCCGCTGCCGCGATCGGGTGTGAGCTGTCGCAGATCGCCAAGTCTCTCGTATGCACCGGCCCCGATGGTGCTGTTCTCGCCCTCACCGCCGGCCACAACCGTCTCGATCTGGAGAAGCTCTCGAGCATCGTCGGCGGCGCGGTGCGGATGGCCACGGCCGATGAAGCACGATCCGCCTCGGGGTATGCAATCGGTGGCACGCCGCCGTTCGGTCATCCGGCGGTGATCCCGACATGGATCGACCCTGCGCTGTTGAACCACGAGGTCGTCTACGGCGCCGCAGGAGCCCCGGATGCGTGCTTTCCCATTTCGCCGGCCTCGCTTCTGGAGCTCACCAATGCGCTGCCGGTGGACTTCGTCGTCTCGGGTTGATTCGGGTCGAACGACTCAGGTGAGCCGCCGCTGCCGACGCGTACGGTTCATCAGGTGAATGGCTTCCTGCTGGACGCCGGTGCGCGGTTGGCCCTCGATGTGGCGTTGGGGACTGCCGGCGCCATGGGCGACGAACATTGTGGAACTGAGCATCTGCTCTTCGGCATCATTGCGACCGCTCGCGGTGAGATGGCCGAGATGACAGAACTCTTCGCGCTCGACCCGCTTCGAGCCGAACGAGCGCTGAAGCACCTTCGCGATCACCACTGTGTCGATGATGGCCGAACGGATGGTGACCCGCCGCTCTCGACCCGATCCGAGATCGCGTTGTGCGCCACGCCGATGGACGGATCCGAACGCTTGTCGAACTTCGATCTGCTGGTCACCATGATCCGTGACTCCCGGTCCGGCGCTTCGACAGTGCTGCGAAACCTCGGCGTCCGGCTGGGGGAGATCCGCCGCCTGGCGGAGCTCGGTGCCGCCCGCCTGGATCGCGCCGAGGTCGAAGGCCTGATCGCCGCTCTTGATCGTCGATCGGTAGCCCATGAGCCATGGTGGGGCCCTTCCCATGCCGCCCCGGTTGCCCGGGTTCCGCTGCCCGCGGCTCGCCCCCAGCTATTCGGTCGTAGCGAAACAGCTGTGGCCACCCTCGACGGCGTCGTCGCCGGACCCGAGGGGTTCGGCCTCACGATCACCATCGCGTCATGTGACAACTGGATGCTCCCGCCGCGCTGGGAGCCGGAGGAGACACTGCTGCCGGGTCAGGGTGCTGTTCATCGTTCGGCCCCCGATGTGGTCACCATCGATCTTCGCTACGACGATGGCCAGATCGTTTCCAACCGAACGCCGCGGCCGAGATTCCGATCGGACCCACCGACGCCGGGGACACTTGTCCGTCTCGGCACCCGCTCGATAACGGATGATCGCAACGATCGTCGATCCGCGGCACGACGCTCTGAGACCAGCGAATGGTGGGCATGGCCCCTTCCGGAGGCCGGATCGGTCGCTGTCGCATTCGAGTGGCCGGCCGAGGCGCTGGGTGGGGTTGTGGAGCTCGATGGCGATGAGATAGCGAGCCAAGCCCAGGCCCTGCGCAGCCGGAGCTGACGCAATCGGATGCTTCAGATCCGAGAATGTAACCCCGGCGGTGTGCTGTCGGTCTGAGTGCTGGATCCGGATCTTCGATGATCAACACCTCCCCTCCAGGGGTGATCGTGATGCCCGCCGCTTGCGGCGGGTATCACCGCGTTTTGGGGTCAGTCGACGGAGAGCGCCTCCGCGAGGGCGACAAGTGCCTCTTGGTCGGTGGCGCCGAGTTGGCGAGCATCAAAGGCGAAGCTGATGGCCAGGCGGGAGATTCGTTCTCGCCGTTCGCGTAGCGGTTCGGAGTGCGGGGGCTCGTCGACGACGAACGTTCCCGCTCGTCCTCGTCCGACGACCATCCCGTCGGTCTCGAGCTCGCGATAGGTCCGCGCGACGGTGCCAGGGGCCAGATCGAGCTGGTGCGCGAGGTCGCGGACCGTGGGAAGCCGTTGTCCGGGTTCGAGCCGGCCGACTGCGACCATCACCGAAATCTGGGCCCGGAGTTGTTCGTACCGCGGAATCGCTGTGCCGGCTTCGAGTCGCACGACCAGGCGGCGCTCGATGCCGAACTGGTCGAGATAGGTGACGATCGGGCGGCTGTACACGCACAGATTGTACCAACACCCGTCATTGTGTCGACACAAAGTACGAGAAACCGGCACAATCACCGTCAGATTGCGTTGAGATAGCGTCGTTTGCCACCATCGAGCCGAGGGCGCAGATTAGGTTTGTACCAACCACAGGGATCAGCCCTCAAGAACGAAAGCAGTGCTCATGAAGCTCATAACCGCCGTTATCAAACCCTTCAAGCTCGAGGATGTGAAGGCGGCTCTCGCCGACGTGGGAGTGCAGGGCATGACGGTGTCGGAGGTTCAAGGATTCGGGCGTCAGGGCGGACACAGCGAGACCTATCGCGGCACCGAGTACCGCGTGACGTTCACCCCGAAAACCCGGATCGAGGTCTTGGTCGACGACAGCGTGGCCGACAGTGTGGTCGACGCGATCATCGAGTCGGCTCGCACCGAGAAAATCGGCGACGGCAAGGTGTGGGTCACCCCGGTCGAGACCCTCGCTCGAATCCGCACGGGTGAGCGCGGCGCCGAGGCCATCTGAGCTTCTCAATCCTGGGTGGTCACCTACCGATCAGGGAGAGGTGAACCGGCCGACCCAAATCGATGAGCCCACCATCGGGCGTCCCGCTGAGGACGATGCCTGGCAGTGGCTCAGCGAGCAATGGTGGACGCCGTGGGTCATCCTCATCGTCGCCTTGGTCATCGGGCTCTGGATGCTTCGGAGTCTGGTCATCCACCGGGGCCGTGAACGGTTGGTGGCCCGGGCAGCCACAGCCTCGGGTATGCGCTACCGGGAACAAGACGGGGCGGGTCTCGGGCGAATTCGCTTCCGAACGTTTCCGTCCGCCGATGGGCAAGGGTGGACGGCGACGAATGTCGTCACCTGGGCGACGCCCTCCGGCGATGTCCACGCCTTCGACGTACGCGGGTGGACCGAGTCCGAACAGATCGAGCAGACCAATGGTCAGCCCCAGCTCCGCGGGAGACGGCTGGGACCACCAAGCACGACGCGAGTCGTTCGTAAGCATCAAGGATCGACCACGAGTGGCGCGGTGGCGTGGCTCCCCATCAACGCGCCGACCACGCTGATCGCACGCGAGAACGTGGCTTCGAAACTGTTTTCGGCAGCCACTCGACTCGACATCGATACGGAGTCGGAGTTCTTCAACCGCAGCTACCACGTGATCAGCGACGATCGGGAGTTTGCCCGCGCGTTGCTCGACGCCCAGATGATCGATCTCATCCTGCGCGGTGAGGGGAAGATCTCCTTCGAGTTCTTCGGGCGTTCCCTGCTCTTGCACACGGTTCGCCTCGAGCCGGAGCTTCTTCCCGGGCTGGCACGATTCGCAGGGGAGTTCTCGTCGGTGGTTGCACCACTGGTGCAGCAGCGATGGCCGTCCGCGGGCCCTAGGATCGACATCCGATGACTGCGATCTACCACAACCCCAATTGAAACTCGTCCAAGAACGCCGTGGCGGTCGCCACGGAGATGAACGTCGAGTTCGAAGAGATCCGCTACCTGAAATCGCCGCCCGACGAGGCGACGTTGCGCGACATCATCGCCAAGTTGGAGGATCCCGTTGAGAACCTCGTCCGCAAGGACGCCCAGTTCGCGAAGCTGGAACTCAACGAGGATGACTATGTCGGCAATGTCGACGCGGTGGTGGACGTTCTCTTGGCACACCCCAAGCTGCTGCAGCGGCCGGTGATCGTCACGGCCGACAAGGCAATCATCGGTCGGCCGCTCGGCGACGCCAAGGCCAAGGAACGCCTCGCCGCCCTGTTCGCCTGACGTGAACCATGTCGATCGTGAACCATGCCGATCGTGGTGGCGCGAGCGCCGGGTGAGGACCATCGTCAGGTGGAGACCGGGCCGCGGGGCCCAATGACCTAACCGTGGGGGATTCGTCACCGATAGACGTCCATGCGGTGGATCTCTCACAACCCTGACCCGGCCAAGCGCGACCTCCGGCGGATGGCGAAATGGCATGGTCATCTCGTCGCCTTGAGCCGGGTCACGGCGGAACCGTCGACCACCAGCGCCCCTCGAGTCACGGCCTTCTGATCACGTCACGCTGAGAATTCCCTGCGCAGGCGCGGCCGGTCCGAGATGATTGGAGGGTGATCACCACCCGCCGCATCCGACCCGGTGAGGGGGCCGTGCTCCGAGCCGTCCGGCTCGCGGCCCTCGCCGATACTCCGTCTGCGTTTGCTCGCACCCACGAAGAGGAGGCGCAGTACGGCGTCGACGAGTGGGATCGACGAGCCGACGGTTGGTCCCGCGGCACCATAGGGGCCACGTTCTTCGCCGAGCACGAGGATGTCGTAGTCGGCCTCGTCGGAGGTCATCGCCTTTCCGAGCGTGTTGTCGAGCTGGTCTCGATGTGGGCTGCTCCGACGGCTCGCGGACTCGGGGTCGGCCGGGCCCTTGTGGATGCAGTCCTCGACTGGGCAGGCGATGATTCGGTCGAGTTGTGGGTGACCCGCGGGAATGAACCAGCCCAGCGCCTCTATGAGCGCTGCGGTTTCGTCACCACCGATGACGTGCAACCGCTTCCATCGGACCCGTGCAAGGACGAGGTTCGGATGCAGCTACGGCGTCGCTAGGCGTGGCTAACGACGGCGTCGAGTGTCGCGTTGCCGCTGCATCGCCTCTCGACGACTCGCGCCTCGCTGGCGGCTTTCCTCCACCGCGGTGCCGCCATCGGCCGGGCCGAGTGACGCCGCCAGCGAACGAACGGTCGGGTAGCGAAACAACGTGACGAGAGAGACATCCTGGCCGACTGCCGCACTGATCTGGGTGCTGGCTTGAACCATCAGCAGGGAGTTGGCGCCGAGATCGAAGACGTTGGTCTCCACACCGATCGTGTCGAGCGCCAGCAGGTTCTGCCAGACGCCGACGATCGCGGTTTCGATGTCGCCCTCGGCGGCCACGGATTCGGCCGCAGCCTCGCCTCGATCACGACGGGGCGAGGGCAGTGCCTTACGGTCGATCTTGCCGTTCGGAGTTCGCGGCATGGCGCCGAGGAGCACGAACGCGCTGGGCACCATGAACTCCGGTAGCGATTCACGAAGCGCCCCTCGAACATCGGGCACAAGTGTGCTCGTGGTGTGCTGAGCCGGGGTGTTCGTGTAGGAACTCCACTCGCCAGGGCCGACCGCGGTTCGCGTTGCCGTCACCCGCCGTTTGGGATCGGTGAGCACCATGTCGAACTGGCTCAGTTCTTGTTCGTTCCACTCGAAGTGGATGTCGTAGCCGTCGACAAGGCCGAGTAGATCCGTGGTTCTCAGGCCGGCAGCGGGTTCCTCGCGCAGTGATCCCACTGTGCCACTCTTCCCGGCGAGCGCGGCAGCGTGCGCTCGGGCGCTCGCCGTCAGGCGGGCATTGCTGATCCCGGTCACCCGCACGAGCGGCGGTGTCTCGGCCAGCACCGTGGCGAGGCCCTCGGCAATCGTGGCTGCAGTCGACGTGTCGAGCTTGGCGGTCACCGGGTCGACGGACTCCACCGGCTCGCCACCGACAGTGCAGAGGGTGACGTCGTAGCGAAACCTCGACATCTCGTTGTCGAAGGAGCCGACCTTGAGCATGATCCGGCGGTCGGCGAGTTCGTCGAGTTCTGCGACGAGATGATCGAAGAACCGGTGATCGATGACCAACTCGCTGTCGGCCTCTACTCGAAGAGCGGCGGCTTCGCCGAGTGATGCGATAGTGGCGCCCTCATCGGCGTGGGCAAGCTCGATGTCGGCTGCCATGAGTGGCGCGTGGCGGTGACTGCGAAGATCGCCGAGGAACAAGGTGCCGCCCGGTTCGAGCCGCTCGATCGCGCCTCGAATGACTTCAACCAGATAGTCGGCTGAAGGGAAGTACTGCGCCACCGAGTTGATCACGATCGTGTCGAAGCGTTCGCTCGGCAGGTCGCGTAATGCATCGGCTGCGCCGACCGAGACCTCCACCTGGTCAAGGCCGAGAGCGGTGGCCTGGGCCTGGATCCGACTGACCGCATGGTGCGACAGGTCGAGACCGACATACCGGTCGACGGCAGGGGCTAGGCGAAAGAGGATCATGCCCGTGCCGCACCCGATCTCGAGCACCCGTTGAGGGGACAGCTCGTTGATCCGAGCGACGGTGTGGTCGACCCAATCCGCCATTTGTTCGGCTGGAACGGGTTCACCGGTATAGCTGTCGAGCCAACCGGTTGCATCGAAAGCTGCGTCGCTGGCATCGCCTTGTGCATAGGTCGAATCCCAGAGCTCACCCCACGCGGCAGCACGGCCACTGGGTTCTGTGTCGTCAGGAACCATGTAGGCCACAAGCTGCGGCTCACCGGTGGCGCCCGGTCGGGCCACGACCACCGCCTCCCGAACTGTGTCGTGGCGCCCGATGACGGTTTCGATCTCGCCGAGCTCGATTCGGTAGCCCCGGATCTTCACCTGGTCATCGAGCCGGCCGTGGAACTCGATGTTGCCATTCGGAAGGATTCGAGCAAGGTCGCCGGTGCGGTAGACGCGCCGGCCCCCGGCTGCGGGCAGGTTGATGAAACGTTCAGCGGTCAGCTCCGGCCGGTGCAGGTAACCGCGGGCCACGCCCGCTCCGCCGATCAGGAGCTCCCCGGGGACACCGATCGGGTTGGCTCGCATCGCGGGATCAACGATGTGGATCTCGGTATTCGCGATGGGCTTCCCGATCGTGATCTGCTGACCGGCCGCTTCCACCGGCGCAACCGATGACCAGATGGTGGTTTCGGTCGGGCCGTACATGTTGAGGAGGCCGCCGCGAATCTGGGGCCGGAGGCGATCGGCGAGTGCTTGAGGCAGTGCTTCGCCTCCAAGCATCAGCTTGTCGAGACGAGCCAGCGCCGCGAGTCCCCCGGGTGTGGCGACGACAACCGATGCGTGTGATGGCGTGCACTGGAAATGCGTGACCGCCCGGCTGTTCATCTGGTCGATGAGCCCGTAGCCGGAGGACGTCCCTTCGTTCTCGGCGGCCCCATCGGTTGTGTCGGTGGTCGAAACGGCCGTGTTGACGAGCCGACGGAGGCGATCGAGGTGCTCGAGAGAGGCGAGTACCTCGTCGTCGTCGACGCCGAAGTCGATCAGACAGGCGACTTCATCGACCCCGAGATCGTTGAGCCGGTCGATCGTCGCCACACACGATTCCGGCGTGCCGAACAGACCTGCGGTCCGGAAGTACCGGTCGAACGCGTGGTCCATGATCGCAGCCATGTCCTCATCGCTCAGGTCGGCGAGGTCAGGACCGCTCTGCTGTTCACGCGAGAGGCCGGCCTTGGCGAATGAGGTCTGCTCCCATTGCATCTTGTTGATCAGGTCGGTGGAGGTGCGCAGGTATTCGAGGAACGGCTCTCTGACGAGTCGACGCACGGTTTCGTCGTCGGCCCCGACGAACGTGTGGAGCATCAGGCTCACGTGTCCGTTGCCCTCGTGCCCGGCCTCCCGGTAGGCCTTGCGATAGGCGGTGACGTTGGCGACGAGATCCTCCTCGTTCATCACCAGCAGGTTGGTGAGGATCGATGCGCCGAGCCGACCGGCGTTCTCGAATGTGGCCGGACTCCCGCCTGCCGTGACCCAGAGCGGAGGCCGGGTCTGGATCGGCGGCGGATACATCGTGACGTCGACTGGCGTTCCTGCGCCCCCGGTGGCGGTGACCGATTCACCGCGCCACAGGGCGAGCACCGTCTCGATTCCATCTGCCATCAGCTGGCGGCGGTTCTCGTAGTTGTCGGGGGCCAGGACGAAGTCGTTGGCGTGCCATCCCGACGCGAACGACAGGCCGACTCGACCCTTCGACAGGTTGTCGACCACGGACCAGTCCTCGGCACAACGGATGGGGTTGTGCAATGGCAGCACGACGCTGCCCGCCCGGATGCCGACGTTCTCGGTCACCATCGCCACCGCGGCGCCGGTCAGGGCCGGATTGGGATAGATGCCGCCGAACTCATGGAAATGTCGCTCGGGTGTCCACACCGCGGTGAAGCCGTGGGAATCGGCGAACTTCGCTCCTTCGATCAGTAGCCGGTACCGATCGGAGGGGTCTGAGCCTGCGGCGGAGGCGAAGTAGAACAGGCTGAAGTCCATCGCTGAGCTGGTTGCGGCGGACTCGCCGAACCGACTCTCCTCCTCCTGGATGACCACCGTGAAGCCGCGAGTCAAGGTCCAGAAGAGCTCGAGTACGGAGATGTCGAACGAGATGCTGGTGACGGCGAGCCAGACTCCCGGTTCGCTCTCGGCGCTGTGGCCGAGCGCGTCGTCCATGCCGGTGAAGAAGTTGACGACGTTTCGGTGTTCGAGCTGTACGCCCTTCGGGCGGCCGGTCGAGCCCGAGGTGAAGATCACGTAGGCCAGGTCGTTGCCGTCGACCTCCGCATCGGATCGGTCGGCGGATCGCGCCTGGAGATCATCCGGGCCGAGCACAGTGGCGACACTGGTCGGCACAGAGGTTCGGTGGGCGATATCGGCGTAGACGATCGGTGCGGCCGAGTCCTCGAGCATCATCTCTATGCGGCTGGCGGGATACTGCGGGTCCATCGGCACGTATGCCCCTCCCGCCTTCTGAATGGCGAGCAGTGCCACCAACATCTCGACGGAACGGTCCATGAGGACCCCCACCATGGTGTCGGCGACGACGCCGAGGTCGCGGAGTTGGATGGCGGCGGCGTTCGCTCGTTCGTCGAGCTCCCGGTAGGTGATCTCGGTAGTGCGAAACACTGTGGCAACGGCGTCTGGGCTGCGCTGGGACTGCGCCTCGAAGAGGCTGACGATCGTGGCCTCAGGTAGGGGGACAGAAGTGTCATTGACCGCTGCCAACTCGGCATGGTCTGACTCCGGGACCCGGGGAAGCTCGCCCACTGGCACCGTCGGGTCCGCGGCGAGGGCGCCGAGGATGGCGACAAACAATTCCCGCACCCTGAAGAGCCCTTCGGGGGAGAAGCGGCGGAGGTCGTACGACAGCTTGAAGTGAACGTCGTCGTCGGTGAACGCAAGGAGGTTGAGCGGTGTGTTGGTCTGGTCGTGGAGGTCGAAACTGCGGTTGGCGAACCCCGGGTTGATCTCCTTCAGTCGTGTTCCCTGGTGCCGTTCGTTGATCACCACGATCGACTCGAAGAGTTCGCCGCCATGCGACGGCGACACCGCGATGACGTCGGTCAGCGCGGTGTGCTCGTGAGCTCGCTTGTCCCGTTGCTGCTGGCGTACCCGGGACACCAACTCCAGGCCCGTTTCGGCGGGGTCGAGTTCGAGGCGGACGGGCGGGGTGTTGATGAACAGACCGATCGAGGTATCGCTGCCCTCCACCCCAGATCGGCGACACCCCCGCGTCGAGCCGAACACGATGTCGTTGGCTCCGGAGAACGCTGACAACACCAGCGCCCAGGCTGCTTCGATCAGAACCGGAGGACCGAAACCGTGCCGCTCTGTGAAGGAATGCAGCGCCTGTGAGATCTCGGCAGGCACTCCGAAACGGTCATGCCGGTAGCCGCTCTGGACCGTGTCGGAGGTCGCCTCGATTGCCTGCAGGCGAATGGGGTCGTCATAGCCGTCGAGAAGGTTGCGGAAGTAGTCCTGCGCGGTGCTCCGGTTGGACGCGAGGTGCTCGCTCAGCCATTCGGTGTGATCGCGGTAGGGCAACCGCTCCGCGAACTGTGGCTCGCGGCCCTCGCCGAGGGCGTCATAGGCGGCGAAGGCTTCGTCCACGACCCAGACCACGCTCGTGTCGAGGAGGCTGTGGTGATACGTGAACACGATCGTGCTGGTGCTCGGGCCAGTGGTGAACACGGTGAGGCGCCAGAGCGGGCCGGCACCGAGGTCGAACCCGGCGGAGCGGTCTTTGGCAAGGAACGCGGTGAGTTCGGCCTCGAAGTCCTCCTCATTGCCGGCTGACGCGTCGTGAACGGCGAGCGATACCTCAGCGGCTTCGCGCACCTCCTGGACCGGTGCGGCGAGTCCTTCCCACGCGAACTGGGTGCGCAGGATGTCGTAGCGCTCGGCGACAAGGTGCCACGCCTGGTTCAGGCGTTCGAGGTCGAGGTGTTCGCCGAGACGACCGACGAACTGTTCGATGTCGACACCGACGTTTGAGCCCTCCAACCAGTGGAAGAGCATCCCTTGCTGGAGGGGGGTCGCTGGGTGTACGTACGCGATCGCGGGCATCCGTGCGACGATATCTCCGCGCCTCTCAACGGATCGGTCAATCGGCCGATTGAGGAGGAGGGCCGGATTGGGAGTGAGTTGTCAGTGACGATCGATGAACGGCTCGAGGGGTCTGTCGCCATTGTCTCGATGGCCGGCCGTTTCGCGGGCGCGTCCACGATCGAACAGTTCTGGCAGAACATTCGCAACGGCGTGGAATCGGTCCGCGACCTGACCGAGGACGAGATGGTCACCGCCGGCGTCTCTCTCGATGAGATCCGGGCTCCAGGGTATGTCGCCCGTGCCGCGCCGCTCGACGACACCGATCTCTTCGATGCCGGTCTGTTCAACATGAGCCCCCGCGATGCCGCCGTCTTCGACCCGCAGCACCGAGTCTTTCTCGAATGTGCGTATGAGACCTTCGAACGAGCCGGGTATGCCCCCGGTCAGATCGAAGGTGCGGTTGGCGTGTTCGCCAGCTGCGGTGCTCCCGAGTACATGTTCAAGAACGTTCTCGGCAACGCCGCCATGACGGAGGCTGTCGGCGAGTGGCTCATCCGCCACACCGGCAACGACACCAACTTTCTTGCCACGCGAGTGTCGTACGAGTTCAACCTCGAGGGGCCGAGCTTGAACGTCCAAACGGCATGCAGTTCAACCCTTGTCGCGATCCATCTCGCCTGCCAGAGCATCCTGAGTGGCGAATGCGACATGGCCCTGGCCGGTGGCGCAGTGATCGCCCCTCGCCAACTGGAGGGCTACGTCTATCGCGAGGGCGAGGTCCTCTCGCCGGATGGGCATTGCCGCCCCTTCGACGCCCACGCCGCGGGGACGGTTCTCTCCGATGGCGCCGGAGCCGTGCTGCTCAAGCCGCTGGCTGACGCCGTCGCCGATGGCGACACCGTCATCGCGATCATCCGCGGCTCGGCGATCAACAACGACGGCAACGACAAGGTCGGCTATCTCGCACCGAGCGTTGGCGGCCAGGCTCGGGTGATCGCCGAGGCGCTCGCTGTCAGCGGTGTGGATGCATCCGAGGTCAGCTATCTCGAAGCCCACGGCACAGGCACGATCATCGGTGACCCCATCGAGGTCGCCGGTGCCACCGAAGCGTTCCGGGAGCACACCGCTGACACGCAGTTCTGTGCTCTCGGCTCGCTCAAGGCGAATATCGGTCATCTGGGTGAAGCGGCAGGTGTTGCGGCAGTGATCAAGACCGCGATGGCGCTGCAGCACGCCGAACTCCCACCGAGCGTCAACTACGAGTCACCCAACCCCCGAATCGATTTCGCCAACAGTCCCTTCGTCGTCAATGACACTCTTCGTCCCTGGGACACCGGTGGAAAGCCGCGAATCGCAGGCGTGACCTCGCTGGGCGCCGGAGGCACGAACGCCCACGTCCTGCTCGAGGAAGCGCCGGTCGGTCTCGCGCCCGCCTCCGCCCCTGACACGGCCAAACCCCGGATCGTGCCGATCTCGGCCCGGTCCGAGGCGAGTGTGGGTGAACTCTGCACCCGTCTCGGATCCTTCCTCGACGACAACCCCGCCACTTCGCTCGCTGATGTTTCCTACACGCTGTTCGAAGGACGCGAACGTGGTCGCTCACGGCGAGCATTCGTCGCCCACTCCGTCGCCGATGCGATCGCCGCTCTCCTGGAGGACCGGACCGCTGGGCCTGCCGTAGCACAGGGAACGTCATCCTCGACCGCTCCGATCGTCGCATTCATGATGCCTGGTGGAGGGGCTCAGTACATCAACATGGGACGGGGGCTCTACCAGACCGAGCCGGTCTATCGCGCCGCCATCGATCGCTGTGCTGACTTCATCAGCCCCCAACTCGGTGGCGACCTTCGCTCGTTCATGTACCAGGACGAGAGTCTGGACATCGCCGACAAGGCGCTCCAGGCTCCGTCGCTCTCCCTCCCGGTTCTCGTGGCCACCGGCTGGGCCATGGGCGAGTTGCTCGAGTCCTACGGTGTCGTAGCTGATTGCCACATCGGGCACAGCGCCGGGGAGTACGTAGCTGCCTGCCGGGCCGGCGTCATGTCGATCGAGGATGCCCTTGCACTGGTCGCTCTGCGCGGGCGTTTGTTCGAGACGTTGCCGCCGGGCGGCATGCTCAGCGTGTCGCTCAGCGAGCAGGCACTGCTGGAGCGCTTGCCGGAGGGTTTGAGCATTGCGTCCATCAATAGCCCGACCTCCGCTGTTGCATCGGGCCCCGTGCCGTTGCTCGAGGACTTGGAGTCGGCGCTCGCCGCCGACGACATCGACTGTCTCCGGGTTCACATCCAGGTGGCCGGTCACTCGGCGATGCTCGATCCGATTCTGGACGAGTTCCGAGCGTTCTGTCGCACGATCGAGTTGAGCGAGCCGACAACGGGGCTCATCTCCAACCTCACCGGAGAATGGGTCGCCGATGGTGTTGTGACCGACCCCGAGTACTGGGTCCGCCACCTTCGTGAGCCGGTTCGGTTCCACGATGGCATCTCCACCTTGGTGGCGGACGAGAGCATTGCCGCCCGGAGTCGTGTGCTCATCGAGATCGGCCCGGGTCGTTCGATGGTTTCGCTGGCGCGGGCCGCGCCAGGCTCGTCCACCGGTATCACGACGCTGCGTCATCCGAAGGAGGACGCAGACGATGTCACGGTCTTCCTTCATGCCCTCGCCACTGCCTGGACGGTCGGGGTCGAACTCGGCTCCGCTGCCCTTACCGGCGCCGGGCGGCGCCGGCTTTCTCTACCTCCCACCCCGTTCGAGCACGAGCGGTATTGGGTCGACCCGGACGAGCCGTCGGCACCGACGGCGGCCGCCGGACCTCTCCGGAAGCGCCATGAGCTGTCGTCCTGGTTCGCGGTACCGCAGTGGACCCGATCCGTGCCGCCATCACTTGCCGCGCCCAGTGGTCCGGAAACCGATGTGTCGTTGATTCTCGACGATGCCGCCCCGGCCGCGGCAGCGCTCGCGGAGAGACTTCGAGCACGCGGCCAACGCGTCGTCACCGTGGGGTTCGACACCCGCTATCGCTGGGTCGACGATGACTCGTGTCGGCTCGATCCCGGGCGCCTCGAAGACTGGGTCGGCTTTGTCCAGGGCCTCTCGAGCCGCGGGCTCCACCCCGCCGAGGTCTTCCATCTCGCCGGGACAACCGAGCGATCCACCGGCCGGCGCTCGAGAACCACGGCGCTGGGCCGGCTTGATGCGGCCGTCGAGACGGATTACGCCAGCCTCGTGTTCTTCGCACGCGCGATCTCGGGGCTACACAAGCCGATGCGGCTCGTCGTGGCCACCACCGGAGTGCACGACGTCAGCCACAACGAGCCGCTTGATCCGAGCCGAGCGCTGATGCACGGCGCGAGCCGTGTGATCCCGCGTGAGCTCGGCCAGGTTTCCGCGGTGGCCGTCGATCTGGCGATGGAAACCGTTGAGGCGACTGTCGATGCGCTCGTTCGTGAAGGCGCCGCCGGCGACAGCCGCAACGGTCCCGTCGTGGCCTGGCGCGGCCGAGAACGCTTCGAACTCGGTCTCGAGTCGATCACGATCCCTGCCCAATCAGACTCCCCGTGGCGAGCCGACGGGACATATCTCATCACCGGTGGCCTCGGCGGAATCGGGCTCACGGTTGCCAACCGCATCGCGGAGACGGCGCCGGGCGCCACGATCGTGCTGATCGGACGTACTCCGTTGGCGGCGGACACCCCTGATGCCTCGCCGCGCGAACGTCGGCGTCTCGATGCCGTCGCCGCCATCCGCGAACGCGGTTGCACGGTGCTGGTGGAATCGGCCGACATCACGGATCGTTCGACGATGGATTCGCTGCTTCGGCGGGTCGTGCGTCAGCATGGGGCGATCACCGGCGTGATCCACACCGCCGGCGTTCTTCAGGACGCCCTGATCGAGTTGCGTTCACCGCAACCGGGTTCACCCGTCATCGACATCAAGGTCCGGGGCCTGCTGATCCTTGATGAGCTGCTCCAGAAGTCGCCGCCCGAGTTGATGGTGCTCTGTTCGTCGGTGAGCTCCCTCCTCGGACTGCCCGGTCAGGTCGACTACACCGCTGCCAATGCCTTCCTCGACGCTTTCGCGGCGGCGAAAAACCGCGACACGTCGACGCGTGCCGTGGTCGTGAATTGGAACGCGTGGCGCGAGGTCGGGATGGCCGTAGAAGCGATCGAGAGCATCGAGGGCAACGGTGAGGGTGCGGGATCAGCGACGACATCGGGTCACCCGACCCGAATGCTCGAGCCGCTCGGCGTGCACGACGACACGATCGTCATGTACGCCAACCTGAACCGGTCCAGCAGTTGGCTGCTCGCCGAGCACGTTGTACGCGGTGGCGACGCGCTGATCCCCGGCACGGGCTTTGTCGAGCTGATCCGTGGTGCGGTCGCGGGCAGGGGACCGAGTCGCCTCGAAGACGTCTTCTTCCTCACCCCATTCGAGGTCGGGGCCAACGAAACCCGCGAGCTCCACCTGTCGGTCGAAGCCGATGGCTCGGTGACGATCACAAGTGGAGACGGGCTTGTCACGCACGCCACCGCGACCGCGACCGCGCTCGGCTCCGACGTGGTACCGCCTGCTGCTCTGGACATTGCTGCAATCGAAGCGCGCTGCGCGGCTCAGGTCGACGACTTCGACGGCTACTCCGACCAGCCGTTCATGGAGTTCGGGCCTCGGTGGGGCAATCTCCGGCGGGTCAGCTACGGCACCCGTGAAGCCGTGGTGCGCACGGTGATGCCGGAAGCCTTCCGGTCCGAGACAACCGAGCTCTGGCTGCATCCCGGAGTCCTCGACATTGCCATCGGGTCAGCTCAAGCCCTGATCCCGGGCTTCGATCAGAAGTCATCGTTCTTCGTGCCCCTCTCCTACAGTCGGGCGCTCTCCTTCTCCCCGATCCCTGCTGACGCTCGAACCCATATTCGACTGCGGGACAGCGACACCCGAGATCTGGCCGTATTCGACGCGACCATCTGTGATGAGGGTGGAGTCGTGGCCGCCGAGATCACAGGTTTCACCATGCGGCGAGTCGACGTCGATGGCTCCTTCGGGTCGCCTCGCTCGGTCGGCACCGTCCAATCCAAGAGCCCGATTGTGGATGCTCTTCGTGAAGGCATCGAACCGGAGGAAGGCGCCGAAGCACTTGATCGCCTACTGGCTGTGGATCTGGGGCCTCAGGTCGTCGCCAGTTCAGTGGACGTCGATTTGTGGCGTGCTCATGTCGACGCCGAGGCCGGAGGCGGTACCGGAGCGTCGCCGATTCACTATGCCCGTCCCGACCTCGAGTCTGAGTTCGCCGAACCGGCCTCGCCGTTCGAGATCGAACTCGCAGCGATGTGGCGTGACCTGCTGGGTGTCGACCGAGTCGGCCGCGACGATGACTTCTTCGAGCTGGGTGGGCAATCGCTGATCGCCGTTCGCCTGTTCACCCGGATCCGCAAGAAGTTTGCGATCGATCTCGAGATCTCGACCCTGTTCGAAGCGCCGACGGTGGCCCAATGCGCGGCGGTGTTGGCCGGCCGACTCGGATCCGACGACTCTCCGGTAGATGTCACCGACGGCCCCCCGAAGTCCCTGGTCACGATCCAGAAGGGCGGCGACAGGACGCCGGTGTTCTGTGTCCATGGCGCGGGCGGCAACGTTCTCAACTTCCGAGATCTTGCGCTGGCGATGGGACGCGACCAACCGTTCTATGGCCTCCAAGCTCGCGGTATCGACGGCATCACCCGACCCCTCGAATCGATCGAGGCAATGGCCGCGGCCTATCTCGCTGACGTACGCACTGTGCAACCGGAGGGCCCGTACCGGTTCGCGGGCTACTCGGGCGGTGGCCTCGTTGCGTTCGAGATGGCACGCCAGGCACGCGACGCCGGCGATGCAATCGAGTTGGTCTTGTTGCTCGACACGTTCCCGCCGAAGTTCGAGATGCGGCGCTCGAGTCTTGCTCACGTGATTGGCGAGTTCGTTCGCAACCCCACCGGATACCCCCGCGATATTCTGGAGGGACGCAAGGCCGCCCGCATCGCGAACGAGGCTCGGGATCGGCTCCGCCGGATCCTCGCCGCCGACGAAACCGTGCCGAACGATCTCCGAGAACTGCATCTCGAGGACCACTTCGCGGCCGTGGCGGCGAACTACGTGCGGCGACCCTGGGCAGGGCGGGTAGTGCTCCTCCGTGCCGAAACCGTGTTCTGGGCGTTCTCGTTGCTCGACGAGACCTACGGATGGTCCGATGTCGTGACCGACGGCTTCCAGCTGGTGTCAGTCGCCGGAGATCACGCGACTCTCGTGCTCGAACCCAACGTGAGCCAACTGGTGGACGCCATCAGCGATGTGTTGCGGCCCGAGCAGGTCCGCGTCGCCGGGACTACGGCAGGCGCTGGAACCAGCTCAGGCTGAGCACCGACGTGAGAAGCGCGGCGGCGAGCGCCAGGACCACGAATCGGTCACTGATGTCTCGGTCGACCAACTCGAATCCGATTGCCGTGCCGATGTCGTTGTAGACCTCGGCAAGTTCCTCCGGCGATGAAGTGGCGAAGAAGCTGCCGCCCGTTTCCTCCGCCACGACACGCAGTGAGTCTTCGTTGACGGGGACCGGCACGACCTCGAACTGACCCGGGATGTCGGGGTCCTCCACCGTTACTTCGCCGAACTCGGTTCCGAGTGCCACGGTGGCCACCGGGATACGGGCGAGAACGGCCTCGGCGATCGCAGTCTCGATCGGTCGACCGACGGTCGGTTCGCCGTCGGAGAGGAGGACGACAACTGCCGGTGGGGGACTGTCATCGTCGACGAGCAGGCCATCGAGCGTGCGTTCGAGGCTGGTGATCGAGGTCGAGATGGCGTCGCCGGTGTTGGTGAACGGACCCAACTCGAGATCTTGGACGGCCTCGATGACCGCGGCACGATCTGCGGTAGGCGGTACCTGGACGATGGGCGTCTCGTGAAAGGAGATGAGGCCAACGTCGACGCCGTCCGGCGCATTGTTGAGAAACGCCACGGCTGCTTCCTTCGCCGCGTCGATGCGGGTCGGTGCGACGTCTTCGGCTCCCATGGAGAGTGAAGTATCGATGGTGAGCATCACGATGGCTCGTTCCCGAGGGACCTCCTCCTCGGTGACGGGGTCGGCGAGCGACACGATCATCAGCGCTGCGACCGACAGGAAAAGCGTGGCCACCACATGTCGCCGCCAGCCCGGTCGTTTGGGCGCAACCGTGTCGAGAAGGCTCGTGGCGGAGAATCGAAGTGCGTAGGTGCCGCGTCGACGCTGGACGAGCCCATAGGCGATGCCGAGCGCGCCCGGCGCGAGGAGCACCCAGAGCCAGCCGGGGGAGAGGAAGCTCATGTTCGCGCCTGTCGATTCACTCGTCCGCTCCGGCGACGGCGGTCGACGAACACGGCAAGATCGACAACCCAGTCTCGATCAGTGCGGAGCACGAGGTGATCGGCCCCGGCCCTTCGAACGGCATCGGCGTGGTCAGCCAAGCGTTGGCGGCCCGCTTCGGCGAAGCGGTCGCGGAGTTTTCGGTTCCTTGTGTCGATCTCGCGGATCGCGCCGGTCTCCTGGTCCCGGAGTTCGATCACGCCGACATTCGGGAACTCGAGTTCGCGCGGATCCACGATCTCCAAAACCAGGGTGTCGTGGCGTTGACACACTCTGCGGAGTGGTTGCTCCCAGCCGTCGTCGAGCAGGTCGGAGATCACCACTGCGAGCCCGCCTCGATGCTGGGGCCCGGCGATGCGGTGCAGGCCTTCGGCCAAGGATCCACGGTCGCCCGACTCGGCTCGTCGGGGTTCGACCTGGGACAGCCGGTGGATCCGGTGGAGGAGCGCAAGAACGTTGCGGCGGCCGGTGCCGGTGCGGAACTCATGGATCCGCTGCCCGTCGGTGGCGACGGCACCGAGCCGGTTCCCCACCCGGTCGGTGAGAAACCCGATGGCGGCCACCGCGGCGAGGGCGAGATCTGCCTTGGTGCGCTGAGCAGTGCCGAAGGTGAGGCTGGGCGAGACATCGACGAGAACCGAGGTCTCGAGCTCGCGATCGGCAACGGTGTCGCGGACGTGCGTCTCCTGCATCCTCGCAGTGACGCTCCAGTCGATGCGGCGAACGTCGTCGCCGGGGGCGTAGGCACGAGCCTCGCCCGGCTCAGAGCCGAGGCCGGACACGAGTCCCCGGTAGTCCCCTTGGAGGAGACCATCGAGACGTCTGGTGACGTCGAGTTCCAGGCGGCGAAGGACAGCCCGGGACCGGTCGTCGACCTGGTGGTCCTGCATCGGCGTCACGAGCGGGCGGGATCCTGGGTGGTCGGCGAAATGACCGGGGCGGGCACCGTCGACAGGATCCGCACCAGGATCTGTTCGACGTCGAGGTCGGCGGCCAGCGCTTCATAGGAGAGCACAAGACGATGGCGGAGGACGTCGGGGGCAATGTCGAAGACGTCCTGGGGAACCACGTAGTCCCGGCCCCGCATGAGGGCCAGGGCCCGGCCGGCGGCAACGAGGCCGAGCGACGCTCGAGGGCTGGCGCCGTAGTCGATCATGCCAACGAGGTCATCGAGTTCGAAGGCGGCGGGGTTGCGGGTGGCAAGCAC
The DNA here is from genome assembly GCA_029263175.1 of Acidimicrobiales bacterium. GTDB lineage: Bacteria > Actinomycetota > Acidimicrobiia > Acidimicrobiales > Aldehydirespiratoraceae > JAACCU01. The sequence goes on along the minus strand of JAJCXZ010000026.1, from coordinate 134,734 downwards.
CAGATTGACGGCATAGTCGAGGACACCCTGGTCGACGATCGTCTCGTCGGCCTGGTGCTGCAGGGCGAGGATGATCTCGGGGTCGAGCACCTGAGTCGCTGATGGGGGAGCCACGCCCATCCGTCGCACGATCTCGAGCTCCTCGGCGGGAGTCGGGTAGTCGACCAGGACCTTCATGAGGAAGCGGTCGCGCTGGGCCTCGGGGAGTGCGTAGACGCCCTCGGACTCGATCGGGTTCTGGGTGGCGAGTACGAGGAACGGTTCGGGGACGGCGTGTGATTGGCCACCGATGGTGACCTGGTGCTCGGCCATGACCTCCAACAGGGCGGATTGGACCTTGGCGGGCGCCCGGTTGATCTCATCAGCGAGCACGAAGTTCGCGAACACGGGGCCGAGTTCGACGTCGAACTCCTCGGTTGATGTGCGAAAGATGCGAGTGCCGATGATGTCGGCGGGCAAGAGGTCGGGGGTGAACTGCACCCGGGCGAAGGAGCCGCCGGTGGTATCGGCGAGCGTGCGCACGGCGAGGGTCTTGGCCAGCCCGGGTGGGCCTTCGAGAAGGCAGTGCCCGCGGGCGACCAGAGAGATCAGTAGACGTTCGACCAATCGTTCCTGGCCGACGATTACCCGACGAAGCTCGACGAGTGCTCGTTCGAGTGACGGTTGGCCGTCGTGATTGGTGTCGCTCAAGATCTCGTCCTTGTTCTGTCGCCGGGGCTTACGCTGACTTTCGCCCGGACATGGTGCGCTTGCGAACGATGCCACACACGCGCTCGGCTGACTCGCCGCACGATACGCAGTCGTCCCATAAGACGGAGCGAAAGAATCAAGTCCGTCCCGGTCCCTTGCCGACGGGTAGCGTCGTCACCATGCGGATTCTGGTGGTCGACGACGAGGTTGAGCTTGCTGATGCGGTGGCTCGAGGCCTGCGTCGCGAGGGCTATGCAGTCGACATTGCTCACGATGGCGAGTCTGCACTCGACAAGGCGTCGCTGACGCCCTACGACCTGGTGTGCCTCGACGTGACCATGCCTGGCATCGATGGTCTCGAGGTTTGCGAGCGGCTCCGGGAGGACCCACCAGAGGGTGTGCCGCCCCGAGTGCTGATGCTGACCGCTCGCGACGGCATCGAGGATCGAATCGCCGGCCTCGACCACGGCGCGGACGACTATCTCGTCAAACCATTCGCCTTCGGTGAGCTGACGGCGCGAGTCCGCTCCCTCTTGCGACGCGAGGCGGCGCGGTCCACCTCTGTCCTCCAGGTTGGTGATGTCGAGCTCGATGATGCCAAGCATCGTGCGCGTCGCGGGGCGCGTGAGCTCGACCTCACAGCCAAAGAATTCGCCTTGCTCCGCTATTTCATGTCCCACGTCGACCAAGTGTTGTCGCAGGAGCATTTGCTCGAACACGTGTGGGACGAACACGCCGATCCATTCACCAACACGGTGAGGGTCACGGTGGGAACATTGCGACGGAAGCTCTCCGATGGCGACGAGGCGCAAATGATCGAGACGGTCATCGGCTCGGGTTATCGCCTGCTCGCCGAGCCAGAGACCGGTTCGCAAGAGCACGATGGCTGACCCGGAGCAGGCCTCCGAGCCGAGGCATCGCGCCGACTGGGCCGGATCCATCCGGTTCCGACTCGCGGTTCTCTACTCGGTCCTGCTCTTCGGACTTGCCACCGTGGTGGTCGGCGGGATCTACGCCGGCCTTGCTCGCAGCCTGGAAGACCAGGACGTCAGCCGTACCGAGGAAGTGGTCGCGCTCTTCCGTGACCGTGACGGTCAGGACATGATCGGCACCGTTGAGTTCGAGGTCACGGATCCACTTGCTCTCTTTGAACGTGAAGTGAACGAACAGGCACTCGATCAACTGAGGACATATGCATTCGGTGCCCTCGGCATGCTGTTCGTCGGCAGCCTCGGCGTTGGCTGGTTCGTGTCGGGGCTGGTCCTGCGGCCGGTCGAACGAATCCGCAGCGTCGCCAGCGATATCCAGCACACCGATCTCTCCCGCCGCATCAACCTGGACGGGCCCGACGATGAGCTCAAACATCTGGCCGACACCTTTGATGAGATGCTCGGCCGAATCGACGATGCGTTCGAATCGCAACGCGAGTTCATCCACGAGGCGAGCCATGAGCTCCGAAATCCGCTGGCGGTCATACGAACCAACATCGATGTGGCGCTCGCCGACCCCGATGCCGACGTCGAGGAGTTACGCTCGGTCAGCGAGGTGGTGGGACGGTCGGCGGAGCGCATGACCACGCTGGTGGACGATCTCCTGCTCTACGCCCGTCATGGTGAACGCACGACCCGCGAAGAGGAGTTCGACCTCGCCGAGATCGTCGGCAACCTGGCCGAGGAGTTCGAAGCTCCCGCCGAGGCCCGGGGCCTTGCCTTCGCGATCAACATTCCGAATCAAACGCTGCCCGTCTGTGGCGACACCCCGGCAGTTCGTCGAGCGGTGGCCAACCTCTTGGCGAACGCGGTGCGACTCGCCCCGGCCGGCACCTCGGTGACCGTTGCCTGTGCTCGCCACGACGCGTGGAACACGATCACCGTCGCTGATGAAGGCCCGGGCATAGCGCCTGAAGATCAACAGCGGGTCTTCCAACGCTTCTGGCGAGGCGACAAGCGTCAGGCTCGTGAGCAAGGCCGGTCAGGGCTCGGACTCACCATCGTGCGCCAAGTCATGGAAGCCCATGGAGGCCGTGTGGATCTGTCGTCCAACGTCGACGACGGCTCGACGTTCGTCCTCTGGTTCCCTCGGTCTCAGAGCTGATTGGCCGATTGGGACTTTCCCTGGATTTTCTGGGTTCCTTACCAAAGCTTTCGCCCACCACCCGTACTGTCTGGCCATGGATCGATATCCGATCGACGAATCTTCCCCCCAGAACTCCGACGATGGTTCCCCCACCGCGTCGGATCGGCCCGCCGCCGAGCGGTCCAACACGCAAGAAAGCATCGCGCCGATACCTCCCGCCCCGGCCCCCCCGCCGACAAGCGGTTCGGCCAGCGTGTTCGATCGCCCGGCGGGCCACAACTCGTCACTCAGCTCGTCGACCCTGCCTCCGCCGCCCCCCACGGCCGGGTTGGGGTCGGCCCCTCCGACGGCTCCATGGCAGCGACCCCCCTCCACTGCCACGCCGCCGAGCCCGGCCGCCTATCCGGTAGCTCCCGCCACCGGCCCGGCCGGGCCCCCTACTACCGGATCCCCGTTCTCGTCGCCCGCCTCGGCCTCGTTCGAGCCCCCGCCTCTCGGCCCGAACAACGGCCGTTGGCGGGTGGCGGCGGGTGCCCTCGGCGGTATGGCCTTCAGCGCCGTGCTGGTCGGAGGTGGCTTCGGGCTCGCTCAGCTCGTCGAAGACGATCCTGCGCCCAGCCCTGCCGTCACCGAGGATGCCGGCTCCACCGAGCTCGCCGTTTCGGACGCTGACGCTCAGGCACCGACCACCGTTCCTGCCCCGCTGGCCGACATCGACGCCGCGGAGCCGATCGCTGCGGTTGCCCAAGCCATCTCACCTTCGGTTGTCCTGATCGAGACCGGCATCGGCCAGGGCTCCGGCATCGTGTGGGACGCTGCCAACGGCTACATCGTCACGAACGATCATGTGGCGGGTGACGCCACCACGGTCACGGTCCGCTTCGACAACGGTGTCGAGGTCGTCGGCACGGTCATTGGTGGCGATGCCGCCCGCGACATCGCGGTCATCCAGGTTGATCCCACAGAGCTCGACCTCGTGGCCGCCGCGTTCGCGCCCACTGCATCGGTCGATGTCGGACAGCTCGCAGTTGCCGTCGGCAGCCCCTTCGGGCTCGACCAGTCGGTCACCGCCGGCATCGTCAGCGCGGTCAACCGCATCAACCCATTCGGCGGGTCAGACCCTGCCAATCCGGTGCCGGTTGCAATGATCCAGACCGATGCGCCGATCAATCCCGGCAACTCCGGCGGCGCTCTCGCCGACCGTCAAGGCCGGGTGATCGGCATGAACACGTCGATCCGCACCGATGGCGTGTCGAGCGACAACGCCGGTGTGGGCTTTGCCGTTCCGTCCGACACGATCGTGCTCATTGCCCAGCGGATCGTGGATGGCGAGTCGCTCGAACTCGGCTTCCTCGGTGTCAGCGGTGACACGCTCACCGACGGCACCATGGGGGCGATCGTGACCGGTGTGGTCGATGGCGCTCCCGCAGCGGTAGCCGGGATGGAGGTCGGTGACCTCATCGTCTCGGTCAACGGCGAGGTGGTGCGCACCATGGAGGAGCTGGCCGCCGACTTCAAGTTCTTCCGGCCCGGAGAAACCGTCGACATCGACGTGCTCCGCGACGGCCAGCGCGTGTCGTTCCCCATCGTCGTGGGCAGCAACTAGCTCTCAGGCGGCTCGATAGGCGTGGGATGTGTACATGTCCTTGTCGCGGTCGTAGTCGAAACACCGGGTGAGTCCCAGGGACTCGATGCTCGCGATCTGGTGGTCGAGCTTCTCGTTGGTCATGATCACCGGTCGTTCGATCGACCAGTCGTCGCGGAGCCAACCGAGAACCGACTCGAGCAGGGCACGCTCAAACCCGTCTTCCCACGTGGACGTGCGCACCCAGAACGCAACCGTGGCGTCGATGGATGACAGATCGGTGCCGTCGTGCGAGGTCACCTCCGCCGTTCGGTACATGCGGTCGTCGTTGGGTGCCAAGTAGATGCATCCGAGGGTCTGGGTCTCGTCGGCGTTCATCACGGTGTACGTGTAACGGGTCCCCTTGCGGTGTTCGCCGTCCATCTGCTCGAGATCCTCGAGGTTGTCGGCGACCGAGAAGTCTTCGGGCGGATAGGGCGGCTCCTGCTCCCAGTGGTAGAGAAACTCGCGAGTCGACATCACGGCCTCGTGATCGAGCACGACATCGGACGGCACGAGCGGCCGAACAACGAAGCCGTCGCCCGTGAATCCGTCGGCTGGTTCGATCCCCTGGTCTCTGAAACTCATTTGGGCACGATACGACAACTCGCTTGTTGCGTCGCTGCGGTACATGTGAAGCTCCGACCGTGCCCGCATCCAACTACCTCGACATTCCAGACCCACACCTCGATCCGGTTGTTGCCGCGAACTATGACGACCCAGCGGACGAGCGATTCAGCGCGTCCGCGGTCGGTGCCGCCGTTTCGCTGCTTTCCGACCTCGCCAACGGCGGACCTGCCGTCGAGTTTGCAGTCGGGACAGGCCGTCTGGCGCTTCCCCTGGCTGAGGCCGGCGTGCGAGTCCACGGCATCGACTTCTCCGAAGCAATGCTGGCAGAACTCCAGAAGAAGGAGAACGCTCAGAGCATCTCGGTGACGGTCGGCGACATGACGGAGACGCAGGTGTGTGACGACGCAACGCTCGTCTACCTCGTCTACAACACCATCATGAACCTGCGGACCCAGCACCAGCAGGTGGCCTGTTTTCGAAACGCAGCGGCACATCTCGCCCCCGGTGGCTGTTTCGTCATCGAGAACATGATTCCGCAACTCCATCGACTCGCCCCTGGCGAAACGATCCTGCCGTTCGACGTGTCGCCCCATCATCTCGGCTTCGAAGAGCATCCGGATCCGGTGAACCAGATCTCGATCTCGCACCACGTCCACATCGATGGCGACCGAGTTCGCACCACGGCACCGGCCTTTCGCTATGTCTGGCCCTCGGAACTGGATCTCATGGCCCAGCTCGCAGGAATGACGCTCGAGGCACGCTGGGCCGACTGGCTGAGAACCCCAATGACCGGCGGATCACAGTCGCACGTGTCGGTCTGGCGAAAGGCCTGATCTCGGATCGTCAACAATGCGGTGCCGGTAGGATGCGGCCGCCATGCTGTTCGCACTCATCATCGCCATCGCCGCTCTGGTCATCATCGGTGCCTCGTTCGTCGTCCTTCGCCGGGACCGCAACGAAGGCCTCGTCATCGACCGAGACGCCGACACCCCCGAAATCGTCGATATCGGAGACGTCGCTCTTGACGCCGCCACTGACGCTCACGTGGAGACTGCACCGGCGCCGAAGCCGACGTTTCGTGATCGTCTCGCCACCGCTCGCTCATCCCTCTCCGGCTTCCTGGGTGGCGTGTTCTCCGGTGGAATCAACGCCGACACCTGGGAATCGCTCGAGGAGGCACTGATCCGCGCCGACATCGGCGTGGGCGCGTCGACCGAGATCATGGAAGCCGTGAAAGCGAAGGCCGAGGCCGACGGCATCACCGAATCCGAGAATCTCGTCGCCCTGGTCAAATCCGAGCTCGTCGAGCGGCTCAGCGGCTTCGACCGAACGCTCTCCTCAGATGTTGCTGCTGCCGGCGGCGAGCCCGGTCCGGCCGTTTGGCTCTTTGTCGGCGTGAACGGTGTGGGCAAGACCACCACGATCGGCAAGCTGGCCTCTCGTGAGACCGCCGACGGCAAATCGCTCGTGCTCGCCGCGGGCGACACGTTCCGAGCCGCGGCCGCCGAGCAGCTCACCATGTGGGCCGAACGCAGCAACGTTCACATCGTGCGTGGCGCCGAGGGCGCCGACCCGTCCTCGGTGGTGTTCGACGCCGTCGAGTCGGCCAACGCCCGCAACGCTGACCTCGTTCTCGCCGACACTGCCGGCCGCCTCCAGACCAAGACGAACCTGATGGAGGAGCTGTCGAAGGTTCGCCGAGTGGCCGAGAAGGGCGCCGGCACGGTCACCGAGACGCTGCTCGTGATCGATGCGACAACAGGCCAGAACGGCATGAGCCAGGCCAAGCAATTCGCGGACGCGGTCGACGTCACCGGCGTGGTGCTCACCAAGCTCGACGGCTCCGCCAAGGGCGGCATCGTGGTCGCCATCCACTCCGAGCTCGGTGTGCCGGTGAAGCTCGTTGGCCTGGGTGAAGGCATCAACGACCTGGTCGAGTTCGACGAAACCGAATTCGTCGACGCCCTCTTCGAGTAATCGTCAGCCGGTCACCGCATCGTGGCCACAATCGACGATTGCGTCGTTGACTCGTCCGGCGGCGTCGGCAACTCGTTCCTGATCCGTCTGTGCCGAGCCGGCGGCGAGGGCGTCAGCGAGCATGGCGTCGCCTGTCAGCGCGAGATCGGTCAGCATCGTGAGGTCGAGAAGCCGGGCGATATCGATTGCCAGGTCGACCGGGCCGGCGTCTCGCGCCTCGGTCAGGGCGGCTCGCAGGTTGGCCACGTCGCCCGGATCGTCGCCGTCGGCAGATCCATCGAGAATGCCGCCCCAGGCCGAGACCTGACCGAGTGCAGCACACAATGCGACCTCGTCCACTGCGGCGGGTGTGTCATCGGCGTCGACGACGACGGGATCACCCGAGGAGATCCACAGCGCGGCGCCGATGAACACCGCAGCGAGAACGATGACAATGAGCCATTGGCGGGGGGAGAAGTTCACACCGTCGACGGTAACGGCCAGTCTGAGGTTCACGGCCGCGCGGTTCGGGTGGAGGTCGTCGGGCGGTAGTCTCGAACCCGCATGTTCGACACTCTCACTGATCGCTTCGACGGCATTTTCAGCCGGATCCGAGGCCGTGGAAAACTCTCGGAGGCTGACGTCGATGAGACGATGCGCGAGATCCGTCTCGCGTTGCTCGAGGCCGACGTCAACCTTGATGTCGTCAAGAGCATTGTCGGCCGGATTCGTGAGCGGGCCGTCGGCGAGGAACTGAGCGGCGCCCTCAACCCCGCCCAGCAGATCATCAAGATCGTCCTCGAGGAGCTGACCGCCAGCCTCGGTGGCGAGGCCATGAAGATCAGTTACGCCTCGAAGCCGCCGACGGTCGTGTTGATGGCCGGTCTCCAGGGCGCCGGTAAGACCACCAACACCGGCAAGCTCGCCGCCTGGTTCAAGAAGCAGGGCCGTAACCCGCTGCTCGTCGGTGCCGACCTCCAGCGTCCGGCTGCCGTCGAGCAACTCCGCACGCTTGGCGAGCAGGTCGGAGTCCCGGTGTTCTCCGAACCGACCGATCCGGTCGATGTAGCCGGCAAGGCGATTGCCGAAGCCACACGCACCGGCCGCGACGTCGTGATCGTCGATACCGCCGGTCGTCTGGCCATCGATGCGGAGCTGATGGAGCAGGTCCGTCAGATCTCGAACGCCGTCAACCCCGACTACACCTTCCTCGTCATCGACGCGATGACGGGTCAGGACGCGGTCACCACAGCCCGCTCGTTCAACGAAACGCTCGAACTCGACGGTGTGATCCTCACGAAACTCGACGGTGACGCCCGTGGTGGTGCGGCACTGTCGGTGAAGGAAGTTGTCGGCAAACCGATCGCCTTCGCCTCCACCGGCGAGAAGCTCGACGAGTTCGAGACGTTCTATCCCGAACGTCTCGCCAGCCGCATCCTCGGCATGGGCGATGTCGAATCGCTCATCGAAAAGGCCGAAGAGGTATTCGAGAAGGAAGAGGCCGAGGAAGCGGCCGCCCGACTCATGGAGGGCACCTTCACACTGGAGGACTTCCTCGGGCAGATGCAGCAGATCAAGAAGATGGGTCCCCTCGGAAATCTCATGGGGATGATGCCGGGCTTGCCCAAAGAAGCGCGTGACGTCGAGATCGATGATCGACAGATCAACCGCATCGAAGGCGTCATCCATTCGATGACGCCGGCCGAGCGCATCAACCCTGATGTCATCGACGCTTCACGGCGCCAGCGCATCGCCTCCGGGTGCGGGCAGTCTCCCGCCGACGTGAAAAATCTCATCGATCAGTTCTCGCAGATGCGAAAGATGATGAAGCAGTTCGCGGGCTTCGGAACCAAGAAGATGAATCCGAAGCAGCGCCAGAAGGCGAAGGGAAAGAAGGGGAAGAAGGGAGGCCGACACAAGCAAGGCGGCGGTCGCGTGACCGAAAAAGGTCCGGCAAAAGTCCCGAAGATGCCCCTCAGCCTCCCTGGCCTCGACGATGGCGAAGGCTTTCCGGGGCTGAGCTAGCCGAGATTGCTTTGTGAAGATCTGACCGAGAAAAGCGGTTTCTCGTCAGAAGTCCCTACGCTTCAGCACAGGTCGGACACCAGGTCTGATCGAAGGAAAAGTGGTTTATTATGCAAGGAACAGTCAAGTTCTTCAACAATGAAAAGGGCTTCGGCTTTATTTCTCGAGATGGTGGCGACGACGTTTTCGTTCACTTCTCCAACATCGCGGGCGACGGTTACAAGTCGCTCGAAGAGGGTCAGCTCGTCGAATTCGACGTCGCTCCTGGCCGTAAAGGCGAGGAAGCTCAGAACGTCCGCGCGATCTGATCTAACACTCTGGTAGACGCCGCCGGCCTTCTGGGTCGGCGGCGTTCGCCGTTTTCCGGGAGCGATCTTCATGATCGACTCGATCCGAAGAGTTGATGCCCCTTGCGATGCTCGGGCAGCTCGGAAGTCACGCCCGAACGATGATCGACCGGTCTTGTTGAGCGATGCGGCGGAGCCGCACCCCGAGGTTGTCGACGGCGATCACACCGACGCGGATGAAACACTTCGTACGGAATCGCCGGGGACGGTCGGGGATGAGTTCGAGGACCGTGAGGTTCGCTGACGGTGAGGGATGAACGTAGAGAAGGGCGGGCCTCGGGCGTCGCCACCGACCTGTGCGCACACTGACCTGCCACGTCAGCGTGTCGCCGAGATCGCGTCGGCTCGACCGATCGACGTGCATCCCTTGGCTACCGGTACCAAATGGAGCGTCGGTGAGAAAGATGCGGCGCGCCGCGAGAGGCGACACGAACACCGGCTGGAAGATCTCCTCGCGATGGCCGTCTCTGGCGGTCCCAGCCGTCAAGGCTCCGGGTCGTTGCCCGGCGGTGGCCCGAACTTCGCGAAGCTGCCGCACCGCATCGACCCCTATCGCCTTCAGGTCGAGCAGCGGGTCCTCGTTGGCCGGGTCGGCCGAGGGGTCATACGACAAGAGCTCGCCGGACGCGTCGACAACAAAAACATCCATCAGCGGGGCGTCGGTCGCAGCCGACTCAGTCGGCGCCATGAAATCCGACGCTACCCTGCATGGTCCGGACGGGCGAGCGCCTCTTCTCAGCGAATTCCCGCTGAAGGTTGGAACGGACCCCCTCCCCAGATTGAATTAACCGGTTGCCCGGCCCCGTTTCGCCGCGCATTTCATCTCCGAAGAAAGACCACACGAAAATGGCAGTCAAGCTCCGCCTCATGCGGATGGGCAAGAAAAAGCAGCCCACCTACCGCGTTGTTGCCGCCGATTCGCGTTCCCCGCGCAACGGACGTTTCATCGAAATCATCGGCACCTACGAGCCCCGCCAGGATCCTTCGATCATCAAGATCGACAACGAGCGTGCGGTTCACTGGCTCGGACACGGCGCCCAGCCGACCGAGCGTGTCGAGAAGCTCCTGAAGATCTCTGGCGCATGGACCGAACACACCGGTGAAGCCATTGATGCCGCTGTTCCCGAGCGTGAGGCTCGCAAGAGCAAGAAGCAGGTCGAAAAGGATGCGGAGGCCGCTGAGGCCGCCGCCGCTCCCTCCGAAGAAGCCGCTGCTGACGCCGAGGGCGACGAATGAGCGCTGACGCCGCTGCCGCGGTTTGCGAATATGTCGTCAAGCAGATCGTCGACAACCCCGACGCTGTGTCCGTCTCGACCAGCGACAACGACGGCGCCCTGCGGCTCGACGTCACTGTCGGTGACGGCGACATGGGTCGTGTGATCGGCAAGCGTGGACGTGTGGCCGGTGCGATTCGCACCGTCGTGCGTGCCGCCGGCGTCGACGACGACCTGTCGAACATCGAGGTCGAGTTCGTCGACTGACGCCTCTGCGTCAGCGAGCGATTCGATGCTCGAAATCGGCCGCATCACCAGTCCGCACGGTGTGCGCGGCGATGTGAACGTCGTACTCACGTCCAACCGAACGGAACGGCTCGATCCCGGGTCGGTTCTGTCGACTCCCGGCGGTCCGATGACCGTCGTTTCGTCGCGTCCGCACAAGAACGGGTTCATCGTGAAGTTCCAGGGTGTGGACTATCGCGATCAGTCCGAGGCGCTCCGAAACACTGTTCTTTCGGCAGAACCCATCGATGACCCCGATGAGCTCTGGATCCACGAGCTGTTCGATGCCATGGTGATCGATCAGGACGACGAACCCCGCGGCCGAGTCGCTCGAGTTCTCGAGAATCCGGCCTCCGACATTCTCGAACTCGACACGGGCCACCTCGTGCCGGTGCAGTTCATCGTGTCCTACCAACCGGGGGTCGAGATCCGAGTTGATGTGCCTGCCGGGCTCTTTGAGCTGGACAACGGTTGATGGACGTGTCTCTTCGCGTCGACATCTTCACGATCTTCCCGGAGATGATCGACCGGATGGCCGACGAGTCGGTCATCGGGAGAGGCCGAAGCGTAGGTCTGCTCGATGTGCGAGCCCATGACCTGCGCGCCACCACGACCGATGTCCATGGCACCGTCGACGATGCACCATTCGGTGGCGGTGCAGGAATGGTGATGAAACCCGAGCCGTTGTTCGGTGCTGTCGAGGCCATCGATCCCCCGCGGCCGCTGCTCTACCTCTCGCCGGCCGGACGCCGCTTCGACCAGACCATGGCTCACGAACTGGCGGAGTCCGGGGGATTCTCGCTCCTGTGCGGCCGCTACGAAGGTGTCGATGAACGAGTGCGCGACCACCTGGTCGACGGCGAGGTCTCTGTTGGTGACTTCGTTCTGGCCGGCGGCGAGATCGGCGCGCTCCTCATTCTCGAGGCCGTGGGTCGGTTGGTTCCTGGCGTGTTGGGCAATTCGACATCGATCGAGGACGAGTCGTTCAGCGATGGTCTCCTCGAATACCCGCACTACACGAGGCCCGCGGAGTTCCGAGGATGGAGCGTGCCGGCCGTGCTGCGATCCGGTGATCACGGGAAGGTCGAGCGCTGGCGACAGGCACAGGCACTCGCTCGCACCATCCGCCTCCGACCAGATCTGATCGAGGCACGGGGCGGACTGACGGCGGCCGACCAGGAGCTGCTGACGGAGTTCGGCCTCTGATCCTGTCAATCGCAGGGTGGGACCGGGGCATCGCCCCCCTAAACTCGACTGCTGGCCCGGTCAACCGACCAGCCAGTTCCACGAGTCTCACCTCCCGTTCCGTATGAGGCAGCAATGCAGCCCACCGATCTTGTCGACAACCTCAGCCTCCGGGACGACATCCCCGATTTTGGCCCCGGCGATGCACTGAAGGTGCACGTTCGCGTCATCGAGGGCAACCGCGAGCGCACCCAGCTGTTCGAGGGTGTCGTCATCCGCCGCCAAGGCTCCGGTGTGCGTGAAACCTTCACCGTCCGCAAGCTCAGCTTCGGCGTCGGCGTGGAGCGCACCTTCCCGCTGCACACCCCGATCGTCGAGAAGATCGAGGTCGGTGCTCGTGGCGACGTCCGTCGCGCGAAGCTCTACTACCTCCGTGACCGCATCGGTAAGGCAGCCAAGGTCAAGGAAAAGCGCTTCAACTGAAGCTGTCTGCTTCGCATTTCGGCGAACGTCGACCCGGTTCGCAATCGACGGGGCTGATGCTTGGCCCCTAGCCTCGTCGCATGGCCCGCGGTGACGATGAGGATGTGAGCTACAGCGAGGCCCGCCGTCGCATGGGCCTTGATCATGTCCGCGCCGCGCGCCAACGCATCGAGGAGGCCGAGCGGCCCGAGCCCGCGACCCGGCGTCGCCACCCGTCCCAACCGCTGACCGAGGCCGGGGCCTCGCCGCCAGTGCTGCCGCCATCTGAGCCAACACCGCCTGCCGCGCCGTCGGAGTCCGCGGTGTCGTTGGGTCAACAAGTTGCGGATCTGACCGCCATCGTCGCCGAGCTTGCGGCCGGCGTTCAACGGCTGACCGAAGCCCACAGCACGGATCTGGCCAATGCCACCGATGCGCTGGCCGCCAAGTATGAGATGGAGCTCGCCGCCCACCGGCAGACGGTGGAGCGGTTGCTCGAACGGCAGGATGCTCACATCCAGACGCTCAACGGTCTGGTGGAGAAACTCACCCGGCTGGACTAGGCGTCGAGTGTCACACCCTCCTCCTAGCTTCGGTTCATGGACCAATCACGAGTTGCTCTGGGGCGGTGGGGTGAGCGCCGGGTGGCGCGTCACTACGAATCGGCGGGATACGCGGTGCTGGACCAGAACTGGCAAGTGCGCGGCGGCGAGATCGACCTTGTCCTCGGCCGTGGCGACGAGATCGTGTTCTGCGAAGTGAAGACCCGGTCGTCGGCGCGCTACGGCAGCGGGTTCGAGGCTGTCGATGGTCGGAAGCAACGTTTCCTGCGCCGCACTGCGATGTCGTGGCTCGATGTGCACGACCGTCGCGGCAACCTCCGGTTCGATGTGGCCACGGTGATGGGGCCCACCGTCGAAGTCATCGAGGGGGCGTTCTAGGCGAGCGGTGTATCTCCTGCGCCGAGGTCCCACCAGAGGCCGGTCATGATCTGGAGCGCCTCCTGGCAGGTGGAGGCCAGCACGTGCTCGTTCGGTGCGTGCTGCGAGCAGCCCGCGTAGGAATGCGGCACCCAGATGGTCGGCAGGCCGAGGACGCCGGCGAATACCTCGTTGGGCAGGCTGCCGCCCAGATTCGGGATGACGGCCACCTCCTTGCCACTCGTGCGCCCCACTGAGGCGATGGCCCACTGCGCCCACGGGTGACTCGGGTCGAGTCGAGTCGCCTTCATCGCCACCCCGGAGGGGTCCAACTCGATGGCCTCGTACCCCCGCGCATCGAGGTGTTGGCGCAGTGCGGGGATCAGATCGTCGGGTTCGGTGCCCACCACGAACCGCATGTGGCAGTGCGCCACGGCAGACGGGGGGATGGCGTTCACCGGGTTTCGGGGGTTCCCGGTCTCATAGGCGAGGACTTCGAAGGTGTTGGTCCCGAACACCCGCTCTTCAGCGGTCATCCCGGGTTCGCCCCAGTTGGGATCGATCATGGGAGAGTCCTCGCCGCCGCCGCCGCCGCCGCCGCCGCCGCCGCCGACGCGGAGCTGGGCCACGGCCGCACGAACCGTGTCGCTCATGGCTTCGGCCTTCCACCCGTCGACCAGAATCTCCCCGGTTGGGCTGATCATCGTGGCGAGTGCGTTGGCCAGGAGAACGCCCGGGTTGGCGAGCAATCCGCCCCAGTTGCCGGAGTGATGCCCGCCATCGCGGAGGTTGAGGCGCATGGTGAAGTTGAACGCTCCGCGCGATCCCATGAAGATCGTCGGTGCGTCGGGCTGTATTCGGGGACCGTCGGAAGCGATGAACACGTCTGCGGCAAAGAGGTCGGCATTGGCAGCGCAGAACTCCTCCAGGCCGGGCGACCCTGTCTCCTCGCCGGTTTCGAACAACAGCACCGTGTTGAATCCGAGCGAGCCACGTACATCGAGCACGTGACGCATCGCGGCCAGGTTGATGGTGTGTTGGCCCTTGTTGTCCGCGGTGCCGCGGCCATACCAACGGTCGCCCTCGACCACGATCTCCCAGGGAGACAGGCCATCTCGCCATTGATCGTCGTAGCCGAGCACCACATCGCCATGGCCGTAGGACATGACGGTGGGAGCGTCATCGGATTCATGGCGCCGGGCGACGAGGAACGGGCACCCGTCGGGGATCGGGTTGTGGTGGATCTCGCAGTCGAATCCCATCGCCTCGAGCTCGGGCGTCAACTCGTCGCCCAGATAGCGGTACAGCTCCGGGCGTTGCTCGAGCGCCGGACTCTCGGTGCGGTAGGCCACCCGCCGGGCCAACTCGTGCCGGAAGCTGCCGTCGTGAAAGTAGGCGTCGGTACGTTCGAGTGCGTCGGTACGGCTCATCACCGCAACCCTATGTCCACTCGCTCTAGCGCCGCTTTCGCTTGGTCGGCGCCTTGCGTGTCTTTCGCCCGTCCCAGCAGCCACGATGCCAGTGGCGGCGCAGATCGGGCGCCTCCTTGGGCACAACTGCGTAGTGGCCGGTGCCGGGCGGGATGTCGCGGTTGCAATTCGGGCAGACGTACATCTTGGTCGCCTGATAGGGCTGCAAGAAGCGGACCTCGACCTCCCCGTAGGCCTCTGGGTCATCCATATTCGGGCATCCTGCCGCTCACAGGAACAGGGCCCAGATGAGCAAGGCGATCGTGGTCAGGCAGGCGGCAATGACAAACACGATGTCGGTCGGGCGGCGGCGATGCGGTCGTGTGGGGTCCATGCCCATGACCTCAGTATCGTCTTCGTGTGACTCGACGCCACCTCCTTTCCTGGCATTCTCTTGTTCCGTTCCGAGCCGCTCTCGTTGTCTTCGTCCTCGCGCTGGCTGGTGGTGCTTGCGCCGCGGCGTCGCCCGAGGTGCCTCTCGGTGACGACGGGCTGCCTGACGCCGAACTCTCCGAAGGACGCGAGATCTACAGCTCTCGCTGCGCTCGATGCCATGGTTCGAGCGGCGGCGGGGGAACGGGTCCCAAGCTCGCCGATGGCGCCGTTGTGGCGGCCTACCCAGACATTGCCGACCAGTTGGAGATCATCTCCGATGGCAAGAATGGCATGCCGTCGTTTGCCGGCTCGCTCAGCGAGTCACAGATCGAAGCGGTCGCTCGCTACTCCCGTGAAGTTCTCGGCTGATTGTCACACCGGCGCCGTATGGTGCATCTAGCGCTCGGTCGTCGGCCATGAACGATGACCTCCCAACAGTTCTTGTTCGGAGGTCGCCATGCTCGCCACCGTTGTTTCATCCACCCTTGTCGGGGTGGATGCGGTTCCCGTTTCCGTCGAAGTCCACGTAGCGAACGGGCTGCCCTCGTTCTCGATCGTGGGCTTGCCCGATGCCACTTGCCGAGAAGCGCGAGACCGAGTGCGAGCCGCGCTCGAGTCGAGCGACCTCACCTGGCCGATGAAGCGCATCACGGTCAACCTCGCCCCGGGCGGCTTGCCAAAGACCGGGGCGGCACTCGATTTGCCGGTCGCCATCGGATTGCTGGTCGCGTCCGAACAAATTCTCGCCGCACAGATCGAGGGGCTCGGGGCCTTTGGCGAGCTGGGCCTCGACGGGTCGGTGCGGCCGATCGTCGGTGCACTTCCGCTGGTCGACGCAGTTCCCGCACCTCGAGTGATTGTGCCGGCGGGCGACGCTCGCGTCACCGCGTTGGTCGCTGGATCACGAATCCGGCCCGTTCGCCGCTTGCGTGACGTGGTCGATGCGCTGAACTTCGGCCTGCCGTGGCCCGATGTCGACATGACGCTGCCCGACGATCCGGTTGAACCCGAGCCGGATCTCGCCGACGTTCGCGGCCAGGGGCAGGCCCGAGCCGCGTTGGAGGTCGCCGCGGCCGGCGGGCACCACCTGCTGCTTGTCGGCCCGCCCGGCGCAGGCAAGACCATGCTGGCGCGCCGACTACCCGGAATTCTCCCTGATCTGACTCACGACGATGCGCTCAGCGTGACTCGGGTGCACAGTGCGGCTGGCTTGCGGCTGCCGCCGTCCGGGCTTGTCACTCGGCCGCCGTTTCGGGCGCCTCACCACAACACGTCGATGTCAGCGCTTGTCGGGGGAGGGTCGAGGTCATCTCGCCCCGGCGAGATCAGTGCCGCATCGGGCGGTGTGCTCTTCCTCGATGAGCTGGGGGAGTTCCCGCCCAGCGTGCTCGATGCGCTACGACAACCGCTCGAGGAAGGGGTGGTGAGGGTGGCGCGCAGCGGCTGGACGCATGAGCACCCGGCTCGAGTGTTGCTCGTCGCCGCCATGAACCCGTGCCCTTGTGGTGAGGGAGGCAGCGTTGGATGTCGTTGCCAAGCCCCCGAGCGCGCTCGCTATTCACGGCGGATCTCCGGTCCGCTCCTCGACCGCATCGACCTCATGGTCCACGTTGATCGGCCCTCCACCTCCGCGTTGCTCTCGGTGGATCCGGGCGAAGCGTCGTGGGCCGTCGCTGAGCGTGTCGCCGAGGTTCGAGCGATGTCGGCCACTCGTGGCGCCCATTCCAACGCCGAGATGAGCGACTCTCTTCTCGACGATGTGGCCCGGCTGGATGAGCCCGCCACGGCGATGGTCGCCGAGGCACTGGATGGGGGGAGGCTCAGTGCGCGCGGTCTGCGACGTCTGCGTTGCGTCGCCCGAACCATCCGGGACCTCGATGATGGAGGGGATGGTTTGCGCGAGACCGACATTTCGGCGGCGCTTCAACTGCGGGCGCGTCCCCCGATCGGAGGCGACCATGTCTGAGAGCAAGCTCGCTGCGCTCGCGGCTCTCCCTGGTATGTCGAGCCGGCGGTTGGGCCAGCTTCTCGACGAACGCGCGCCGGCCGATGCGTGGGCGCTGGTCAGCGAGGGCAAGGCGCCGGCGGTACCACAGGATCACCGGTCCCGGTGGGCGACTTGTCTCGCCGGCGTGGACCTCGACCAGGTCGCGGCGCGACTCGCGGCGCTGAGCTGTCGAGTGACCTCGTGGCACGACGATGACCATCCGCCAGCACTTCGCAACGACATCGATCCCGCGCCTGTGCTGTTCAGGCAGGGAGAGCTGCCTGATGTCGCCACGCCAACAGTGGGCATCGTCGGCACTCGCCGCTGTAGTGGCCCGGGCCAGGAGATTGCGTTCGAGCTCGGGGCCTCGCTCTCGGAGGCGGGGGTCTCGGTGGTGTCCGGGCTTGCCCTCGGGGTGGACGGCGCCGCTCACCGGGGGGCCGTTGCCGCCGGGGGAGTGCGTCCGGTCGCCGTGGTCGGTAGCGGCATCGATGTCGTCTATCCGGTGCGGCATCGAGAGCTCTGGGCGCAGGTGGCCTCGGTCGGGTGTGTCTGCACGGAGGCCCCGGTCGGTGCGGAGCCTGAGCCGTGGCGATTCCCTGCCCGCAACCGGCTTATCGCGGCGATGTCTGATCTGGTCGTGGTGGTCGAGTCTCGCGCGGCCGGCGGAAGCCTGTTGACCGTCGACGAGGCGGTGAGGCGGGGCATCGATGTGATGGCGGTGCCTGGCTCGGTCAAGAACGGCGCCGCGGATGGCACCAATCAGTTGCTGGTGGATGGCTGTGCCCCAGTCCGCAGCGCCGACGACGTGCTGATGGCTCTGGGTCTCGCCACGATCGATTCCGCTATCCGGCGTTCGGGAGGGCGGCCGGCACCGAGCGGCGACGCGGGCGTGGTCTTCGCCGCAATCGATGACGGGCCGACGTCAGTCGACGAGATAGTTCACTACAGCGGGCTCGAACTCAGTGCGGTCTATCTTGCCCTCGAGCGGCTCATGAGCAGCGGACATGTCGTCGCCGACGGTGTGCGTGTACGACGCTCATGACGGCGGCACCGACACGCAGCGTGCGCGCGAGGGGTGGTCGGAGTCACACCACACGTGAGGTACTAGGGTGGCCGGGTGCCCCCCTGGGACCTCCCCCTCTGGCTCGAGTCGCTCACTCGGGTCGCTCCCTCGACGCTCGAGGTCTACTCGCGCGACATGCGCGATGCCGTACTGTGGCTGCAATCACAGAGGGTCGACTCGCCCGACGCCACCACCCGACGGCACCTGCGGCGATATCTCGCCCACCTCGATGGCGAGGGATATGCCCGTCGCACCACGGCCCGAAAGGCGTCGGTCATCCGGCGTTACTTCGACTGGGCACGGCGCTCGGATCGTCTCGTTTCGGACCCAGCCGCCGGCCTCTCGGCGCCTCGCGGATCCTCCACATTGCCGCGCATTCTGTCGGCTTCGGAGCTCGATGCATTGGTCGAAGGTTCACCGCGATCCGCTCAGGATCCGGTGATCGATCTGCGGGATCGCACGATCGTCGAGTTGCTCTACGGGAGTGGTTTGCGAGTGAGCGAACTCTGCGGCCTCACCCGCACCGACATTGCGCACGGTTTCGATGCGATCACGGTCTGGGGCAAGGGCAACAAGCAGCGGAGACTCCCGCTGTCGGAGCCTGCTGCCGAGGAGCTGAGGTCATGGCTCGACAGGGGCCGCCAGGGTCTGGCCACCGCCGAGTCTCCCGCCGAAGCCGTTTTTCTCAACCGCCGTGGGCGCGCACTCTCGCCACGCGATGTGAGGCGAATCCTGGATCGTCGTGCCGCCAGTCCCACACATCCCCATGCACTTCGTCATACATTCGCCACTCATCTTTTGGATGGTGGTGCCGATTTGCGTTCTGTGCAGGAACTCTTGGGTCATGCCGACCTTGCCACGACGCAGATCTACACCCGTGTCAGCCGCGAGCGTTTGCGCGACATTCACCGCCAGACTCATCCCCGTGCTTAGGAACCAGTCCACGTGACCGATCGCAACGCCGACACCGCAAAGCTCTGGACCGAGTTCAAGCAGTCGCGCTCACAAGAGCTCCGCGACAAACTCATCATTCAGTACTCGCCGCTGGTGAAGTACGTGGCCGGCCGCGTCGGAGTCGGTCTACCCCGCAACGTGGAGCAGGCCGATCTCGTCAGCTTCGGAGTATTCGGTCTGATCGATGCGATCGAGAAGTTCGATCCCGAGCGGGGCTACAAGTTCGAGACCTACGCGATCGCTCGCATCAAGGGAGCGATCCTTGATGAGTTGCGCTCGATCGACTGGGTACCACGCTCGGTTCGAAGCAAGGCTCGCACCCTCGAGCGGGCGATGGCCAAGCTCGAGGCCGAACACCATCGACCCCCCACCGATCAGGAGGTGGCGGCCGAGATGGAGATCAGCGAGCAGCAGCTTCAGACCACCCTGAGCCAGATCTCCTTCGTGGGTGTCGCCGCCCTCGACGAGATGTTGGCCGGGGGCGACCGCGGCGAATCCGTCACTCTCGGCGACACCGTCGCTGACTCCGGTGACGGTCCGATGGGCGTCTACGAAGTCGAAGAGATGCGCCAGATTCTCGCCGAGTCGATCAACCGCATGCCAGAGCGCGAAAAGATCGTGCTCACCCTCTACTACTACGAGGGGCTCACGCTCGCCGAGATCGGCCGTGTGCTCAGCGTCACCGAGAGCCGGGTGTGTCAGATCCACACCAAAGCGGTCCTCCAGCTCCGGTCACGGCTCGGCGCCGCCGAACGCGAACCGGCCTAGAGCCCGAGCGGACTGCCGCTCAACCCACTCCCCGGCCCTGCTTCCCCGTCAACTGTCTCTGATGTGGGTTTGTCATGTGCGTTCGCAACGTCTTTGTTCGTCTTCGCGGGCCGGTGCTACCGGCCCTGCTGTTTCTGCTCGTCACCGCCGCCGCGCCGGCGTCGGCAACCGAGACTCTCCTTCGGCCACCGACTTCGGCAGCGGTGCTCGATCCGTTCCGGCCGCCGGAAGGGCCGTATGGATCGGGCAATCGAGGCATCGAATACGACACCTCACCCGGCGAGTCGATTGTTGCGGCCGGTGCTGGCACAGTCGTGTTTGCCGGACCGGTGGCGGGGCAGCTGTACCTGACCATCGACCACGGCGGGGGTCTGAAATCGAGCTACTCGTACGTCGAGGCGATTCTTGTCGCTCGAGGGGACATGGTCGAGGTCGGAGAGCCTGTCGGAGTTGCGGGTTCCGGATTTCACTTCGGGACCCGGATCGATGGGCTCTATGTCGACCCGGCATCGCTCTTCGGAGTGCGGGTGATCAACGTCGAGCTTGTCGAGGGAGATCTCGCGGAGCGTGGCCATCAATTCGGAGATCTGGTCGAGCGCTCTGAACGACTTCACTATCTCGAGCTCGGTCGCACGCAGACCCACGACGGAATCCTGAACTCAGCGTTGCGAGTCGCCCTTGCGCTCGGGGGGAGCGCCGCCCGTCTGCGAAGGACTTCTCAACCGATTCTTCGACTGGGCCCTGCCGAGCATGATCGACGCGAGCGAGGGGTCGCGGCCGCGCTGGACGCCGCTACACTGCTCGACGGCCCATCAGGGTCCGATTCGTCACAATCGGTGTCGATGGCTATTGATTCGGTTCGTGCACTACCCGGTCGCTTCGGCGTCCCGCACGAATCTGTAACCGGGAGAAAATATCATGGCAGTCATTTCCATGAAGCAGTTGTTGGAAGCCGGCGTCCACTTCGGTCATCAGACCCGTCGTTGGAACCCGAAGATGAAGCGATTCATCCACGGCGAGCGCTCCGGCATCCACATCGTCGATCTACACCAGACGCTCAACCATCTCGAGTCGTCCTACGTGTTCATCCGTGATCTCGTCGCCAACGGCGGAACGGTGCTGTTCATCGGCACCAAGAAGCAGGCCCAGGACTCGATCCAGTCGTACGCCGAGCGCTGCAACATGCCGTACATCAACGAGCGTTGGCTCGGCGGCATGCTCACCAACTTCCAGACCATCTCCAAGCGTGTCGGCAAAATGCAGGACTACCGCCGCATGCGTGACTCGGGCGAGTTCGAGGCCATGCCGAAGAAGGAAGCCCTCCTCATCGGCCGTGAGCTCGTGAAGCTCGAGCGCAACCTCGGTGGTATCCGCGACATGGCCAAGCTTCCCGACGCTGTCTTCGTGCTCGACACGAAGAAGGAGCACATCGCCGTGACCGAGGCCCGCAAGATCGGGATCCCGATCGTTGCCGTGGTCGACACCAACTGTGACCCCGACCTCGTGGACTACGCCATCCCTGGCAACGACGACGCGATTCGCGCCGGTGAGCTCATGAGCCGTGTCATCTCCGACGCCGTTCTCGAAGGCCGCTTCATCAACTCCAAGCGTCAAGGTGCCGAAGCTGTCAAGCGCAATGCCCTCCAGGAAGCCGAAGTTGCCGAGCAGCAGGTTCAGGCCCGCACTGCGGCGGCCGCGGAAGCTGCCGAGCGCGAGGCTCGCGTCGCCGCTGCCCAGGTTGCCACCCCTGAAGCTCCTGTCGAGGAAGCCGCTGTTCCCGCTGAAGCTCCTGTCGAGGAAGCCGCTGCTCCCGCCGAAGCTCCTGTCGAAGAGAGCCTCCCGGCTGCCGGCGACGACGGCACGCCCGAAGCCTGACCGCCACGTTCACCCACCGCACGCAAGGAAGATCGAGACATGTCGATTACCGCGAAAGAGGTCAAGGCGCTTCGTGACGCCACCGGCGCAGGAATGATGGACGCCAAGAAGGCGCTCACCGAAAGCGACGGCGATATGGAAGCCGCCACCCAACTGTTGCGCGAGAAGGGCCTGGCCAAGGCCGCGGCTCGCAGCGACCGTGACAACGACGAGGGCACCATCGCTCTCGCCGCCGAAGGCAACACTGCTGCGCTTGTTCAGATCAAGACCGAAACCGACTTCTCGGCGAAGAACGAGGCCGTCACCACGCTGGCCAACAAGCTCGCCCAGGCTGTGCTCGCGGGCACCACGGCCTCGGTCGGGGATCACACCACCGAGATCGAGGACCTTCAGGTCACGATCAAGGAAAACATCGCGCTGGGCGCGGTGGAGCGCATCGAAGCTGCCGAGGGCAACACTCTCGACACCTACCTGCACCGCCAGGATGGCCGCGGCGTCAACGCCGTGATCGTCGAGGCTGCTGGCGTTGGCCAGGACGACCTTCACCAGGTCGCCCTGCACATCGCATTCGCCAAGCCCACCTACCTGAGCTCAGACGAGGTCCCCGCCGACGAGATCGAGAAGGAGCGCGTGTCGCTGCTCGAGATCACCAAGGCCGAGGGCAAGCCCGAGCAAGCATGGGAAAAGATCGTCGACGGTCGCCTCCGGGGCTGGTTCGGCGAGCGGGTCCTGCTTGAACAAGGACTCAATGGCGACAAGACTGCGGTCAAGGACAGCCTCGGTGGCGGTTCGATCAGCCGCTTCGTCCAGGTTGTGATTGGCTCCTGAACATGACAGAACCCGAGAGCGCCAGAGGCAAGACACCTGCCCGCTGGGACCGGGTTCTCCTCAAGCTTTCGGGTGAGGCCTTTGCCGGCCCACTGGAATTCGGTATTGACGGCGCCACAGTGCGCGGCATTGCCGAGGACATCGTCGCGGCCCAGCATGCGTACGACGTCCAGATCGCTGTCGTCGTCGGCGGGGGCAACATCTGGCGCGGCATCGAAGGCGCTGGGGAGGGCATGGACCGTGCCCAAGCCGACTACATGGGGATGCTCGCCACGGTCATGAACGCACTCGCACTCCAGGACACCCTGGAGCAGATGGGCCAGCCGACGCGTGTGCAGACGGCGATCGAGATGAACCAGATCGCCGAGCCCTACATCCGGCGCCGAGCCATCCGGCACATGGAGAAGGGCCGGGTCGTCATCTTCGGTGGAGGAAACGGCAACCCGTTCTTCACCACCGATACCACCGCCGCGCTACGAGCTGTCGAAATCGAGGCCGGCGTGGTGCTGAAAGGCACCCACGGTGGCGTCGAGGGCATCTACGACGCAGATCCTCGAACCAACCCGGATGCCAGACGGCTGGATCATGTCTCCTACCTCCGGGTCCTCAATGAAGGCCTGAAGGTGATGGACTCCACGGCGATCTCCCTTTGCATGGACAACCGGTTGCCAATCGTGGTCTTTGACCTGATGGGCGAGGGAAATCTCCAGTCCCTGCTCGCCGGCCGGTCGGTGGGTACGCTCGTCGACAACGAGGGAGATGCGTCGTGAGCGACGAGCTGATCGATCTGGTGTTGGATGACGCCAAGGAGAAAATGGACGCCGCAGTCGGCGCTGCTCGCCGCGAGTTCTCGACGGTCCGTACCGGGCGCGCCTCATCAGCACTCTTCGAACGGCTCACCATCGAGGCCTATGGCGTCGAAATGCGGCTCTTGGAAGTTGCGAGCTTCTCGGTCCCTGAGGCTCGGCAGTTGATCGTCACTCCCCACGATGCCGCGAATCTCGAGGCCATCGAGCGATCGATCATCAACAGCAACATGGGGTTGAACCCGTCCAACGACGGTCGAATCATCCGCTTGAGCTTCCCCCCGCTCACCGAAGAACGCCGTCGCGACTATGTAAAAATGGTCGGCGGTATGGCCGAAGAAGCCAAGCAGCGAGTCAATGGTGTGCGGCGTGCCGCACGTAAGGAGCTTGACGACCTCAGCGATGACGGGGGAGTCTCCGAGGACGATGTCCAGCGCGCCGAAGTGCGCCTTGACGGTCTGAAGGACGAATTCATTGGCATGATTGACGCTGCGCAGGCCCAAAAGGAAGAGGAGCTTCTCGAGGTCTGACCTCGACAAGCACTGGAAGGGCGAATCCCGTGACCGACGATTCCAACGATCTCGAAGGCCTCCAAGCCGTCGAGGGTGGCGACATCCCAGACGACGATTTTGCAGCCCCTGGCCGCAGCGTCTTCGGCGATGACGACATGTCCTTCGATGACGACGACGATGCCATCCCGCACTGGAGCGAACCGGCAACCGGTGCAGTTCCACAGATCGGTGGCAACACCGGCGCGGCGGAATCGGTCACCTTCGACCCATCGCCTGAGCCATCGCTCGCCGAGGCGGAGCCCGACGAACTGGCCGCATGGGCCGGTGTGTCGAACAGTCCTGTCTGGGCGGAGGAACCGGCACCCGCCGCGGACGAACCGATTCAGATCGGTCAGACCGAAACGGCCGACGACTTCTTCACATTCGACGACCAACAGCGTCCGTCGCGTCGCGCCACTGCAGCGATGGGTGAGCCCGGCCCGACCGAGGAAGAGTCAATCGCAGCTCAACTCGGGGCCACAGTCGGCAATTCCGGCGATCGCGACATGCCGATGGCCGTCGCGGTCGGTGTTGGCCTCGCGGCGCTCGTACTCGCTGCCATGGCGGTCGGTCCCGTAGCCGCTCTCGCCGTCGTCACCATTGCGCTCGGTCTCGCCGCGGTCGAGTACTACAACGCCGTTCGTGTCGCCGGGTACCAGCCCGCGGTGCTGCTCGGCCTCACCGCCACTGTGGCCATGCCCCTCGCCGTTTACTGGCGTGGCGAAGCCGCAATCACCATGGTCTTGGTCCTGGCCTTCATTTTCGGGGCGCTCTGGTACCTCCTTGGCGTTGCCCACGACGGGGCGATGCGTGGGCTCGGATCCACGATGCTCGGCATACTCCACATCGGCGTGCTCGGCTCGTTCGCCGCGCTGTTGTTGGCCTCGGATGAGACTCATGGCACCGGCCTGCTCACCGTTGCCATCATCGTCACGGTGGCCTACGACGTCGGTGGCCTGGCCATCGGCAAGACGATCGGACAACGCTCCCTCTCACCCGCAAGCCCCAACAAGACCATCGAAGGGCTCATCGGCGGATTCGCCGTTGCTCTCGCCGCCGCGATCCTCATGGGCGTGCTGGGTCAACCGGCGCCGTTGGCCAGTTCAGATCACGGTGGTGGCCTCACCGCGATGATCATCCTCGGTCTCTTCGCGGCCGCTGCGGCTCCGGTGGGTGACCTGGTGGAGTCGCTCATCAAGCGGGACCTCGGAATCAAGGACATGGGCTCGATCCTGCCCGGCCACGGCGGCCTGCTCGATCGCTTTGACGGCCTGCTGTTCGTGCTGCCCGTCACGTGGTACGTGTCGCAGTACGTCTTCTCCACCTGAGCCGCACGTGCGCTTACGTGAGCCGCGCACGGTGCGCCGGTCGACCGGCCTAGCGTCGAGGCCGTGACCACCACGATCGCCGTCCTCGGCTCTTCAGGCTCTATCGGCACGCAGACGCTCGACGTCGTACGGGCCTCGCCGCAGAACTATCGCGTCGAAGCCCTTGGGGTTGGAACCTCGGTTGACACCGTTGTCGAGCAAGCCAACGAATTCCGACCCGACATCGTCGCCGTGGCCGACGAGTCCGCGGCCGTCGGACTTGCCGAGCGACTCCCCGACGGCACCACCCTGCTGGTCGGCGCCAACGCGATGGCTGAGGCTGCGGTGGTCAGCGACGTCACCATCAACGGAGTGGTCGGCTTTGCCGGCCTCTCGGTCACCATGGCCACTCTGGAGGCCGGAAAGCGCCTCGGCCTGGCCAACAAGGAGTCCTTGATCGCCGCCGGCCCGGTGGTGCAACGAGCGTGGGCCACGCCTGGAGCGGAGTTGGTGCCGGTCGACAGCGAGCACTGTGCCGTCCACCAGTGTCTGCGTGCAAACGAGATCACCGGAAAGATCGGCGACGCTGATCGTGTCCGCGGAGTGGTGCTCACCGCCAGCGGAGGGCCGTTTCGAGGCCGCAGCCGCGCCGATCTCGAGAGTGTCACGATCGACAACGCACTCGCCCACCCCACATGGTCGATGGGCCCGAAGATCACGATCGATTCGAGCACGTTGGTGAACAAGGGGCTCGAGGTAATCGAGGCCCACGAACTCTTCGGCATCGGTTTCGACGACATCGACGTGGTCGTCCACCCCCAGTCGATCATCCATTCGATGGTCACCTACACCGACGGGGCCACCATCGCACAGCTGTCGAAACCCGACATGCGGCTGTGCATTGGCTACGCATTGGCCTTCCCTGACCGATTGGAAGTGCCATATGGCGACATCGACTGGTCAGAACTCTCTCGACTCGACTTCCAGCCGCCCGATCTCGAGGCCTTCCCCGGCCTCGGTCTGGCATACGACGCCGGTCGTGCCGGCGAGACCGCGCCGGCATGGTTCAGTGCCGCCAATGAGGTCGCAGTGGATGCATTCCTCAAGGGCCAGATCCGTTGGGTCGACATTGCCGACGTGGTGGATGGTGCCCTTCAGCGCTGGCCGGGAACATCTGCCACTGATGTCGGGGTTGTACTCGACATGGACAGCCGGGCTCGAGATGAGGCGGCCGCTGTGATTCAGGAGCTTGTCGCCGTATGACCGAACCCACCACGCATCAAGAGCCGAAGGGCGACATCACCGGTTTGGTGTTGTTGCTCGGGCTGCTCCTCGCGCTCGGCCTTCTCGCCAGCTGGACCTGGGTCTTCGTCGTTGTGGCGATCATCTTCATGATCTTCATGCACGAGATGGGCCACTACCTCACGGCTCGATGGACTGGCATGAAGGCCACCGAGTTCTTCATCGGCTTCGGTCCACGGCTCTGGTCGTTTCGACGCGGCGAAACCGAGTACGGCGTGAAGGCCATCCCCGCGGGTGCCTATGTGCGCATCGAGGGCATGAGCAGTCTCGAAGATGTACCCGAAGAGGACGAGCCCCGGGCCTACCGGGCGAAGTCGTTTCCGCGGAAGCTTCTTGTCGTCTCCGCCGGGTCGATCATGCACTTTCTCATGGCGCTGGTCCTCCTCTATGCCTTCTTTGTCGGCTGGGGCGACCCGAGCGACGATGAGGCTTGGGCCGTCGGCTCGGTCTCCAGCCAGAGCGCTGCTGTCGATCTCGGCATCGAGGTCGGCGATGAGATCGTGGCGATTGACGGGATCGAAGTCGGCAGTTTCATTCACTTCGGCGAGCTCGTCCGCGAGCGCGGTGGCGAAACCATCGACATCACCTACATCAGAGATGGCCGGACCATCGACGACACCGTCACGATCGGTGCACGACTCAGCGACGACGGAGCTGACGCGTTCGGCGGCCTTCTCGAGAATGACCGCATCTTGCAGATCGACGGAGTGGACGTCTCCAGTTGGGACGACGTGCTCGCACAGCTTGACGGCAAGGTCGGCGACACGATTGCTGTCGTGGTCGACCCGGTCGATGCGGCCGAACTTCAGCTGTTCGACGACATCGCGGTCAACGGGATTCTTCCGGCCGATGAGGCTGTGGTCGGCTTCTTCGGGATCTCTCAGGAGCGAATCGCCGAGAACGTGGGCCCGATCGATGGCGTCGGCCGGGCGGTCACGGGCTTGGTCGACTACACGAAGCTCGCCTTCGAGAACATGTGGGAGCTCATCACCGGTGGCGGGTTGGGCAACTTTGTTTCCGACACCGTCACGGGCAACACCGAGAGCGCGCAGGAGCAGCTCGACGAAGCGACCAACAGCGCAGAACGCCAGTCCGCCGGCCGGCTCCTCGACGCTGACAATCCCGACGAGGACCGCATCCTGTCGATCTACGGTGCAGCTCGCGCCGGCACGATCCTGTCCGGAGAGGGCTTCGAGAACGCACTGCTGTTCCTTGCCGGCCTCAACATCTTCATCGGGATCTTCAACATGTTTCCGTTCCCGCCCCTCGATGGAGGTCACGTGGTCGTCGCCATGTATGAACGTGTCCGCTCGATCGGTGGACGCCAACATCGGGTCGACTACAACAAGCTGCTTCCGCTGACCTACGCGGTCTTCTTGGTGCTCGTCGGTTTCGGCCTCCTGGCCCTCTTCCGCGACATCATCGACCCAATCAATCTCGGGTAAGTAGATTCACAGCGTGGAATTCACGCAGAGCTTCCCCCGTCGCGAGACCAAGCAGATCATGGTGGGTGATGTGCCCGTCGGTGGGGGAGCGCCGATCACCGTTCAGTCGATGACTGTCACCAAGACCGCGGATCACGAAGCCACGCTTCAACAGATCTACGCCCTCGCTGCAGCCGGCTGCGACATTGTGCGCTGCACGTGCAACGAACCGGAGGCAGCCGAAGGGCTCGCCCGCATCGTGCCCCGCTCCCCGGTACCCATCGTGGCTGACATCCACCACCAGTACCGCCGGGCGCTCGAGGCACTCGAAGCCGGTGTCCACTGCTTACGGCTCAACCCGGGCAACATTCGCAAACCCGAGCACATCAAGCTCGTGGCCCGCGAAGCGAAGGATCGCAATGTGCCGATCCGAATCGGGGTCAACGGTGGCTCGCTTCACCCCGACCTCTACACGAAGTATGGCGGCAAGGTCACCCCGGAGGCGATGGTCGAGTCGGCACTCGATGAGATCCGCTATTTCGACGACGTGGGTTTCGATCTGATCAAGATCTCGGTCAAGGCATCGAGCGTGCCGCTGATGATCGAGGCCTACCGCCAGCTGGCCGAGGTCACCGACCATCCGCTGCATCTCGGCGTCACCGAGGCGGGTCCGCCACCGATCGGCACGCTCAAGGCAACGGCCGGAATGGCCACCTTGTTGGCTGAGGGCATTGGCGACACGATTCGCTACTCGCTCACGGCTGACCCGGTGGAGGAGGCCAGGGCAGGCCGCCAGCTCCTCGAGACTCTCGGGCTCCGCGACCGAAAGAACATCGACCTCATCTCGTGCCCGAGCTGCGGGCGCGCCGAAGTCGACGTGGTCACGATCGCCAACGATGCGATGGCTGCGTTCGGCGAGCGTGAGATTCCGCTTCAGGTCGCGGTGATGGGTTGTGTGGTGAACGGCCCTGGTGAAGCGCGCGACGCCGATCTCGGAATCGCCGCCGGCAACAAGCGCGGCCACCTGTTCGTCAAGGGTCAAAACGTGATGGTGGTGCCAGAGGACGAGATGGTCGACACGCTCGTCGAGTGGGCTGAGTTCATCCATGAGCACGGCGCTGACGCTGCGCTCGAACGGGCGGTCAACACCAAGGACGCCGCGAAACGAGCCGCCGCGGAAGATCGCGATCGCAACCTCAACGACCGCGGCGACGATGCCAACAACGCTGAAGCGGTGATCGCCGAGATCCGTCGCGGTCACTGACATGGCTCGGGTGGAGGTCGATCGACACGCCGCCGTCGAGCGTCGTCTGCCGCCGGTCTCGGTGAAGTCGGGCGGGAGAGCCGATGGTTACGTCCCTGCGGGTAAGTCGGGCGAGCAAGTGTTGGTCCCTCTCACCCAAGCCGAGTTCGACCACGTCCAGTACCTTCGTCGCCGCCAGAAGTCTGCGATCTACGGCGGAGTTGCATGTTTTGTCCTGGGCGGCGCGCTCAGCCGGTTCGCACTCCTTCTGCCTCTCGGTGCGATCATCGCGGTGCTGTCGGCGGTGCTGTGGGTTCTCGCCACTTTGGCGCTCAAACGATTCCTGCCAGGTGTCGACATCAGTCCGAACGGAAGGCGAGTCGAGCTCAGCCGGGTGCATCGGAAGTTCGTCGCGGCCGTAAGCGCCCCCGAGGCCTGATATCCTCGGTCCAACTTTCACACCCGGAATTCTGGTTGTGGCGTGGCCCTAGGCCACGCCTTTCTCGATTCAGGGGAATTACTCAGGCAGATTCATCGCCGCGAAAGGAGGCAACGAGATGTCAGTGATCGATCGCGTTCGAGAGCTCGTTGCCCCGATTGTCGAGGGGGCGGGCGCCGACCTCTACGACATCGAGTTCGCCGGCGGAATCCTGCGCATCCTCATCGATCACGAGGATGGCATCGGCATCGACGACATCAAGCGCATCAGCCGCTCGACAAGCTTCATGCTCGACGAGACCGATCCCATTCCCGGCCGCTTCACCCTCGAGGTGTCAAGTCCCGGGCTCGAGCGCCCTCTGCGCACCGAGGCGCACTATCAGGGCGCCATGGGCGAGCGGGTCAAGATCAAGACCTTCGTCGAGATCGATGGTGCCCGTCGGTTCGAAGGCGAAGTCGTGGCCGTTGACGCCGAGGGCGTGGAACTCACCACCCCCTCCGGTTCACGCCGACTTGCCTACACAGATATCTCGAAGGCACGCACCGTCTTTGAGTGGGGACCCACCCCGAAGCCGGGTGGACCCAGGAAAGATCGCCCCAACTCCGAGGAGGCCATGTCATGAACCAGGAGATGATGGAAGCGCTGCAGGCGCTTGCTGTCGAACGAGGCATCACCGTCGATGCGCTCTTTGGCGCGCTCGCAGATGCGTTGGAGTCCGCCTACAAGCGAATGCCTGATGCGAACGAGTACGCGTGGGTCACCATCGACCCCGACACGCTCGAATTCCGGGTCTTCGCCCAGGATCTCGACGAAGAGGGCGAGCCGATCGGCGACGAGTACGACGTCACCCCGGAGAACTTCGGTCGCATCGCCGCCCAGACCGCCCGTCAGGTGATGACACAGCGCATCCGCGAGGCCGAGCGCGAGCTCAAGTACGAGGAGTACGCCGGTCGTGAAGGCGACATCGTCACCGGCATGATCCAGCAGACCGATGCGCGCTACACCCTGCTCGACCTCGGTCGGGTCGAGGCGTTGTTGCCGCAGGCTGAGCAGGTCCCATACGAGCGTCCCGACAACACGGCTCGCATCAAGGCCTACATCGTCGAGGTCCGCAAGACCGCCAAGGGTCCTCAGATCGTCGTGAGCCGCACCCATCCGGGTCTGGTCAAGCGTCTGTTCGAGCTCGAGGTTCCCGAGATCGCCGACGGCATCGTCGAGATCAAGGCGTGCGCTCGCGAACCGGGACACCGCACGAAGATCGCCGTCTGGTCAAACGACAACAACGTCGATCCGGTCGGCGCGTGTGTCGGCGCCCGGGGTGCTCGTGTACGCCAGGTCGTGAACGAGTTGCGGGGCGAGAAGATCGACATCGTCCC
The DNA here is from genome assembly GCA_029263175.1 of Acidimicrobiales bacterium. Taxonomy (GTDB): domain Bacteria; phylum Actinomycetota; class Acidimicrobiia; order Acidimicrobiales; family Aldehydirespiratoraceae; genus JAACCU01. The sequence continues at coordinate 103,610 of JAJCXZ010000026.1, read as the reverse complement.
GTTCAACGAGGACCTTCAGGAGTTCGTCACACGCGCGCTGTCACCGGCCAAGGTCACCGAGGTCCGCCCCGATGGGGCCACTGGTGACTGTGACGTGATCGTGCCCGACTACCAGCTGTCGCTGGCGATCGGCAAGGAGGGCCAAAACGCCCGTCTTGCTTCTCGTCTCACCGGCTGGGGCATCAACATCAAGTCCGAAACTCAATTCGCTGAAGAGCAGGCGTATGGCGATGTCGAGTGGGCTGATGGCGAGTGGATCGTGGACGCTGAGTCCGGCGAGCAGCTCTGGCAGCCCGCAGACGGCAGTCCCGCCATGAGCATCGCCGAGTGGGAAGCTGCCTCCGATGCCGAAGCCGCCAGTCCCGACGAGCCGGTTGCTGCCGCCGAGGTGACAGAAGACGACGGGGGTTCCGGCGCGGAAGTCTCCGGCGATGACGAAAACGCCGATGAACCTTCGGGCGATTCCTCTGACAGTGCCGACTCGGCCGACAGCGCCGACTCGCCAGACAGTGCGGACGAGAGCGACGCTGAGCCCTCCGACGACGAGCCCTCCGACGATCAGCCCGGCGAAGAAGAGTAGGCCTTGCCGGAGCGTTCGTGTGTCGGGTGCCGACAGGTGCTCGATTCGGGCTCGCTCGTACGAGTCGGAGCCGATGCTGATGGTCTGACCGTCGGCTCGGGTCCCGGTCGAGGTGCTTGGGTCGGTCCCAGTCGTGAGTGCGTTGCGTTGGCGGAGAAGCGTCGGGCGTTCGGGCGGTCGCTTCGAGTCGAGGTGAACGCCGACTGGGTCGCTAGGCTCATGAGTTCGTGGCCAATGCAGCCTCCCGCGTGTCCGCACGGAGGTTGTTGAGACCACACCGATGGGCGAGTAATCGTCCGTCGTGAAGTATTGATCGGCTGAGGATCGTCCTCGGAGGTCTTCAGCCAGAAGGGCAATCGCCTCACGTGCCAGCCAATATCCGCGTCTACGAACTCGCTCGCGAGTTGGGTCTCACCAACAAGGAGACCCTAGACCTCTCCGATGCCCTCGGCATCGGTGTGAAGAGTCACTCGTCGAGTATCGTCGACGCCCAGGCCGACCGCGTCCGCCGCAAGGCCGAACGCGAGGGTCTCATTCGTGACGAGCAGCCGCCTGAGCCGAAAGCGGCGAAGAAGGCGGCCAAGAAGTCATCGAAGAAGACTGCCAAGAAGGCGGCCAAGAAGACCGCGAAAAAGACCGCGAAAAAGACTGCAAAAAAGACCGCATCGAAGTCAACGACTCCCGCTGCAACGGCGGAGGTTGAGCTGGAAGTCGACGAGGCGCCGCCGGCTCTCGTAGAGGCCGAGATTGCTGCCGAGGTCGACGCCCCGGTTGAAGCGGTCGAAGCCGCTCCTGAGGTCGTTGAGGCCCCTGAGCCTGAAGCGGCGACCGTTGAGGCGGCTGCCGAGGCCACCCCTGAGGTCGTTGAGGGCCCTGCGGAGAAAGCACCGGCACGGTCGAAGCGCGTCATCTCCTCGAGTGGCAGTGCCGCACCGCCGAAACGTGTCACCGAGGAGCCTGCGCCCGCGCCGGCACCCGCGACTGCAGCCGCTCCTGCGGTCAAGAAGGTCGTGAAGAAGGTTGTCAAGAAGGTGCTGAAGAAGCGTGTCGCCGTTGACCCGTCGAAGCGCCCGCCGACATCAGGTTCTGGCAAGCCGATCCCGCCGCCTCCGCCGCCCCGTTCTGGCAGCGGTCGTGCGATTCCGCCACCGCCTGGTGGTCGTCCCCGTCCTGGTGGTGCGCCGGCAGGTCCGTCGCGTGGTGGTCCGGCTCCTGGTGGTCGACCCCGTCCGGGTGGTCCTCGTGAATCTGTTCCAGGCGCCGGCGCCCCTCCTGGGGGCGGTCGTGGTGGTCCTGGTGGCGGTCGTGGTGGTCCTGGTGGACGTCCGGGTGGCCCCGGTCAGCGTCCGCCGCGCCGCAAGGGTCGTCGTCGTCGCAGCCGCGAAGAACTTCAGCCGATGGACGCACCGTCCTACACCCCCGAGAACGCACCCGTTCCCGCCGGAGAAGTTGTCATCGAGCGGGCCTCCACCGCTCTCGATCTCGGTCCGAAGCTGAACCGCACGGCGGCCGATGTCGTCCGGTTCCTCATGCAGGCCGGCGAGATGGTCACCGCGACACAGTCGCTGTCCGATGAAATGATCGAGCTGTTCGCCGAGGAGATCGGGGCGGAAATCCGCCTTGTCGACATCGGCGAGGAACAAGAGGTCGAGCTGCAGAAGATGCTCAACCTCGTTGGCGAGGATGCTGACGCGCCGATCCGGCCGCCGGTGATCACCGTCATGGGTCACGTCGATCACGGTAAGACTCTCTTGCTCGACCGCATCCGCAACGCCAATGTCGTCGAGGGTGAGGCCGGCGGCATCACCCAGCACATCGGCGCGTACCAAATCGAACGTGATGGTCAGATGATCACGTTCATCGATACCCCGGGCCATGAGGCGTTCACCGCGATGCGCGCCCGTGGCGCCAACTCGACTGACATCGTGATCCTGATGGTGGCGGCGGACGACGGCGTCATGCCGCAGACCATCGAGGCCATCAACCACGCCAAGGCGGCCGAAGTGCCGATCGTGGTTGCGGTCAACAAGATCGATCGCGAAAACGCTGACCCCGACAAGGCCATTGCCGGTGTTGCCGAGCATGGTCTGGTGCCGGAGGAGTGGGGCGGCGAGACGATCTTCAGTCGTGTCTCTGCGTTGCAGAATGTGGGCATCGAAGAGTTGCTCGACCAGCTGCTGTTGGTCGCTGAGGTCGAAGACCTCCGAGCTTCTCCTGAGGGCCGCGCCAGTGGCGTTGTGCTCGAGGCGAATTTGGATATCGGCCGTGGTCCTGTCGCCACGATTCTGGTCCAGCGAGGCACTCTCAAGGTCGGCGATCCCCTTGTCGCCGGTGCTGCGTGGGGTCGTGTTCGTGCGCTCATCAACGACAAGGGCGAGCAGATCAAAGAAGCGGGTCCCTCGACTCCCGTCCAGGTGCTCGGTCTCTCCGATGTCGCCGCCGCCGGCGATGACTTCGTGGTCGCGCCCAGCGAGAAGGTCGCCAGTCGGGTGGCCGACACCCGCGAGCACTGGCAGCGCCAGTCCAATCTCGGTCGTGAAGCCCATGCGCTGTCGGGTGGAGCGAAGCTCGAAGACATCTTCGAGCAGATCCAGCGGGGTGAAGCGGCGACGCTCAACATGGTCGTCAAGGCCGATGTGAACGGTTCGCTCGAAGCGGTCACGGAGAGCCTGCGCAAGCTCGAACGCGACGAGGTCAAGATCGGCTTCGTGCATCGTGGCGTCGGCGGGATCACCGAGAACGACATCCAGCTTGCGGCGGCGTCCAACGCGTCGATCATCGGCTTCAACGTTCGTCCGGACCGAAAGGCCCGAGATCTCGCCGAGGCCGAGCAGGTTGAGATCCGTACCTACGAGATCATCTACAAGCTGCTCGAGGACATCGAGTCGGCAATGGTCGGCATGTTGGCACCGACGTACGAAGAAGTCGTCACCGGCGATGCCGAGGTTCGCGAGATCTTCAGCGTCCCCCGCATCGGCAAGATCGCCGGCTGCTACGTCACCAACGGTGTCATCACCCGCGGTTCCAAGGTTCGTTTCCTCCGCGAGGGCACGATCATCTGGAAGGGCTCCGTCAACTCGCTCCGGCGTTTCAAGGACGATGCCCGGGAGGTGGCGGCCGGCTACGAGTGCGGTATCGGTCTCTCTGATTTCCAGGATCTCAAGGATGGCGACATCATCGAGACCTATGAGGAGCGCGAGATAGCGCGCACCCTCGATAGCTGACCCTGTCGGCTGGTGGCATGCACGTTCTGGCGCTCGAGATCGAGCTTCGACTCGCTGCGTGTCAGTCGCTGAAGGAGAAGCGGGCTGTTCTACGGCCTGTCATCGACGGCTTGCGTAACCGGTTCACCGTTGCGGTGGCCGAGACGAATCGTCAAGATGAGTGGCAGCGAGCCACGATCGGCCTCGCGGCCGTTTCGAGCTCGCCGAGCCACGCATCTGACATGATCGATGAGGCGGAACGTTTCGTCTGGTCGTTTCCCGAGGTCGAGGTCTTGGAGACCTGGCAACGCTGGTTGGAGGAGGACTGATGGCACGACGAAGTTCATCCGGTCGGGGTCGGCGCGGCGGGCACGACCCGGCCGCCGGAAACCGAACGGCGAAGCTCGGTGGCATTGTGCACCGACTCGTCGCCGAGGGCATCGAGTCGATCGACGATGACCGCCTGGCGTTGGTGTCGATCACGGGTGTCGATGTCGATCGCGACCTCTACCGGGCGGTGGTGTGGTTCACGTCGCTCAACGACGATCACGCGCCGGAGATCGCCGAAGCGTTCGAAGAGCACGGCGGAAAGCTCCGCCACCTTGTGGCGACGCAGTCGAAGTTGCGCCGGGCCCCGATCCTCGAATTCCAACCCGACCTTGCCCTGCGTTCGGCTGGCCGGATCGAAGACATCCTGCGGGCGTCGCCGGTGACCCAGACCGCAGCGCAAGAAGACCATGGCGAAGAAGAGTGATCAGGGGCCTCACGGCGTTGTCATAATCGACAAGCCGGCGGAGTGGACGAGCCACGATGTGGTGGCGAAATCCCGTGGGGTTCTCGGCACTCGCAAGATCGGTCACAGCGGCACGCTCGACCCCGATGCCACCGGCGTCTTGGTGCTCGGTGTGGGCAAGGCGACTCGACTCCTGCGCTTTCTCACCGAACTGGGCAAGTCGTACGTCGGCGAGATCGTTCTGGGCGTCGAGACCACCACGCTCGATGCTGCGGGTGAGGTCACCGCCACCTACGACATGTCCGGTGTGACGGAGGAGCAGGTTCGAGCCGCGGTCGTCGACTTGACCGGCCCGATCATGCAGATCCCGCCGATGGTCTCGGCCATCAAGGTCGATGGCAAGCGGCTGCACGAACTCGCCCGCGAGGGCATCGAAGTCGAGCGTCGGCCTCGGCCGGTCACGGTGCACCGATTCGATATCGAACCCACCGATGAGCCGGGGGTCTGGCGAGCCGATATTGATTGCTCGTCCGGCACCTACATCCGCACACTCGCGGCCGACCTCGGAACCGCACTCGGCGGTGGCGCACATCTGCGGAGACTGCGCCGCACTGCGGTGGGAGGATTTGGTCTGGATCAGGCAGGCACCATCGAGGAGCCCACGCTGCTACCGGTTACGGCTGCCGTGTCCCACCTGCCCCAGTGCGTGGTGGACGACGAGGTTGCCGTCCTGGTCGGCCACGGGAGAGTTCTACCGCTGGCGACGCTCGGCGCAGAAGGAAACGGGCCCTGGTCGGTCCTCACCGAGGGTGGCGTTCTACTCGCCGTCTATGAGTTGCACCGGGACGGGGCGAAGCCCTCGGTGGTCATTCCCCAGTGAGCCAAGTGGCCGGGGCCGCCGATAGCGTTCTGGTGTCGCCGACCGCTGCGAGTGCGCATGGAGCTTCTTCACGATCGCCAAGACCACCTTCCCGAAGGTGTGAACGTCGCGTCGACGATCGGGGTTTTCGACGGGGTGCACCTGGGTCACCAGGAGATATTCCGAACGGTCAGGGCCACCGCCGATCGACTCGGTATCGCTACTGCGGTTGTGACGTTCGATGGTCACCCGGCTCATGTCGTGCGGCCCGAGAGTGCTCCTCGCCTCCTGACCACACTCGAGCAGAAGCTCGAACTCATCGCTGACCAAGGCATCGACTACTCCTACGTCATCTCCTTTGACGAAGAACGGGCCCGGACCGACGCCGCGGACTTTGTGCAGCAGGTCTTCGTCGCCGCATTGCACACGAAGGCGATTGTGGTCGGAGAGGACTTCCATTTCGGCGCGGGTCGATCGGGAAACGTCGATGGACTCACCACCTTCGGCGAGCAATGGGGGTTCGAAGTTCTCGCCCTCGAGCTGATTCGTCACAGCGACGAAGCGAGGGAGCCGGTCTCATCGACGAAGATCAGACGGGCCCTTGCGGGCGGCGACGTCGGACGAGCCGCCCAGATGCTCGGTCGCCCGTATGAGGTGCGAGGTGTCGTCGAGCTCGGTGATCGGCGCGGCCGACAGATTGGTTTCCCGACGGCCAACATTCCGGTCCCCAAGGTGATGGCATGGCCGGCCGACGCCGTCTATGCCGGGTGGTGCACGCTGGCCGACGGTACTCGACATGCATGTGCCATCAACATCGGCCGTCGGCCGACGTTCTACGAGCATGCCGAGCAATCATTGCTCGAGGTCCACTTGATCGATTTCGAAGGTGACCTCTACGGCCAACAGGTCTCTGTGGAGTTCGTGGACTTCCTTCGAAGCGAGCGGAAATTCGATGGAATCGATCAGTTGACGGCTCAACTCAAGAGCGATGTCGACGATGCTCGAACAGTCCTTCGGGCAACCGGCTGAGGGATCGGTCTTGACCGTCCCATCCGATTCGATGAACTCTGATCGGGAAATGTCTGAGGCCACGCTCCGAAGGCCTAGCGTGGGCAGCAGATTGAGTGCCAAAGCCGAGGTGCTGTCAAGGTACATCGAGCGGCTGGTTCGCCCCAGGCGTTGATCGGAGCAGCGTGATCCAGCTCGACCCCATCCAAAACGCGATCGACGCCCTCGGACGCGGCGAGTTCGTCGTCGTCGTGGATGGCGACCTGCCCGAAAGCGAAGGCGTTCTCGTGGGCACGGCTGCATCGCTGACACCCGAGACCACAGAATGGATGGCCCGCCACTCCAGCGGGGTGGTCTGCGTCCCGATCTCCACGGCTGACACCTGGCGTCCTTCTGGTCACACGAGAGCAGCAGTCGAGCTCTGCCGTCTCGCCCTCCAACCCGAGGGAGGCGCCGTGACCGGACTCACCACGACGACGGGCGAGGCAATGACGCTCGCAGACTGCCGATTGTTTGCCGACGAGCATGGGCTCTCATTGGTCTCGACGACGGATCTCGTCCGGTTTCGTGGCAACAGCGAGCACTTGGTGGAGCACTTCGCCGAGGCCCGGTTGCCCACCAGCTACGGCGAGTTCGTGGCCCACGCCTACCGCTCGGTGGTCGATGGTGAGGAGCATGTCGCCTATGTGATGGGTGATGTCGTCGGGGGTGAGCCGCCGCTCGTCCGGGTGCACAGTGAGTGCCTCACCGGCGACATCCTTGCGTCGATCCGTTGTGACTGCGGGCCGCAGTTGCGGCTTGCACTACAGATGATCGCGGACGAAGGCCGTGGTGTCCTCATCTACCTCCGCGGCCATGAGGGTCGCGGCATCGGTATCGGGCACAAGCTGCGGGCCTACGCATTGCAGGACGCCGGCCTTGACACAGTCGACGCCAACTCGGCCCAGGGTCTCCCGGTCGACTCGCGCGAATACGGCGTTGGCGCCGGGATGCTCGCCAGTCTCGGTGTTCGGCAGATGCGGCTGATGACAAACAACCCGACGAAGCTCGGTGGGCTCGATGGCTATGGCCTGGAGATCGTGGAACGGGTGGCGATCGAGATCCCATCGAACCCTGAGAACCTGCGCTACCTCGAAACCAAGCGCACCCGGATGGGTCACACGTTGGGCGAAGCCCAGGCCTGAGCTTCCAGCAGCACTTCGCCGTAGGGGCGCGACCACTCGTGGGCGAAGCTTCGCTGGTGCAGCTGCCCAGGCGACCATCGACCCCAGATCCCACCGACTGCCGCGTGCGTCCGGTCGGTCCATCGAAGGCTGTCAGGATCAGAGACGCGGCGCACCACCTGTCGGATCCCGGTTCCGGACAAAACGTAGCCGGCCCAGACCCCGGGATAGTCCTTCGTGGACGAGACCTCGGTGATCACGGCCGAGCCGTGTCGACGCATGCGATTCCGATGGGTATGGCCGGCGGAGAAGAAGAGATCGGGGTTGGCCTCGAGCAGCGAGTCGACGAGAGCTGTGCCATCCAGGTATCGAACTCCCAGCGGCCAGAACCAGGGGAGCGCACGTGCCTCGAAATGATGATGGGTGAACACCATGGACGGGCGATCCGTGTCGACTGCGTCCCGAATCTCGTCACGCCAGCGACCGACGCGACCCCAGCTGTGACCGGGGACGGTCGAGTCAACGGCGACGATACGGAAACCATCGATGTCTCGCGTCGTCACCGGCGCTGGGAACAGGCTGCGCCGCTGCAGTTCGACCGTGGCATCAAGTGAGCCCAGATGGCCGAGAACATCGTGGTTTCCGGGGATGGCCATGATCGGGATCGGTACATCGGCGAGGAATTCATCGAACATCTCCCATTCTTCGGGTCGACTGTGACAGGTGATGTCTCCCTTTATCACGAGTAGTTCGGCCCCCCACGCGACGGCATCGCGCGCCGCGCTTTGTGCGCATCGCAGCGGATACGGATCTGCACCATGGTCCCGAATCCTCTTGACGAGACCAAAGCCGGTCTCGCCGAAATGGAGGTCGCTGATGGTGGCGATCTTTGTGGCGGAGGTCGACGCGGCCGGCAAGGTGCGCACCGAGGTCTGCGCCGTGACTCGACCATCGACAAGGACATCAATGGTCTGGGTAGTTCCAGGCCGGAGTCCGCGGAGGTCCGCGGCCCCGGGCCCGTGAACGGCACCGAGGTCTTGCTCCTGGTCCTCGACCAGCGCGGTGAGTTGACCGCCGGGCAGGCGGCGCCATGTCAGTTGCGCCGCGTCGTCCTCAATGGCGAAGACGTCGACTGACGGAAGCTGGGTCGTCGGCAGGATTGGAGCCACGGTCAGCTATCGGTCCGTCGAGTACGGACCATGAGTGCTGGAGGCCGATGGTCAGGTGAGGCTGCGGCTGAGCCGTCGGGACTCGCGCGCCCGGAGTGCAGCATTGATTCGTTGGCGCTCTTGGAGTTGTTCGATCTGCTTTTCGCCCTGAGGGACCGGGTTCTCCGCGAGGAACGCCGCCACATCGGCCACCCCGGAATCGGTATCGAGAGCGGTGATGCCTTCGAGCATCCGAGAAAGGGAGTTGCTCGGAAAGCGCCGGTTGATGTCGTCCCAGTTGTCCTTGATGCGTTGCCACACCTTCTCGCCTGCTTCGCGATTGTGCAGGGCGTTGCGCAGAACGTAGGGGCCATCCTGGGTGCGGACGGTGCCGTCGAGAATCTCGTCGACCAGCCAGTTGACCATGTCAACCGACGGGAAATTCGCGAGGGCGCGAAGGTTCCTGACCTCCGACTGCGGCGTGTCGGCCGCCTGCCACGCGGCATGGACCTGCTGATACATCGACTCGTCGCCATGGTGCGTGGCCACAGTAAGCGCCGCGGCGGCAAGAGATGCGTCAGCGTGGTCGAGTAGTCCAGCGGATGCATCGATGAGCGCGGCGTCGGCGCCGGTGACCCCCAGCAGACGGACCAGCGTTGCACGGCGTTCGCGGGTGCGGTCGTCGTCGTATGCGCCAGGCTCGATTCCGACCCGGTCAAAGGCCGGGCGGGCGATGTCTCGCACGACCCCCTGAAATGCCACCAGGGCATCCCCCTCGAGGATGTGGGCGATGTCGGAAAGCCCGGCGCTCACCGCTTGCCACACGTTGAGATCATCGTCGTCGGCGCAAGCCCGGGCAACAGCGACGAAGTCGGTGGCTTCCCAACGACCAGCGACCGTGAGCGCCCACGCGTCGTCCACCAAGGTGTGGCGATCGGCAGGACTGGCGGCGGCAAAGTCCGATGTCAACGTGCTGACGGTGGTGTCCGGGGACAGCTTGGTGCGAAAGAAGCCCGCCCCACCCGCGTTGGCGGTCTTCGGCTCGCTGATGCCGGTGAGCACGGTCGCTCTGTCAGTGAGGAGGAGTCGCGCCGTTCCTTCGCCGTGGGCGATGGCCAACGGAACGCTCCAGCGTCGGTCATCAGCCGCCTCGGGATCGAGGGTGAACTGTGACTGGGAAACCCGGACGCCGTGGGGAGTGTCCTCGACATCGATGACGGGATGGCCGCCCTGGTAGATCCAGCCGTCCATCATCGTGCGGACGGGCTCGCCACTCGCCGCCTCGAGCGCGTCCCACAGGTCGGTGGTCTCGGTGTTCTTGTACGCGTGGGTCTTCAGATAGCGACGTACGCCGTCGCGAAAGACGTCGGGGCCGATGTGTTGCTCGAGCATGCGCAACACCGATGCTCCCTTCTCGTAGGTGAGGATGTCGAACATGCCCTCAGCCTCTTCGGGGGAGTGCACCGGGTACTCGATGGCCCTGGTGGCGCACAGCGAGTCGACATCGAAGGCCATTGACCGCATACGGCCAAACGTGTCCCACACGCGCCAGTCCGGGCGGTAGGCATCAGAGCAGGCGATCTCCATGAACGTGGCGAAGGCTTCGTTCAACCAGATGCCCTCCCACCACTGCATCGTGACGAGGTCGCCGAACCACATGTGAGCGAGTTCGTGGTTGATGACATCCGCGGCCCGCTGGAGCTCGGGTTGGCTGGCTGTGGCCGGGTCGATGACGAGCAACACATCGCGGAAGGTGACGCAGCCGAGATTCTCCATGGCGCCGAACGCGAAGTCGGGCACGGCGATCAGGTCGACCTTGTCGCCGGGGTAGGGGATGTCGTAGTACTCCTGGAACCAACTCAGCGCATGGACGGCGACGTCGAGCGCAAACGTGGTGAGGTGTCCCTGACCCGGACGATGAACGACGCGAACCGGTACACCACCGGCGTCAACCGGCTCGGTGGCTTCCAGCGGGCCGACCACGAACGCCACGAGATAGGTCGACATCTTCATCGTCTCGGCGAACTCGACGCGACGCAGACCGTTGTCCAGCACCGTCTCCTGCACGATCGAAGCATTGGAGACGGCGAGGTGATCAGCATCGACATCGAGCGTGGTGGTGTAGGTCGCCTTCCACTCCGGTTCATCCCAGCATGGGAAGGCCCGCCGCGCATCCGTGGACTGCATCTGCGACGTGGCAATCGTGTGTTCGACGCCGTCGTCGTCGGTGAACGTCGAGCGGTAGAAGCCGCGAAGTTGGTCGTTCAAGATGCCCGCGAAGCTGATCGCGATCGTGGCTGGGCCCGCGGCCATGGGAGTTTCGAGGTCGAGGTGGATACGTTCGGCGAGGTCGTCGAGTCGCCATGCCGGTGATACGGACTGGTCGGCGCGGTTGATGGTGACCGACTCGATCGTGAGTTCCGCGGCGTTGAACACGATCTCCGAGGTTGTCTCCGTGAGGGCGACATCGATCGAGACGAAGCCGGTGAACGCGGCGTCGGGGATACGTGGCGCAAGGTGGATGTCGTAGTGGCTCGGGACGACATGGCGGGGAAGCCGAGGGTCGTTCGGTGTGGTGTCGCTTCCGGTCGCAGAGGTCTCAGGGGCGGTCATCATCCGAGGCTACTGAGGCACCGATTGACACGGGACCGTAAAACGAACGACACCCGTGTAATACAACAATGCGCTTCACTGGAATCAGCGGATAGAGAAAGCGAGTTCGTCATGAGGCGTGAAATCAACGAACAGCAAGCGAAGCGGGTGCCCGCCAACGAATGGACAGACACCGAGTGGGGAGAGTGGCCCGACGCGGACGTCGATGTCGACGACGAGGCATTCGCGGCAGCGATCGCACGGGGTCGCGAACTGGAAGCCGCTGCCTGATCTCGTCTGCCGCTAGGGTTCGGCCCGTTCTTTGACGCGTTCGGAGCTCTCGTGGAACCAATCTTGGATGTTGTCGGCGTAGGCAATGCCATCGTCGATGTGATCGTCACGGTCCCGGAGTCCTTTATCGAGGAACACCGACTCGTGAAGGGCGCAATGACCCTTATCGACGCCGAACGGGCCACGAGTCTCTACGCCGCAATGCCGCCCGGCATCGAGGCGTCCGGCGGCTCGGCGGCAAACACTGCAGTGGGTGTTGCGAGCTTCGGTGGATCAGCGGCCTACCTCGGCAAGGTGCGCAATGATCAACTCGGCGAGGTCTTCGCTCACGATCTACGCGCCGCGGGTGTGGCGTTCGACGTCAGGCCGGCTCCTGTCGGTGCTCCGACCGCACGTTGTCTGATCCAGGTCACGCCTGACGCGGAGCGCACGATGAACACCTTCCTCGGGATCTCGGCGTTCCTCGACCCGTCCGACATCGATGACGCGGTGGTGGAGTCGGCGCGGATCACCTACTGCGAGGGGTACCTCTACGACACCGATGAGGCCAAGGCGGCAATTCGTCACGCCATGGATGTGGCGAGCAATGCGGGTCGTCTTGTCGCCATCACGCTGTCTGACTCGTTCTGTGTTGATCGTCATCGCGAGGAGTGGCTTGAACTCCTGGCTGACAAGGTTGATCTGGTGTTCGCCAACGAGGCCGAGATCGGCTCGCTGTTCCTCACCGACGACTTCGAGGCAGCCAGTCGTCAGATCACCGACCTGGTCCCGATGGCAGCGCTCACCCGATCTGCGAAGGGCTCGGTGATCATGACCCGCGAGGACCGCATCGAGGTCGCTGCATCTCCGGTGGCGCATGTCGTCGATGCAACCGGCGCCGGTGATCTCTACGCCTCTGGCTTCCTCTACGGCCTGGCCCACGGTGCGCCGCTCGAACGGTGCGCCTACATGGGCGGCGTTGCCGCGGGTGAGATCATCTCCCACATCGGTGCTCGCCCTCGTGTGTCGCTGGGGGATCTCGTCGCTGGTCAGTGAATGGCGACGACCGCGCCACCTGGAGTTCCTTGAGGACGCTCCGCGCGACCTAATCTTCGTCCCATGGGATACACGTGCTTTGAGGTCGAGGAAACCGAGGGCGTGGCGCATGTGCGCCTGAACCGTCCGGAGCAGCTCAACTCCATGATTCCGGAGTTCTGGAGCGAGCTCCCCGAGATCGTCGACGGCCTGTCCGACGGCGGCCACACGCGAGTTGTCGTGTTGAGTTCCACCGGAAAACACTTCTGCGCGGGGATGGACCTGGCCGTCTTCGGCGGCGATCTGGATGGCGAAGTATCGCTCAGCGCCGGTCGGCGCCATGCCAACTTCCGATACAACGTCCTGCATCTCCAGCGTGCGTTCACCGCCCTCGAGGAGGCCCGTATGCCGGTGCTCGCGGCAATCCAGGGCGGTGCGGTGGGTGGTGCCGTCGACCTGGTGACAGCCGCCGACTGTCGCTACGCCACCGAGGACGCCTGGTTCTGCATTCAGGAGATCAACATCGGGATGACCGCCGACGTCGGCACCCTTCAGCGCCTCCCCAAGCTCATCCCGGAGGGGATCGTTCGGGAGCTGGCCTACACCGGACGACGCATGTCAGCGACCCGTGCCGCCGCGGTGGGCCTCGTCAACGAGGTGTTCGCTGATCACGATGCGATGCTGTCCGGCGTTCACGAGATCGCCGCCGAGATCGCCAGCAAGACACCGCTGGCGATTCACGGCACCAAGGAGATGATCAACTTCACCCGTGATCACTCGGTTGAAGAGGGACTGAAGTACATGGCGCTCTGGCAGACCGGCATGTTCCAACCCTCCGACATGGCCGAAGCGCTCACCGCCATACAAGAGAAGCGCGACCCTGCCTTCGAGGACCTGGGAGAGGTTCGCCGCGGCCTCTAGCTCGAGACTCGAACGGGCAGGAAACTAGGTGTAGGGGATGTCACCGACGGTGACGAGGGTGGCGGCGATCCAGCCACCGAGGGAGCCGAAGTGCTGGTCGAGGGTGGATCCGTCGGCCAAACCGTCTTCGTCGAGGTCGTAACCGCCTTCGTAGCTCACTTCGATGGCGTATTCGGCTGCGGTGAGGTCCGAGCCGTAGATCGACTCGACGGTCGGGCCACTGCGCGTGAGTGCCTCGACCCCAATGCGGGGGGAGTCGAGCGGGAGCGCGGCAATGACCACTGTCGGGTCAGGGAACATGGCGAGTCTCTGGCGTCGGAACACGATCTCGATCTCGATGCGCGGCGGCTCGGTGAGCTCCTCTTCGACGTACCAGCTCCGGTAGGCGGTCTGTGACCAGGTCGGCCAGGCGCACGAGATATCGGCTTGGACACGCGGTGGAAGGCCCTCGCCGGGGAGGCCGTAGGAGGTCTGCCAGGTGAGGTCGCCGAGAAGCACGTCGCTCTGGAATCGTTCTTCGAACGCCTGGCGCTCGAGGCGGGCGGTTTCGAAGGCGTCGCGGAGGGCGCCGATGGCGTCGGTGAAGACGTGATCGAGCATGGTCGTGCGAGGTTAGCGCCCGGGCCGCAGCTCAGTACCCCAGCTCGACATCGACCGGGCCGATCAGGGGTTCACCGGCGATCCACCGAGCGACGTTCTCCCGAATCCGGTCGACGATCAATGGAAGCCCCATCGCGGGGGTGTTGCCGACATGCGGCGTGATCAAGCAGTTGTCGAGCCCCCAGAGCGGGTGGCCATCGGGGAGCGGTTCGGGGTCAGTGACGTCGAGCACGGCGCCCGCGATCTCGTTGTTTCGCAGGGCAGCGACCAAGTCGTCGGTGACCACATGGCCGCCTCGCCCGACGTTGAGAAGCCAGGCATCATTTCGCATCGAGCCGAGCCGGTCGGCATCGATGATGCCGATGGTCTCCGGCGTGAGCGCGAGGGCGATGATCACGGCGTCGACCTCGGCCAGAACGACGTCCAGCTCGTCGGTCGTCACCGTGCGCGTGGCACCAGGGAGGGCGGTCGCCTGGCGGCGGACGACGGTGACATCGCAGCCCCAAGGCTCGATCAGTGGCAGGAATGCCTCGGTGATGCCACCGCCACCGAGGATGGCAAGTCGGGACCCGAGCAGGTTCCGGCCCGTCTGTACCGGCCAGCGATTGGCACGGGCGAAGGTGGGGATGTCTCGAAACGCCGTTAGGAGCGCTGTCATGATCCACTCGGCGACCGGCGGGGCATAGACACCCTTGCCGCAGGTCCACGTGTAGGCAGGGTCGAGGTGCCTGAGAAAGGTCTCTACACCGGCGTACGGAAGCTGGACCCATTCGACGTTGGTGGCCTGGGCGATCAGCTCAGGGAACGCATCCGCGGCCATCGGGTCGGCGAACATGAGGCAGCTGGCCTCGTCGATCGGGACGACGGTGCCGCCCGCCTCCTCCACGGCGCGGGCGATGGCCTGGTGCATCTCGGGACGGGTCGCCGGTTCGACAGCGACCAGGTTGCGGGCAGCCGGCATCGATCAGTTGAGGCCGAACTGGCGATCGCCGGCGTCACCGAGACCCGGCAGGATGAAGCCGACCTCGTTGAGGCGCTCGTCGATCGCGCCGGTGACGAGTGCATCGGCCGTGTCCGACTCTCGTAGTGCCTCCACGCCCTCGGGAGCGGCGAGAACACAAACCAGGGTGATGCGTCCGGCCCCGGACCGGCGGAGCTCGGCACAGGTTTGAATGGCCGAGCCCCCTGTGGCAAGCATGGGGTCGAGGACGAAGACCTCCCGTCCATCGAGCTGGTCGGGAACGGTATTGACGTAGGCGTGGGGAAGCAGCGTTTCTTCGTCCCGCTTCATGCCGACGAATCCGGTCCGGGCGTCAGGGAGCAGATCCAGCGCGGCGCTGAGCATCCCGAGACCGGCCCGCATGACCGGCACGAGAAGTGGTAGGTCGGCGATGTGAGCACCCACTGTCGGGCCCATCGGCGTGTCGATCTCGATGGGGGTGATGGCGTGCTCGCGGGTGGCCTCGTAGATGAGGTAGCCGCTCAGTTCAGTCAGGGCGCGGCGAAACCCCGGCCGATCGGTTTCACGCGCCCGCATTCGGGTGAGGCGATCAGCAACGAGTGGATGGTCGGCAACGGTGACGCGCATGAGCTGAGCATGCCACGAGCGCGGCGCCGACGCTCTACGCGGGGACTCGAGCGACTTCGCCGTAGGTGCCGAAGTCGATCAGCCGCGCCGCCAGTTGTCGGACATCGGCGATCGTGACCGCTTCGAGTTCGCGATTGCGGTTGAGAGTGGTGAGGGCGCCATCATCCAGCCCGCTCACGGCGCTCGCATTCTGTTCCGTGAACACGTTGTTGCTCACGAATCCGTAGTCGGCTCGCAGTACAGCCACTGCCCGGTCGAAGGCGTCTTGGCTCGGCCCCGCTTCGACAAGGTCGGTCAACCCGGCAAAGACGGCGGTGCGAATCTCGTCTATGCGGTCTGGATCGCCGTTGACCCGGATCGTGAGATCCATTCGCTCGACCGGTATGGGCCACGGGGTGATGACCGCCGACCCGCCATAGGAAGCGCCGAGGTCCTCGCGGGGCGAGTCGATGATCAGTGTCTGGATCAGAGTCTCGAGCACCCGGGCGGTAATCGCGTCATCGAGGTCCCACTCCGATCTTGAATCGAAATGCCATGCGATTCCGCCGTTCGCCGCGTCGCCTCGAAGCGGGATCTCGATCGCGGTGACGCCGGTGCGTTCGGCCACGAGCTCGTTGGCGAAGCTGTCGTCGGGCCCTGCGGGCAACGTGCCGACATAGGTGCCGGCGAGCCGCTCGATCACGTCCACGTCAGCATCGCCGGCGATCGAGATGACCAGGTCGTCGACCCGACCAAATCGTGACGTGAAGATCTCGAGCAACGAGTCGGGCGTCGCGGCATCCAACTCAGCCTGGGTGGGAACCCAGCTGTTGCGCTCGGGGCGATACGACAGGAACCACAGTTCGAGTTCCGCTTCCGTGGCAGCGTCGGCGCCGACCTGATCAATGGAGATCTGTCCCTCCGCGATTGCACTTCGGAATGCGGTTGCATCGATTCGAGGGGCGGTCATCATCAGGTGGTAGAGCTGGAACAGGGTCTCGATGTCTTCGACGGCACCGCCTCCGCTGAACCCTTCTCCTTCAGTGAAGATGAACGGGCCGACCCCGACACTCTTGTCCGACAGAAACTGATCGAGTTGGGCGGGGGAGTGGGGGCCGACGCCGGATCCTGCGACCGCGTTCGAAGCCAGCACTGCTTCCGCGAAGGAGACATCGCGAAGGGCGCTGTATCCACCGAGGGAGCCGGCCTCGAAGGAGACCGAACCCTCGACGATCTCCGTGTGCTGGAAGACGACGCGGGCGCCGTTCTCGTACTGCCAGACCTGGGCGTCATCGAGCACGGTGTAGCTGTCCGTTGGCTCGACCGCCGCCGGCACGTCCATGAGCTCGTCGATCGCAACGAAGCCGTCGCTGGTGGCCGAGCCCACCGTGGTCTCGGCGATATCCAGCATCGAGTCGATCGATGGCAGCGTGGACGCATCCGCGCCGATGGCGGCGATGATCGGGCCGCCGCGGGCCAGGGTCCAGCGCCAATGGGCGGAGAGTTCTTCGGTGGAGATCGAGTCGATCACGCCACGCTCGCGGTCGATCCATGACTGCTCGCCTTCGCCCCAGACGCCGGTCAGGAAGTGATTGGTGTACCACCAGGCGTAGCTTCCGTCCTGGGTCGAGCCGAGCGAGGCTTCCCAGGAGTCGAGGCCGGCACCGAACTGGGCGACGGCATCGGTGACCTCCTCGTCGGTGAATCCGGAGTCAGCCGCGCCTCGCAGAATCCCCAGGTATTCCGCAAGGCTGGCTTCGAGGTCGCTGCTGCGAAGATTGCTGCCGTAGAAGCGAAGGCCTCGGTTCAGTGAGAATTCATCGATGTACGGCTCACCGTCTGATGTCAGGGTCCCGTCGAACCAGGCATTGGTGAGCCGCCGGGTGAGGATGTCGGCGATCAGCGTTTCCCAGATGATCAGCTTCGACCCGCCGACGGTGCCCTGGTCCCACGCGGTGAGCGGGAAATCGACCGACAAGTTGTCGGCCACGTTTTCCGGATGAGTGATGATTTCGGCGATGGGGTCGGCCGAGATCGCGGGGGTCACAGGCGATCGCGTCGGATGGTCGTCGCCGCGGGCGAAAATCTCGTCGAAGGCGTCGATCAGCTTCTCTTCGAGAACGTCGACGGGCACGTCGCCGACGATTACGACCGCCATGTTGTCGGGCCGGTACCAACGGTCGTAGAACGCCCGCAGCGGCGCAGCCTCCATGGTCTCGGCCCATTCGGCCGTACCGATCGGAGATGCACCCTCGTAGCCCGTGCCTTCGGTGTAGATGTCGATGAGGTCGATGAAGATCTGACCGTCGGCGGACTCGGTGCGCTGGCGGAGTTCATCTCGGACGACCCCTCGTTCGGCAGCGACCTCGGACGAGTCGATGGTGGCCGCCGACGCCCACTGTGCGAGCACCTGGATGGCGGTGTCGACGGAAGCTTCGGTGTCGGTTTGGGCCCAGAGCTCGTAGACAGTCTCGTCGAACGAGGTGAATGCATTGAGTTCGGGGCCGAACTGGATCCCCAGGCTCTCCAGCGCATCCTTCAGCTCGTTGCCGGGGAAGTCGTCGGTGCCGTTGAACAACATGTGCTCGAGGAAGTGGGCGACGCCGCTGTCGGCGACCTCCTGCTGGACCGATCCGGCGTGCACGACCAGCCGGAGCTCAATCGACGAGCCCGGGCTGTCGTTCTCCCGGAGGTAGTAGGTGAGCCCGTTGTCGAGAACTCCCACACGTGTATCGGAGTCGAAGCCGAGCGGTGTGGGATCAGGGGCCGGTGCATAGTCGGACAGTTCGAGATCCGAGGACCGATCGCCACCGGCGGTGTCGTCTCCGCCGGTGGTCTCACCGCCGTCGGCCGGCTGATCGAGGCCGTACTCGTCCGCCAGTTCCTCGGGAGTCACGGTGGAGCATGCGGTCGCCAAGACCGCCGCCGAAAGCGCCGTCGCGGCCCACCATCGCCTGTTCCACATGGGCGAGACTCTAGATCGGGGGCTCGGACTCCGAGGCCTCGAGAGGTGCATAGCGGGGCTTGATGACCTGCTCGATGAGCTGAAGACGCTCACGGAACGGCAGGAAGCTCGACTTCATGGCATTGACCGTGAGCCAGCGCAGGCGATCCCACCCGTAGCCGAACGTCTCACTCAGCGCCATCATCTCCGAAGACATGGAGACACCGGACATGAGGCGGTTGTCGGTGTTGACGGTGACCCTGAACCGAAGCTGGATCAGCTCGTCGATCGGATGATCGGCCAACCGGTCGACAACACCGGTGTTGACGTTACTGGTGGGGCAGACCTCCAGCGGGATGCGAGCGTCGCGGAGATAGTGGGCAAGCCGGCCGAGCTTTCGGTCGCCATCGGCGTCGCGCTCCATGTCCTCCATGATTCGGATGCCATGGCCGAGACGCTCCGCTCCGCAAAACTGAACCGCCTTCCAGATCGAGCGGGGGCCGTATGCCTCACCCGCATGGATCGTGATGTGGAAGTTCTCGCGCTGGCAGAACTGGAAAGCGACGAGATGATCGTCAGGCGGGAAGCCGTCCTCCGGGCCGGCGATGTCGAAGGCCACGACGCCCTGGTCGCGGTAGCGCACCGCAGCCTGGGCGACCTCGAGCCCGTTGTGCTGGTGGCGCATGGCCGAACAAATGACTCGCACGGTGAGATCGGTGCCGGCCGAGCCCGCATCGAATCCTGCGAGCGCCGCTTCGATCACCGCATCGAGGCTCAGCCCTCGCTCGGTGTGTAGCTCCGGAGCGAAGCGGATCTCGGCATAGACGACGCCATCGGCGGCAAGGTCCTCTGCACACTCACGGGCCACGCGATGGATCGCATCCTCGGTCTGCATGACGCCGACGGTGTGAGCAAACGTCTCGAGGTAGAGCGTGAGGTTCTTGCGGTTGGCTCCGCGAAGCATCCACTGCGACAGCTCTGCCGCGTTGTTGGTCGGGAGGTCGGTGTAGCCGGACTCGTCGGCAAGCTCGATGATCGAGGTGGGACGCAGACCACCGTCGAGATGATCATGGAGCAACACCTTGGGGGCTCGGCGGATCCGCTCAGGCGTCGGTGGCCCAACGTCCGGACCGGTGATGTGGGTTTCCATACCCCAGGCTATCCCGGGGTAGCGTGCCCGGATGCCCGCCCGCAGAGGTCTCATCCCCGCGATGATGATCACTGCGATGGTGACGTCGACGTTCAGCCTCTTCACCGTCGCGGTGCTGGCATCGGCGATGATCGATGATCTCGAGATCAGTCGGGCAACGTTGGGTCTGGTCGGCGGTTTGAACACTGGCCTGGGCGCGTTGACCGCTCCTTTCCTGGGTCGCCTTGCCGATGTCATAGGGCCACGCCGCGCGGTGCTCGCCACGATGGCGTTCGGCGCCGGCGGCATGCTCATCCTGGGTGTTGCGAGCAACGTTTGGATTGTTGCCGCCGCGCTGCTGGTCGCGGGCATCGCCCAGGGGTGGAGCAACCCCGCATGCAACGCGTACATCGCCGCTGCGGTTGCACCGGGCGACCAGGGAATGGCGATGGGTCTGAAGCAATCCGGTGTGACGCTGGCCATCGTGATCGTGGGGTTGGCGATGCCGCCGCTGGAGAGCGCATCGACGTGGCAGGGAGCGTGTTTGGTCGCCGGGCTTGCGTTCGTCGCGATCTTGATCGGTGTGTCGCGCATTCTTCCCCGGCCGGAGGATCAAGGCATGCGCGGCGACGCGAGCATGCGTGGCGAGAATGGTTCGGAGTCCCCGCTTCCGCCGTTCATCCGGCGACTCGCGCTGTATGCCCTGCTGATGGGGATGGCCAGCGGCGCAATCGGCCGGTTCCTGCCGCTGTTCCTCGAGGAGGAGCTGGACGTCTCCGCGTTGTGGGCGGGTCGAACGGTGGCGGTCTCCGGCCTCATCGGGATGGTGGCGCGAATCATGGCTGCTCGTGCCGCCGAGCGTGGTCAACCGACGAGAATGCTGGCGCAGTTGGCGCTGCTCGGTGCCGGGGCGAGCGTCATGCTGGCGTCGTCCACCACCGTCGGTGTATGGGTGATCGCTCCGATGGTGCTCTTCTACGGAGTCGGGTACACCGCGTGGAACGCAGTGATCAATCTTGCGGTCGTGATCAGCATGCCGACGCGAGATGCCGGCCGAGCTTCGGGCCCGGTGATCCTCGGGTTCCTCGGAGGGATTACGATCGTCAGCCCGATCGCCGGTTGGGTCGTCGACACCTGGGGGACCTACGGCCCGGTTTGGTGGGGCGGTGTCGGCCTCGCCGGGGTTTCAGCGTTGCTGGTCTACCGCTTGCCGATGCAGCACTCAGAAGCCCCGTAGGGGCATCTCCGGGCGACGCTGGAGCCAGTTGTCGGCCGGGTAGTCCGCCTCGCCGTCGATCAGGTGAAGCGTGTAGGCGTGGCGGCTGATCGACGACGTGTTGGGGCCGCTCCAGTGGGGCAGCGTGCCGTGAAGAACCACCAGCGTGCCCGCCTCCGCTTCGAGCGGAACGAGATCATCGGTGGGATAGGGGGTCTCGTCGAACATCTCGTTCGTGGTGCCGTCACCCTCGCCGGTCAGACGGAAGCGGGACTTGACCGGGATTCGGTGGCCCCCCGGGAGCGCCCACAGGCAACCGTTGTCGACAGTGGCATCCTCGATGGCAACCCAGAACCCGATCACGGACTGGGGTTCGGTCCACAAGAACGTGTGGTCGGTGTGGCACACGACCTCGCCGCCGATCCCTGGCTGCTTGAAGATGTACATCGACTGGAGGAGCTTGGGGTCGGCCAGGCCGACTTCGCCGGCGATCTCGGCCATCTGGGGTCGCCGGGAGAACGCGTCGAAGACTGGATCGAGGTCGTGCATGGCGTGACCGATCTTGTTGACGGCCAGCGACATCGGTCGGGTGAGGTTGCCGTCGACAATTGCGCCGTCTTCGAAGAACCAGCGAATGGTGTCGCCCGAGCCGAGGAACCAGTCGTCCTGGGCGTGGCTCTGCTCGGTGGTGGAGAACACAGAGGTGTCACCGTCGGTTTCCGGGTTGATCTCGTCGAGCAGGGTCTCCACGTGTGCCTTCAGACCGACGCAGTCGGCCTGGTCGTAGAAGCCTGGGAGGACGAGGAATCCGTCGCGTTCCCAGTCGGCGAGTTGCGCTGCGGTCAGCATGCTGCCGAGCCTACGATGCGTCGATGCCTGGCGCCGAAGTGGCCGGCTACTCCTGACGATCACCCAGTTCGCACTCGCAAGTCACGCTGGGGACTGTCCCCAGCGTGACTTGGTCAGGATTCGCCCTTGCGGTATGGCTGACCGACCGCCATTGGCATCCGGAGCCGCTGGGCGAAGAAGACCAGCACGAGGATCACGATCAATTGTGGCTGGACGTCGGTCCACCATTTGGGCACGGTGTCGGCGGCGAGGAACCAGAACCCGGCAAGGAGCGCGAGCACCCCCGCAAGAACCGCATCGCCGGTCTTGTTGCGAGACAACGCCCACAACACCACGAATGCCAGAGCGATGACCGCCACCAGCAAGAGCGAGTGTGTGGAAGTGCCTTCGAGGTCACGCTTGCCGAGAGCAGTCGGGTACGCGAACAGGAGCGCTCCGGCCATGACGCCGGCCGGGCGCCAGTTGCCGATGATCAGTGCCGCGAGGCCGATGAAGCCTCGGTTCAACGTGGAGCCCTCGAGATAGATGCCGTTGAGCTCGGGCGATGCGATGTATGCGCCACCGAAGCCGGCCAAGGCGCCCGACAGCAGGACGGCGATGTACTTGTAGCGCAGGATATTGACGCCTTGGCTCTCGCCGGCCTGAGGGTTTTCGCCCGCGATTCGCAATCGAAGACCGAAGCGAGTGCGCCAGAGCACCCAACCTATGAGTGGTACGAGCAGGTAGGCGAGGATCGTCATCTGGCTCAGATTGAACGTGAGGCCGCGGCCCACACTCGCCAGATCGGAGATGAACCACCATCCGTGGTCCATGAACCAGCCGAGGATGTCGGGCGATTTCCAGCCGCCGATACTGCCGCCGGCCAGGAACGGGAAGGTGAACTTTCCGACCCCGTCCACGCCCGGCGACTGGGTGATGGAGCCACCGTCGTAGTTGGCGAAGATCTCCAACGACAGGAATCGGGTGATGCCCGGAGCGGCGATGATGATCGCCACGCCGGAGATGATGTGGTCGACACCGAAGGTCACGGTGGCGATGGCATGGACGAGTCCACCCAGCCCGCCACCGATGATGCCGATGACGAGACCCCACCAGGGCCCGTAGTTGATCGTGCCCCAGGCCCCGAACCACATGCCGAGGGCGAGCATTCCCTCGAGCCCGATGTTGACGACACCGGCGCGCTCCGAGAACAGGCCTCCGAGGCCGGCGAGCATGATCGGCACCGCCCATCGCAGCATCGCACTGGACGTGGTGGCGCTGGTGAGGCGTTCGGTATCGGTGAGCGATTGAACGACAGTGAGAATGAACACTCCGACGGCTGCGTAGATCATCCACGTGGCCCACTTGGGGGCTCGGTTCATGAGGCGGGTGATCTCGTTCATGCTGCCACCTCCGCCAATCGAGCTGCAGCTTGTGCGGCTTCGTCACGCACCCGGATTCGGCGCACGATCTCGTAGCCGATGACTGCGCTGAGCAGGATCACGCCTCGCATGATGTCGACGATCTCCTTGGGGGCTGCGCCGGTGACTTGCAGAATGTCTGATGATGCATCGAGGAACGCCCAGAGCAGGGCGCCGACGGCGATGCCGGCCGGATGGTTGCGGCCGAGCAGGGCCACGGAGATTCCGTTGAATCCGAGGAAGCCGACGAAGTTGGGGTCGTAGCGAGCCTTGTCCATGATCTCGGCGATGCCGACGAGGCCGCCGACGGCGCCACTCATCAGCATGGCGACCATGATCATGCGCTTCGGCGGCACTCCGCCGGCGCGGGCGGCGAAGGGGTTGAGACCGCTCGAGCGCAGGTCGTAGCCGAACACGGTGCGGTTGAGGAGCACGTGATAGGCGACGCCGACCACGAGGGCGATGACAAGGACGCCGGTGAGTTCTTCGCTGCGGATGTCGCCGAATATCTCGGGGATGAAGTTGAGGTTGGGGATCAGTCCGGAGTCGTCGATCGGCTCGGTGCCCACACCGACCACCACGATCTCACCCTCGGCCTGCCAACTGCGCACGAGCCAGGCGATGATTCCAAGGGCGATGCCGTTGAGCATGATCGTGGAGATCACGATGTTGACGCCGCGCTCGGTGTTGAGCGCTCCGGCGATGCCGGCCCAGGCGCCACCGACCATCATGGCCACGACGAGAATCAGGCCGATATGGAGGATGCCCGGCAGCGCGATGGCGCCGCCGACATAGGCGGCGAAGATGGCGGCCATTCGGTACTGGCCCTCAACGCCGATGTTGAAGATGTTCATCTTGAAGCCGATTGCGGCCGCCACTCCGGAGATGTAGAGCGGCGTGGCGCGGTTGATCATCGAGACGGACGTTTCGAGCTTGAAAGCGTGGCTGAGCATGTCGCCGTATGCGGTGGCCGGGTTGCTGCCGGCGATCATCAAGATGAACGCGGACATCACGATCGACAACACAACTGCGCCGACCGGAGCCGCGAACTGCATCATCAGTCGCCTGGTGGTGGACTGCTCGATCATGAGTCGACCTCGTTGTCGAGCGCTGCACCGGTCATGTAGCTCCCCAGTTCTCGTGGAGTGATCGTGGCCGGGTCGACCTCGGCGACCAGGCGACCCTTGTACATCACGACGATCGTGTCGGAGAGACCGATCAGTTCGTCGAGATCGGCGGAGATCAGCAGTGTGGCCATTCCGGCGCTGCGAGCATGGCGGATCTCGTCCCATACGGCTGCTTGGGCGCCGACGTCGATGCCGCGGGTCGGGTGAGCGGCGATCAACACTTCGGGGGAAGCGCTCATCTCGCGACCAACGATCAGCTTCTGCTGGTTGCCGCCGGACAGCGCATGGGCGCTGACGTCGATGTCGGGGGTGCGGACATCGAACTGCTCCCGGATCTCCTCGGTTCGCGCTCGTGCTCCGGCACGGTTGAACCACAGCCCCGATGAGAATGGTGCCTTGGTCTGATGACCGAGTGCAGCGTTCTCCCACAGGGGTGCCTCGAGCAGCAGACCCTCATGGTGGCGGTCCTGGGGGATATAGCCGATTCCGGCTTCTCGGCGGTGACGCACGGATTCGTGGGTGATGTCCGCGCCGAGGAGCGTGATGCTGCCGGCGGCCGTGGCTTGAGTGCCGATGATGGCGTTGACGAGTTCGGTTTGGCCGTTGCCTTCGACGCCGGCCACGCCGACGACTTCGCCTCGATGCACTCGCACTGAGACATCGTCGACCGCAGGTCGGTGGTCCTCATCCAGAAGTGTGAGCCCGGTGACAATGAGTGCGACCTCATCGGTGACCGTGGACTCGGTGGTCTCGGGTGTCGGGAGCTCAGAGCCGACCATCAGTTCAGCCAGGTCGCCCGTGCTGACGTCTTCGGGCTTGACGGTCGCGACGGTCTTGCCTTGACGGAGAACGGTGATCGAGTCGGCAATGGCGAGCACCTCTTCGAGCTTGTGATCGATGAACAGGATGGTTGTGCCGGCGGCCTTGAGGTCGCGCATGTTGCGGAACAGCTCGTCGACTTCGTCCGGGACGAGGACGGCGGTGGGCTCGTCGAGGATCAGAATCCTGGCGCCCCGATACAGAACCTTGATGATCTCCACCCGCTGCTTCTCGCCGACCTCGAGGGTTTCGACGAGATCATCGGGATCGATGGTGAGTCCGTACGCATCCCCGACCTCGTGTAGATGCGTCTTCGCCTCGGCAACGTCGATTCGGCCGCCGCGCATCATCGGCTCGGCGCCGAGGATCACGTTCTCGAGCACTGTCAGCTGCGGGGCGAGCATGAAGTGCTGATGCACCATGCCGATGCCGGCGTCGATGGCCTCGCCAGGACTCGCGAAGCTCACCGTCTTACCGTTGACCTTCATCTCACCCTCGTCGGCGAGCTGCATCCCATAGAGGATCTTCATGAGAGTCGACTTGCCGGCTCCGTTCTCGCCACAGATCGCGTGGATCTCGCCGGCCTCGACGGCCAGATTCACATCATCGTTGGCGACAACGCCCGGGAACCTCTTGGTGATCCCAGACAACTCAATGGCCAGTGCCATGAAGATTCCTCCCTCGCGCACCCGCTCGAGAAAACGACAGCGGGGCCGGGAATGTATCCCGGCCCCGCCGCTCAAGTCACATGGAAGAGCAGATCTCTTTGATCCGCTCGGTTTGTGCCCTCAGTACTACGTGCTTGATCAGGCCTCGGCCGGATCGGTCGGCACGACAATGTCGCCGGCGATGATCGACGCCTTGAACTCTTCGAGCTGGTCGACGATGTCGTCGACGAAGCCGCCGGTGGTCGAGTAGCCAACGCCGTCGACAGAGAGGTCGTAGCGCTGCTCACCCGGACCGAAGGTGCCTTCGATGTGGGCCTTGATGATCTCGAACACGGCGGTGTCGACACGCTTGAGCATCGAGGTCAGCACGTACTCCTGAAGCTCAGCATCAACGGTGTTGTACTGATCGGAGTCGACGCCGATGCCCCAGACCTTCGTGCCTGACGCCTCGGTGTGCTCCTTGGCAGCCTGGAACAATCCGAGGCCGGTACCGCCGGCAGCGTGGTAGACGACGTCAGCGCCACCCTCGAACATGGCCAGTGCAGTCTCCCGGCCGGAAGCCGGATCGTTGAAGCCATCGAAGTTCGGGAACTCAGTGATGTACTGCGACGTGATCGTGATGTCGGGGTTGACAGCCTTCGCACCAGCGATGAAGCCGGCCTCGAACTTCTCGATCAGACCGAAGCAGCAAACGCCACCGATGAAGCCGAGATGACCGTTGGTGCTCTTGAGAGCAGCAGCGGCACCGACGAGGAACGAGCCCTGCTCTTCGGAGAAGACCAGGCCGGCGATGTTGTCCGCGTAAGGAGCGGGGGTCTCGCCGGAGAAGTCGAGCATCGAGGAGTCGATGACACCGAAGTTCGAGCCGGCGTTGGCGCTACCAACGGCAGCGGCGTCAGTCTCGAAGAGGAAGCCCACGGCGATGACGATGTCGCTGGAGTCGGCCTGGAGCTGCAAGAGCTCGGCACGGTTCGAGCCGTCGTCGTTGGGGGAGACCTTGCTGGTGGTCACGTTGAGCTCGGCCTCGGCGCGGGCAAGACCGGCGGCGGCGGAGTCATTGAAGGAGAGGTCGCCCTCGCCACCGATGTCGAACACGAGACCAACGCTGGCGACGGGCTCTTCGGCCATGTCGCCTTCGTCTTCGGCCATGTCGCCTTCGTCCTCGTCCATGTCGCTCTCGTCTTCAGAGCCATCCGAAGTGTCTTCGGCCATGTCGTCGTCGGCGGCAGAGTCGTCGGTGCCGGCATCGTCGGTGCCGGCATCGTCCGCACCAGCATCGGCCTCGCTGTCGTCGTCGCCACAGGCGGCGGCAATCAGCGAGAAGGACAGCAGCACTGCCAATAGAAGCAATAGTCGCTTACGCATAGAACCCTCCAGTTTCACCCGAGGTGGGTGGGTAATCGTTTGTCCGGGTCGAATGTCGACACGGGACACGGTCCGGAAACCGTAGCTCGCGCGACGGCCGTATGCGTAGGGGGCCGCCGTTCCGCAACGTGCCGTCGGTCACACCCGCTCAGCGCTCAGTAGAAGACGCAGCGGCTTCGGTGTCGAGGAACCGACTTGTAGATCGCCTGCGCACCTGTGTTCCAGAGGATGTTGTCGAGCGCAGCGGTCGTGACGCGGTTGCCCAGGTTTCGTACCTCGGTGGTCAGAAGTTCGACCGCATGGAGTCCGCAGGCGCGGATCTCGACCTCCTCGACCGAGCCGACCGGTATGTCCTCGACGGCCTCGATCCGGGCCAACAACTCGGGGCTGAAGCGAAGGATCTCGTTCACCCGCAAGACGTGAGGAACGAGATTGTCGGCGAACATTGTCAGTGACCGGAGATCCTCGAAGTGGCCGGGACCTTTGTGGTCGAAGGTGACAGCGAGATCCTGCACCGTGATCTGAGCTCGCTTGTAGAGCAGGACGTCACCGGCCGGGTGCTGGTGTACATCGTGGTAGTAGGGCATTTCGTCGAGCATCTCGACAAGCGTCGAGGCGGATCCGTCGGCAGCCTCGACCACCGACAGGAAGGTCCCATCGCCGGTGTGCTCGATGAACGCAGCGAGGTCGTGCAGCGCCGTCGTGAAGAGATGCATCAGCTCATGCGCGGGCCCGCCATCGAGGAGCTGGTCGAAGATCGCGGCCACATCGTCGAGCGTGAGGTCAGCGAGCCGTGCCGCGGTGATCGCCCCGGTGTCGGCCACGAAGTCGCGGAGGCTCGCCGCGATGGTGTGGTACCCGGACATCCCGGGACGCTTCTGGATGTAGGGGAAGTAGCCGCTGCCGAAGTTGATGGCGTCGAGCGACATCACGAACGCCGCGGTGGACTCGGGGCGACCGAGTGGTTTCTGCCCGGGGTCGTTCGGCGGAAGCTCAAGGTCGATGCGGCCGGCGAAAGCGGCGATCTTCGACTCGTCGATGGTGACGTGGACGCTCGCGGCCGCCACGGCTGCGCACGAGCTACGGATGCGGTCGAAGATGTCAGGCGCTACCGGTTCAGCCATCGGAGGCCTCGTACGAGGAGGCGCGAGTGACTTCGGCGATTCTCAACTCGTACCAGGCGTACCACTCTCGTCGTCCGGCAGCCTGAGCGTCCAGGTGCTCGGGATGGGTTCGCCACGTCTCGATGGCTTCATGGTCGCGCCAGTAGGAGATGGTGATTCCAGTCTGATCGGCATCCCGGACGGATTCGATACCGAGGAAGCCATCGATTGTCTGAGCGAGTTCGACCATGCGTCCGGCCGTCGTGTCGTAGGCATCGTCGTGGCCAGGGGCACGCCGATTCGTGAACAGGACAGCGAGATATGGCGGAGGGGGAGTGGTTGCCATGGCACGACCCTAGAGGCCGCGGGCCCGTCGCCATGCCGAGTACTGCGCCAGGTGGTGCAACGAGCGCACCGCACGCCCTGCCGAGGCGTGACACATCTTCCCTGCGTCGCGCAACGCGGTCGGGGCAGGATTGTCGGGTCGGGCGTTGGCGAGCTCGGTGGCCACGACGATCGGCGTGCCGGTCACCTCGGAGATCTCAGCCGCGGCTTCGCCGTACCGAGTGTCCTGTCTCTCGTGGAAGGCGGCGATCCGTTCGAGTCCGTGGTCTGGGAAGAAGTGGCCGTCGCGAAGCATGCGGGCGGTGTTGGACTGGATGCCAACGCCGAGCATCACCACCGCATCGACCTCGGGATGCTCGGCCACGAGCTGGAGGATCTCCGGCACCGTGTCGCGCGTCTCGCCGCCGGCCATGTCGATGGGATTGTTCTTGCTCCAGCGAGGCGGAAGCTTTGCATCGATTGCCGCCATCAGATCGTCGGGCAGTGGAACAGGGGTGAGCCGGGTCTCGGCCATGGCATCGACCGCGGCGACGCCCCAGCCTCCAACGGTGGTGACCACGACGACGCGGTCGCCGTCGGGGATCGGTTGGGTGGCGAAGGTCGCCGCGGCCTCGAACGCCTCCTCGACATCGCGGGCACGGATGACACCGGCTTGGCGACACATGCCGTCGAACACGGCGTCGTCGCTGGCGAGCGCGCCGGTGTGGCTCGCCGCGGCCCGGGCGCCGGCGTCGGAGGCGCCGCCCTTCACCGCGACGATGGGTTTGCGTTCGGCGAGTGGGCGAATGCGTTCGAACATCTCGCGGCCATCGTCGACCGACTCGATGTAGACCAGGCTGACCGCCGTCTCCGGATCGTCAGCGAAGTACTCGAGATAGTCGGCGACGCCCAGGACGGCCGCGTTCCCTGCCGCGACGGCTCGGGAGACGCCGACGCCAGTGTGGTGAGCCATGTTCAAGAAGCTGGACACGAAGTTGCCGGACTGGCTGGCGATGGCGATCTTGCCGGCAGGGGCATAAGGGGCCACGATCTGAGCGCACATGTTCGATGGTGTGGAAATGACGCCCTGGCCGTTCGGGCCCGCGAGCGCGATGCCGAGCTCGTGGCAGAGAGCGACAAGGCTTCGCTCGGCCTCGACCCCTGCGGGTCCGGCCTCGCGATAGCCGCCGGCTGCACAGAACGCCGCGGTGACTCCTTTTGCCGCGGCCTGTCGCAGTAGCCCCTCGTTGATCGTCGTCGGTGTGCAGATGAAGACCATGTCGGCGGCACCCTTGGGTACGTCGTCGATCGAGGTGAGCACCGAGAGCCCGAGCACCTCGCCGGACTCGCGCCCCACGGGGAAGACTGCGCCCTCGTAGCCCGAGACCAACAGATGGTGCAGGGCGACGAAGCCGAACTTGCCCGGATGGTTGGACACCCCGGTGATGATGATCCCCTTGGGGTCGAAGAGGGCCGAGAGATCAGGCACGATCAGTCGCCTCATCGAGCTCGAGCAGGGCGTCGACGGCGATGGGTTTCCCATCGACGATCATCAGCGGATTGAGGTCGGCCGACCGCACGCCGGCCTCGCCGGCGCCGACGTTGGCAAGGGCGACGAGAGCGGCTGTGAGCGCGCGGCGGTCGACTTCGGGTTCTCCTCGGAACTCACCGAGTAGACGCTGGGTAGCCAGATCGTCCACCATCTCGACGGCGTCGGCCTCGGTGATGGGGACGAGCCGGAAGCTGACGTCGCGGATCGCTTCGGCGAGGATGCCGCCGACACCCACCATGATCGTCATCCCGAACTGAGGGTCGTCGTTCAGTCCGGCGATCAGCTCGCGGTTGCCGTCGACCATCGACGACACAAGCACTTCGACCTCGCCGTCTTCGGGTACTGCCTTGGCGAGTAGCTCGTCGCATGCCGTACGCAGGGTGGCCTCGTCCGCGATGCCAAGCCGCACCAGGCCGCGCTCCGTCTTGTGGGCGATCGCTCGACCACACAACTTGGCGACAACGGGATAGGTGACGGCGGGGTCTTCGGCCGCGGCGGCGACCACGGAGTCAGTGGTTGTGCCTGTGACGAACGGCGATACCGGTACGCCGTAGCCCGCAACCACTCGTCGGGACTCAGCTTCGGAGAGGGTGATTGTCACGCCGAGGGTTTACCACTACTCCGGCAGGCCGCACGCCTCGGATGCCCCTGGAAGCTTGTGGCGATAGCGGGCGATCACCGCATAACTCGGTCGAGCGATCCAGCTGCCTGGTGGGATCAGAAACGAGCGCCCGATGGGCGACCACGCTCCGCCTGCAGCGATCAGGGCTCGCCCGATGGCCTCGTGGCCGCGATGAGTGGCACCGGCGTCATCGATCCACCACGCGGCAACCGTGACCTGTCGTCGGCTGAGTCCGAACTCCTCGAGGTCGAGCAGTTGCCAGGGCGTGACGTCGACGTCGTCGGGCAGACGCGCCTCGATCCAGCGCGCCGACTTCGTGCAGAAGCCACAGTCCCCATCAAAGATCAGCCGCACCCGAACAGTCTGCCAATCGGGGCCGGGCGCGGAAACGCCGCCGGATGAATCCAGCGGCGTGGCGGCTCAGAATCGCTGAGCAGAGGCTAGCTGTTGCGGCCCAGGTTGGGCTTGCGGCCGTGGTTGGCCTTGCTGCGGCGAACCTTCGCCTTCTTCTTACTCGTGCGCTTCGACATGGCTTCAAATGCTAGCGAGGACCGACCGGTATCCCTCGCGAAAGCTTGGGTACGCGGGTTCCCAGCCCATGTCCTTGAGCTCACTGTTCCGACACCGCTTGCCCGTTGTCGCCGAGACGGCCCCGACCGTGGCTGGCGGCTCGACACCGAGCTCCCGGGCCAGCCAGGCGGTGACGACATGGTGCGGCGCGGGCTCGTCGTCGACGGCGATTGCCAGGGCCGGAGGCGACGGATGCACGGCTGCGAGGGCCAGGGCACTCACGAGGTCGTCTCGATGAATGCGGTTGGTCCACTCGGTGGAGCCGTCGACTGTGATCTGACCGTCTCTCACCCGATCGATGAGGTGGGTGCGGCCCGGGCCATAGATCCCTGCCGCTCGGACGACGGTGGTGGGCACGTTGCCCGCGAGCCGGTGCTCCCCGTCGAGCACAATCTCGGCGGTGGAACGAGTTGGGTTTGGCGGCGTCGACGCAGTGATCCAGCGTCCGTCGTCATCGCCATAGACGCCCGTCGTCGACGTGAGCACGGCGCGGGCGGGGTGCTGGGAGAGGGTGGCAAGCAGATTGGCCGGTCCGTCGACATAGGCGGCGCGATAGGCACCGTCGGATCGGCGTGCCGGCGCAGTCGTGATGACAACGACATCGAATTCCCGCTCGCCGATAGCGGCCCTGAGTGACATCAGCTCGCGGAGATCGGCGACCAGCGGGGTCGCCCCTTCGACAGAACGTCCGGACCGGTTCAGCGTTGACACCTCCAACCCTGCTTCCGACAACACGGTGGCGAGGGTGAGGCCGACGTCGCCGGCGCCGGCGACGAGAAAGCGGGAGGAGGACATCGCGGGCGACCGTACCGCCCCGCCGCCTACACTCCGCGGCATGCGCATCGTGAACTGGACCGAGATGCAGTACGGCGATCAAGCCGACTACGAGATGTTGGGCCCCGCCTTCGAGGAACACGCTCGTTCGAATCTCGTCGACAACCTCTGCAACATGCTCGGACTGCTGAAGGGCGACACGCTCGGCTATCAAACCGACCGCTACTCGCATTCGCTTCAATCGGGCACCCGGGCGTTTCGCAACAGCGAGTCCGTCGACATGATCGTGGGCGCGCTGCTGCACGATGTGGCCGACGGCTTCGCACCGGAGAATCACTCGGAAGCCGCGGCCGCTTTGCTCGCCCCCTATGTCGACGACGAAACCCATTGGGTGATCAAGCACCACGGGGTTTTCCAGGGCTACTACTACTTCCACCATCTCGGTGGTGATCGAGATGCACGGGAGCGCTACCTCGATTCGCCCCACTACGACCGATGCGTCGACTTCTGCCACAACTACGACCAGAACTGCTTTGACCCGGAGTATCCGGTGATGCAGCTCGAAGAGTTCCGGCCGATGCTCGATGAGGTCTTTGCTCGTCCGTCTCGGGTGCCTGGCGTCGCACCCATCGAAAGCTGAGTCAGCTGTCGCTGTCGGGGTAGGTCGGCGGCGGCGAGTCGTCGGGCACCACGACTGGGTAGTCGTCCTGGATGAGGTCATCGAGTTGTGGGTTGCTGCCGCTGCCCTCGGGCACGATCAGGGCCAGAGCAATGACGATCGCGATTGCGAGCGCCAGTGCGATCACCAGACGTCGCGTGCGGGTGCTCACCCGGCGTGTGCCCCTGTCCAGGCGACCACGTCGTCGGCTGACCAGGTATTGACAATGTCCTCGACGGGGACACCGCACCGCACAGCCTTGTCGGCCCCGAAGGCCTGCCACTCGAGCTGACCGAGGGCGTGGGCATCGGTGTTGATGGCGACCTTGCACTCCCATTCGAGGGCGATCTCGAGAAGATCTTCAGGTGGGTCCTGGCGTTCCGGCCGGCAGTTGATTTCGACGGCTGTGTCGAACTGGGAGCACGCCGCGAACACGATCTCAGGGTCGAACTCGCTTGGCGGTCGGCCGCGGCCGACCAGCTTGCGATTGGTGCAGTGCCCGAGGATGTCGGCGTGGGGGCTGGCGACGGCCATCACCATGCGCTTGGTCATCTCGTCGCGGGGCAGCTTGAGTTTGGAGTGAACGCTTGCCACAACGACGTCGAGCTCGGCCAGCATTTCGTCGGCGAGGTCGAGGGTGCCGTCCTCGAAGATGTCGACTTCCATGCCGGTGAGGATGCGGAAAGGTGCGTACTCGACATTCAGGTCGGCGATCTCGCTCAGCTGGTTGGCGAGGCGTTGCTCGTTGAGACCGTGGGCGATGGTGAGACGGGCCGAGTGGTCGGTGATGACCATCCACTCGTGTCCGATCTCGATGGCTGTCTCGACCATGCCGCGCAGGGGGGCGCCACCGTCTGACCAGGTGGTGTGGGCGTGGCAGTCCCCTTTGATCTGGGCGAGGACGTCCGCGCCGACCCCGAGCGGTAGGCGGCTGCGTTCGTCGAGCCGCGCGAGATAGCCGTCTTCGTTGCCATCGATCGCGTCGACGATGACCTCTGCCGTCGACTTCCCGATTCCGTCGAGTTCTGTGAGCGTGCCCGCCGCCGCGCGGGCTGCGATCTCATCGGCGTCGAGTTCGCTGAGTACATCAACCGCTCGCTGGAACGCCCGCACCTTCTGCCCTGGCGCCAGCTCGCGGTCCAGGTAGTACACGGCTCGTTCCAGCGCGGCGACAGGCTCCATCTCATGGAGGCTAGTTGCAGCACACCTCGGAGCAAATGCTGCAACTAGCGAGCTCGGACCTGCTCGCGGAGGGCATCGAGGCCGACCGCTCCAGGAGCGAGCACCTTTGAGTGGAAGGCCTTGAGATTGAAACCGGGCTGAGCCTTGGCTTCCTCGCGCAGGTCGAGGATGGCCTGCTCTCCGACCTTGTAGGTGATGGCTTGGCCGGGCCACCCGCAGTAGCGCACGACCTCGTCGGTAGCGTCAGCGAGCGGTGACATCGCCCTTGTTGTGAGCAGCTCGACGGCAAGGTCAGCGGTCCACGCCGCGCCGGGATGAAACGTGGCGCTGGCCGGGATCGAGAGACCATGATGGATCCCGATATCGATGGCGACTCGGCAGGCACGGAACATCTGGCTCGCCAGGAGGCCCACGCGGTGCTCTGGGCGTTCGAGAAGACCGAGCTCGTCCATCAGTTGCTCGGCATACAGCGCCCAACCTTCACCCGAGCCGGGATTCCACGAGACCAGCCTCTGGTACCGAGAGAGGTTCTCGCCTTGGGCCAGCTGGGCCGCGAACTGGAGATGATGCCCCGGGTACCCCTCGTGGTTTGCCGTCGTGATCTCGCCGAAGAGAGGAAAGAACGACTTCCCCGCCACCGGATACCAAACGCAACCGTTGCGGCTCAGGTCTTCACTGGCCGGGACATAGTGCGGGGCGGATGCTCCACCGGCCGGCTCGATCTTCACATCGACGGGCTGGAGGTCAAGCGGGATGTCGAAGTGAGTGCCGACGACGGCGGCTCTGGTCGACTCCTGCTGAGCGATCATCAGCTCGAGGAACTCCTCGAGAGAGTTCGCGGCATACGCAGGATCGGTCTGGAGCTGACCCATCACCTCGAGCGGCTGGGCCCCGGCGATGACCTCACGGCAGGCCTGTTGGAGATCAGTCCAGAGGCGCTCGACTTCGCTCCATCCCCACTCATAGGTTTCGACGAGGTCGAGATCGGTGCCGAGCCATCGGCGACAAAGCCGGGCGTGGCGCTCGGGTCCGACGGCATCGACCGTGCTTGCCGCGGGGAGGTAAGCGGACTGGAGGTACTCGGTGAAATCGCCGAAAACCTGGCGAGCATGCTCGATTCCGTCACGGAGCCGTTCGGCCAGTTCCGTGTCGACGTCCGCCTCGGCGAAATGCGCGAACGAGGAGTTGTCGCCGGCAGCGGTTTTGCCCTGCGCGATGGCGGCCTCGACCTGGCGACGCGCTGCCCCCAGGCCTTGGCGGAGTCCGAGGTCGAGCGACGCTCGGTAGCCCGCGACCGGCTCGTGGATTGTCTCCAGGCGAGTGGCGATCCGGTCCCAGTCCTCGGCCGTGTCGGTGGCCATCACGTCGAAGGCATGGCGGATGCTCTGATGGGGCGAGACGATGTTGTTCAGGTCGCGAAGATGTTCGTTCGCGTCGAACGACTCGATCATCGAGTTGCAGTCGTCCACCAACACCCGCTGCGCCAGGACGGCGCCGGCGTCGTCGGTCGAGCACGCAAGGGCCTCCGCCTTGATGGCAGCCGCGAGCTCGCGGCCGGCCTCGGCGCCATCGGGGGAGAGGTCGGGCCAGCGATGATCCTGACCCGCCAAACCGACCTCGGAGGCGAGAAGCGGGTCGTGCGCCGCGAACCGATCGACCGCCGTGTCGCTTACGTCAAAGATGTTCGTCACGCCGAGAATCTACTCAGCGGCGAGGGCGCTATCCCAGGAGTTCGGCGGAGTCGATGGCGACGAGGATGACGAGCAAGCCGATGATGGCGACGTTGATCGCAGTCATGTGCCACTTCCACTTGTGGTCGCTTCGGTGGAACCGGCGAATGCTCACAACGTTGGCGATGATCGCCGCGATTCCGATCGGCAGACCGATCCACGGGCCGACGCCAGCACCCCAACCCACGAGCGGGAACACGAACGGAATCAAGACGTAGGTGAATGTGCAGCGAATCGCGGATACGGCGAGAGACTTCGAGAACGCTCGCTCCGCTCCGACCAGTTCGCTCACTGCTTCGGAGGAGTCGGCCCCTTGCGTCTTTATCGCTTCGGTCACGCCTCAACGGTAGTCCGAGGTCGGTCGATAGCCTCGACCGGGTTATGGAACGTTTCGGGTTCGTCGGCCTCCCCAATGCCGGCAAGAGTTCTCTCTACAACGCACTGGCCGGCGGCGGTGCGCACGCGGCGCCCTACGCCTTCGCAACCACGGACCCGAATGTCGGTGTGGCCAAGGTCCCTGACCATCGGCTCGATCAACTCGCCGTCATGAGCGAGAGCAAGAACGTCGTGCATGCTGCCGTGCAATTCACCGACATCGGCGGTCTTGTCGAGGGAGCGAGCCAGGGCGAAGGCCTCGGCAATGCGTTCCTGTCCCATATTCGTGAGGTCGACGCCATCGTCTTCGTGCTTCGGGCGGTCCCCGACGACGACGTGCCCGGCCCGTGCGATCCTCTGGAACACTTGCGCGTTGTGGAGATCGAGCTGGCGTTGGCGGATCTCGCCGCCGCCGAGAAGGCGCTCGACAAGACCCAGCGATCGATGAAGGGCGATCCGGCCCTCAAGCCCATGGCCGCGCTCCTGCAAACTTGCGTCGATCACCTCAGTGAAGGCACACCGCTCTACCGGGCAAACCTTCGCGCCGACGATCGCGCCGATCTGAAGGAGTATTTCTTCCTCACCAACAAGCCGGTCATGGCTGTGCTCAACATCGGCGAAGACCAGATCGGACAGGAAGATGAGATCGCGGCGCCTGTCCGTGACGAGCTCGATGGCGCTGAGGTCGTGGTGCTGTCAGTACAGCTCGAGGCGGAGGCAGCACTCATGGAAGAGGATGAGCGGGTCGAGATGCTCGAGGCGCTCGGCCTGGGCGACGGCGCCGTTCCGCGTTTCCTGAAGAGCGCATACCACATGCTGGGGCTGCGCACGTTCTTGACCACCGGTGAGAAGGAGAGCCGAGCCTGGACGTTTCGTGCCGGCTCCAGTGCTCCTGAATGTGCGGGCGTCATCCATACCGACTTCCAGCGCGGCTTCATCCGAGCCGAGACGATCCAGTGGGACGAGCTTCTCGAGGCAGGTTCCTGGTCCGCAGCCCGCGACGTCGGCAAGGTCCGTTCCGAAGGCAAGGACTACACCGCCCAGGACGGCGACGTGATGGAGTTCCGCTTCAACGTCTGAGTTGCAGCTCACCTCGGAGCAAACGTTGCAACTGCTTCTACGGCTCGAAGCCGGCGTACGCCTGGCGGGCCATGATTTCGGCCAGGTCGCCGATGGGTGGTGGAGCAGCCTCGCCACGGTGTTTCGACACCACGGTCATGCTGGGGTGAAGTTCGATGAGCCCCTGCATCGATGACCAGCAGAGGCGGCTGGTGTTGATGACATCGAGATCCGGGTTCACCGTGTCGGCCACGTGTTGCACCACGTCGGAGAGAACCGCGAAGGCCTGATCGCCGGCGGCGAGAAGGGCGGGATCGTCGTTGTTGAGCAGGTCGTGGCGGAACGCCACGGCACAGTGCCCGGGATTGGTCGTGGCCACCTCGACGTAGGCGCGCGCAAGCATTGCGAGTCGGTCGCTTGGGTCGTCGACACCTTCGATCGCGGCCGACGTTGCCTCGCGCAAGTGGGTGAAGGCCTCGATCGCTACGGCCGTGAGCAGCCCGGACGCGTCGCCGAAATGGTGTCCGGGGGCTGCGTGGGAGACGCCGGCTCGACGGGCGACTTCACGCAGCGAGAAGCCCGCCACGCCGCGTTCGGCGATCAGATCAGCCGCAACACTTCGCAGCGTGTTCTCGAGATCGCCGTGGTGGTAGCGATGCTGGTCAGAGGGTTGTTCGTGAGTCATGTGGTGCACTCCGATCGAACGAGGGTGACATCGGCCACTCTATCTTGACACTGCCAAGATTAGATCTTTACAGTGTCAACATGGTGCTCACAATCCAAGAAGAAACAACCGACGGCGTAGTTGCGCCCGATCCTCGCCGCTGGGCGATTCTGGCGGTCGCCGCTCTCGCTGTCTTCGTGACGGTGCTCGACGGCACGATCGTCAACGTCGCCCTCCCGTCGCTGTCCCGCGAACTGGGGGCATCCACCCGGGAGCTGCAGTGGATCGTCGACTCCTACCTGCTCGTCTTCACCGGCCTCTTGCTCGCCGCCGGTGGCCTCGGCGATCGATACGGGCGCAAGCTCATGCTCGTCGGGGGCCTGGTGGCCTTCGGTGCCACGTCCGCCTATGCGGCGTGGGTCGGGACTGCTGGTTCGCTGATCGTTGCCCGGGCGATGATGGGAATCGGCGCAGCCATGATCTTCCCGGCCACGCTCGCCATCATCGCCAAGGTGTTCACCGACCCCAAGGAACGTGCGGCTGCGATCGGCATCTGGAGCGCCACGAGCGGGATCGCCGTAGCCGCGGGCCCGATCATCGGGGGTTGGTTGCTCGAATCCTTCTGGTGGGGATCGGTCTTCTTGATCAACATCCCCGTCACTGCGATTGCAATCACGGCTGCGGTCGTCCTCGTGCCGGAGTCGAAGGACCAGGCGGCGCCACGGCTGGACTGGGGTGGTGTTGCGCTTTCGATCGCCGCCATCGGCGCGCTCGTGTTCACGATCATCGAGGCCCCTGAGTGGGGCTGGGCGTCGCTCAACACGCTCGGTGGCTTCGTCGCCGCAGCAGCGATCATCACCTTGTTCGTGCTCTGGGAACTCCGAGCCGAGCATCCGATGCTTCCCGTTCGCATCTTCCAGAACCTACGCTTCACGGCCGCCAGCGGAGCGATCACGGCCGCCTTCTTCGCTCTCTTCGGCTTCATCTTCCTGATCACGCAGTACTTCCAGCTGATCCGGGGTTACGGCCCACTCGAGGCGGGACTGCGCACGATCCCCGTGGCGATTTCGATCGCTGTCTTCTCGATCGTCTCGCCGAAGCTCGCTGAACGGTTCGGCACGACCCGTGTGGTCGGCCTCGGGCTCGTCATGATGGCCATCGGGTTCGCATGGGTCTCGAGTGCGAGTGCGGTGACCTCCTACAACGAGATCATCGGCCAGATGTTCTTCCTCGGCGCGGGCCTCGGCCTGACCACCGCCCCGGCCACCGAGTCGATCATGGGATCACTGCCCGCTGACAAGGAGGGCATCGGCTCGGCCGTGAACGACACCACTCGTGAACTCGGCGGCACCCTCGGCGTGGCCATCATCGGTTCGGTCTTCAGCAGCGTCTACATCAACGCTCTGGGTGACAACGAACTCATCGCGTCGCTACCCGTGGACGCCCGCCACGCCACCGAGGAGTCGGTGGCCGCGGCCCAGTTCGTCGCTCCGTCGCTCGGCGACGCCGCCCCTGCCTATCTCGAAGCGGTGAGCGATGCGTTTCTCTCGGGGCTCTCGGTCGCATGCACCGTGGCCGCCTGCGTCGCGCTCCTCGGCTCTGCGGTTGCGTTGCGGTTCCTACCTGCTCGGGCTGCCTAGGCCCGGGGGCGGCGGTGGTCGGGGTCGTAGAGGCCCCGGGTGTGGACGGTGGCCGGGCACGTGGTGCCGAGGACGTCGATCGTGATTCCCGCTGTGTCGGCGGCGAACCGTGCTTCGACGAAACCCAGCGCGATCCGCTTCCCGGTGCGAAAGCCCGCTGATGCCGACGTCACGTAGCCGGCGACATCGCCGTTGTGCATGATCGGCGCTGATGGCGCGGGGTCTGCTGGGTGGCCCGGCAACCCGGTGATGTCGAGGGAGAAGACCCGGTAAGCCCAGGTCGGGACATCATCACGCATCGCCAGCACGGCATCCCGACCGATGAAGTCCGGCTTGTCGAAGGCGATGAAGCGGCCGATGTTCGCGTCGAACGGTGTGTACTCCACGCCGAACTCCGAACCCCACCCGTGATATCCCTTCTCGATCCGCATGGCATTGAGCGCATAGCTGCCGAAGTCGGTCAGCTGCAGATCGGCGCCCGACTCGTGCAGGGCCGCGTAGAGCGTGACGAGATCGTCGTCGTCCACATGGAGCTCCCAGCCGAGTTCGCCGACGAAGGAAACACGTAGCGCAGTACATCCGATGCCTGCGACCTCGATGTCGCGGACCGACATCCAGGGCGCACTCTCGACCGAGAGGTCGGCCCGGCTGACCCTCGCCAGGAGTTCGCGCGACGAAGGCCCCATCACCATCAGCGTCGAAGTGCGTGTGGTGCCGTGCTCGATCGAGACGTCTGCCTCGCCCTTGTGCGCACACAGCCAGTCGATGTCACGCTCTCGTGCCGCGGTGGGGCCGAGCAGCAGGAAGCGATCGTCGTCGATGTGGGCGATCGTTGCTTCACTCCAGACCGCGCCATTCGCTCGAAGCATGTAGGACAGCTTCACCCGACCGACAGAAGGCACCCGGCCGACGAACATCCGCTCCAGGAAGGCCGCCGCGTCGGGGCCGCTCACCTCGTAGCGCGTGAACCCGCCGTGATCCATCACGCCGACGTGGTCGCGCACGGCGATGCATTCGGCCTCGACTGCGTCGTGCCAGGCTTCGTCTCGGTAGGAGAGCGTGTCGTGGGAGTAGCGGACGTCGCTGGAGAACCAGAAGGCACGTTCCCAGCCGGCGATCTGCCCGAAGTTGGCGCCCCTGTCGGCGAGCGTCGGTGCGAGGGGTGTGTGCTGCACCGGGCGTCCCGACTCCCAGATCCGGTGCGGAAAGGGTGCGTCGTACTGGTGCTCGTACAGCTCGCTGACCCTGGCGTTGGCATAGCTGCTGGTGGCCCAGGAGCCGAACCGGCGTGGATCCCACGCCCACATGTCCCACTCGGTATCGCCGCTGGTGATCATCTCCGTGAGCGCCTTTCCCGCGGCCGCCGCGTGGGTGATGCCGATCTGGAAGGCGGTTGCCTGGAAGAAGCCGGGAAGCCCTGGCGTCGGTCCGCACAATGGCTGTGCGTCAGGGGCGTACGCGATCGGGCCGTTGACGAACCGGGCGATGCCGACCTCGCCGAGGACGGGCACATGAGCCATTGCCTTCTCCGCAGTGTCGGCGATGTCATCGGTCGACGGTGGGAACAATCGACTGTCGAACGTTTCGGGCAGCCGGTCCGCCCAGACGGTGCGGCCGGCGTGGCCGTAGTTGCCGAACAGGAACGCGTCCTGCTCGCGGCGGAGGTAGAACATCAGCTCCGGATCGCGCACGAGCGGGAAGATCGATTGATCCGCTAGTCCGTCGACGGGCTCGGTGATGAGGTACTGATGCTCCAAGTTGGCCACCGGCAGCTCCACTCCGGCGAGTCGGCCGATCTCTGCGCCATAGAACCCTGAGGCATTGATCACGATCTCGCACTCGATGTCGAACGGCCCATCGGCAGACTCGCATCCCACGCACCAGCCATCGCCGGTCTGCGTCATTTCGACCACGCGCGTGTGGCGCCGAACCGACGCGCCGAGCGCCCGCGCTCGCCGTGCGAAGGC
This sequence comes from Acidimicrobiales bacterium, assembly GCA_029263175.1. Taxonomy (GTDB): domain Bacteria; phylum Actinomycetota; class Acidimicrobiia; order Acidimicrobiales; family Aldehydirespiratoraceae; genus JAACCU01. The sequence continues at coordinate 62,194 of JAJCXZ010000026.1, read as the reverse complement.
CTGGGTGAGTTGGCTCGGGTCGATGTCACCCTCGTACGGGTCGAGAAGCCCGGCGATCACGGTGCCGTCGTCCTCCCAATACGGATGCATGGCAGACATTTCGACGGGCGAAACCATGTGGAGGTCGAGCCCCAACCCCTTCGAGATTCCGAGCAGGTGTTGGAAGTGATCCATCCTCGACTCGGTGTGGCCCGGCCAGACCGCCTGTGTCTGCCGGTAGGTGATCGGGTCGTCCGGATCCGCCGCCAGTTCGGCGTAGAGCTGCCAGGCGTAGTTCCCGGCCCGTTGCCCGAGCCAGGTGTTGGAGAACGTGGGGACGTTGCCGGCGGCATGCCATGTCGAACCTGCGGTCAGTTCGTGCTTCTCGACCAACACGGTGTCGGTCTCGCCGGCAGTGGCGAGATGCCACAGGATGGATGTGCCGACAGCGCCACCGCCCACGATCACGATGCGATGGCGAACGGTCACGCGATCGGCTCCTGGCCGATGGTGAAGGCCTCTCTGATGGTGAAGGCCTTGCGGATGGTGGCCTCGGCGCCCACGGACAGATGGCCGGGTCGACCTTCGCCCACGATCTCGGCCACCCGCGCCCGGGCACGATCCCAGACGCTGGGCGACCCGCCCGCGACCCACTCGGCCACCGATTGACGGTCGCCAACGGATGGATAGACGTATTCGCTGCGCATCAGGTCGAGCGTCTGCTCGTGGCCGAGGTAGTGACCATCGCCGCTGACCACCGCTTCGATCACATCGAGGTCGATCAGGTCATCGTCGACCTCGACCCCGCGCACCGATCGCAGTACCGCGCCGCACATCTCATCGTCGATCACGAGCGCCTCGGGCGACGCCACCATGATCGACCCGAGCATGCCGACCGAGAGCTGGACCATGTCGGCCCCCGCATTCGCGGCGAGGGCGACGGTGTAGCCCTTCTCATAGCCGGCTTGAGCATCCATGACCTTGGAGTCGGTGATGCCGGCAGAGACGGCGTGCGGCAGTCCGAGAGCGTTGAGCAGCTGAGCGGCGGCCGCGGATACCACCGCCGCTTCTCCACCTCCACCGCTCATCGCGCCGGTGCGGAGGTCAGAGATGAACGGCATGAACGCGTGAATGCACGGATGACCTGGCTTCGCGGCGTCGGCCAACACGACCGCGGCGAGAATCTCGGCCAATCCCTGAACGAGCGAGCCCGACAGTGACGCCGGACTCGTGGCCCCGGCCTGGCCCGCCGAGCAGGTCTGAACGATCATTCCCCGCGCGATGGCGGCGAGCATGATGTCGCAGCCTTCAGGACTGAAACGCAACGGCGGCACGACGTGCACCACCACGGCCATACAGAACGGGCGAGCTCGGAACGTGTCAGGACCGCCGAGGGCCAGATCGAAGAGATCGATCACGGGACCGACCGTTGCGTCGCTGGTGAACGACACCCCGATCGGTTTGGTGGTCGCCGCCATCGAGACGAACGCGGTGTTGATGTCGAGCGAGAGATCGTCGTGAAGGTCGCGGGCGATCAGCGGGCGAAGGCCATAGTGAACGTTGGGGCTCTTGTCGACGACGCGCATCATGGTCCAGAGGTCGGCGAGGGTTGAAGCGCGATACTCACCGGAGTCGGCATCGAGTGTCTGCACCGCGGCGCCACCGGTGCCGATGTGCACGTGCCCGCCTCCGATCGTGAGCCCGTCGTCCTCGACGAAACCCGGGAGGTCGACCGTGCTGGGTGAGCGCTTCAGCGCGGCCTCGACGATGGGGCGGGGGAGAAGCAGGCGCCCATCTGATCGTGTAACAGCGCCCACGGATCGCAGAAGTGCCGCGACATGTGGGGGAGCATCACCCATTCCGATTGTCGCGAGGATCTCGAAGGCCCGGTCGATGAGTTGTTGCTCGACTGCAGCCGAGAGCGGGCGGTAGGCGCCGCCGAGGGGCGGCGGGGTCCGTTCTCGTTGGGGTGCATCCGGCCGGCGGGATCGTCGCATCGGCCGCATTCTGTCAGTCCAACTCTGTAACCGGTGAGGTTTGGGGGAGTCTGAGCATCGTGACCGCGTACCGGGCCCGTTTCTTCTGGTGTCTTCTGCTCCCGACAGTCTCCCTGCCTACCGGCAGGTAGACTGCTGATCACTATGGCGACACCCCCGGATGCCCACCTCCTCGAAGCCCTCGCAAGCACCGGCGAAAGCCTGCTCGAACGGCACCTGAGCACCACCGTCGAGTGGTTCCCTCACACCCTGATTCCGTGGGGCAACGCCGAGAACTATGAGGCCGACTACGAGTGGGAGCCCGACGACGTCACCCTGCCGGCTGCGGTTCGCAGCGCGTTGTTCGTGAACGTCCTCACCGAGGACAACCTGCCTTACTACTTCCGCGACATCGAGCGCATGTTCGGTCGTGACGGGGCATGGGGTGAGTGGGTCCGTCGTTGGACGGCCGAAGAGGGCCGCCACGGCATCGTGCTCAACGGCTACCTCATGGCCACGCGCTCAATCGATCCGGTCGAACTCGAGCGCGGACGAATGGCGCAGGTCCAGAGCGGCGAAACCCGCGAGCCGCCATCTGTTGCCGAGGGCCTTGCCTACGTTTCGCTGCAGGAGCTCGCCACCCGTATCTCGCATTTCAACACCGGCAACATGGTCACCGATCCCGCCGGTCGTGCCGTCATGCGACGCGTCGCCGCCGATGAAAACCTGCACTACCTCTTTTATCGGGACGCCATGCAGGCCATTCTCGATGCTGATCCGTCGAGTGGTGTCATCGCAATCTGGAACCAGGTACGCGATTTCTCCATGCCCGGCACCGGCATTCCGGGCTTCAGCACCCATGCCAAGGCCATCGCGGATGCCGGCATCTACGACCTTGCCATTCACCACGACAAGATTCTCCAACCGGTCATCGTCCGCGACTGGAAGGTCGATGCGCTCGAGGGGCTCAGTGGCGAAGCCGAGGAGGCCCGTGCCGCATTGATGAAGCACATCGCCCGCGTCGGCAAGGTCGGCGCCCGCATCGCCTCTCGACGTGAAGAAAAGGCGGCTCAGCGTGAGCCGGTCATCGCCTGACGCAGTCCTGATCCGCGACGCGGTCGAAAGCGACCTTGCGCGCATCACCGAGATCTACAACTGGACCATCGTCGACAACCATGTCTCGTTCGATACCGAGCCGTTTGACGAAGCGCGTCGGCTCCGATGGTGGAAGGACCGCCCGGTTGATCTCCCGTGTCTCGTCGCCGAGATCGACGGTGACGTGGTCGGTGTGTCGTATGCCAGCCGGTATCGGCCGAAGCCCGCGTACCGCAGTTCGGCCGAAACCACGATCGTGCTCGATCAGCGTCACCTCGGCCGGGGCGTGGGCACGACGTTGCTGGGGGCGATGGTCGAGCGGCTCCGCGGCGAGGGGTTCCATCGGGCGATCGCCATCGTCGCGCTGCCCAACGATGCCTCGATCGCGTTGCACCACAAACTCGGCTACCGGACGGCCGGTGTCCTCACCGATGTCGGCTCCAAGCTCGGCGAATACTGGGATACCGAGATCCTGGAGCGGCCGCTCACCCCAGAAGGCTCGTGAGCGTCTAGCTTTTCCAGATGCCTTGGCTGGTGCGTGAGGGACGGGTAGTTGCGTCATTGGAGATAGCGGACACACCGGCGACTCGTCGCGTCGGTCTTCTCGGCAGAGATGGCATCGAAGGCGCTCTGCTGTTGCAGCCGGCGCGGTCGGTTCACACGTTGAGGATGCGATTCGCAATCGACGTCGCTCATCTCGATCGCGACTTCACAATCATCAGCGTCACTCGCATGTCGCCGTGGCGGCTCGGTCGATGGCGGCGGAAGGCCCACGCGGTTCTGGAGACCGAGGCCGGGTGCCTGCGCTCCTGGGGTGTCAAAGTGGGCGATCAGCTCGAGATTCGCGAGTGACCGGCACGCTCGTTCTGGTGGCGACGCCCATCGGCAACCTCGGCGATCTGTCACCGCGTGCGGTTGAGGAGCTATCCGGCGCGGCGCTGATCTGTTGTGAGGACACCAGGCGCACCGGCAAGCTCCTGGTGCATGCCGGCATAAAGGGTGTCCGGATGAAACGGCTCGATGATCACACCGAGCGTGCGGGCACAGCTGTTGTGCTCGACCTCTTGGGAGCCGGTCAGCGGGTGGTGCTGGTGAGCGACGCGGGCACGCCGGCGATCTCTGACCCGGGCGAACGGCTTGTCGCGGCAGTTGTCGAGGCCGGTCACACGGTCACGGCCGTGCCGGGCCCGGCGGCGGTCATAGCCGCGCTGGTCGCAAGTGGGTTGGCGACGTCACGGTTCGTCTACGAAGGATTCATCGCCCGCAAGGGAGGCGAGCGTGCGATTGCACTGGCTCGCATCGCCCAAGAGAACGCCACGTCGGTCATGTATGAATCTCCGAACCGGCTCGCGGCGACGTTGCGAGATCTTGCTGGGGCGTGCGGTGGGGATCGGCGTGCCGTGGTTGCTCGCGAGCTCACCAAACTCCATGAGGAGTTCGTGCGGGGCACGCTGGACGAGCTCGCCGCGTGGGCCGATGACGAGGTGAAAGGCGAGATCGTGATCGTGATCGCCGGTGCGACGCCGGCTCTCGAGGCCGACGACGATGCGGTGCTCGCCGCACTTCGAATGGCGCTGAACACCGGAGTTTCCCGTCGTGACGCAATTGCGAAAGTCGCCTCTGACCTGGGGCTTCGCCGGGGTCGGGTGTACGATTTGGCCCTCACTATCCCTGGCGGTGTCACACCCCCTTCGTAGCATTCGGTTCATGCAACCAGTGCTTGTGATCGCCCTCCTGATCACCATCCTCATCGCTGCCGGTCTCGGCGCGTCTGTCGCCGGCTACTTCGCCCGCTCTCGCCGGCAGGTGGAAGGCGCCACCGTCCAGCGGCTCGCCACCGAGCTTGCAGCTCGCCAGGACGCCCAGGTTGCGGGTGTGGTCCGGCAGGTCGTCAGCGTGGCCGGCGAGAGCTTCGACAGTCGGATGCAGACCGGCACCGCCGAGCTCGAACACCGTCGTCAGGCCATCGATCTGCGGCTCGATGGCACCCAGAAGCACATCGACGAACGGCTCGGTGCGATCGTGTCCGCTCTCGAGACCAAGGTCGACTCAGTCGACAAGCTCGTGGCAGAGAGAGTCGGGGGTATGGCCGAAGCCGTCGGCGAGCGCGTTGGCGGCATGTCGAAAAGCCTCGGTCACCAGGTCACGGCGATGAGCGGCGAGCTGGGTCAGCTTCGTGCGCTTGTTTCCCAGCTCCAGAAGGAACGGGCGCAGCAGCATGGCCAGTTCGTCGAGAGCCTCGAGTCAGCGGCGCGCCAGCAGCAGTTGCTCACCGAGACTACGCAGCATCTCCGTGAGGCGCTCGCCAGTCCCCAGGCCCGTGGCCAGTGGGGCGAGCGCATGGCCGAAGACGTGCTGCGCACGGCCGGCATGCGCGAGGGCATCAACTACCGCAAGCAGCGAACCCTTGCCGAGGGCACCAAGCCCGACTTCACGTTCCTGCTGCCTGACGACCGCCTGCTTCACATGGACGTGAAGTTCCCGGTCACCAACTACCTCCGCTATCTCGAGGCCCCCAGCGAAGGCGAAGCCACCGTCCTCAAGGATCGCTTCCTCCGTGATGTGCGCGACCGGGTGAAAGAGCTTCACGGGCGGGGCTACGCCGCCGCCGACACCACCGTGGGCTATCTGCTGCTGTTCATCCCCAACGAGAGTGTCTATGGCTTCATCCACGAGCACGACATGGCCCTGCTCGACGATGCCCTGGGCCAGAAGGTCGTCCTGTGCTCGCCCACCACTCTCTTCGCCGTGCTCGGCGTGGTGCGTCAGGCGATGGACACCTTCGCCGTCGAACGGGCCACCGAAGAGATCCTGGAGTGCCTCGGCGCCTTCGGCGAGCAGTGGCAGCGGTTCTCCGGCCAGGTCGACAAGGTCGAGCGCCACATCTCCACGCTCAACAACAGCTTCGAAGAGCTGGCCGGCCCTCGGCGTCGTCAGCTCGAGCGCCAACTCGACCGCATCGACGACGTGCGCTCCCGGTCGAGCGCCACTGCCGACGAGTCCGTCTTGGGCGCGGCCTCGGCGCCGGTGCTTCGCGAGATCTCCGACCGCAACGTGAGCTGACGCGAAACCACCCACGAGCGGTACCGGCAGGCCGGTAGCCTCGGCAGCGATGTCCAGTACTCCTACTCCGGTCCTTGTCGCCGTCGCCTGGCCGTACGCCTCCGGTTCCCGGCACCTCGGGCACCTTGCCGGCGCGTACCTCCCCGCCGATGTCTTCGCCCGCCACCAGCGGATGAAGGGCAACGAAGTGCTGATGGTGAGCGGCTCCGACGTGCACGGCACCCCCATCACAGTGCGCGCCGACGCTGAAGGCGTCACCCCACAAGACATCGTCGATCGCTACCACGGCGAGATCGTGCGCCAGTGGGATGAGCTCGGGATGTCATGGGATCTCTACACCACGACCGGCACCGAGAACCACGCCAAGGTCACTCAGGAAATGTTCCTGGCCCAGCTCGAGAACGGCCACATCGACAAGCGCACCTCGGACCAGTATTTCGACGCCGAGGCCCAGCGGTTCCTGCCCGATCGCTACATCGAGGGCACATGCCCGCACTGCAGCTACGACGAAGCGCGCGGCGACCAGTGCGACAACTGTGGCCGAACGCTGGATGCCACCGAACTGATCGACCCTCGTTCGAAGATCACCGGTAGCGCGCCGGAGCTGCGCGCCACCGAGCACTTCTACTACCGCTACTCAGACTTCAATGATCAGCTCGGCGAGTTCCTGGGGGCCAAGCAGGGCTGGCGTCCCCATGTCCTGAACTTCGCCAAGGGCTGGCTCGAAGAGGGCCTCCACGATCGCGCCATCACCCGCGACCTCGACTGGGGCATCGAGCTCCCGGTCGACGATCTTGGTCCGGGCAAACGCATCTATGTCTGGTACGACGCCGTCATCGGGTATCTCTCCGCCAGCAAGGAATGGGCGCAACGCGAGGGCGACGACGAACTCTGGAAGCACTGGTGGGAGAACGACGACAGCCGCCACGTCTACTTCGTGGGCAAGGACAACATTCCGTTCCATTGCCTGTTCTGGCCCGCTCAGCTCATGGGGGCAGGCGAGCTGCACGTGCCCGACGACGTGCCCGCCAACCAATACATCACCTTCAAGGGTGGGAAGGCGTCGGCCAGCCGAGGGGTCGGACTCACCGTCCAGGAGGGGCTTGATCTCTTCCAGGCCGATGGTCTGCGTTATGCGCTGGCGGCGAACTTCCCGGAGCAGTCCGACACCGACATCTCGATCGAGGAGATCGCCCGCCGGATCAACGAGGAGCTCGTCGCCACCTGGGGCAACCTCGTCAACCGTGTCCTGTCGATGGTCGCCAAGAACCACGGCGACCAACCGGCCTGCGATGGCCGGTCAGCCGAGGACGAAGCGATCCTTGCCCGTGTCGATGAGCTCCTGGCTCTTGCCGATGCCCAGCTCGGTCGAGTCGAACTGCGCGCTGCGCTTCGTTCCGCGATGGACGCCGCCGCCGAGGTCAACGCCTACCTGAACGCTACTGAACCGTGGAAGCTGGCCAAGGCCGATCCCGAGCGGGCCGGCGTGGTGCTCGCCACCGCGCTCGACGCCATCAACGGCGTCCGTGTCGGGTTTGCCCCGTATCTACCGTTCAGCTCGGCGCTGCTCGATGAGGCCCTCGGACCCGTCGCTGGGTGGCAGCGTGTACCGGTCGCCCCCGGTACCCCGATCGCGAAACCAACGCCGTTGTTCGTGAAGGTCGATGTCGACGAGATCCTCGCCGAGGACACCGCCGACGAGACGGCCTGATCGTGGCCTGGTTCGACCAGCACTGCCATCTACCTCCCGGCCAGGAGGCGGCCGATCACGTCGCCGCGGCCCGAGAGGCCGGTGTCATGCGCATGGTGTCGGTCGGCTGTCACCTCGAGCAATCGAAGCAGATGCTCGCCATCGCTCGTGAACACGACGGCGTGTGGGCCACCGCAGGCGTCCATCCCCACGACGCCTCCGCCGGCATCGCCGGGATTGAGGAGTTGCTGGCGGAACCGGAGATCGTCGCTGTCGGCGAGGCCGGACTCGACTACCACTACGACTACTCGCCGCGGGATGCACAGCGCGACGTGTTCGCCGCCCAGATCCAGATGGCGAATCGCCACGACATGCCACTCGTGATCCACTCCCGTGAAGCGTGGGCCGAGACCTTCGAGATACTCGACCGTGAAGGCGTCCCTCGGCGCACGGTCTTCCACTGCTTCACCGGCGGGCCGGTCGAGGGCGCGGAGGCACGCAAGCGTGGCGCTCTGTTGTCGTTCTCGGGCATCGTCACTTTCCCCAGCGCCGAAGATCTCCGCACCGCGGCGCTCGAGTGTCCACTCGATCAACTGTTGATCGAGACCGACTCGCCGTACCTCGCCCCGGTGCCTCATCGGGGTAAACCCAACCGCCCGGCGCTGGTGCCGTTGGTGGGGGAGAAGATCGCCGAGGTCAAGGGCATTCCGACGGTCGATGTCGAGACCGCCACCTGGGCCACGGGCGCAGCGTTCTACGGCCTCGGCTGAGCGCGTGAGTTCTACCGGAACGGGGTCGCGCGACGGAGCGTTCGCGGCCACGGACTGGGCGATCGTCGGCGCGCTGGCGTTGATCTGGGGTTCCGCGTTCCTATGGATCGCGATCGGGTTGGACTCGCTGGCGCCCGGACTCGTCGCGTGGGTGCGTGTCGTTCTCGGAGCTGGCGCCCTGCTGCTTGTTCCTCGCTCGCGCCGTCGGATCGATCGAGCCGATTGGCGAGGCATCGCGATCATCGCCATCGCCGGCAACGCTGCACCGGCCCTCCTCTTCGCCGTGGCAGAGCAGGAACTCGATTCAGCAGTAGCGGGGATGATCACTTCGGCGACGCCGGTCGCCACGCTCGTGCTGGCCTTCTCACTCGGAAATCGGGCGGTGACTCGGGGACAGGTCTCCGGGCTCATCGCCGGTTTCGTCGGGGTGTTGGCGATGGCCGCCCCCGATGTGCTGGGAGCGAACGCCCCGGTGGCCGAGGTCGGCCTCGTGCTCCTCGCCGTCCTCGGCTACGCGACCGTGAACAACGTGGTCGTCCCCCTTCAGCAGCGCTACGGCGGCTTGGTTGTCGTCGCCCATTCCCAGGTTCTTGCGGCGATCATGCTGACGCCGTTCGGTCTGATCGGCCTCCGGTCATCGGAGTTCGAACTCGGACCGGTGCTGGCCGTTGTCTTCCTCGGTGTCGTGGGCACCGGCTTCTCGCGAGTGCTGTCGGCCACGTTGGTGGGCCGGGCGGGTCCGCAGCGGGGTTCGGTCGTCGCCTACTTCGTGCCCGCGGTGGCAATCGTCCTCGGAGTGGTGGTTCGCGATGAATCGATTGGGGCGATCCAGATCGCCGGGCTCGGCTTCGTCCTGGTCGGAGCCGCTCTGATCTCGCGGCGCTAGGTACTCGTCGCGCGGCCTTCATCAGCATTGCCTCCATCACTCCCATCGGCGTCGAGCCCCGTCAAAGTGTTGCAGCCGGAGCAAGATTTCTTCAGAAATGCTCGATGGTGACCCGGTCGTGGCGGAGACTCTCTCGTGATGAAGGTGAAACGCGAACGGACTCTTCGGCGCCCAGCGGTGCGTCTTGCTCAGGGGTTGGCCTTCCTCTTTGTCGTCAACACGTTCGTGCTCCCCCAGCTGGCGGGAACCAGAGAGGCGATTTCGCTGATCGGCGATCTGGACGCCAGCTTGCTCCTCATCGGCAGCGCCGCGGAGTTGGCGTCGCTCGTCTGTGTGGCTCATCTGATCCGAACCATGATGCCCGAGCCGGTCAGGCCCTCATTGTGGACGGTTCAACGGATCGTGATCGCGGCCAGGGCCGCGAGTCGGGTTGTCCCCGGGGGGGCAGCGGTGGGGGGCGTGATCTCGTATCGGCTCTTGCGGCGGGTTGGGGTCCCGACACCGGAGGCGGGCTTCTCGGTCGGCACCCAGAGCATCGAGTCCGCAGCCATGCTGATAGCACTTCTGTTTCTCGCTTTGGTTGTTTCCGTCCCGGTGTCGGGGCTCAGCGCGGCCTACTTGACTGTCACGATCATCGGCCTCGTCGTGCTGCTTGCGCTGGCCGGGCTGGTCGTGGGCATCACGAGAGGCGAGGAGCGAGTGGTCGACTCGGGCCGGCGCTTCGCCATCTTCGTCCGGATCGTCAATCCGGACTTCCTCGAGGGCGCGCTGCGGACACTTGCGGCGCAACTCTCGCAGCTCACCGGCGACCGCCGCGAGCTCGTACGCCAGGCGGCATGGTCAGCGGCGTATTGGCTTCTCGGGGCGGCCGCACTCTGGGTCTTCCTCGGCGCGTACGGGAGCTGGGGCCGTGTGGATGGATTGATCATCGCGTTTGCGCTGGCCAACGTGGTTGCCACCGTGCCGATCACTCCCGGCGGACTCGGAGTAATGGAGGTTACGCTCGTCGCCTCGCTGGTGGGATTCGGCACGCCGCCGAGCATCGCCCTTCTCGGCGTCGTCTCCTGGCGTCTTGTCAACTTCTGGATCCCGTTGCCGCTCGGGGCTGTCGCCTACCTGTCGCTTGCCGCGGGCCGCTCCGACGATGCCGGGCTCGACCAGATCGAGGCCTTGACCGAGGAAGCGCGGGTCCAGGCCAAAGAAGCGAGCCCGTGGCGAGGCACCGGACGAGGTAGTACCGAGCGCCGCTGAGGTTGTCCTTGGATCTGAGGTTGTCCTTGGGTCTTTCGCCGGCTCCATTGCAATTGTGTTACGACCGTCGTACGGTTGTAACTCATGGCCGGTCTTACTCCTGGGCGGAGTGCCACGCGCTTGCTCGCGTGCGCCGTCGTTTCGGTTTCGATCGCTGCACTTCTCCCGTCGACGGTGAGTGCAGCGTCATCCAGCGCGCTCGAGGGTCATATCGATGTCGCCGGGTTCTCGGAGCGCGCCGCCAGCTACGCCTCTGCTCACGCCGGTCATCGGGCCGAAGCGCTCGAACGCGCTGAGGAACTCGCGTTCGAGGGTCAACAAGCGGAGGCCGAGCGAGAAGAAGAGCAGCGGTTGGCAGCCCTTGCCGCGAGTCAGGCTGCTGAACGGGCTCGTACCACAACCACGGTGGCGCCGACCACGGTGGCGCCGACGACCGTGGCACCAACGACCGTGCCACCAACTACCGCTGCCCCTGCGACGCCAACCGCCGCGGCGACGACAGCCACGACCACAGCGCCGCCCACAACGAGCACGCCGGCCACCGGTCCGACCGCCGAACAGTGGGCTGCACTGCGCCATTGTGAGTCCGGCGGGCGCTACGACGCCGTGAATCCCAATGGTCGCTACCGCGGCGCGTACCAGTTCAGCCAGGCCACCTGGGACTGGGTCGCAGGCGTTGCCAACCCTTCGCTCATCGGTGTCGATCCCGCCGCGGCTGCCCCCGCCGACCAGGATGCTCTGGCCTTCGCGCTCTATGAGATGCGTGGGCCATCGCCATGGCCGACGTGCGGGGCGCACCTTCAATAGGGATTCGAGTCAGGGCCGCGCTGGTTGGCGTTGGCCGTCAGGGTGCGGCCCTGGAGTTCATCGTTTCCGAACTTCGTTCCACTCCCTACCCGCTGAACTCCTTATACCGTCGGGTGTGTGACCCACTCGTCTGCCGACATTCGCGCCCTTCTTGACCGGCACGGTCTGGAAGCTCGGCGTGCCCTGGGCCAGAACTTCGTGGTCGACCCCAACACCGTTCGCCGGATCGCCGCTCTCAGCGGTGTCGGTCCCGGGTCCAACGTCGTCGAGATCGGGCCTGGTCTCGGCTCCTTGACGCTGGCGCTCGTGGAGGCCGGCGCCACAGTGACCGCGGTGGAAGCCGACAAGGATCTGGTCCCGATCCTGGCCGAGGTCGTGCACGGCATGCCCGTCCGCATCATCGAAGGCGACGCTCGGGAGGTCGACTGGAATACCGAACTCGTAGCGCACGAGTCGTGGCAATTGGTGGCCAATTTGCCCTACAACATCGCGACGCCGCTTGTTCTCGACATGCTGCGAGATGTGCCCCAGATCCAATCGATGCTCGTGATGGTGCAGCTCGAAGTCGGCGAGCGACTTGCGGCCAAGGCCGGTGATTCCGCCATCGGAATCCCTTCGATTCTCACGGCGTACCACGGCACCGCACGGGTGGTCGGTCGGGTACCGCCGACTGTCTTTCATCCGCGCCCCCGTGTCGATTCAGCTCTCGTCAGGATCGATCGTCACGCTGCGCCACCGGTCGAAGCGGCGCGCCGCGACATCGAGCGACTGGTGCGGGCCGCCTACGGCCAGCGCCGCAAGATGCTCCGCCGATCACTCGGCGATCTGGTGACGCCGGAGCAGTTCGCACAGGCCGACGTCGATCCGCAAGCGCGCCCGGAGACGCTCGACCTCGCGGCGTGGGACCGTCTGGCCAGAGCAGTCGAAGCTACGTAGCCCGGTCGGCGTCCCAGCGGTCGGCCATCTGGGCGAAGAGGTCGGTGACGGGGGAGGGGTCTGTGCCGCCGCGGAACTCGCGATAGCAGGCGTCCATCACGGTGACGATTCGTTCGGAGTCGCCCCAGTTGGCCCACCGGTCGAGGCTCACATCGGCCGACGCCATGGCCACGTCCATTCCGGCATCGAATCGAGTGCGAGCCTCCGTGTGGCAGTACTCGTAGTACGCCCGGATCTCGGCGACGCCGGCGAGGTCCGTGACCGGACCGTGACCCGGCACGATCGTCTCGGGAGCCCAGGTCACGATCTGATCGAGTGCCGCAAGCAGATCCGGGATCGTGCCGGCCCACAGGATCGGATGCCCCTCGACAAAAAGAATGTCGCCGGTATAGACGGTCGACCTGTCGGCCACGCGAACGAGCACGTCGCCTCCGGTATGGGCGGGGCCCACCTCCACGAGGTCGACCGTGGTGTTGCCAACGGTGCGAGAGGTAGTGCCGGTGAAGGTGGTGGTGGGAGCCGGACGATTGATCCCGGAGAAATCGAACGGGGCGAAGCAGTTGGTGAAGAACGCACCCATGACGCCGAGCCCGGGGGCGGCCTCGAGCAGACCGAGCATCATCGCAGGGTTCTCGTGCATCATCTCCTCGGCCGCTACCACCGAAGCGATCACCTCTGCATCCGGGACCAACTCATTACCGTTGCAGTGGTCGCCATTGGCGTGGGTGTTGACCAGGGTTGAGATCGCGATACCGGGCAGGGCCGCTCGAAATCCGTCGAGCATCTGTTGGGTGAGGGGCAAGTCGAAGAGCGTGTCGACGAGGAGCGCGTCATCGCCATCGACGATGAGCCCGGCATTGGACCATCCCCACCCGCCGTCGGGTTGGAGCCAGGCGTAGTTGTCGTCGCCGAGGTCGAGGAGGCCATGTTCGAATGGTCGTGTTCCGAGTCCCATGGCGCGCACCGTAGCCTGCGACTGTGGTCACGGTCATAGCCCCCGCCAAGCTCACGATCTCTCTGCGATTGACCGGCCTACGCGACGACGGCCATCACCTGATCGACGCCGAGATGGTCACACTCGATTTCGGTGATGAGCTGGAGATCACCGAGCGATTCGGGTCCGGCGCTCGCTCCCGGGTGGAATTCGACGGGCCGGCGTGGAGTGACGACATCGACCCCAATGGTGACGACCTCGTCACCCGCGCGCTGAAGCTCTGTGAACGCGACGCTCACGTCCGCGTCACCAAGCACATACCGGCAGGAGCGGGCCTGGGTGGCGGTTCGGCTGACGCCGGAGCAGTCCTGCGGTGGGCCGGATTCGATGACGAGGTCGCGGCTGCGTCGATCGGCGCTGATGTGGCGTTTTGCCTTGTCGGAGGACGGGCGCGTGTCACCGGCATCGGCGAATTGATCGAGCCGCTGCCGTTTGAGCCACGCACCTTCACGCTGGTGACGCCGCCGCTCGCCTGTTCGACGCCGGCCGTCTACGCCGCGTGGGACGCGATGGGAGGGCCCAGGGGCGATCATGGCAACGATCTCGAACCTGCGGCACTACGGGTTGCGCCCGGGCTGGCTCCATGGCGCGACGAGCTCGCAGCCGCGACGGGACGGCGGGTCAACCTAGCGGGGAGCGGAAGCACCTGGTTTGTAGAGGGGGCATTCCCGGGCCCGGGACGCGTCGTGGCATCGACCGTGCCGGCGTCCTGACGGACCCCAGCGCTTACTTGCGCTGGTGGCGCGTCCTTCGCAGCATCTTCTTGTGCTTCTTCTTACGCATGCGCTTGCGGCGCTTCTTGATCAATGATCCCACGGCAGGCGACGCTACCGCGTAAAGACGCAGTAGCCACCCGTTGCGACGAATCAACGCTCGCAGAATTCCGGGACGGACCTGTAATCGCGACAAGAGCTCGACGTTGTAACGGGTGAATCATCCCAACGCTGAGAAAGAGCCCGACTGTGCCCTCCCCCCGAATCCCCCGACGCCGCCCCGGCGGCCGAATCCTGCTGGCAATAGTGCTCGCCGTCCTCGTCGCCATACCGGCGACCGCCGCCGGAGCCGCCGATCTTCGACCTGGCAAGATCGACACCGATCAAGCGGTCGACGTGCTCCGGATCGACGATGACGTGCCGGTGACCGTCAAACTCGGGTGTCGTGGCCATGTCGAGGAAGGCGTCGGCGCCGTCGGATGTCACTGGCGCTCGGTCGACGACCGCGCGGTCGTGTCGTGGCAACTCTGGAATCTGCAGGTGCGGCCCGTTGTCGGCGTTCGCAACCTGGTGGCCGAGCTCGGTGCCGACACGCACGGCTTTCGCGACACGAACGTCGAAGTGCCTGCCGCGTACGTCTACGCCGTGATCGCCCTCGATGCCGACGGCGACATCATCGGTCGTAGCCGGGTGGTCGAGGCCGTACTTCACGAACGGGATCAGAGAATCGAGCTTCTCCACCTCGGTTGCGACGGCCATCGAACCGAGACCGATCGAGCAGAGCTCGACGCAGCAGCGCCTGACCTCGCCGTCTGGGTCACGTGTGAATGGCGCCCCGCCACCTCGGCCACCGCAGCCGGTTATGTCGTCTGGCGAAGCGTCGATGGTGGTGCTCGAACGGCGATTGCCCGAACCGGTCTCGACCAGACTGCGATCCGTGACGATGATGTCGCTCCCGGCCACCGGTATCGCTATGTCGTTCAGGCGGTGGACAGTGATGGGAACTTGGTTGGTCACAGCCGTCCGGCAACGATTGCGTTTCGTCCCCACGTTCGCCCGGCCCCCGAGGTAGACGAACGTCGCGCTCCGGACGTAGATGTACGCCCTGCTCCGGAGGTCGACGAACGTCGCGCTCCCGAGGTCGATGAACGCGGCGCTCCGGATGTCGATGTCCGGCCAGAGCGTGAGGCCGATGTGCGCCCCGAGCGAGACAGAGATTCCCGTCCAGAGCGCGATCTCGTCCGGGACCGCTGAGTCCCGAGGCGGCGGCCCATGCGCACATGCCACCCGCTCGGCCCGCTCGTGCACGAGCATGGGTGGCAGTGCGCGGCCGTCCGACAGCCCCCGACCCTGCCGCAGAGCGGCAGCTCGCCAAGGAGGCGCGCCATGACCCCGATGCCTTCGCTGACCTCTACCGCCTCTACGTCGACCGGGTGTACACGTACATTCATCGCCGCTGTGGGTCGAGGGAGCTCGCCGAGGATCTCACCGCGGTCACGTTCGAGAAAGCACTCGCCGGCATCGATCGCTTCACGTGGCGCCGCGGTGGGGTCGCCCCATGGCTCTACCGGATCGCGTCGAATCAGCTCGCCGATCACTACCGCAGAGCCGCCCGCCGCCGCGGAGACCGAACGCAGAGGGCAGTTGACCGCATGCACGACCGGGTCCTGGTCGACGACGTCGATCATGTCGACGACGATTACCGGACGCAGCGCCTTCGTGCCGCACTCGACCAGATCAACCCTCGGTACCAGCGAGCGCTCGCGCTACGCCATCTGGCCGACCTCGACCAGGCCGCCGCGGCCGCTGCGATGGGGCTCGCCAAGCCGGCGTTCGCCGTGCTGCTCCACCGAGCAACAGCAGCGCTTCAACGAGAACTTGAATCCGGATCAGGAGGGGGAGAGCAATGAGCGGTGCTGACTTCGATCCGGACGATCCGTTGGCGCCGCTGCGGGGGTCTGCTTCGGCGGCCGACGATCGCTTCGTCGACCAGCTCGACACCCGACTCCGTGTGCAGCACGCTGCCGACCGTCACCCCTCACGTCAGCCGCTGTGGCGCCGCGTGGCGGTGCTCGCTCCGACCATGGTTGTGCTCCTGGTTGTGGCCTCGGTGGTCGTGGTTGCCCGTGACCAGGGCCCATCGGCCGCACTCGTTCTCACCGACGCCGAAAATGTCACGGTGTATCTCCCCGACGGCACGGCGATCAACGACCCCGCCGATGGTTTCGAGCTGATCGAGGGAGCAACCATCGAGATTCGCGACGGTGGCATGGCCACGATCGACAACGTGACCGTCGACGCTGCGGCGATTCTTGTTGTCCGCGACGGGGAGCTCATCACTGATGTCATCGTGACCACAACCACGACCGGCCGCGACGACAGCAAGCCGGACACGCGCCCCAAGGCCGATGTCACCGACGAAACCCGTGACGAAGAAGCCGGAGAAACCGGCCGAGATGTCGGGGAGCCGGAGATAGACATCGACGCGGATCGGTCCGAACGTGGCAGCGGGAATGATCGGTCGCCCTCGACGACGGTGACGACGGTTCGACCCGCACCGACCGATGATCCCGATCGCGATGGCGAGCCCGACGATCCTCCACCCAGCAGTCCGGTCGATGCCGCGGCGGTCGAGATCGGCATGCGGCTGCGTCTCGTCGACGAGGGCGTGCGCATCAGCTGGCTGGTGCGGGGCGCCGACGAATCGTGGTCAGTTGCCGTAGTTCGACGCGATGGCGACAGCTCAGGTGATGGTCTTTCGACCATGACCGAACTGCTTGCCGTCGATGGAGTGACACTTGTCGTCGATGCCCGCCAGGCGAGTGAGGGCCAGGTCGTCGACGGCGGGCCCGGTGGCGATGCACCCGTTCGCTACCGGGTCTTGGTCGTTGACAGTGGCGGCGGCATCGTGGCTGCGAGTCCGGCTCAGTCGCTGCGTCGCTGAGGAGCTGCGTCGAATCGGGTTCGTGCCGCCCGTTTGGCCCGCTACGGTGGCCTCGTAGTGGCCCGTAGTTCAATTGGTAGAACACCGGACTTTGACTCCGGATGTTGCAGGTTCGAGTCCTGCCGGGCCAGCCATGGGTGACGAATTGGGCGCTCGACCACTGAACGTCGTTGTTCTCGCGGCCGAGGAGAGCGGTCAGATGCGGTCGCGGCGGCCGAAGCCGCTGCACCGCCTCTGCGGCCGTCCCATGGTCCGCTATGTGCTCGACGCCATCGAGTCCCTCAGCCCGAACCGGGTCGTGGTCGTGGTCGGCAATGGTGCCGAGCGGGTGACCCGCGCCGTCGCCGGCACGAAGCCGGTCACCGACATCGTCGAACAGATTCGCCACAGCGGCAATGCAGCCGGTGTCCTGGCCGGGCTCTCGGTGATGGATGACGACTTCGACACCGACGCCGACCTCGTCATCGTTCCCGCCGATGTGCCGCTCGTTCGTCCCGCCGATCTCGAGATGCTTGTCGACGTTCATCGGTCATCGGGGTCGGCCGCCACCGTGATGGCCGCCGACGGGCGAGACCTCGGGGGCCTTGCCAGCCACAGCAGGGTTGTGCGCGGTGGGCGCGAAGAATCGATCCAGCGGGTCACCGATGCCGCTGATCTGGTGGGCGACGAGCGCCTCATCACCGAGGTCGCCACGGGCATCTGGTGTGTGCGGCAATCGATATTGGCTGCCGCCCTGCGCCGAGCCCGAGCCGACCACACGGGCGAAGTTGCGATCTCGGGAATCATCGAGGTCCTCGCCGCAACCGGCTACACCGTGCATGCCAGCCACTCAACAAACTCCGCTGACGTGGTCGGCATCAACAATCGGGTGGAGTTGGCCGACGCCGAGGCAGAACTTCGCCGGCGCACCAATCGGGCATGGCTCGAGCGGGGGGTCACGATGCTCGACCCGGCTCGCACCTACATCGACGCCACCGTTGAACTCGCTCCCGATGTCACCCTCTATCCGGGTGTGATTCTTCAAGGCGACACGGTGGTCGGCGAGGGTTCAGAGATCGGCCCTGACACCAGACTCGTCGACACGCGAGTGGGTCCGGGCTGTCGGGTCGAGAAGACCATGGCCGAACATTCGGTCATCGGACCGGACTGTCATGTGGGACCGTTTGCCGTTCTCGGCAAAGGATCTGAGCTCACTGCCGCGACTGTGACCGGACCGTTCTATGCTCCGAGTCCGGGCGGCAATTGACCGACACTTTCTCGCCGCCGACGGGGACACCGATGCAACTGCTCAACCACAAGAAGCTCCACGTTGTCGCCGGGAGGGCCACTCAAGAGCTGGCCACGGCGATCTGTCACGAACTGGACGTGCCGCTCGGTTCGCCCAACATCGAGGAGTTCGCCAACGGCGAGATCCATGTGAAGTACGGCGAGTCGATCCGCGGCTCAGATGTCTTCATCGTGCAGACCCACGCCGGATGGGAGGGTCGGTCGATCAACGACGCGATCATGGAGCACCTGATCATGGTCGATGCCGCCAAGCGGGCGTCGGCCAAGCGAATCACGGTCGTTGCCCCGTTCTACGGCTACAGCCGTCAGGATCGCAAGGCGTCTGGCCGCGAGCCGATCACGGCTCGCCTGCTTGCCGACATGTTCCTGGCGGCCGGTGCTGATCGGCTGGTATCCGTTGACCTGCACTCCGGCCAGATCCAGGGGTTCTTCGATGGGCCGGTCGATCACCTCACCGCCATGCCGGTGCTGATCGATTGGCTGAGCGACCTCAAGGACGACGACCTGGTGATCGTGTCGCCCGACGCTGGGCGAATGAAGGTGGCCGAGCGCTACACCAATCTGCTCCACGCCGATCTTGCCTACGTTCACAAGCGTCGCTTGTCGGAAGAAAAGAACACGGTCGAGGCCAAGGAGATCATCGGCCACGTCGAGGGACGCACGTGTGTGCTCATCGACGACATGATCGACACCGGGGGCACCATCTGCGCCGCCGCGGAGCTGCTGCACGAGTACAAGGCGAAGCGCATCATCATCGCCACCACCCATGGGGTTTTCTCGGGCCCGGCCATCGACCGGCTGAAGAACGCTCCGGTGGAAACGGTGCTGATCACCGACACCTTGCCATTGCCGAGTGAGAAGCGGGCCGACAAGATCCGGGTCCTGTCAGTGGCGCCGATCATCGCCCGGGCTATCTCCGCGGTGTTCGAAGACACGTCGGTGAGCGAGATCTTCGGCGGCAATCACCTGGCCTGACTCAGGGGAAGAGCGGCGTCGTGCCGCTAACCTTTTCCGAATGTCAGAACTCCAGCTGAGCGTTGAAACCGGCCGTAAGGGCGGCACCCGTCCAGCCCGTAGATTGCGTCGCGAGGGCAAGATCCCCGCGGTTGTCTATGGACTCGATGTGGATCCGATTCCGATCGCCATCGAATGGCCCGCACTCCGCGCGGCTCTCACCACCGATGCGGGCATCAACGCCCTCATCACCCTCGAGATCGAGGGGGAGGATCACCTCACTCTCATCAAGGATCTCCAGCGTCACCCGGTGCGTCGCGACGTCATCCACGTCGACTTCTACCGAATCCGCGCCGACCAGGAGATCGAGGTCAACATCCCGATCCACCTGATCGGTGAGGCCCTTGCTGTCACCCGCGCCGACGGCATGGTCGATCAGACCATGTACGAGTTGATCATCTTGACGAAGCCCGGCAACGTGCCTGACGAGATCATCGTCGACATCACGGATCTTCAGCTCGGCGAGTCGATCAAGGTGGCGGATCTTCCGCTTCCCGACGGCGCAAGCGCAGTCGCCGATCCTGACGACTCGGTCGCCATCTCGCTCATCACGCGCTCGACTCGTGAAGCCATGGCTCGCGATCTTGCGGCCGAGGCTGAGGCTGAGGCGGAAGAAGCCGACGAAGAGGCTGCTGACGCCGACGGCGACGACTCCGGCGACAGCGAAGACTGACGTTTCGGACCTGGCTCGCCATGGTTCGGCGTTCTCCAGCGGAACGGACGGGCTCGCCCGCCGACCTCTTGGTTGTCGGACTCGGCAACCCCGGTGAGGAATATGCCCAGACCCGTCACAACGCGGGTGCCTGGGTGATCGACGAACTCGTCCGCCGTCACGGGGGGCGGCTTCGTCGCGGTCGGCGGGATTTCGCGGCCGTTGACGAGCTTCGCATCGGTTCTCACCGTGTGGCTGTGGCCATCCCGAGCACCTACATGAACGAATCAGGCAAAGCCATCGTGCCGCTTGTGCGCCGCTTCGGGATCGACGACTTGTCGCGCCTCGTGATCGTGCACGACGAGCTCGATATACCTGTCGGACGCATCAAGGTGAAGCTCGGTGGGGGATTGGCCGGTAACAACGGACTCAAGTCGGTTCGGGCCAGCCTCCGAAGTGACGCATTCGCCCGCATTCGGATCGGCGTTGGCAAGCCTGAAAGTGGCACCATGAGCGGGTCGGACTATGTCCTACGGCGGCCGTCGCGTGCCGAGCGACCCGAGATCGATCGCACTGTCAACGAAGCGGCGGATGCGATCGAGTTCCTTGCCGGTAGCGATATCGAGTCGACGATGAATCGCTTCAACGGTGGCTAGAGCCCCATTCGCCGCACTGCGCAGCGTACTCACCGACGAACCGGCAATCCAAGCGGCCCTCGCGTCCCGCAACCCGGTCATCGCGGTGCCCGAAGCGGCGCGGGCTCTCGTGCTGAGTGCGATCTGTGATGCCTCGGAGCGCACGCCCGTCCTCGTCGCCACGTCGTCGCAGGCTGAGGCCGAACGGCTCGCCTCCGATGTGGCGACCGTGCTCGGTTCCGGTGCCGTTGCGCTGTTTCCCGCGTGGGAAACACTTCCGTTCGAACGGGTGAGCCCCGGTGTTGAGACCATGGGTCGGCGTCTCGAGGTCTTGCATCGGCTCCAGAGCGACAACCCGCCCACGATGGTGATCACCCCGGCGAGAGCGCTCATCCAGCGCCTCGACCCAAACGCCGCGATTGCTCCGGTCGTCGTTCGCCCCGGAGACGTGCTCGATCCGACATCCCTTGTCGAAGAGCTTGTCGGTCTGGGCTACCACCGCGAAGCCCAGGTTGAGCACCGTGGCGAGTTGGCCGTGCGGGGCTCGATTGTCGACGTCTTTCCCAGCACCGCTGACGGACCGGTCCGCATCGACCTCTGGGGAGACGAGGTCGATCGGCTGACCGAGTTCTCGGTCGCCGATCAGCGTTCCAGCGAAGACGTTCGGCTCGTCGAGATCTATCCCTGTCGCGAGTTTCGCCCTGACGAGGCGCACCGCCGGCGAGCCGCGGAGCTGGTCGCAGAAGAGCCCTGGGGTCGCGAACAATGGGACCGAATCTCGGATGGGCAGCTGTTCGACGGCATGGAGTCATGGCTGCCGTGGCTGATCGACGAGCACCTCGTTCTGCCCGACCTGATTCCGGCCGACGGGCTCATTGTGCTCGTCGAGCCTCGTCGCATCCGCGACCGGGCCGGGGAGATTCTGGCCGAGGAGGCCGATCTGGCTTCTTCGCTGGCGCGCACGTGGGATGTCGACGCCGACTCGGTGCACCGCCTACACGTCGAGTTCGATCGTCTGCTGACCGAGACCGAGGCG
Organism: Acidimicrobiales bacterium; assembly: GCA_029263175.1. Lineage (GTDB taxonomy): Bacteria > Actinomycetota > Acidimicrobiia > Acidimicrobiales > Aldehydirespiratoraceae > JAACCU01. The sequence continues at coordinate 40,466 of JAJCXZ010000026.1, read as the reverse complement.
CCGACATGGAACGTGCTCGCAACCGCAGACGGGCCAAACACGCCGGTCGTCGCTGCATCCGGTTGGGAACCCGTGGTCGGTGACATCGAGCCGACCATCAGGCAGATCCAGGGCCTCCTCAGCGAGGGCTACCGCATCGTGGTCGCCGCCGACGGTGTCGCGAGCGCCTCTCGGCTCGAGCAGTTGCTCTCCGAGCGCGGCGTCGCGCTCGGTCTAATCGATGGCCCACTCACCGAGAACAGCCCGGCGGGCGCGGTGGTGGTCGCACCCATCGAGCGCGGTGCAGTCCTGCCCGCGGTGAAGCTTGCGGTGTTGGCCGAGTCCGACTTGACCGGTCGCCGGCGGACCCATCGGCGTGCTCGTCGCCGCAAACGAGACGCGCAACGCTTCTTCGAGGATCTCCGCGAGGGTTCCTACGTTGTGCATCATCAGCACGGCGTGGCCCGTTTCGGCGGCATGGTCACCAGGGCAATCGGCGGCAACGAGCGCGATTACCTGCTCCTCGAGTACCGGGGCGGCGACAAGCTCTATGTTCCATCCGACCAGATCGAATCGGTGCGCCACTACACAGGCGGTGACTCGCCGAGCTTGTCGAAGATGGGAGGGGCCGACTGGCACTCCGCCAAGGCGAAGGTCCGCAGTGCGGTTCAGGAAATCGCCCAGGAGCTCGTGGTGCTGTATCAGCGCCGAGTCACCTCGACGGGCCACGCCTTCGAGCCCGACACTCCGTGGCAGAGCGAGTTCGAGGGGACGTTCCCGTTTCAGGAGACACCCGATCAGCTCCACGCGATCATCGATGTGAAGAACGACATGGAGCGCGAGTCGCCCATGGACCGACTCGTCATCGGCGACGTTGGCTTTGGCAAGACCGAAGTGGCGATGCGCGCCGCGTTCAAGGCAATCCAGAGCGGCAAACAGGTGGCTGTTCTGGTGCCGACCACCTTGCTTGCACAGCAGCACTACTCGACGTTCACCGAGCGCATGGCGCCGTTCCCGATCCGAGTCGAGGTGCTGAGCCGGTTTCTCACCAACGCTCAAGCCAAGAAGGTCGTGCAGGCCGTGATGGACGGCGACGTCGACCTCGTCATCGGCACCCACCGGCTGCTCTCCGCCGACATCAAGTTCAAGGATCTCGGGCTCTTGGTCGTGGATGAGGAACAACGATTCGGCGTGAGCCACAAGGAGCAGATCAAGCAGCTTCGCCACGACGTCGATGTCCTCACCCTCACCGCCACGCCAATTCCTCGCACGATGGAGATGAGCCTCACCGGTATCCGCGACATGTCGTTGCTCAATACGCCGCCGGCGGATCGGCAGCCGATCCTGACCTATGTGGGTGAGTACGAGGAGCGAGCTGTCGCGGAGGCGATCCGGCGTGAGCTTCTCCGTGAGGGGCAAGTCTTCTTTGTTCACAATCGGGTGCAAGACATCGAACATGTGGCGGCGAACCTTCACGACCTCGTACCCGAGGCCCGGGTGGCGATCGCTCACGGTCAGATGGACGAGGGCACCCTCGAGCGGGTGGTGATCGATTTCTGGGAAGGCAAGTACGACGTCCTCGTCTGCACCACGATCATCGAGTCGGGCATCGACATGCCCACCGTCAACACCCTGATCGCCGATCGTGCCGATCTTCTCGGCCTTGGCCAGCTGCACCAGCTCCGCGGTCGAGTCGGACGTGCGGGTTCTCGGGCCTACGCATACCTCTTCCATCCGGTCGACCGCGTGCTGACCGAGGAGGCCTACGAGCGTCTCAAGACGATCGGCGAGGCCACCGAGCTCGGGTCTGGTTTCCGGATCGCGATGCGCGACCTCGAGATTCGTGGCGCCGGCAATTTGCTCGGCACCGGCCAGTCCGGTCACATCGCGGCCGTGGGCTACGACCTGTACTGCCAAATGGTCACCGAGGCGGTCGCCGAGCTCAAGGGCGAGAAGGTACCCGACCCGGTCGAGATCGCCATCGAGGTGCCCGGCGACGCGCATCTCCCGGACAACTATGTACTCAAGGAGACCAACCGCCTCGAGGCCTACCGGCGCCTTGCGTCGATCGAGACCATTGAGGCGCTTGAAGACGTGCGAGCAGAGTGGCTCGACCGCTTCGGCCCGATCCCGCCCCCGGCGGAGGCGCTGCTGCAGGTGGGGCGGCTGCGGGTGGAGTGCGTTCGTAGTGGTGTCCGCGAAATAACCGTCACCAGTGGCCCTGGCTTCGGCGGCCCGGATCATGTGGCCAAGCTCACTCCCGTGACGCTGCCCGACAGTCGTCAGGTGCGGCTCCAGCGCCTGTACTCAGGCAAAGGAGCGGGCAACGCTGCCATCTACAAGGAGATGGTGAGTGAGCTCCATCTCCCCCTGCGCAAGAAGGAGGGAGCGGTCGGTGACCAGTTGGTAACGATCATGGCCGACCTCCTGCCTGATATCGCCGATAACCTGCAGCCTTCGTGAACGACGTTTCTGAATCTCCTGCCGCCCGCGCTGCTCGTGAGAAGGCCGCGAAGACCTCGCCGCTTCTGCTGGTGGTGCCCGCGGTCATCGCCATCTGCGTCGCTGCGGTCATCGCGTACACCTTTCTGAGGGACGACAGCACCGAGTCGGTCGATGTTTCCGCCATCGAAGCTGACGAGGACGGCGTGGCTGACGAGGCCTCGGCTGTTGCCGATCCACCTGCGGCGGTCGAGCTTGGCGACATGCCCGACGTTGCTGTTCGCTTCCGTGGCGTGGAGCTGTCCGGCGCCGACCTGCTTGCCATTGCCACCGGCGCAACGGGTGTTGCCCCGTCGCCGCAGGCCCTGGCCGATCAGGTCACCACCTGGCTTCTCGTCGAAGCGGTCACCGATGTTCTCTCCGAACGTGGGGTTGAGATCACCGATGAGGCTCGCGCTGACTCCGAGGCCTCCGCTATCGCCGCCGGGGTGCCGACCGACACGCTTGCGTTCGACGCGGCGGTCGAACTGCAAGCCGTCATCAATGCACTGAACGACTACGCGCGGGACACTGCCGCAACGCAGGACAGCACCGTTGAGCTCATCTGCTCGAGCCACATTCTCCTCGAGACCGAAGACGATGCCTTCTCTGCCATCGATCGGATCGAAGCGGGCGAGGACTTTGCTGATGTCGCGATCGCGCTGTCCACCGGTCCGAGCGGCCCCGCCGGCGGCCAACTCGGCTGTGTCGACACCACCACCTTCGTCGCTGAATATGTCGACGGAGCACGGGCCAGCGGCGTCGGCGTCACTCCTCCGGTCGAGTCTCAGTTCGGATTCCACGTCATCGACGTGCGCTACCTCGGCCCGCTGGTCGAGGGTGCCGACGAATCCCTTACTCCTGAACTGTTCGCCACCCTCAACGAGGGTGCAGTACGGGCGGCCGAGAGCGCAATCTTCGATGAGGTCGTGGCGAACGCGTCAGAAGCTGTCGCCGTCGAACACTTCATCGACCCGAGCATCGGCACGTGGGTGTTCCCTCCCGGCGCAGTTCAGGCTCCTGCCGCGGCCGGCTGATCAAGTCGCATGACCGGTCGTCTCACCATTGTCGGCCTCGGTCCCGCGGATGAGCAGCTCCTCACTCCCCAGACCCGCGCCGCGATAGCGGAGGCTGATGTCGCGTTCTTGCGCACCAGCCGCCATCCCGCGGCATCGGTGCTCGGCGCCGTGCCTTCGTTCGACGAGATCTATGAACGCGCCGACACGTTCGATGCGGTCTACCAGGAGATCGCCGAGCGGTTGATCGAGGCCACCAGCACAGGCGACGTCCTCTATGCCGTTCCCGGTTCGCCCCTCGTTCTCGAACGCACCGTCGAACTCCTTCGTGCTGCCGCCGCCGACGGTCTGGTCGCCATCGACATCCTGCCCGCCATGTCGTTCCTCGATACCGCGTGGGCGGCCCTTCGGATCGATCCGGTCGAAGCGGGTGTTCGCCTGGTTGACGGTCATCGGTTCGCCGTCGCCGCGGCCGGCCAAACCGGTCCGTTGCTGGTAGCGCACTGTCATGCTGCTCACGTGCTCAGCGATATCAAGCTGGCGGTCGAGGAACCGCCCGAGTCAGTGGTCGTTCTGCAACGGCTTGGTCTCGGTAGTGAGGCGGTGTTCGAGGTGGCGTGGAGCGACCTCGACCGAGACGTCGACGCCGACCACCTCACGTCGATCTATATCCCGGAGATGGCCGCACCGGTGGCAGCCGAGTTCGCTCGTTTCGACGAGCTCGTCCGAGTTCTGCGCGAACAGTGCCCGTGGGACCAGGAGCAGACCCACGCATCGTTGCGGCGTCACCTGCTGGAGGAGACGCACGAGACAATCGAGGCCTTGGATGCACGAGCGGCTCTGAGCGATGACGAACTCGACGCCGATCTCGACGCGCACCTGGCCGAAGAACTCGGCGATCTGCTCTACCAGATCTTTTTCCACGCTCGCCTGGGTGCCGAGCGAGGCTCGTTCACGGTCGCCGACGTTGCCCGCGGCTGTCACGACAAACTGGTATTCCGACACCCCCACGTCTTTCCGCCGAAGGGAGGCGATCCTGTCGACGCCGAGGACGCGGCAGCCGTGCTGCGGACCTGGGAACAGCTGAAGGCGCAGGAGAAGAGCCGTGACTCGGCCATGGACGGCATTCCGCCGTCGCTTCCGTCGTTGATGCTGGCGCTGAAGATTCAAAAGCGCGCCGCATCCGCCGGCTTCGATTGGGATGGCGGGCCCGAGGTGGCCTATGCGGACGTCGAAAGCGAGTTGGCCGAGGTTCGAGACGACCCGAGCGAGCACGAGGTGGGTGATCTTCTGTTCGCCGCCGTGCAGGTCGCTCGCCGCCTCGACCACGACCCTGAGTCCGCTCTGCGGGGCGCGGCCCAACGGTTTGCCCGCCGGTTCCGTGTGGTGGAGGCGGCCGCCGACGACAAAGGTATTGATCTTTCGTGCGCGGATGAGGCAGAGTTGACCTCGCTGTGGGCGGCAGCGAAACGGGTCGCGGGATAGTCGTTCCCGAATAACGACCGTTGTTTGACTGCAATGGAGAGCTGATTCGCGCGGATCGCGCGGCCTCCGTCACCCTTCGCGCGACGGCAACTAGCCTTGCGCCCGACACGCTGCTTTCCCAGGAGCCCCAGTGAGCATCATCGAACGAGTCCATGGCCGTGAGGTCTTCGATTCCCGAGGCAACCCCACCGTCGAAGTCGAGATCGAACTCGACAGCGGAGCGATGGGTCGAGCGATAGTTCCCTCCGGTGCTTCGACGGGTGCCTTCGAAGCGGTCGAACTCCGAGACGGTGGCGATCGGCTGGCCGGCAAGGGTGTGCTCACCGCCGTCGGCTTCGTCAACGGCGAGTTGGCCGACACCGTGCTCGGTCTCGATGCGATCGATCAGCGAGGCGTCGATGCCGGGCTGATCGCTGCCGATGGCACCGACAACAAGAGCCGTGTCGGAGCCAACGCCATTCTCGGCGTCTCGCTCGCCAGCGCGCGAGCCGCAGCGAGCGAGCTCCAGATCCCACTCTGGCGACATGTGGGTGGGGTCAATGCTCACGTTCTCCCCGTGCCGATGATGAACGTCTTGAATGGTGGCGAACACGCCGACAACAGTGTCGACTATCAGGAATTCATGTTCATGCCGGTCGGCGCGGCGTCGTTCGGCGAAGCCATGCGATGGGGCACCGAGGCGTACCACGTCCTCAAGAAGGTCCTGCAGGACAAGGGGCTGTCGACCGCGGTCGGCGATGAGGGCGGCTTCGCGCCAGATCTCGGATCCAACGAAGAAGCCCTTCAACTCCTCGTCGACGCCATTGAGCGGAGCGGTCGGATTCCCGGCGAGGAAATCGCGCTGGCGATGGACGTGGCGTCCACTGAGTTCTTCTCCGACGGCACCTACAACCTCGCCGCCGAAGGCCGCAGCCTGACGCCGTCAGAAATGGTCGCCGAATACATCGGCCTTTGCGAGAAGTACCCGATCGTCTCGATCGAGGACGGCATGGACGAAGAGGACTGGGACGGATGGGCCGAGCTCACCGCCGCGCTCGGCGATCGTGTGCAGCTCGTCGGCGACGACCTGTTTGTCACCAACACCGAACGCCTTGCTCGCGGCATCGCGGTCGGGACGGCGAACTCGATCCTGATCAAGGTCAATCAGATCGGCTCGCTCACCGAGACGCTTGAAGCCGTCGAGCTCGCCACCCGCAACTCCTACACCTCTGTCATGTCACACCGCAGCGGCGAGACCGAGGACACCACGATCGCCGACCTCGCCGTCGCCACCAACTGCGGTCAGATCAAGACGGGTGCCCCGGCGCGCAGCGATCGCGTCGCCAAGTACAACCAGCTCCTTCGCATCGAGGAGCAGCTCGGTGAGGCCGCCGCGTATCGAGGCCTGTCGGCTCTCGCCGGCCGGAGGCCATGAGCCGCACTGCCAAGGTCCGGGGCGCGTCGAAGCGCAAGGCGACCACGCCGGTCGGTCGGCGTCGCGCCACGCGCACCGAACCGCCGCGCCCCATACGATCGGGCAGAGTCGTCCGCACCGCCCTCTTCGCAATGACGCTCGCTGCGGGGGTGGGGCTTGCCGCGTACCCGATCGGCGATTGGATCGATCAGCGAGAAGAGGTCGACGCGGCCCGTGACCGAAATGCTCAGCTCCGCGCCGAGGTCGACCAGCTGGACGCGCAGCTGGAAACGCTCACCGGCGAAGAGGGTGTCGAGATTCGCGGTCTCTGCTTCGGCCCCTACGTCGAGCCGGGGGTCGAGACCTACACGGTTCCCGGTGTGAGCGGCTGTGTCGATCACGATGCGACAGCCGACACCCCGTAGGTTGACGATGGCGTGAATATGCGCCCGTCTTGGTAGGCAGAGGTGTATGGCGAACCATCCCGTAGAGGCCGAAGGCCTCGTCAGAACCTTCGGCGATCTCACCGCGGTCGCGGGGATCGACCTCATCGTCGAAGAGGGCGAGATCTTCGGATTCCTCGGACCGAACGGTGCAGGCAAGTCCACCACCGTTCGCATGCTCGTGACCCTGTTGCGTCCGTCGGCGGGCGTCGCCCGGGTCGCAGGTTTCGACGTGGTCAATGAGCCGAACGCGGTGCGGCGGTCGATCGGCGTCGCCCTGCAGGATGCCGCCATCGACCCCTTGATGACCGGCAACGAGTTACTCCGACTTCAGGCAGTGCTCCACGGCCTCGGACGCAAGGAATCGACCCGCCGCACCGGAGAGCTGCTGGAGCGGGTGGGGCTCACCGTTGCCGCGGACCGCAAGGTCGGTGAGTACTCCGGCGGGATGCGCCGCCGGCTTGATCTTGCGATGGCGTTGATTCATCGCCCCTCGGTGCTGTTCCTCGATGAACCCACGACCGGGCTGGATCCCACCAGCCGACTGGCCGTGTGGGACGAAGTCCGCACCCTGAACGATGAGGGGACAACCGTCTTCCTCACGACGCAGTATCTCGAAGAAGCCGACGAGCTCGCCGGGCGAGTGGCGATCATCGACGGCGGTCGCATCGTTCGTGAAGGCGCACCGGCTGCGCTGAAAGCGGCAGTCGGCGATCCTACTCTTCGGGTCGAGGTCGACGAGGAGTGGCTGTGCGAGGCTCGCACGGTTCTGGCCGCATTCGGCGAGGAGCGTCCGGCGCGCGCCGGACGAGCAGCCATCGGACTCCGCGGCGGTACGGCCCGGCTGGCCGAAGTCGTTCGGGCGCTCGACGACGCCGGAGTTCCCGTCGGACATCTCGAGGTCGATCTGCCGAGCCTGGATGATGTCTTCGCTGAAGCCACCGGTCGGCGACTCGAAGGAGCCGGAGCGTCCGCAGCGTGACCGCCACCATCGCTCGCCCGCGGCGCGTCGTTGTCGTCGAGCAGGCGCTGATCCTCGCCCGCCGTTCGGTGATGAACACATGGCGTCAGCCCGCTTCGTGGATTCCGAGCATCATCTTCCCGCTGATGATGGCGGCCATCTACTCGGCCCAATTCGAGCGGGTGACCGACCTGCCCCAGTTCCCCGAGGTCGACTCCTTCCTGCAGTTCATCCTTCCGGCAACCATTCTCCAAGGCATCTCCTTCAACGCCGGCGAGGCCGGCAGCGCGCTCGCCACTGACATCGAAACCGGCTTTTTCGATCGCCTGATGACATCACCGGTTGGGCGGCAGTCGGTCCTGATCGGCCGCCTGGCCGGGGCGGCGACATTCAGCGCGCTTCTCGCCGCGGTGCTGATGTTGGTCTTTCTCGTCTTCGGGGCGGCCCCCGACGGCGGGCTGCCTTCGGCGTTGGCGATCGTCCTGATCGCCGCTGCCTTGTCTCTGTCGGTAGGTGGAATCAGTGTCGCAGTGGCTCTCAAGACCGGATCGGCCGAAGCAACACAGGCGGTCTTTCCCTTGACGTTCATCGCCATCTTCGTCTCGTCGGCGTTCTTCCCGACCGAGCTGATGAGCGGCTGGTATCAGACTGCTGCCGAAGCGAACCCGTTCACCCTGATCATCGACCCGACCCGCCGGCTGGCCATCGAGGGCTTCTCGTTCGCCGATCTGGGCCAGGCCCTCTTCTGGGTGGCTGTTGTTGGGGTCTTCACACTGGGATTGTCGTATCGGGCGTACCTGGGAAGGTTGCGCCGGGCATGACGTCAGCCCGTGTGCCGGATTCGGAGTTGGCCCCGTACTGGCCGACCGTCGAGATCCTGACTCGCCGGGCACTGGTGCGTTTGGTCCGGCTGCCTTCAGTACTGATCCCGATGTTGGTCATGCCTGCATTCTTCGCCATCTCCTTTACCGGCAGCTTTGAAGGGGTGACGCAGGTCGAGGCATTCCCCACTGACGAGTTCATGAATTGGATCGCCGCCTACGCGATGGTGCAGGGTTCGATCTTCGCCGGCATCGGTTCAGCCGGTGCCATGGCCCAGGACCTCGACAACGGTTTCATCGACCGACTGCTCGTCAGCCCGATTCGCCGAAGCGCGATCATTGTGGGTCCGCTCATGCACACCGCAATCAGGGCCCTCATCCCGGTCACGGTCGTATTGCTGATCGGCATCGTCGGCGGTCTCGACTTCCCCGGCGGCATCGCCGCCGTGGTGATGGCCTACGTGGCCGGTATCGGCGCGGCCATCGCGCTCGGTGCTCTCGGGCTTGCGGTTGTGCTGCATATCGGCAACATCCGAGCGATGGCGATAGTGCAGGTCCTGGCCTTCGGGCTGATGTTCCCATCGATCGGGCAGGTGCCGTTGTCGCTGATGACCGGCTGGTTGCGAGCGGTGGCCCGGGTCAACCCGGCCACCAACGTCATCCGAATGGCCCGTCAGGGATTCATCGGTGATGTCTCCTGGGCGGATTCGTGGCCCGGCTTGCTCGTCATAACGATCGCGATTCTCTGGTTTGGCAGCTGGGCGCGCTGGGAGCTGGAGCAACGGGCCCCCTGAGCCGAGCTACTGGAGACGGATGTGGCGCCGCGACACTGGTGTGGAAGTCACCACGTTCGAGGTCGTATCGCCGTACTGCCAGAGCCGTTCGCCGAGGTCACCGATGTGCTGCACGTCTCGGAACCACGCCCGGATGACATGACTCTCGCTTCCCGTCACCCGGTTGCATTCGACCACCTCAGGTGCGTCCTGGGCGAGCTGATCGATTGCGCTCGCGTTCGTGCCGTCCGACATCACTCGGATGATCGCTTGAATCGGGAATCCGAGGGCGGCCTGATCCGTCACGATGGTGTAGCCGGTGATGATGCCGTCACGTTCGAGCCGCTTGACCCGGTCAGCCACGGCCGGAGCGGACAGGCCGACGATCTCGCCGAGCTCTCGGTAGGAGATACGAGCGTTCGCCTTGAGCTCGGTAAGGATCTGGAGCGTGATTTCGTCGAACATGAACCTCAGGATACTTCGATTCGAAGGCTATTCCGCACTAGCGCGTTCTAGATCACTGCCACTGGACTGCATTCGCCAGAAAATCAACGAGATCGAAGGTCCGCATTCCCGTAGGATCATGACATGACCGCACAGCCCATCTCCCCTGATTTCGACCGGTTGCTCGACGCCTGGAATTCCCACCACGACCTCAAGCGCACCGGCGCAAGCTTCCGCGATCTCGCCGACTCGCGCCGCCGACTCGACCTCATCCGACTCGGGATCGGCTGAGTACAGGTCCCAGGGATACCCTGGGACCTGTGAAAGAACTCTTCGACGACTTCGCCCGCTGGCGTGCATCCGGCGAACGCTTCGCAGTTGCGCGTGTTGTCGATCTCGAAGGCTCCGGCCCCCGGCTGCCGGGCGCCGCGATGGCCGTCACCGAATCGAGCGATGTCGTCGGCTCAGTCTCCGGCGGCTGCGTCGAAGGCGCCGTGGTCGTCGAATCGCTCGACGTGCTCGAGTCCGACACCCACCGGATCGTCACCTTCGGCTTCAGTGATGACGAGGCATTCTCTGTCGGCCTCACCTGCGGCGGCACGATCCATCTCTTCCTCGAAGCATTCGATGGAGGCGAGTGGTTCACCCAGCTCCAAGCCGATATCACCGCCGAGGCGCCCGTTGCGCTCGCCACCGTCATCGAGGGTCCCGGCTCTGGCAACAAGATGTTGGTGCGAGCCGACTCCGAGGGTCTGGCGACGATCGGCACTCTCGGCAACGCGGACCTCGATCGTGTGATTGACCGCGATGCCCGGGGCGAACTCGCAGCCGGTCGCACCGGTATCCGTCACTACGGCGAACACGGAGAGGCGCGGGAGGGTGTTGTCTCCGTGTTCATCGAGAGCTTTGCCCCGCCCCCCAAGATGCTGATCTTCGGTGCCGTCGACTTCACCGCCGCGCTCGGTCGCGTGGCGAAAGTGCTCGGCTACCGGGTCACAGTGTGCGACGCCCGGGAGGTGTTCGCCACCAAGGCGAGATTCCCGATGGCTGATGATCTCGAGGTCGACTGGCCGGACCGGCTCCTTGACCGTGTCGGTCACGAGCTGGGTCCGCGCGACGCGATCTGCATCCTCACCCATGATGCGAAGTTCGACATCCCCGCGGTGGTGGGCGCGCTCGCCACGGGTGTGGGCTACATCGGTGTCATGGGAAGCCGTCGCACCCATGACGACCGCACGACTCGGCTCGTCGAGGCAGGTGTGGGCCAGGACGGCCTCGACCGTCTCCACTCACCGATCGGTCTCGACATCGGTGCCCGTACGCCTGAGGAGACCGCAATCTCCATCACCGCAGAAATCATCTCCCGTCGCACCGGCCGTGAGGCAAGGGCCCTCAAGATCACCGAGGGGCCGATCCACGACTAACGCACGCTGGGGAATGGGTCGTCGCGGCGAGGACGCTGTCATCCGTGTGCGCTATTCGGAAGCAGGTGGCGGTCCTGTCGGCTGCCCTGGTGCCCCGGCCCGAACGTGGAAGCTCTGGCGCCAGTCGATCTGTGTCGCGCCGTCGATGGCGAGTTGCCAGGTGTAGCTCTTGCCGGGCTCGACGGGCAGCGTAGGGAAGGTGATGGCGAGCGGCACCGACAGGGGAGTGCCGGGTCTCAGCCCGGCTGGCCGTCCTGCCTCGAATCGGCCGTGTACCACCAGGGCCTGCTCGCGCACCGACACCGGGTGACCGTCCTCGTCGAGGAGTTCGAGGTGCCACTGATGAGCGACGTTGGCGCGGTCCCAGGGAACCTCTATCCGGATCGCCACACCAAGGGGCTGGGGGCGTGGCCCGATCACCGTGAGCCCACCACCGAGGATGTAGAGCTTGCGGTCGGCGACCTGCGCCGAGTCGGCCAGCAGCATCGTGACCCGCAGGGTTGGAGGGGCCGAGGGCGCTGCGCCCGCCGAGCCGAGCGATTCCGGTTCCATGGATCGCACCCTAGGCGCATCGATGACGCTTCGGCGGGCCAGACTGGGTGGATGCAACCTCAGCCCCACCAGCCCCGGTCTACCGTTGCCGCCGTAATTCTCGCGGCCGGGGCCGGAACCCGCTTCAATGGCGATGATCACAAGCTCTTGACCGTGGTGAACGGCAAGACGATCCTGCGACACGCGATCGATTCCGCAGTTGCCGCTGAGCTGGATGAGGTTGTCGTCGTGAGCGGTGCGATCGACCTCGCCGACGAGGTGCCCGATACCGTCACCCTGATTCACAACGAGAAGTGGGAAGACGGCCAGGCCACGTCCCTGCAGGCCGCGGTCGCTTATGCCGACTCCCGGGGCCACGCGGCCGTGGTCGTCGGCCTTGGCGACTCGCCGGGAATATCCGCTGACACCTGGCGCAAGGTCGCCGAGGTGCCCAACGATCTGGCGATGGCTCGCTTTGACGGCGAGCTTCGTCCTCCCACTCGTCTGAGCGCCGCCATGTGGGCGAGCCTTCCCGTCACCGGTGATGAGGGTGCTCGCGCTCTGGTTCGCCACCGACCCGATCAGGTGCGCCCCGTGCCGATCGACAACGAGTTCGGCGACAACCCGGCCGACATCGACACCCTCGAGGACCTTCGTCGATGGAGCTGACCGACAGCTTCGGCATCGCGCTTCCCGTCGGCGATGCATGGGAGCTGTTGAACGACGTCGAGCGGATCGCCCCGTGTGTTCCCGGAGCCTTTCTCCAGGAGCAGGTAGGTGAGGAATATCGAGGTGTGGTGAAGGTTCGATTTGGGTCGTTCTCCGCCGAGTATGCGGGCAAGGCATTCTTCGAGTCCGACGAAGAGCGCCGACGAATCGTGATCCATGCCACGGGCGATGGAGTGCAAGGGGACGCCGAGGCGAGGATCACGGCAACCCTCGAGGCAGTGTCCGCGGTGACAACGCAGGTCAACGTCGATGCGCTGATCGAGGTCGGTGGGCGAGTCGCCCAGAGCGGCCAACGCCTCCTGCCCGACATGAGTCAGGTGCTCACCGCCCAGTTCGCCGAGAACCTCACCGCGCTCATCGCCGGTGTTGCGCCCAATCCCTTCCACCTGCCTGCCGACGTCGACATGCCGGAGCCAGAAGCTCTCGACCTTCTCGACGCCGCGCGGCCGTCCCTGCTTCGTCGGCTGGGATCGCTGGGCGTGATAGTCGTTGTTGTAGTGGCGCTGCGTTCTCTGCGGGGAAGACGATGACCGAGTCTGTGAGTGAAGCCGATCATGAGCGGGTTGAGGAGTTGCTCGGTCGACCGCCGGGCGGATCCTTCGAGATTGTCGTGCGCTCCGACGCGGGCGATCCCGTTGTTCTGCGCAACGCACCGATCCTCCGGTCCGGCCGGCCGATGCCAACCTTGTACTGGTTGTGTGGCGAGAAGGAGCGCAAGGAGGTCGGGCGCCTCGAGTCTGAGGGCGGTGTCCGCGATGCCGAGGCGGCCATCGACCCCGCCGAGATCGCCGACGCCCATCGCCGTTACGCAGCCGAACGAGACGCCGAGATCCCTGCAGATCACACCGGTCCACGCCCGTCGGACGGAGTCGGCGGCACCCGACGAGGCGTGAAGTGTCTCCATGCGCACTACGGCTGGTATCTCGCGGGGGGCGACGACCCGGTCGGTCGTTGGGTGGCCGCGCAGCTTGCTGCCAAGGATGTTCAGGGTCAGGGGGTAGCCGAATGAGCGGTCCGGTCGCCGCCATCGATCTCGGCACCAACTCAACCCGTCTGCTCGTGCTGCATGGCACCCAGACCCTCGAACGGCTGATGACGATCACTCGTCTCGGTCAGGACGTGGATGCCAATGGACGGCTGGTCGACGAGGCCATCGATCGAGTGATCACGTGCCTTCGTGAGTACCGCCAGGTCATGGATCGCCACGGCGTCGGAGCTGGTCAGGTACGTGCGGCGGCAACGTCGGCGTGCCGCGATGCCTCGAACCGAGATGACTTCTTCGATCGGGTCGAGGTCGTGATCGGCGCTCGACCAGAACTGCTCTCCGGCCTCGAAGAGGGCCAGCTCTCGTTCCAGGGCGCTACGGCCGAACTGGATCCCGACGATGGTCCGTTCCTCGTCGCTGACATCGGTGGCGGTTCAACCGAGTTTGCCTACGGCACGACTGAGGCCGAGGCGGCGCTTTCGCTGGACATCGGGTGCGTGCGGCTGACCGAGAAGTACATCGAGCACGATCCGCCCCGCCCCGAAGAACTCATGGCCTGCCTCTCGATCACCGAGGCTCACCTGGACGACGTCGCCCGCGAGATGCCGCAGTCGTTCAACGCCAGGACGTTCGTCGGCGTGGCCGGCACGGTTTCAGCGGCGGCGGCGGTCGAAATCGGTCTGGCCGACTATGACCGGGCTCAGGTCCATCACTTCCGCCTGTCCAAGGCGGCGATCGAAGACGTCTATCGAACCCTCGTGATGGAGCCTCGTGAGGATCGCATCCACAACCCGGGCCTCGAGGAGGCGCGAGCCGACGTGATCGTCGGCGGCATGTGCATCCTCGTTCGCATCATGCGCTACTTCGGCTTCGAGGAATGCCTCGTCAGCGAGTCCGACATTCTCGACGGCTTGGCCCACAGCCTCCAAAGTTGAAACGATGGGGTCAGACCCCGTTTTGACTGGGGACAGACTGCGGAAACGTCAGGGCCCCGTGGGCGGGCGGACCGAGGCCAAACCGTCGAGCTCGGTGACCGAGCAGCAGATGCTGTTCAGCGTGCGAGGTTCGTCGTAGGGCCACGGCCGACCGCGATGCAGGACTGCTCGCTCGTCCCAGATGATGACGTCGCCCACCGTCCATTCGTGTGAGTACCGATAGGCGGGCTGGGTGCAGTGTTCGAGCAGCTCGCCCACGAACTGCTCGCCGGCGGCTCGGTCCATGCCTTCGATTGTGTAGGCGTGCGATGCGATGTAGATCGCCTCGCGACCGTTCGTCGGGTTGCGCCACACGGTGCGCCAGGCCCGATCCGGCCAGCGTGAGACGTAGTCCAGCTCGGTGAGCCGGGAGTCGATCTGTTCGCGGGAGTGGGTGAGTTGATGCACGGCAAACAGCCGGCGGACCTCCGCCTGGCGACCCGGGGCGAGGTCGCCGAACGCAGCCCGGGTCGTGCAGAACTCGGTCTGGCCACCGCTCGAGGGAACGACGGCGGCCGCCAGGAGGTTGACCAGCGCAGGGACCGGAAGGAAGGTCGAATCCGTGTGCCACAGCATGTTGGCGGTGAGGTCGATGAGGGTCAGAGCGTCGGTGGTGAGAAGCGATCCGTCGTCGGTGACGTTCGAAACCGTAGAGACGCTGAACGGCTCGTCGTTGCCCGCGATCTGTTCACGATTCTCGAGCGGACCAAACAGGGACGCGAGATGGGTGTGGCTGGCGTTGTCCAGTTGCTGATCTCTGAAGAGCAGAAGCGAGTGCTCTTCGAACGCAGCCCGAATCTCGGGGTACAGGTGGCCTTCGGTGACGGTGCGGAGGTCGATGCCGGAGATCGTGGCCCCGAAGCGGTCGTGCAGCGGTTCCACCATCAGTTCGGCCATGCTCCTCAGTCAAGCAGCTTGTATGGGCGAGGGAGGTCTGTCCCCAGTTGAAACGGGCGCCTGACCCCACCGTTTCAACTTTGGGGGGGTGGGGGGTTGCTGGGCGGGCCGGCGAAGAGCTGAGCCATCTCGAGCCACTCCTGGGCGATGGCGCCGTCGATCGCGAGGGAGGTGTCGGCGAGGTTGCGGCGCTGGGACGTGACGAGACAGAAGTCTTCGGCAGAGCCGCGCACGGTCGCAGTCGCAGTGTCGGCGCCGAAGAGCCAGGTCTCACCGGATGGTGACTCCAGCTCGACACGCACATCGCCCTCGGGGATCTCCATCTTGCGGTTGATGTACGTCCATCCGCGAGTGATGAAGCCGAGTTGGGCGATATGACGCAGTCGGTCGGTGGCCTCCCGGCCGGCGCCGACGGCGTCACAGATGTCCTGTCCGTGAGCCCATGCCTCCATGAGACGGGCGGTGAGGAACGACTTGGCACCCATCGATGGGCCATACCATTCGATGCGATCCTTCTCGCCACAGCCGGCGGCGGCCGCTGCGAGTCGACTTCGGCAGTCCCGCCAGTGGGCAAGGAGCTCCTCGGCGGTCATTGCCCGAGCGACTCCGAGGGTGAGCTCGTCGCCCGCGCCGGGACTGGCGGACGCCGCGGCAACGAAGTCGGTTCGGTGCTGGATGAACCCCTCCGGATCGCTGATGGCGAGCGCGGCGGTCTCGTCGAAGAAGGCCAAGTGGCCGATCTGGTCGCGAATGGCCCAGCGCGGAGATGGCGTGGCGAGCTCCCATTCCGCGGCGGCAAGAGGCGCCACCACCGCGTCG
Organism: Acidimicrobiales bacterium; assembly: GCA_029263175.1. Lineage (GTDB taxonomy): Bacteria > Actinomycetota > Acidimicrobiia > Acidimicrobiales > Aldehydirespiratoraceae > JAACCU01. Next base: position 24,311 of record JAJCXZ010000026.1, on the reverse strand, counting down.
AGAGCCTCTTGCTCAGCAACGAGGTCGGCGATGACGGAGGCGACGGTGACTGTGGTCATGATCGACAGTGTGGCACCTCGGCTACTTCACAAAGAACTCGATGCACCAACCGGTCCACCGGGCAAGATCTCGTCGAGCAGTTCGAGAAACGTCGGACACTCGGCTTGCACCGGATGCGGGCACCGGAGTGTGTGCTCGATGGTGAGGATGGCGGTGTCGAGCTGTGCTCGGCGTTCGGTCAGCTCGGCCAGTTTCTGTCGCAGCTGGGCTTCGCGTTCGGGGCCAGAGCTGTTCTGGAGGAGTTCACCCACCTCGGCCAGCGTGAACCCACAGCGCTGCGACAAGACGATGATGGCGATTCGGCTGAGCACGTCTGGCGCGTACTGACGGCGTAGCCCGTTCCGGCCGACGGGAGCGATGAGCCCCGCCTTCTCCCAAACATGCAGTGTCGACACCGGCACGCCGGCATGGGTGGCGACTGCTCCGACGTCGAGAAGCTCGGCGGTCATCGCCGTCCGATCCAACGTCGTGTTTCGCTTTGGTACGCGACGTAGTCGGCGCCGAATCGTTCGAGCATGCGACCCTCCTCGAACGGGACGTACCAAAACTGGCCGGCTACCCAGAACCCGACCACACCGATCCACGCCGTGAGCGTGCCCACCATGAGCGCGACCGCGGTCATCAATCCGAGGAAGCCGAGATACATGGGATTGCGGGAGAACCGGAACGCGCCGTCGGTGACGAGTACACCAGGGTCCCTGAAGGTTTCGATGTTCGTCCCGATCTTGGCGAAGCGTTGAGCGTTGCCGACGTTGAGCCAGATGCTCGCTGCGCCAAGAGCGCCTCCCGCGACGCGAAGGCCGAGCGGGAGAGGGCCGAGCACGGGAATGGTCAGCCCGACGGCGACCGAGGCGATGATGAGGATCAAGACGAGATGTGGGGGAAGGAGCTTCATATCTCCATCCAACAACCGCAACCGAGGTTTAGGTCAAGACCGGTTCCAGATTTGTTACGTTGCTGGTCGGCGCAAGCACCGGGGGGTTGCGATGAACACTGCACGAACGACCAGAGGATCGGCCTTGAGCACTGCGTTTGTGCCACCTTTCGCGGCGATTGCCGATTCCGATCGGCCGCCGCCCACGTTGATCGAGTCGGCCAAGGGCATCCACCTCACCGACAGCACCGGCCACCGCGTGATCGATGCGTGGTCGGGCATGGTGTGCGTCGGCCTCGGCTACGCCAACGAGGAGCTGATCGAGACGCTGGTTGCGCAAACCCGCAAGCTGTCGTACGCCCACAGCCTCTACGACACCACACACCAGCTGACCATCGATCTGTGCGAACGGCTGGTCGAGGTCACGCCGGAGAGCCTGCAGCACGTCTTCCTCTCGATGAGCGGATCGGATGCCGCCGACACACTGCTGAAGGTGATGCGTTATCACAACAACGTCACCGGGCGGCCACAGAAGAAGCATGTGATCGCGCTTGACCGTGCCTATCACGGCGCCAACTCGGTGGTTGCGGGGCTCACCCACTTCCCGGAGTGCAACGACAACTTCGACGTGCCGCTTCCGACCCAGCACCACATCCCGTCGCCGTGGCATTTCGGGGCCAACCAAGGCCGCTCTGCCGACGAGATCATCGGTAACAGTGTTGCCGCGCTTCGGTCGACTGTCGCTGAGATAGGCCCGGAGAATGCGGCGGCGTTCGTTTGTGAACCAGTGATGATCACCGCCGGTGTGATCGTCCCGCCGCTGGGTTGGCTGGCGGCCATGGGGGACGCGTGCGCGGAACTCGATCTCATGTTCATGGTCGACGAGGTCGTGACGGGGTTCGGTCGCACCGGCAGGATGTTCGCCTGCGAGTGGGACGATGTGAAGCCCGACATGATGTTCCTCGCCAAGGGGATGACATCGGGCTACATCCCCCAGGGCGCGGCGCTGTTCTCCAACGAGATCTATCGGGGGATGACTGAAGCGATGAGCCGTGACACCATCTTCGGTCACGGTTTCACCCACACCGGACATCCGCCCTCGTGCGCTGTCACGCTCAAGTGCATCGAGCTCTATCTGGACCTGGTCGACAACTCCGCTCGGCTCGGGCTCCATCTCCTGTCCCGGTTGACGGAACTGGCGGAAGCCGATCCGTGGGTGACCCACGTGCGAGGGCGCGGACTCGCGGCCGGGGTTGATCTCCTCGGCGACAAGGATGCGGGCACACCGTTGGATCCTTCGCTCGACGCCATGCTTCGAATCCGACGAGAGGCTCATCGGCGGGGGCTCATGACCCGGGTGTTCGACGGCGACATGTTCGGCTTCGCCCCGCCGCTGATAATCACCGAAGACGAGATCGACGAGATGATCGAAATCTTCGCGGCGTCGGTTGCCGCAGTTCGAAACAACGAGGATCAGCAATGACCACGAGCGGACACAATCCCCCTGAGCTCTGGGATGCCCGACCAGCGGGTATGTCCCAGGCGGTCAGCGCGACCGGTCGAATAGTGGTGGTCTCGGGCCAGGTCGCACTTGATGCCGGCGGAAATATTGTGAGCCCTGGCGACTTCGAGGGCCAAGCGGTTCAAGCGTTCGAGAATCTTGGTCTCGCCCTGGCCGCGGCAGGTGCCACGTTCGCCGACGTCGTTCGGCTCGGCAGCTACGTCACCGACATCTCGAACCTGGGCGTTCTCCGGGAGGTGCGGCTTCGCTACCTGTCGGAGCCCTATCCGGCGGCTACCGCGCTCGAAGCCGGTCTGGCCATGCCGGAGCTGCTGGTCGAGGTCGAAGCGATGGCGGTCGTGTCGTCGAGTTGAAACAGGGGTCTGACCCCCGTTTGAACTCAGGCGATGGAGGCTCGGGCGGCGGTGACCATGGCGTCCATGGTGGCGAGGGTTTCGCCGCGGAACTTGGCGACGGTGCCGGCGTAGGCGGTGGGGTCGAGGGTGGCGGCCAATTCGGCGGCGATCTCCATCGCTCGTTCGAGAAGCAGGTCTTCGGCAACGACCTCGTCGAGGAAGCCGACGTCGACCGCTTCTGCGGGGGTGGTGATGCGGGCGTTGACGATGGCACGCTGCATGTGGCGTTTGCTGAGTCGATCCCGGGCGATGGTCATCGCCCAGTCGGGGAGCACCATCTTGATGGCGACCTCGTTGAGACCGATCTTCGTCGGGATGTCTGCGCCGACCCTGACGTCGCACCCGAGGAGCATGAGGGCGCCGGCGGCCAGCGCATGGCCGGTGCACGCGGCGACCACCGGGACCGATGAGCCATAGAGGCGGCGCACGAGGCCGCCACCGTCGGCCACGAGGGTGACGATCGCGTCGAGGTCGTCCGCGAACATGACGCCGAGGTCGAAGCCGCCGGAGAAACGACCCGGTCGCCCGTGAAGCACGACGGCGCCGATCTCGTCGTCATTCTCAGCTTTGGTGATTGCGTGGTGGATCGCGGCGATGAGCCTGAACGACAGGGCGTTCGCTTTGCCATCATCGAGATGGATGACCATGATGTGGTCGCGTTGTTCGGTCGTGAGTCCGGCTGCTTCGGTCATGGCGCGACGGTAACGGCCGCAGAGCGGAGGGGCGAAGCAACGGGCTGGGATAATTTGGTGTCCCTCGAATTACCGCACTACGGTGACCTGCAATATGAACCGGTCCTTGCTGGCGCCACCGTTGACATCGTCGCTCGACACGCACTCCGAACAGTTCGCTCAGAACTGCGCCGACATGCTCGAGCAGCTTCACATCCACGACGTACTCCTCGACAAAGCCGCCGAGGGCGGCGGCGAGAAGCCGATGGCGCGCCATCGCAGTCGCGGCAAGTTACCGATCCGCGAACGGATCGCCACTGTGATCGACCCCGACACGCCGTTCCTCGAGATCACTCCGCTGGCGGGCTACGGCTCGCAGTACGCGCTGGGCGGAGGCATGGTGTGCGGAATCGGCATCATCGCCGGCACCGAATGCGTGATCATGGGCAACGATCCCACCGTCGCTGCGGGCGCGCTCACGCCCTACGCATCGAAGAAGTGGATGCGGGCGCTCGAGATCGCCCGCGACAACCGCATGCCGTATGTCAGCTTCGTGGAGTCGGCCGGTGGCGACCTCCGGCCCGGCGGTGGTGGCGCGAAGAAGAGCGAGAGCGGGGACGATCATGGCGCGGTGGGCAGCGCCGTGGTTCCGGCCCACTTCGCCGAGACCGGTCGGTTCTTCTACGAGATGACCGAACTGTCGAAACTGCGAATTCCCACCGTGTGTGTGGTGTTCGGCTCCTCGACTGCAGGCGGGGCTTACCAGCCTGGCATGAGCGACTACAACATCTTCATCAAGGAGCAATCGTTCGCGTTCCTGGCCGGCCCACCGCTCGTGAAGATGGCGACCGGTGAAATCGCCGACTCCGAGACGATCGGTGGCGCCCAGAAGCACGCCGAGGTAACCGGCCTCGCGGAGTACCTCGCAGAGGACGAAATGGACGCCCTGCGGCTCTGCCGTGAGGTTGTCTCCCACCTGAACTGGCGAAAGCCCGACGCGGCTCCAACCCTGCAGTCAGACGAACCGGTGGAGGATCCCGAGGAGCTTCTCGGTCTCGTCAGCAGAGATCTGCGCCAGCCCGTCGACATTCGAGATGTGATCAGCCGAGTGGTCGACGGGTCTCGCTTCGAAGAGTTCAAACCCCGCTACGGCACCACGATCGTCTGCGGATGGGCAGCCATCCACGGCTATCCGGTGGGGGTGCTCGGCAACAACGGCGTGCTTTACCCGGACTCGTCTCAGAAGGCCGCCCACTTCATCCAGCTGTGCAACAAGCTCGATATCCCTCTGGTGTTCTTCCAGAACATCACCGGCTTCATGGTCGGCACCGACTTCGAATCCGACGGGATCATCAAGAAGGGGTCGCAGATGATCAATGCGGTCACCAACTCCTTGGTGCCGCACCTCACAGTTACGATCGGCTCCTCCTACGGCGCAGGGACCTACGGGATGTCAGGTCGGGCGTTCGGCAACCGGTTCACGTTCACCTGGCCGACCGCAAAGATCGCCGTGATGGGCCCGAAGCAGATCGCCGGCGTGATGTCGGAGGTGCGGAGAGGCCAGGCCGCCCGCAAGGGTGAGGAGTTCGACGAGGCGGCCGATGCTGCACTCGTTGCAGCTCACGAAGCGGCACACGACAAGGGGTCCTTGGCGCTGCGGGCGACCGGGGCGATCGCCGACGATGGCATCCTCGATCCCCGAGACACTCGAACCGTGCTCGGCCTCTGTCTCAGCGTGGTGCGCAACCGACCCATTGAAGGGGCGCGCGAGTATGGGGTGTTCCGACTGTGAGCCCGCCGATCTCTGCTTCCATCAGCTGCGTCCTCGTCGCCAACCGCGGCGAGATCGCCCGCCGTGTCTTCCGCACGGCTCGGGCCATGGGCATGCGTACTGTCGCCGTCTTTGTCGAGGCCGACCGCGATGCCCCGTTTGTCGAGGAGGCCGACGTTGCGGTCCGCCTGCCCGACAGTTACCTCGACGGTGAGGCGGTCATCGCGGCGGCCATGCTCGCGGGCGCCCATGCAATCCACCCGGGATACGGATTCCTGTCCGAGAACGCAGGGTTCGCCCGCGCGGTCGTCGACTCGGGACTGACGTGGATTGGCCCATCGCCTGATGTCATCGAGTCGATGGGCGACAAGATCGCGGCCAAGCGAGTGGCAGTCGACGCCGGCGTGCCGACGTTGCCATCGTCGGAGGATCCATCGGACGACGGCAAGGTTGGCTATCCGCTGCTGGTCAAGGCGTCGGCCGGAGGTGGCGGAAAGGGAATGCGGATCGTTCAGTCCGCCGATGAGCTCATCGAGTCGGTCGCGGCGGCCCAGCGGGAAGCCCTCAGCGGCTTTGGTGACGATCGAGTGTTCCTCGAACGCTATGTCGCCCGCTCCCGTCACGTCGAGATCCAGATCCTCGGTGACGGTCACGGCAATGTCGTGCACTTGGGCGAGCGTGAGTGCTCGATCCAGAGACGACACCAGAAGATCATCGAGGAGTCGCCGTCACCGATCGTCGACCCCGAGTTGCGCGCCGCCATGGGCGATGCCGCGCTCGCACTCGCTCGGGCGATGGGGTACCAGTCGGCCGGCACGGTCGAATTCCTGGTCGATGACGACACCCGGGAGTTCTTCTTCCTGGAGGTGAACACCCGATTGCAGGTCGAGCATCCGGTGACCGAGGAAGTCACCGGGGTCGATCTCGTGCGTGAGCAGCTCCGCGTCGCGGCCGGCGAACCCCTCGGCTACGACCAGTCGGCGATCAGCTGGACCGGGCACGCCATCGAGGCCCGCCTCTACGCCGAGGACCCAGCGAACGACTTCCTGCCGGCCACCGGCACGTTGGCGGCATTCATGCCTGCGGTGGAGCCGGCGGTCCGCTGGGACTCTGGCGTGGTCGAAGGATCGGTGATCGGTGTCGACTTCGACCCGATGATCGCCAAGGTGGTCGCCCACGGCCCGACGCGCACCGACGCCGCGGGTCGTCTGGCCCTGGCGTTGGAGCGTCTCCACCTCGGTGGCGTCACCACCAACCGAGACTTTCTCGCCGCCACACTTCGTACCCCGGAGTTCCTGGCCGGCGATACCACCACCGACTTCATCGAACGGGTGAGTCCGGGCGGCGACGGTGCCGCCCCGGACTCCATGCCCTGCGCGGCGGTGATCGCGGCGATGTGGGTCCAGGGTGCAAACCGCGCCGCTGACGACGTGTGGGGGTTCGCGCCGTCGAACTGGCGCAACGGTGGTTTGCCGTCGGAGCGCATTCTCCTCGGCTATCCCGGTGTCGACGAAGCGGTCACGGTGGCGTATCGGTCCAGGCGCGATGGCACGTTCATGCTCGATTCCGGTGAGTCGGTCACGATCCATCGCTGGTCCACGGCCGACATCGATATCGAGATCGACCGCTGTCGCTGCACCGCCGCAGTCACTCGATCGGGAGACACGATTCATGTGCAATCCGGCTCGACGACAGTGTCGATGCACATCGATCCTCGTTTCGTCATCCCCGGCACCGAGCTACCGCCGGGAGGACTCATCGCCCCGATGCCAGGCGTCGTCCTCGATGTGCGGTGTGCCCCCGGCGACACGGTCGTGGCCGGTCAAGTGCTCGTGGTGCTCGAGGCCATGAAGATGGAGCACCACATTTCCGCACCTGTCGCCGGCACCGTGACCGATGTGCCGATCGCCATCGGCGAACAGTTGGAGAATGGCGCGCTGCTCCTGACCATTGATGACGGAAGCGAAGATGTCTGAACCGATCAAGATCGCGAACTGCTCAGGCTTCTACGGGGATCGTGTCTCCGCGGCCAAGGAGATGGTCGAGGGTGGGCCGATCGACGCGCTCACCGGCGACTGGTTGGCCGAGCTGACGATGCTCATCCTGGCCCGCACACAAGCCAAGCGCCCGGGTGGTGGCTACGCCCGCACGTTCGTGAAGCAGATGGAGCAGGTCATGGGCACCTGCCTCGACAAGGGCATCAGGGTGGTGTCGAATGCCGGGGGCCTTGACCCGGACCATTGCGCCGAGGCCATTGCCGAGGTGGCTGACACGCTCGGCCTCAACCCGACGATCGCCTACGTCAACGGCGACAACCTCCTCCCGCGGATGGAAGAGCTCCGCGCCGCAGGGGTCGACATCGTCAACTTCGAGACCGGCGAGCCGGTGGCGGAGATCGACTACATCTCGGCGAACGCCTACCTCGGCTGCTGGGGCATCGTCGATGCGCTGAACTCGGGCGCCGACATTGTCGTCACTGGTCGCACCACCGATGCCGCGATCGTGTGCGGCCCGGCGGCATGGCATCATGGCTGGGCCCGTGACGACTGGGATCAACTCGCCGGCGCAGTGACTGCAGGCCACATCATCGAGTGTGGCACTCAGGCCACAGGCGGGAACTATTCGTTCTTCACGGAGATCCCGGGTCTCGAGCGAGCGGGCTTCCCGATTGCCGAAGTGGCGGCTGATGGCTCGTCGGTGATCACCAAGCACGCCGGCACCGGTGGCGCGGTCACCATCGGAACTGTCACCTCTCAGTTGCTCTACGAGATCGGTTCCCCGGGCTATCTCGGCCCCGATGTCACCAGCCGCTTCGACACGATCGAGTTGAGCGAGCAGGGCCCGGATCGGGTGCTGGTCTCGAATGTCAGGGGGGAGAAGCCACCGGAGACGCTCAAGGTCTCGATGAACTCGTGGGGCGGGTTCCGCAGCGATCTGAACCTGGCGCTGACCGGGCTCGACATCGAGGCGAAGGCGGAGCTGCTCGAAGCAGCGTTCTGGAAGGCGGCTCCGTATGTCCCCGAAGACTTCGAGTCCGTTACGTCAACGGTCGTGCGCACGGATCACGTCGACCCGGCCAGCAACGAAGCGGCCACCGCCTCGTGGCGCCTGACCGTCAAGGACGCCGATGAACGCAAGTGCAAGGGCATCGGCGTTGGCATCGGCGAGATGGCTCTGGCCACGATTCCCGGCTACTACGGACTCGCCGGCTCCAGCTTCGGGAGGCCATTCGGCGTGCACACGTCGGGACTCATCCCGGCCGATCTCGTGCCCCAGCACGTCGTGACTCTCGGCGGTGCCCGCACGGTTGTCGAAAGCGTGGCTCCGCGGTCGGATGCGACCGTTGTTCCCACACTGCCGGCGCTCCCTCCTGTTCCAGAAGGCCAAACCCGTCGGGCCGCGTTGGGGCTCGTGGCCGGTTCGCGATCAGGCGACAAGGGTGGCAACGCCAACCTCGGACTCTTCACGAGATCCGCTGAGTCCTATGTGTGGCTCGACGAGATGCTCACCGTGGAGAAACTGCGGGAGCTGCTCCCGGAAGCCGCGGATCTACAAATCGAGCGCTATCCGATGCCCAACATCTGGTCGATCAACTTTCTCATCCATGGAATCCTGCAGGAAGGTGTGGCCGCATCGACTCGCCAAGACGGGCAGGCCAAGTCGCTGGGGGAGTGGGTTCGAGCCCGCCACGTCGACATCCCCGTAGCGCTCTTGCGGGGTGGCGACTAGTGGGTGGAATGCTCGAGCGGCTCCGGGGCGTGCCCGCTCCTGCCCCTGTCCTGAGCCGAGAGCGAGCCGATGCGCTGACGACTCGTCAGCGTGAGATCCTCGATGAGCTCGGGCGGATCTTCGACAAAGGCTTCGTGGATGTCACCATGGCCGAGCTCGCCGGCCAGCTCAACTGCTCGTTGCGCACGCTCTATGGCCTCGCCGAGAGCCGCAACGAGCTCGTGCTGATGGTGGTGGACCGCAACCTTCGCAAAGTGGGCCGCGCCGCACGCGACGCCATCAACGACGACATGACTGCGCTTGACGCGATCAGGGCCTACCTCGGCGCCGCGACGGTTGCCGTTCAGAACACGACCGAGGAGTTCGCCCGCGACATCTCGACAGTGACCGCGGGAGTGGCGCTCAACGCCGGCCATTCCGATTATCTGATCAACGTCACCCGGTCGCTCCTTGACCAAGCGGTCGAGCAGGGCGAGATCGACGACGTCGATACTGCGGCGGTCGCCCGAATGATCGCCGGCCTCGGCAGCGACTTCGCCCGCGCCGACGTGATCCCGAGGTTGCGTGAATCGCCCAAGAAGGCAGCCGACCAAATGGTCGATGTCGTGCTGGCCGGACTCCGGAGGACCTGATGAGTGTCGTACTGAGTGAAACCAAGGGCGGCGTGTGCACGGTCACCCTCAACGACGTGGAGAACCGGAACTCGTTGAGTCCTCTGTTGCTTGCCGAGCTGATGGACGCGTTGGACGCGGCGGAGGCCGATGACGGCGTGCGCGTCATCGTGTTGACAAACGCCGGCACCGTGTTCTGCGCAGGAGCGAACTTGTCGCAACGTTCCGGGCGAAGTGAGACCGACAAGCCCGTCCGCAAAGTGGATGGGGCAGAACTGTTCGCTCGCTTCGGCAAGTCGGCCAAGCCCTATGTCGGCAAGATCAACGGCCACACCGTTGCCGGAGGCATGGGCATTGCCGCAGCCATGGACTACTCGGTTGTGCTCAACACCGCGAAGATGGGATTCACCGAGGTTCGAGTCGGCGTCGCTCCCGCCATGATCTCGGTGCTCTGCCTGCCCAAGATGCGTGCCAGTGATGCGCGCGCCGCCTTCCTGCGCGGCAACCGGTTCCTGGCCCCCGAGGCCGAGCGAATGGGCATCATCAATCGTGCCGTCCCCGCAGAGGAGATGGACGCCGCAGTCGATGAGGTGGTCACCGACCTCCTCGCCGGTTCCCCCGGTGCGCTTGCGGCGAGCAAGCAGCTGCTCGCCAGGGTGCCGGACATGACGATGGAGGAGGCGTTCGCGTGGACAGCTGAGTTCTCCGCCTCGCTCTTTCGCACCGATGAAGCCAAAGAGGGCATGGCCGCCTTTCTCGAGAAACGACCCGCGAGCTGGATCCCCCAACCCGACTCTGGAGACAACTGATGGACTTCGACTTTCCCGGTGACGACGACCCCCGTCGGCTGGTGGTGCGCGCATGGCGAAAGGCAAACCCCAACCCCACCCAGTCCGATCTTCACGCGGCCGGCTATGTTGCGCCGCACTGGCCGGCGCCGTGGGGGATCGAGGCCGATCCGATCCACCAGATCATCATCAGCCAGGAGCTTGACGGGCTGAAGATCGCGCCTGACGCGAAGCGCAAGAAGATGGGAACGAACGCGATCGGAATCGGTTGGGCCGCTCCCACGATCCTCCTGGGCGGAAACCAGGAGCAAAAGGATCGCTACCTCGACAAGATCTTCACCCACGAGGAGATCTGGTGTCAGCTGTTCTCCGAAACCGAGGCGGGCTCGGATCTGGCAAACCTCGCCACCCGCGCAGAACGCGACGGCGATGAGTATGTGATCAACGGCTCGAAGATCTGGTCGTCGGGCGCACACGTGAGCGACATGGGCATCCTCATTGCGCGCACGGACCCGGACGCCCCGAAGCACAAGGGAATCTCGTACTTCGCCGTCCCCATGGACACGCCCGGTCTGTCGATGTCACCGATCATCGACATGACGACCGCGCACTCGTTCAACCAGGTCTTCTTCGATGACATGCGGCTGCCGGTGAGCGCTCGGATCGGCGAGGAGGGTGATGGCTGGCGTCTGGCGAAGGTCACCCTGGCCAACGAGCGCGTTTCGCTCTCGTCGGCGGGTTCGCTCTGGGGCTCGGGCCCGTCAGCAGAAATGTTGCTCGATCTCGTACGGGAGAATGGCGGCGAATCCGATCCGATAATGCGCGACAAGATCGCCCGGATGCACGCCAATGCGGAAGTGCTCCGGCTCAACCGTTTGCGCACCCTGTCGGCCAAGCTCAACGGCCGCACGCCTGGTACCGAGGCATCCATCCAGAAGCTGATGGCCGACGAGCATGGTCAAGAGGTGATGGAGTTGGCCAAGGAACTGACCGGAAGCCACGGGATGCTCACCGGTTCGGGTCCTCGAGGAGCAATCCCGCCGAGCATGCGCACCGGTGGCACCGAGATCAACTTCGGACGCGGCAAGGAAAGCCAGTATCCGGCCGTCGACCCGGTCTGGCACTACGGCTTCCTGTTTGCCCCTGCCCTCACGCTGGGCGGTGGCACCTGGGCAGTCCAACGCAACATCGTGGCGGAGCAGGTGCTCGGTCTGCCCCGCGAACCAAATCTCGAGAAGGGCATGTCGTGGGCTGAGAACCAGGCTGCTCGCAAGCACATCGCGTAAGAACCGACCAGGAGACACGTCATGAAGACCGATATCACGGAGATGTTCGGGGTCGAGTTCCCGATCTTTGCGTTCAGCCATTGCCGCGACGTGGTCGCTGCCGTCACCAAGGCCGGCGGCGTCGGCGTGCTCGGCGCGGTGGCGCATTCGCCGAGTGCGCTCGAGATCGACCTTGAATGGATCGAGGCCGAGGTCGGTGACAAGCCGTTTGGCGTCGACCTGATCGTGCCGGCCAAGTACCTCGGATCGGACGAGGGCGGGGTCGACATGGGTCACGTCCGCAACATGATCCCCGCCGAGCATCGCGCCTTCGTCGACGACATTCTCGACCGCTACGGCGTACCTCCGCTTCCGGCAGACGATCAAGGGTCCAACAGTGCCATGGGGGGTGCCGACGACAAGGCTGCGCCGTTTTCTGCCGACTCACAGGAGCCCAACCTCGACATCGCGCTCGCCCACAGGTCAGCTCTGATCGTGAATGCACTCGGGCCGCCGCCACAGCACATGATCGAGCGATGCAAGGAAGCGGGCCGCAAGGTCGGTGCGCTGGCCGGCAAGGCCCAACACGCCGAGCGTCACGTGAACGCAGGTGTGGACTTCATCATCGCCCAGGGTTCGGAGGCCGGTGGTCACACCGGTGAGATCGGCACCATGGTGCTCATTCCCGAAATAGTGGACGCGGTCGGCAACACGCCGGTGCTCGGCGCCGGCGGCATTGGTCGTGGCCGTCAGATGGCCGCGGCGATGGCGCTGGGTGCTCAGGGTGTGTGGTGTGGATCCGTGTGGCTGACCACCGAGGAAGCAGAGACCCATCCGGTGGTGAAGCAGAAGTTCCTCAAAGCGAACTCCTCGGACACGGTTCGCTCCCGGAGCCGCACGGGCAAGCACGCCCGCCAGCTCAAGTCGGCCTGGACCGAGGAGTGGGACAATCCGGACACGCCCATGCCGCTTGGCATGCCGGCTCAGCCCGTGCTCATCGACGAGGCCATCAGCCGCATCAACCGGGCCGCCTACACGAAGGGATCCGGTGCCGAGCAGCTGGCGAACTACTTCGTCGGGCAGATCGTCGGCACCATGAACGAGTCGAAGCCCGCGACCCGGGTCGTGTTCGAGATGGTCGAAGAGTTCATCGAGGCCACCGAGTATCTGAAGTCGCAGCTGGAATTCTGAGACACGCGACTCAGCGGCGCAGCTTCCCGGTATTGATGCTCTACGCTCACGGACCGTGACAACGCTCTTCGGACGGCGGGTTCTTCTTCGTCCACTCGAACCCGGCGATTTTGCCAAGTGGCAGGATGTTCGCCGGCGAAATGACGACTGGTTGACCAAGTGGGAGCCCCAGCGGCTCCCCGGTCAGCCAGATGTTGTCGAGGACTCGCACGCATTTGGTGTCCGCTGTTCGGCGCGTCAACGCGAGCGCCAGTTGGGCAGCGGCTATGGCTTTGGTGTCTTTGTCGATGGCCACTTCGGCGGTGAGGTCAACCTCAACTCGATCCAGCGCGGGCCGTTCCAGAACGCCTACGTGGGTTACTGGATCGACGAGCGTCTCGCCGGCAACAGTTACATCCCTGAAGCGCTGGTCGTGGTGTTGCGCTTCGCGTTCGAAGAGCTCCACCTCCATCGGGTGCAGGCCGCGATCGTGCCCCGCAACGACTCCAGTCGTCGGGTGGTCGACAAGCTGGAATTCCGCGAAGAGGGAATCGCGCTCAGGTATCTCGAGATCAACGGAGTGTGGGAAGACCACATTCGCTACGCCATGACCACCGAAGACTGGACCGATCGCGGCCCCGACCTCATCGACACTTGGATCGGTTTCTGAGCTCGCCCGCCATCATCGTGATCGGCAACGGTCTGTTCGGGTCGGCGACCACCCGGCATCTCGCCGAGCGGGGCCACGACGTCCTCAACATCGGTGCCGCCTCCAGCGGACCCGATGTGCGGGGAACCCCGGAGGCGAATTGGCCGACCCATCGGGTGTACTCCAGCCACAACGACGCAGCTCGCCTGACTCGCCGCCAGGATCGCGATCCTGCCTGGGCCGACGTGACGGCCCGCGCCGTCGCCGGTTATCGCCGTCTCGAGGAAGCTTCGGGAATCACGTTCTTCCACGACGTCGGGTGCTTGATCGTTTCGCGTCCGGGCGGCGACGGCATCAACGCCGACCCGATCGAGGTCATGGGTGAAACCGGTGTGAGCTTCACGCTCTATGAGGCCGGTGACTCGACATGGCGCGAAACATGGCCGTCGATCAACTTCCCCGCTACGCACTATGTGGCGTTCGAGCCGTCGCCGGCGGGCTACATCCAGCCGAAACGGCTCATTGCCGCACAGAACACGTTGGCCCAGCGGGCGGGCGCTGCGTTCCTGGTCGACACTGCATCACGTATCTCGCGAGCCGACGGTCGATTCAGCGTGGAGACAGCAGGCGGCGAGACCTTCCTGGCCCCAAAGGTTGTCGTATGCGCAGGTGCGTTCACGAATTTCAACGGACTGCTCCCGGTGCCGGCCCCCGTGTCGCTCAAGTCGGAGGTGGTCGTGCTCGGCGAGGTTTCAGAGGCCGATGCCGTTGCGCTGGGCGATGCCCCAACGGTGAAGTACCTCATCGATGTCGTCGACCTCGAGGGCATCTACATGGTGCCGCCGGTGCGCTACGACGATGGGCGCTGCTACATCAAGATGGGCGCCAACACGACCCTTGATCATCCCATGACAGACCTGGACGAGATCCAGGAATGGTTCAACAGCGATACCGATCCCCGCTATCTGCCGATCTTTGAGCCGGTGCTTCGGACGCTCTGGCCGGCGGTCGAATTCGTGTCCGTGCGAACGCAACCGTGTCTCATCACCTATAGCCCTGATCGGATCCCGATCATCGAGCACCAGGGCGACGGCCTCTTTGTCGCTACGGCCGGCAACGGCGGTGGCGCCAAGGGCAGCGACGCGTGGGGGGAACGAATCGCTTCGCTCGTCGAGCAGAACTGATCAGTCGAGGATTCGCACGGTTCCCTTGATCGGGTCGATCTCGACCCGGTCACCCGTGTTGATGTGTTCGAGGCAGTCCTCGACACCGATGACCGCAGGAAGCTTGAGCTCGCGAGACAAGACCGCGGCGTGACACATCGGTCCACCGTGCACTGTTACGAGTCCGCCGGCGATGGCGAGCACGAGGTTGAACGCCGGTGACGTCGCGCGGGTGACGAGAATGTCGCCGTCCTCCATCGTGGCGATCGCTTCCTCGGCCGTCTCGGCGGTGCGGGCGATGCCGACGAACACTTCGTCCCCTATCCCGGTGCCGGTGAGAGAGGCGCGAGCATCGTCCTTCACGCCGAACAGCGCCTGTATGACGGTGACGACCATGTCCATCGTGCGCGCCATTGCCGGTGGGAGGAGGTGGAGGGGCGGTTCGACCGGATCGGGTCCGAGGTAAGGCGGTGGATCGAGCGTTCGCGACGCCGCTCGTTCGGCTGCTCGGGCGGCGAGCTCGGCGGCGTCGGGGCCGGTGCCGGAGCGAACGAGAGGAGCGACCTCTCCAGACGCCAGCTCGAACACGTGCTCGACTTCTGTGATTCGGCCTCGTCGGGCCAGGCGGCGACCCGCTTCGAGAAGCGCCAGCCGCAGCAGACCGCCCGGCCACTCGATGGTCAACGGGCCGTTGTCGTCGCGCATGTCCATCGCCAGGCGGGCGTTTTCGAGCAGACGATCGAATTCGGATCGCTCCGCCTCGGGGATCTGCCTGCGTATATCGGCCGCGGCCTTCTCCCCGCGGTCGTCGTCGACTGAGGGGTCGGTGGCACTCATGATGGCGGTCACGATGACGTCGGGTCGTTCGGCCAGGGTGGGGGTGTCGAGTTCGTAGCCGCTGTAGAGGACCGAACCATGACGGGTGACGTAGGCATCGAGCTTTTCGGCGACCGCGGAGGAAACCGCGCGCACGTCGTCGAGCGACGTCGGTCTCGCGCCGGCGTTCTCCACGGCGGCGCGGATCTCGGCGAGTCTGCGGCGCGGTTCGCTGGTAGATGGCGTGGCGCCGATGAGCGCCTGGACGGCCAGTTCGGTGTCGATGCCCCAGTCGCGACAGTGGACCACGAAGACGCCGAGTGGGCCCAGATCGTCGATGTGGAGACTGTGGTGCAGGGCGTTCATGGCGAAGAAGTTTGCGATCAAACCATCCACGTGGACAGCGAGTGCGTCTTCGTCGAGATCAGCGAGATCGATCGACTGGTAGCGGAGGTTGCGGGCGAGCACTGCGGGCTTGGTCGTCTCGTTCCATTCGTTCAGGGTGGCTCTGAAAGCTTTCCCGGTTTCGAGCTCCTCTGTGGCACGCCTTTCTCGACGCCGCATCTCGGGGTGGAGCCTGCCGATCAGCTTGACGAGCCAATCCGGCGGCGTACGTTTAGAGGTGCTGTCGGCGCCGAACAGAGGACGGACGCGGGTGTAGGAGAAACCGTTGACCGCCTTCATGTCGACGGTGTCGGCGGGCACACCCCGACGGGCGAATCCTTCGCGGTACGCTTTTGCCACCGCGTCCCGGACGATCTCCTCGGTGATCGGCGTCATCCCCGAGGCGTAGTGCGAACGGTCGAGTTCCCACGTGCCCGGCCCTGGTGCGGTGAACTCGACGGTCATTGCTCTTCTCCTTGCTGCTCTAGCCCTTGCTGCTCTAGCCCTTGCTGGAGATGTTCTTCTGGAGGCTCTCGACCAGCGTGCGGAAGGTCGGTTGGCTCATCGACCACAGCTGGGGATGAATCTCGTGCTCCACAGCCTGGTCCGATTCCACGACCGTGTCGAGCGTGAGGATCGATGCCTTGGTGCGGGCGTTGAGTTCCTTCTCCTGGCCGGCAGCCAGCGCGGCCAGAGCGACGGCTTCGTCGACCAGATCGGCATCGTCGACGACGTCCCAGATCAAGCCGACTTCCTTCGCTCGATCGGCCCGCAGAATCTGGTTGAAGATCACCATCGCCATGGTGGTCGAGCGGCCCGCGATCTGTCGCAGACGCCAGGTGTGGCCGCCGCCGGGATGGATGCCGATCTGAAGGAAGCGAGAGTCGAACTTGGCGTAGTCGCGGCCGGCGATGGCGATGTCGCAGGCGAGCACCATGTTCATGCCGGCACCGACCGCTGCGCCGTTGACCGCGCCGACCGTGGGGAGGGGAGTGTGAGCGATTCGCAAGAAGCCGTCGTAGATGGCTTTCATCTCTTCGGCGTTGCTTCCGGCCATCAGATCGTCGAGATCTGCGCCGGCGCAGAACCCACGGCCCGCCCCGGTGAGCACGAGGGCGCCGATGACGTCGTCGGCTTCCCACTGGTCGAGCACGGCACCGATCTCGTCGTTCATGGCCAGGGTGATGGCGTTGCGGCGGTCGGGATCGTTGAGGGTGAGGATGCCGACGCGGTCGCGCACTTCGCTGATGATGAGGCTCATGGCGCTGAGTCTGGCATCTCGATGCCCAAGAGGGCGACCCGGCTGGGTACGGAGCGGCTGATTCGGCGGCCCTCCCAGGGCATTCGCTCTTGGCTGTTCCCGTGGGTCTCTATCTCTCATCTCTATCTGCACGCGACCGATAGGTGCGGGACGACTACCGAGAGGCGGATATGTCTCGACCCTTCACCTTGGCGACGATCGCAGTGTTGCTCGCCGCCACCGCCTGCGGAAACGCTGACGGACCCGCAAGCAGCGGCGCCGAACGGGTCAGTTCGGTCGCGGCACTTCCCGTCGCGATCGACGAGATCGTGCTCGTGGTCAGCGGACAAATCGGCCAGCCCAACCTCGGCAACGAGGTTCATGCTGACGTTGCTGGCATCGAGAGCCTGGGTATTGTCACCGCCACCGTCTACGAACCGTTCGTGAGTGCCGAGGTCGAGTTCACCGGTGTCCCTCTCGACACCGTTCTCGCCGCCATCGGTGTGGAAGATGATGCACCGCTCACCTGGACCGCTCTCGATGAGTATCAGGTGAATTTCTCGCGCGGCGATGTCGCCGGGGAAGCACCGATCCTTGCCACTCGTCAGAACGGCCAGCCGATCCCGGTCGAAGATGGCGGGCCAATCCGAATCGTCTTTCCGGATGACAGCGGCCCGATCGGACGTGACACCAACCAGTGGATCTGGAGCCTCACCCGCCTCGAGGTCGGATGAGGAATGGCCCGACGCCGTCGGCAGAGGCCGTTGGATCGATCGGCGATGAAGCGATCGGTCGGCTTCGGCTGACTCGATCGCAATACGGACTCCTGACCGTCCTCATCGGCTTTGTCGCTCTCATCGCGGTCGTTGGCTACCGATCGAACCAAGAAGTCAATGAGCAGACCGAAAACCTGAACCGTCACCTCCAGACGGTGAGCGGTGACCGGGTGAGTCTCGAGCGCCAGGTTCTGACGTTCGCGCTGGAAGTCGAGCGGTGGTCAAATGACGGCGGCGAGACGGCTGACCTCGATGTGTCGATCGCTCTGGTGGAGCGCCAGCGCCGCGTCGCCCTCGATGAGGCCTCGAACGACGAGGTCATCGCCGCGGCCGTCGACGAGCTGACCATCGCCTTCAACGAGGTGGTCGCCACCATCTCGACCGGCCGCCCGGTTCCGGGCAGCGAGCAGGACGAACAGCTGACTGCAGCCCTTACCTCCATGGTCACAGCGGTGAAACAGCTCTTCGACCGGACCGAGGGGGAGAACTTCGCTTTGCTGCACGACCTGGAGGCCGGGCTCGGCGCTGCTCGTCAAACCGAGTTCGTCGTCGCGGGCCTCATCATCTTCCTCGTTGGACTCCTCGTTGTTTCGATCCAGCGCATGCTGGGAAGCAACTACCGGGCAGCTTCTCGGCTCCTCCGCCGCGAACAGGCGCGATATGGCGCTGCCCGGGCCGACCAGGCGAAGGCGGAACACCTGTCCTTGGCCCAAACCGAAATCCTCGAAATGGTCGCTCGCGACACCCCCATGCTCGACGTGCTCGAACGCACGGTCAGCTTGATGAGCCCGCACTTACCCGGCATCCGCCTCCGTTTCGCGACCGGTCCCTTTCCGCCTGATCCCGACCGCACCGACGCGCTCGCACTCTCCGAGCTCGACGGCTCCGAGTCCATTGGCTCCTTGGAATGGACGGTTGATCCGACCACGGAGCTCCCTGCCGATTTCGAAGCGACAATCCGGCTCGCAGGCCGCCTCGGTTCGTTGACCATCGACCGCCAGCTGGCGGCCGACCGCATGGTCTTTCAGGCCACGCACGATGCCTTGACCGGGCTGCCCAACCGCACCCTCCTCGTTGATCGCGTTTCGGGGGCGATCGAGCGGGCCGGCCTCCACAACTCGAATATTGCCGTGATGTTCCTCGACGTCGATCGATTCAAGGTGGTCAACGACAGTCTCGGCCACGAAGCGGGTGACGGCCTCCTCGTACAGCTGGCCGACCGACTAGCTGGCACCATCCGCACAGCCGAGACGGTCGCTCGATTCGGCGGCGATGAGTTCGTCGTGCTCCTCGAGGACGTCGAGGACATGGAGCAGGTCCAACGCGCGGCCCAGCGGATACTCGAGCTGCTTGCCGAGCCGGTGGCGCTGGACGGCACGACAGCCCATGTCTCTGCGAGTATCGGGATCGTGGCGGGTGGTCCTTCGTCGACGGTGGACGAGCTGCTCAAGCACGCCGATGTCGCCATGTATCGAGCCAAACACACGGGCCGGAACCGCTACGAGCTCTTCGACCAGGAGATGCAGGAGTGGGCAGCGCAGCGCCACGCGACCGAATCCGCACTTCGAAGCGCCCTCGAACGAGATGAGCTGGAGGCCTTCTACCAGCCCGTCATCGACCTTCACTCGATGCAGATCAAAGGATTTGAGTCACTGGTACGTTGGCGCCGACCGGGCGTCGGGCTCGTGCCGCCCGCCGATTTCATCGCTCTCGCCGAAGAACTCGGCATCATCGACCGCATCGGGTCGCAGATGCTCTCCAAGGCAACCGGCCAGCTGAAGGAATGGCGTCGCGCGAACCCCGAGCTCACCATGAGCGTCAACGTCTCGGGCCGCGAGCTCGCGCTGCCCGGTTTCGTGAATTCGGTGGCACGGATTCTCGAAGAGAGCCAGACCGAGCCCGGGAGCCTCGTACTCGAGATCACCGAGAGTGTGTTGCTCGACGACGCTGAAGCCATTGGTGGTCGCCTCTCGGCGCTACGCGACCTTGGCGTACGAGTCGCGATCGATGACTTCGGAACCGGCTACTCCTCGCTGCGCTACCTGCGCGACCTGCCTGTAGACATCCTGAAGATCGACCGGGCGTTCGTCAGCAGTGGCACCAACGCCCAGCTCCATGATCCGATGATCGTCGCCTCAGTCACCGATCTCGGTCATGCGTTGGGCCTTGAGGTCGTGGCCGAAGGGATCGAGACGGCCGCCCAGCTCGACAGCCTCCGCGCTCTGGGCGTCGATAGCGGCCAGGGCTACTTCTTTGCTCGCCCCGTGGCGGCCGACGAAGCGGAACTGAACGTTTCAGAGTGCAGCCTCATCGAACACGACCACTGATCGCACCGGGAAGTTCGATGGTGTAACCGGGTACGGTGGACGGATGCCCCCGCTGCTCGCTTCGGCCGACATCGCCGCGTTTAAGGCTGACGGGGCAGTCGTGGTTCGAGGCTTCTTCCGGGATTGGATCGGTGACCTGGTGGCCGGTGTGGCCCGCAATGAAGCCGAACCGAGTGAGTTCTTCGCCGAAAACGTCCGCGACGGTGAGCCGGGCCGATTCTGGGACGACTACTGCAACTGGCAACGCATCCCCGAGTTCGAGCGCTTTGTTCGTGAGTCTCCGGCTGCGGCCATCGCCGGTCAGTTGATGCGGAGCGAATCGGTGCAGTTCTTCCACGATCACGTGTTGGTGAAGGACGCCGGCACCGCCACGCCGACTCCTTGGCACAGCGACAGTCCGTACTACTTCGTCGAGGGCACGCAGACGGTGAGCATGTGGCTGCCGCTCGACCCGGTTGATCACGCCACACTGCGGTTCATCAGAGGCAGCCACCGGTGGGATCGTGACGTGCTGCCGGTGAAATGGTTGGCCGGCGACGACTTCTACCCCGACGCCGACGAGTATCTGCCCGTTCCGGACCCCGACGCCGAACCCGACAAGTTCGAGGTCATCGAGTGGGCGCTCGAGCCTGGCGACGCGGTGGCGTTTCACTACCGCACGGTGCACGGCGCCCGCGGCAATCCCGCCGGTAGTCCTGCTCGGCGAGCGTTCTCCGTTCGGTTCGTGGGCGACGACGCTCGCTATGTCACTCGTCCCGGACGAACTTCGCCGCCGTTCACCGGCCACGAGATGTCGGACGGTGAGCGATTGAGAGTCGACTGGTTCCCGGTGCTTGTCGGCCCTGATTCGTGAGCGGCCTACGGAGCACCTTCGCCGTCTTCAAGCATCGCGACTACCGCCTGTTCTGGATCGGCGGGGTGATCTCCAATATCGGCCGCTGGTTCCAGACCATCGCCGTGCCGATCGTGATCTTCGATCTCACCGGCTCGGCGGGTTGGGTCGGCCTGGCCGGGTTCGCCCAGATTGCACCGATGGCGGTCATGGGCCCGCTCGGGGGAGCAATCGCTGATCGCTACCCCCGCCGCAAGGTCCTGATGGTGACCCAGTCGATCCAGGCGCTCACCGCCGGTGCGATGATGACCATGTGGTTCTCGGGCGTGCGCGCCCCTGGTGCGTATGTGGCGATGTCCGTGGCGGTCGGGCTTGCCGCCGGCCTCAACCTGCCGGCGTGGCAGGCCATCGTCAGCGATCTCCTTCCCCGCGACAAGATGCTCGAAGGCATCACCTTGAACTCGGCCCAGTTCAACGCCTCGCGCATGATCGGTCCGGCACTCGGCGGCCTGGCGATCGCGGCATGGGGCCCCGGCTGGGCCTTCTTCGTCAACCTCGTGACCTACGCCGCCGTGCTGATCGCCCTGGCCCGGATGGATCATCGCAGCGAGCCCGGCCAACCAGATGGGCGCATGCGACCCATCCAGGAGTTCATGGCGGCAGCTCGCTATGCCGCGGGGGTGCGAGGGATCCGGACCGCGATCTTCACCGTCTCGATGGTCGCGTTTTTCGGGCTGTCGATGCAGACGCTCGCGGTGACGGTGGCGGAGGATGTGTTCGATCGTGGTGAGAGTGGATTCGGCCTGATGCTCTCGTTCGTCGGGCTGGGAGCCGTGTTGACCGCGCCACTACTCGCCTCGATCGCTCCTCGGATCCGGAGGTCGCGGATCCAGGAGGTGGCCTTGATCCAGTACGCCTCCGGCTATCTTCTGATCGCGTTTGCACCCTGGTTCGGGCTGGCCCTGGTCGGCTCGTTCATTGTGGGCAGCGCCCACCTGATGTCGGCGAGCACCCTCAACACCGCGATCCAACTCCAGGTCGACGAGGCCGTTCGAGCCAAGGTGCTGGCCGTCTACCTCTCGGTGCTCACCCTTTCGAACCCGATCGGACAGCTGCTGCTCGGGCAGTTGATCGACGCCACCGATCCGCGTACGGCGTACGCCATCGCAGGCAGTGCGTTCATCGTGATCGCACTCTGGCTGGCGTTCCGGGGTCACCTCGAGGGGTTGGACTCAGACCAAGGTGGTTACGAGCCGGCGTCCGCCGCGGAAGTTCATCCGTCGACACCCATCCCGCCGAAGGGCTACCAGCCGTCGCCCAACCCGGTTTCCTCGCCGTCGGACAAGTAGCGCTGCCCGACCTCGCAGTTGTGCTTGGCCACGCACCAGCGACAGGCCGGGCCGGGAGCCGTTGACGGTTCGCCCTCGCGGCGGCGGACCTCGATGATCTTGGTGCAGCCATCGACCACCCGTGCAACGGTGGAAAAGAGGAGGTCCTCGGTCACATCTTCGGGAAGGAAGCGCCCCTGGTCGAGGTAGTAGGTGGCGAGCCGGCGCGGAGGAGTGCCGAGCCGTACTGCTTCCATGAGGGCGTAGAAACGCAGATCATCGAGATGCTGCGGTGAGAAGCCGCCGGTTTTCAGGTCGATCAGCACCTTGCCGGCCAGGTCGCCGGTGGCCTGGCCGAGGGCGAGGTCGACCTTTCCGCTGAGCACGATGCGGTCGTGGATCTCCAGCCGCAGCCGACTCTCGGTGACCGGACGCCACTGTGTCTTGAGCGGAGGCCAACACTCCAGGAACTTCACGACTCGATCGTTGGCTTCGGCTCGGAGTTCGGCCCGTTCGACCTCGGTGCACGTCTGGAGCCAGTCGGCCAGGCCGTCGACACCTTCGGCAAGGCGAGAGATCGACTCGTCGACCAGCACCAGCGGCTCCGGCTCGCGGCGCCAATGGATCGACAGTTCGATCGCCTTGTGCGCGATGGTGCCGCGGGCGATCGGGACCGACCATTCGAACTCTTCGTCGTCTTCGGCCAGAAAGCGACGCTCGCACCCCATCACCCGGCCGAGCAGGTGCTTGGAGACGAACATCAAGTCCTTGGGGTCGATCTCCTCGATGAGTGGCTCGAGGCCCTCTTCCAGCTCTCGCCGCAGCTGGTGGCGCAGGGCGGCATCAAAGCGGGGGCGTTCTTCTCGGCTGGCCCCGAGTTGGGCGAGCACCTCTTCTTGGGCCGGATTGAGCTCAGGCGGCGAGTCCACCCAGTGAGACTGCCATGCGCGGTGGGTGTTGGTGGGGACTGCGGCGCCGCCCGCAGCGAGTCACTGCCATGTGCGGTGGGTGTTGGTGGGGACTGCGGCGCCGCCCGCAGCGAGTGACTGCCATGTGCGGTGGGTGTTGGTGGGGACTGCGGCGCCGCCCGCAGCGAGTGACTGTCATACCCCGCCGTCAATATGGTGATCGGTGGAAGCGACGAGTCTTCGATTTGCAGCTGCGGCCCGGTCACTCGGGCAGGCGGCGAGACTGCGCTCCCTTGTCGTACCCGGATTCCGGTCGCCTCCAGGGGTCGCCGGGGTGCATCGCACCATCCGGCGGCGGGGAGGCGTTCCTTCGGTCGCGGTCATGCTGAAGGGTCGTCCGTGGTCGGCGGTTGTGTCCGACATGATCGAAGGAATCGTCGTCGCCAATGGACTCACCGGGGCGAAGGCCGATCGGGCCCGGGCTGCACTCTGGTTGGCGATCGACGATTCCGGTGAGTTGGCGGCCGCCTAGGTGTGCCCCAGGCGTCGGCTCAGATGATCGGTTGGTCGGCGAGGCGCCACAGGAAGGTGGCGAGTTGGCCTCGGGTCACGGCGCTGTCTGGCGAGAAGGTGGTGGGGCTGGTGCCGGTGGTGATGCCTTGGGCGACCAGCCAGTCGACGGCTACGGCGTAGTAGGCGCCCTGGTCCATGTCGCTGAACGTGGCCTGTGAGGCGACGTCCGGCCGACCGGCGAAGCGGTAGAGGAACGCTGCGAGTTGACCTCGGGTCACATTCTCGTTTGGCGAGAAGGTGGTGGGGCTGGTGCCGGTGGTGATGCCCTGATCAACCATCCAGGCCACGCCCGCAGCGTAGAACGCACCGGGGTCGACGTCGTCGAATGTCGCGGCGGGAGCTCCGGCAGGTTCGCCGGCATAGCGGTGGAGGAACGTGGCCAGCTGGCCGCGAGTCACGTTGTCAGTCGGCGAGAAGGTGGTGGGGCTGGTGCCGGTGGTGATCTCGTCGGCGACCATC
>JAJCXZ010000025.1 GCA_029263175.1 Acidimicrobiales bacterium | reverse complement strand
GGTGTGACCATCGGCGGTCATCTCCCGGATCAGCTTGAGTACGGCCTGAGCCGACTCCGGATCGAGGCCCGATGTGGGCTCGTCGAAGAGCAGGAGGCGAGGCTCATGGAGAACCGAGCGGGCCAAGGCGAGGCGGGTCTTCATACCCGTCGAGTAGCCGCCGACCTGGTCGTCGAGGGCATGTTCGATTCCGAACCGCTCGGCCGACACGCGGATGCGGTCCTGCATGATCCGCCGGTCGACGCCGTGGAGTTCGGCCGCGTAGGTCAGGTTGTCCCAGCCGGTGAGGCGGTCGTACAACGCCGGCTTGGCCGACACAACGCCACACTGGCGACGGACTTCCTCGCCGTCTCGTTCAGGATCGAGTCCGAGGGTGCGGACGCTGCCGCCATCGGCGGACATGGCGCCGGTGATGCACCGAATGGCGGTGGTCTTTCCGGCTCCGTTCGGGCCGAGCAAGACGGTGATCTGCCCATTGGGGGCAACCACCTCGAGACCAGTCAGAGCTGGAGTGTCATTGAACGATTTGTGGACTCCAAGAAGAGCCACAGCGGGGGTGGGGGCGACGGCGTACACCCCCCATACATCGGCTGGCACCACCCGATCTTGATGTCGGACTAGGGTCGTACATGTGTTCGTCTTAGGAATCGATCCCGGCCTGTCCCGGTGTGGCTACGGCTGTGTGGAGCACGGCCGCAAACCCCGCGCGATCGCGGCCGGCGTGATCCGCACCGATCCCGGGCTCGACCGACCGATCCGCCTTGCCGAACTCCAGCGTGAGCTTCGAGAGCTGATCGCCGAGCTGAAACCCGACGTCGTGGCAGTCGAGCGAGTGCTGTTTCAGACCAACGTGTCCACCGCCATGGGCGTCGGCATGGCAAGCGGCCTGGCCATGGCCGAAGCCGCGAGCGTTGGTTGCGATGTCGTCGAATACTCGCCCAACGAGATCAAGCAAGCGGTCGCCGGCTGGGGAGGAGCGGGCAAGGACGAGATCGGCGCCATGGTGCAGACACTGCTCGGGTTGCCGACGCGGCTTTCACCGGCCGATGCCGCCGATGCCGTGGCCGTGGCCCTGTGCCACCTCGCCCGAGTACCGTCGAGGCGCACGTCTGCGTCCATGAAACGAGTTGGAGGAATGGTCCGATGATTGGATCGTTGCGAGGTCGCCTGATCGACCGCGGCCACGACGGAGAGCTTCTGATCGAGGTCGCCGGTCTCGGTTACCGGGTGCAGGTCACTCCATCCACGTCCGTCACCATCGGTGACATCGACGGCGAGATCTTCGTCCACACGCATCATGCGGTTCGAGAAGACAGCGAAACGCTCTACGGCTTCGCCACGATCGCGGAGCGACGCGTTTTCGAGTCGCTCATCAGCGCCCACGGAGTCGGCCCGGCGCTCGGCCTCGCCATCTTGTCGGTCCACGGCCCCGACGCGCTCCGTGTCGCCGTGGCCAGCGACGATGTCGCCGCGCTGTGCCTCGTCCCCGGCGTTGGCAAGAAAACTGCGGCGCGTCTCGTGATGGAGCTGAAGTCGAAGCTCGATCTACCCGACTCCGATGTCGTGGTTCTGACCGACGGCTCACCGGCAGCGGTCGCCAGCGGTGCACGCGCCGACGTGCGATCGGCCCTCGAGGGGCTTGGATACGCCGCCGATGAGATCCATGCCGTGCTGGTCGACCTCCCCGCCGACGGCGAGATATCCGACCTTCTGAAGGACGCACTGCGTCGTCTGGCATCCGGCGTCTGATGGCACGCGAGGAACTCCTCTCTGCGGCCGAAGAGCCGGCGGACATCGTCGACGAACCAGGGTTGCGGCCCCGCACGCTCGCGGAATTTGTCGGCCAGACCGAACTGAAGGGTCACCTCGGTGTGATGCTGGGTGCAGCCGCGCGCCGCAACGAAGCCTCTGATCACCTCTTGTTTGCGGGTCCACCCGGTTTGGGCAAGACGACGCTGGCCAACATCATCGCGGCGGAGATGGGGTCGAACCTCAATGTCACATCGGGTCCGGCGCTCGAACGCGCCGGCGACCTCGCATCGATTCTGTCGAAGCTCGAAGAGGGCGACGTGCTCTTCATCGACGAGATCCACCGCCTGCCTCGACCGGTCGAAGAGGTGCTGTACCCGGCGATGGAGGACTTCCGCATCGATGTCGTGCTCGGCAAGGGGCCGGCCGCTCGTTCGATTCCGCTGGAGTTGTCCCGGTTCACGTTGGTCGGCGCAACCACCCGCACCGGCTTGATCACCGGTCCGCTGCGTGACCGTTTCGGCCTCGTCGCTCGCCTCGACTACTACGAGGTGGATGATCTTCTGTCGATTGCGATGCGAGCGGCGCGAATTCTCAACGTCGACATCGACGAAGGCGGAGCTTGGGAGATCGCCCGGCGCTCGCGAGGCACACCGCGGATCGCCAACCGGCTGCTGCGCCAGGTGCGTGACTATGCGGAGGTGGAGCGTGACGGCCACATCGATGCGGAGATCGCCTCCGACGGGCTGGCGTTCTTCGGCGTCGACGAACTCGGCCTCGACAAGGCAAGCAGGGCTGTGGTCGATTCCGTCTGCCGCCGCTTCGGTGGGGGACCGGTCGGTCTGTCGACACTTGCCATCTCGGTGAGCGAGCCGACCGAGACGGTCGAAGACGTTTACGAGCCGTACCTGATCCAGCAGGGACTGCTCATGCGCACCCCGCGCGGGCGAGTGGCCACGCCGGCGGCCTATCAGCACCTCGGCATATCGCCGCCACCGGAGGTCGACACGGCGCCACAGCCCGGCCTGTTCGACAGCTGACCGCCGGCCCTAGCCTTTCCAGGGTGGACCGACCGGAGACCCTGGCCGACATCCGGTATGACCTACCGGCGGCCGCGATCGCACAGACCCCGATCGAGCCGCGTGATTCGGCTCGGCTGTTGGTCGACCGCGGCGACTCAGTTGAACATCGGACAGTGGCCGAGCTCCCGTCGCTACTTCATCCCGGCGACCTTGTCGTTGTCAACGACACGCGGGTCCTCCCCGCCCGGCTTCCCTTGCGTCGTCCGACAGGTGGTGCGGCCGAGATCCTGCTCCTCGAGGACCGGGGTGATGAGGAATGGGAAGCGCTTGCCCGACCCAGCAAGAAGCTCCCGGTCGGCATGGAGCTGGCTACCGGTGATCTCAGGATCGAGATGGGGGAGGACCTCGGTGAGGGTCGGCGGATCGTGCAGCTCGATTCGGGCGACCGGCCGCTTCTCGAAGTGCTCGACGAGGTCGGGCTACCGCCGCTTCCGCCCTACATCGAGCAGCGAATCGACAACCCGGACCGTTATCAGACGGTCTATGCCGATCGGCCTCTGTCGGCCGCGGCCCCGACGGCCGGCCTGCACTTCACCGATGAGGTGTTTGCCGGTCTGGCCGAGCGCGGTATCGACGTGGCGACGGTGGAGCTGGCCGTTGGTCTCGACACCTTCCGACCGGTGATGGTCGACCGCCTCGACGACCACGTCATGCACACCGAGTGGTATCACGTCCCCGCGGGGACGCAAACCGCCATCGAGGTGGCCAATCGGGTCGTTGCGGTTGGCACCACCGCAGTTCGTGCCCTCGAGTCCTGGGCGGCCACCGGCGACGCCGAAGGCCGCAGCAGCCTCTTCATCCGGCGCCCGTACGAATGGAAGCTTGTCGATGTCCTCATGACGAACTTCCACCTCCCGGAGTCAACGCTGCTGTGCCTCGTCGACGCATTCGTCGGGCCCCGCTGGCGAGATCTCTACGACGTCGCCCTCGCCGAGAACTACCGTTTCCTCAGCTTCGGCGACTGCATGCTGCTCGAAGCCGGGTCGGCCCTGACGATCGGATCTTGAACCGATCGTCAGGTCGACGCTCGCACACCCCACTCTCTCTGCCGGATACGGAGCGGGTTCTAGTGTCGAGGACTGTCGCGACTACCTGGTGGTGATCATACGGTGCGGCACCCGCAGGTCTCTCGGACTATGAGCTGGGTGTCGAGGACTACGCGGGAGTGTTCTAGCGGTTGGCCAGTGATCAATTGTTGGAGCATGGTGGTCGCTTGGATGCCTGCGTCTCGGGTGGGTAGTGCGACGGTGGTGAGAGCAGGCCGGATTATGGCGGCCATATCGACGTCGTCTATGCCGACCAATGCTATGTCGTCGGGTAAGTTGAGCCCGCGCGAAGCGATGGCGTGCATGGCGCCAAGGGCCAGTGAGTCGGTGGCGGCGACGATGCCGGTGGGCGGGTCGGGTTGGTCAAGAAGGTGGATCGTGCCTTCGTAGGCGGCCTCCATGGTGAAGCTCGGCAACTCGACGACGATCTCGGGATCGATGGTTAGGCCGGCGGCCCGGACGGCGCGTTGGTATCCGGCGTATTTGGGGGCCACGTTTGCGATATGGAGTGGAGGGGTCAGGTAGCCGATGCGTTGGTGGCCGTGTTCGATGACGTGGGAGGTGGCTTGGTGACTGGCATCCTCGAGGTCGAATTCGACGCCTGGGCCTGGTGCGCCGGGGCAGTCGACGAAGACGATCGAAGGTCGATGGCCGGGTTGGGGTAGCGCGGTGTCTGGAGGCAGCCATGCGAACACGACGATGATGCCGTCGACTTGTCTAGCGGTGAGCCGATCCAGGTAGGTGACCACCGAGTCTGGGTCTTCTCGGGCGTTGCACGTGAATATCAGGGAGGAGTTTTGCGCGGCGGTCGACTCGATGCCATCGAGCAGGGGGGCATAGAAGGGATTGAACGTTGGAATAATTACGCCGATTGTGAAGCTGAGTAGGTCTGGTGCACCGGCTGCGACCTTGGTTCGGTCATAGGCCAGCACGGTGGCCCGGCGACCCTGGCGGGTGGACACGAGTCCATCAGTTTCGAGTTGCTGGTAGGCAGCTCGCACCGTGTGGAGGTTGATTCTGAGATCGCTGGCCAGTTGACGTACCGCTGGCAGCTGGTCGCCGGGTTGCAGCTCGCCGCCGGCGATGAGCCACCCGAGTTGT
This sequence comes from Acidimicrobiales bacterium, assembly GCA_029263175.1. GTDB lineage: Bacteria > Actinomycetota > Acidimicrobiia > Acidimicrobiales > Aldehydirespiratoraceae > JAACCU01. The sequence continues at coordinate 5,218 of JAJCXZ010000025.1, read as the reverse complement.
TGGCTGAGCTGGGTCGCCAGGGGTAGAGGTGCCTTCGGATCGACACGAACAAGAGGGAGGTCAATTGACATTTCACAACCAATCTAGTGTCATAGAACAATCGATCAGAGGGAGTTCTGGGGCGATGGACATGACAATCGGATGCATCGGGGAACGGACATGATCATGCCCGAGACCCATCACAATCGCTGGGCAATGATCCCCGCTCTACTTCCCACCACCGCTAGCGAGGAAGCAAGCAGATGAGACGAGCCCTGACCGCTCTACTGACGATGGCCCTGTTGCTGTCGGTGCCGTTCGCCGCGCCTGCAAACGCGGAATCGAACGATGGGTGCACGAAGGGGAACGTGCAGGGGTTCGCGCACGGCGGGATTGCCATCGCCAAGCAGCAGGGCACCAACGGGACCGCTGCCGCTTGGGAGAACTGTCAGTTCCGGTTCTATGACGAAAATGGCCCCACAACGCCGCACGTGTTCACCGACGAGGAGTACTTCTTGGGCGGCGTGTTCAACTGGGTCCCGGACTACGTCATCGACCAGTTCGATCTCACGCGCAACGAGGCCGCCGCTTCGCTCGAGCTAGCCGTGGACAGTCTGTTCTGGCGCGAGGTCGGCGACAGCGACTGGACCGAATTGTCGATCACGAAATCAACGGTCCGAGGGGTCTACGCGCCGCTCTTCGGCGAGGTCTTCGATGTGATGGATCACCGGTATCACATCTTCGCACCGGGATCGGTCGCTCCGGGCATGTATCAGTGGAAGTGGGTGTCGACAAGCCCATTCTTCCCCACAGAAACAGTCATCGGCGAGGTGCACATCGTCAACGGCTGACGCAAGGGTTGGCCCACGCATCGCGCCGGTACGCGGCATGAAGCGGGATCCCTCCTCGGGCGGACCGCGCCTCGCACCTGGATTCGGACAAACGCCCGAAGACGGTCACATCGTTCTCGCCGACCCCGACGGCGACGAGTTCGACATGGTCCTCAGTAGTCCGTTTGGGCAGCTCACCATCGTTGCCGCGATGCCGGCATGGGCCACTTCATATGGCTCAGAGCTGACAGCCGCCGTCGATCCGGTTAGTAGTGTCGGGGCATGTTCGAACTGACCGATGATCTGATCGCTCAACTGAAGGCGCTCGACACGCCGACGGTGTGCAATGCGCTGGAGATCGTGGCTCCCGGTCGACGGGGGTCGGGCTTCACGACCAACCCTTTGGTCTGCGTGCGCCCCGACCTCGAGCCGGTGGTCGGCTTCGCCCGGACTGCGACCCTTCGCGCTGCGCATCCGAACCAAGTCACCGGTGACCCGGCCTACGCCCGCGACTCGTACTTCGAGTACATCGATGCCGGACCGAAGCCCAGCATCGTCGTGATTCAGGACCTCGACGCCGAACCCGGCTACGGCTCGTTCTGGGGAGAGGTCAACAGCAACATCCACAAAGGGCTTGGCTGTGGCGCCGTCATCACCAACGGCAGCGTCCGTGACCTGCCGGACCTTGCCGGCGGGTTCCAGGTGCTGGCCGACAGGGTCGGCCCGTCGCACGCATACGTCCACATCGTGGACTTCGCCCGACCGGTGACCGTTGCCGGAATGGCCGTCGGTGAGGGTGATCTGATCCACGCCGATCAACACGGCGCGGTGGTCATTCCGACTGAGGTCGCTGCTGACGTTCCCGCGGCGGCGGCGCTGATCGCCCGGCAGGAGCGGGTCCTCATCGATGCGGCGCAGCGTCCGGGATTCGACATCGAGGCACTCGCGGCGGCTCGGGTAGCGGCGGCCAAGATCACGTGAGCGGCGACATCCGATTCCTCGACTACGAGTCGTCACGAGAGGTTCCCAACATCGTTGTCGACGGCTCTCCCAATGAAGGCACCGTTCTGACCCTCACGCATTGGCCCGGCATCAGCCAACCGCCCGGCCTGGCTGCCGACCTGTCGGCGCAGATGGCCTTCGCCTACGCCCGCAGCGGGGACGCGATGGCAGCCGATGTCGTGACGAACAACCACTTCGATCAGGACGGGCTGATCGCGATGTACGCACTGATCGAACCCGAACTCGCCCGGGACCACGAGGATCTGCTCGTGGATGTCGCCGCCGCGGGCGATTTCGGCACCTACCGCTACCGGTCGGCGGCCAGGGCGTCGATGGCGCTCGCCAGATACGCCGACACCGAGCGATCGCCGATCGCGGCTGACCTCGGTGGTTCCTATGAGGCCCAGTGCGCTGTCTTGTATGAGCGCCTGCTCGGCCAGGTCCTGCAGATGGCGTTGAATCCCGAAGACTTCGAGGAGCTCTGGGTCGACGAGGACCGCCAACTGACGGCAACGGAACGGGCGCTGGCCCAGGGTGACATCACGATCGAGGAATTCCCTGACATCGACCTCGCAGTCGTCGATATTGCCGAGGGCGAGCCGTCGCGGACAGGTCACAGATTCGCCCTGGCCGAGGGCTACGTCGGCGCCCACCCGATGGCCATCAACAACGCCACCGACTGCTTCCGGATTCTCCAGGTCCACGGTCGGCGCTACACGTACACCGACCGGTATGAGTCCTGGGTGCAGTATCACTCGCGTCGCCCCCTGGCTCGCGTCGACCTGCGCCCTCTGGCCGAGGATCTCGCCGGCGGTGATTCGACAACCGAGTGGACGGCAACGGCTCCGTCCAGCCTGACCGCTCAGCTCCGATCGGTGGATGAATCCAGCCTCGATCGTGCGGATGTTCTGGCCGGTGTTGCCGGCCACCTGCGATCAGCCGAACCGGCGTGGGATCCCTACAGCAGCTAGTTCAGCCGAACACCGACGCCCATGAGCGGTCGCATCGCGGTGCCATCAACGGTGACCTCGAACGCGGTCCTGACCTCGATATCGGCGAGGCCGCCTCCAGCCAAGGCGTCTGAGATCTCAGACCGGCTGAGGCCATAGGAGCCAGGCTCGGTCTCGTCTCGTTCCCAGTCCCACTGCACGAACAAGCCACCAGGGAGGAGCAGGCGGGTCAGGTCCTTGACGATCTCCGGATAGTCCGGGACGAAACCCAGCACCGATGAGCAGACAACCAGATCGTGCGTACCCACCGAGTTCGGAAGAGCGGTCGATGGGTGAACGTTGGTGACCCCGCTCCGTTCGATCTTCCCCTCGAGCACGGCGAGCATGCCTTTCGACGTATCCACGGCATCGATGTACTGCGCGTGGCCGCTCAGTCGGTCGGACAGCAGGCCGGTGCCACAGCCGAAATCGCAGATGACAGCGCCGTCCAGCGAGACGTCACCCTTGGCGAGAACGTCGAGCAGCGACTGGAATGCCGCTGCGGTGTACGCCACGGGCCCAGGGTCGTCGTCCCAGGAGTCCGCATGCTCATCCCACGGGTTCTCAGCGGCGGGGGTGTCCATCCACCCATGGTGCCCTGTTCGATCGGTGGTCGCACGACCGGAGAGGACTCGGTCGCATTACGTCGCTCGATGTGCGGACAGGCACGCCATCGACCGGCCGCTCAATCGTGCGGTGGCAAACGCTGATGCGACTCGGCGAGCCTGACAGTGCACCTGCCAACTGGCGCGGTACTGATCTGAGTGCGAGTCTGCGGAAGATGAACGTGTCAGATACACCCAAGCCGACCATTCGCAGCATGCAACTGATACTGATTGTGGCAGCGGTTCTCGTGCTCTTGCAGGGGTTGCCGATCTATCTGTTTCCGCACGACACGGCCACGATCTTCTCGTGGACGGTCAACCCGCCGATCACTGTTGCGTTCCTGGGCGCGGCGTACCTCTCATCGATGTTCATGGAATACCTGGCTGCACGCGAGGCGACGTGGGCCGACGCACGGATTGCCGTCCCTGCTGTCTTGGTCTTCACGAGCCTCACAACGATCGTGACGCTTCGTCACATCGACAAGTTCCATTTTGGATCCGAACACGACCTCTACACGCAGATTGTGACCTGGGCGTGGCTGGTCATCTATGTGGTCGTGCCGCCGGCCCTCGCCGTGATCTGGTGGCAGCAGGCAAAGGCCCCGGGCGTCGATGCGCCGAAGGGCCCGCCGATGGGCCGAGCCCTTCGAGCGGTGCTCGCGGTGCAAGCCCTTGTCCTAACGCTGGTAGGGCTTTGCCTGTACGTCGCTCCCGAGGACGTCGCCCCGGAGTTGTGGCCCTGGAAGCTCTCGGCCCTCACCGGTGGCGCGATCGGTGCCTGGCTGCTCGGGATCGGAGTAGGAGTCTGGCATGCGCTCTGGGAGAACGATCTCCGGCGGGTTCGACCCGGCATGATCGGGTTCGTCGTGTTCGCCGCACTCCAGCTCGTGGCGATCATTCGCCTCGCCGGTTTCGAGACCGACGACGGGGTCTCGGTTCTCGACTGGGGCGGGGCCAAGGTCTGGGTCTACGTCCTGCTCATCGTGAGCATGTTGGGGTCTTCGGGCTACTCGCTGCTCGCCACGCCCAAAGCCGACGTCTGAGTCGCTGATGGCCAGCTACGAACGAAGCGTCACCGTCCCTTGTCCCATCGATGAAACCTTCGCATTCGTCAGCTCGTTCGACACCGCCGCGCAGTGGGACCCGCGCCCCTCTGCCGCGGCGAACCCGACGGCGGGGCCGGTCGGAGTCGGCACTCGTTTCGTGCTTCGTGGCGGAGCGCTCAAAGAGACGATCGTGCGTCGTCTCCACCTTCCGTTGGTCCTCGTTTCCACGAAACTGCCCTACGACATCACCGAGTTTGATGCGCCGCGTCGGTTCGTCATGGTGGGGGAGAACCCGTTCTACCGATACGACGACCACATCAGCTTCACCGCCGACGGCGACGACACCCATGTGCACTACGCCGCTACCCTTGATTTGAAGGGGCCGATGCGGATCTTCAGCTGGATCCTGCAGCGGCAGTTCCGAAAGATCGGCGATGATGCAACCGCTGGGATTGCCGATGCAGTCGTGGCGAATGCCTGAGCGCTACGTCCTCGCGTCCGGGAGCTCGATCCCGAACCCTGTGCGAGCCAGGTGAATGAGCACGAACCGTGGGGTGACGAGATCCTGGATCCGTTCTTCGCACAGCGCCTCGAGCTCGGCGAGCTTCGAACGGTACGCGTCGTCGCTCTCGGCCCGCGCCGCGTTGAGCAGTCGGGTATTGGCCCACGTCTTCTTGCGCCCGTCTTTCAAGAACCGTTTCGTTCCCATTCGGTTGAACGGAAGGAGTAGCCGGTCGAGTCGGGTGCGATCGCCAGGCTCTTCGACG
>JAJCXZ010000024.1 GCA_029263175.1 Acidimicrobiales bacterium | reverse complement strand
TGTCAAGTCCCGGTACCCGTGTTCCGGGTTGGCTCCGGTAGCTGTGTTCCGGTCGGCGTGGGGGTTTCAGGCGGCGTTGGATCGTGATGGTCGGCCTCCGGCGTTGGCGAATGCGCCGTGTTCTCGTGAGCGGTCGTGTTTGATCGGGTGGACGCGGATGATCTGGCCGCCGGCGGAGATCTCGACGGTGTCGTCGACGATGGCGACCTGGACCTGACGACCCCGGTTCTTCTTGCCGGCTTTGTAGTTGGTGCCGGCGAATGAGACGCCGCCGGAGGAGTCGACCTTGCGGGTGACGGTCTGGCCGGTCGTGGGTTGACGGGGCCGTTCTCCGAGCTCGCGTTTGGTCTTGCGGCGTAGCGCCGTCGACTCCTTGGCCGGCCGATGCCGCTGAACGTGGGTGGCCACGAGCACGCCTCGGTGTGAGATCTGCACCAGCCCAGCATCGACAGCGAGATCGACGGTTTCCCCGGCGAGCCACACGCCGACCTTGTAGAGCTCCGATGCGAAGCTGATTTTGCCGCCCCGCCCGACCTTGCGCGTCGTTGACGTCTCCGCGGAGACGTCAGGGCGATGCACCGGTTCGGTGGCGTGGTCTTCGCCGGCGAGACGGAATCGTTCCCACGGAACAACATCGCCGATCCCTTGGTGACGACGATCGAAATTGTAGGTCCGCACCCAGGCGTCGACTTGGGCTTGGGCGTGTTCGACAGAGTCGAAGACTTTGCCGTCGAGAAACTCGCGTCGCAGCGTCTTGTGCCACCGCTCGACCTTGCCTGTCGTCGTCGGCGAGCGCGGCGCGGTGAGGATGTGTTTGATGCCGTTCTCTCGACAGATCCGATCAAACAGCACTTCGCTGTTGCCCGGACCGAACCGGCCGGTGAACACTTTGCCGTTGTCGGTGAGGACCTGCTCGGGCACCCCATAGGCCCGCATGGCCTTGGCCAACGCGTCACACACCGGGCGAGCGGTTGCCCGCCTGACCACGTGCGCCGAGATGACGAACCTCGAGTGGTCATCGATCCCCGAAACGATGCTGGCCCTCCACCCATCGGCCAACATCACACCGCCCACCACGTCCATCTGCCACAGCTCCATCGCCCGGGCCCGTTCCCACCGCCGATAATCGGCCTTCTTGCGACGACGAGCTTCGGGCTCGATCAGGCCATGACGAACCAGACACCGATACACCGACGACCGACCCGGCAACGGCACCACCCCACGAGCCTCGAGCTCGAACAACAACGTCCGCGGACCTCGCGACGGCTTCTCCAACCGCAACTCCACGATCAGCGCCTCGACCTCGGGCCGCATCTGATGCGGGCACGAGTCCGGCTTCGGCGACTGATCCACCAACCCGCCCAGACCCCGCGCCGCGTACTGACGCAACCACCGATGCACGGTCTGGCGCGTCACCCCATGTCTTCGAGCGACCTCGGTGACCGCAACGCCCTCATTGAGAACCTCCAGCACTGCCGCATGCCGCTGCTCCACCAGACCCAGCTCCACCAACACGACGACCCTCCACAGCCAGCAACGACAGAGCCGTCACCGACGAAGAAGGCTCAGCACCGCCAGGCAGCGACCCGTGGGTGTAACACACCTACCGGAGCCAGTGTCGCCCAGGAACCGGAACTCGTCCCGAACCTGTCACCCACCTACCGGAGCCAACCTGGAAAGCATGAACCGGGCCAGCACATTCCGGTATCTGCCCAGGCATTGGCAAATCCGTTTGCAAACGACACCCCTGGGAGCACTCTCGTACGCTCTGACCAGGGGTTTCTATGGTGTCGGAGGGGGGACTTGAACTCACCTCCCCCACCACGCATCTGGCGTCGTCTGGCGGTAACCAGCGTCCCTGAGCGGCATCTGGCGACCAGCGAGTCCGCTCCCTACCGCTCGATGCCGCTCCAGGACGCTGGATGCCATTAGCAAAGCATTAGCAACGCACCCCCGCTCCGCTCACACCTCTCGCCGAAGATGCCTTTGCCCACATCCCTCCCCGACAGATTTGCGACGCTTCGGGAGACCATCTCGCGAGGTCCATTCGGCAGCGAGGTTGCGGGCTGTATCACACTTTGTCATACTGACGACATGGCCAAAGCAATCTCTGTCCGGCTCGATGAGGAGACCGAACGCGCCCTACAGACGATCGAGGCGACTGGGTTGACTCGATCAGAGGCAATCCGATCATCGCTACTCTCGTCCGCAGCCCGGCTCAAGCGGGGTCGAGATCTCGCCGCCGAAGCTGCGGTGCTCGATGCCGACGAAACCGACCGTGAGGAAATGCTCGCCGTCGCCTCACTCATGGAGTCACTGCGTGCGCCGCGGTGAGGTCTACCGATTCCGAACTCCAAAGGGTGTAGGCCACGAACAACAAGGCGTGCGCTACGGCGTCGTGATCCAGGCCGATGAGCTCCTCCCCCGCTCAGTCGTAATCGTCGCACCAACCTCACGTAGCGCTCGATCCGCCTCGTTTCGACCCGAAATAACCGTTGCTGGCGACACGACCCACGTCCTCGTCGAACAGCTCGGAGCTGTCGACGCTCAACGACTCGGCGATCGTGTGGGTTATCTCTCGGCGGACGAGCTGTGGTCAATTGATGACGCACTTCTCACCGTTCTTGGACTCGCCTAGCGTCCGCGCAGATGACGCGTGTACTAACGCTTGTGTCGGAGGGGCGACTTCAACCCAAAGTAGACGCGCGCCCTGGAGTGCCGAGCTGGCCGCTGCGTGAGCGTTTGGCCTGGTCAGCAGCGGTCTCGCAGTCGTAGGGCACTCCGCCGGGAGCACGCCGCCCGTCGTTGCGTTTCCGTGGTCCGTTCCGTCTACACGCTGGTGGTCTGGGTGCTGGCGGATTCGTCTCTGCTGAGGAGGACGCCGCAGGCTGCTATCAGCCATATGAACAAGGCAAGGCCACCAATACCAAGCCCTGTTGGTATGAGGGCCACAGCGGCTGCGACGAGGACGACGCCCACCCAGGCGAAGGGCTTTGGTAGCAGTCCGAGAAGAAACGAGCTGACGCTCATGGTTGTGACGAGACCCAGAGCGCCCAAGAGGAGCAGGTCAGCGACGTGTTCTTTAAGAATCGAAAGCGGGAGGATGGCGTTGGCGAGCAGGTTCGGGTCGATCGCAGCGCTGGTAGCAATCCTGAACGACCCGAGCACGAAAGCCCCGATCGTCATGACCAGCCCAAAGGCGTAGGCGATCAGAGCCAAGAATTCACCTTTGACTCCTTCACGGGCGAGACGCATCCGCAATGCAGCCACGAACGCGACCAGCACCAGCCCTCCAATCATGCCGACGGTGTTGCCAACAACGATTCTCGAGTGGGTGTCAGTGATCTCGGCGGCGATGTCGCTGACCGGTCTGGAAGGGCCTTCCGAGCCACCCTCGTCGATACCAAAAAATCCCACGAACATGAGCAGCAGCGCTGAGATACCCAACCACCAACCCACCCGATCGAAAACCCGTGACCCATCCGGCGACATTGCACTATCCCTTCATCGGCTCCACGATTGTCCGGACCATCAAAAACTACCGAGCGAATCATGGCCAAGTCGATCGATGAGGCAAAGTGGTTCTCTCCAAGCAGCGTTGCGTCACCTTCATCCCCCGACGAGCGCCTCACGTTCACGTCGAGACACTCCGATCCGGAGCGACGCCCAAAACCGTTCCAGCGTGTTCCCTCACGTCCATTTGGCTCACACCCCTACAGACGATCGACAAGCGCCCACGGGTGACATCGACAACCCTGACGGGCCGACTCTGATTAGTCACCGCTGATCACGGGTCTGAGACGACGTTCTCCCAGAACCTGCATCGTCGCTCTACCCGCCAACGCTTGCGAGTGCACGCTCGGCAGACGGCTTCAAGTGGTGCGCCAACGAAATCCATGACTTCATCTCCTCGGCGAACGGTCGTCCGATCGCCGCGGTCATCGTGGGCGCGACCGTGGGGCCGATGCCGTGAGGCTGGGTCAAGGAGCGGGCGAATCTCAGCGCGAGTGCGGCATCGGCAACGAACCGCAGGTCATCAGCGGGCACGTTCACCCCGACGGACCGAAGGCCAGCGGTGTAGCCGTCGGTCACCTCGTCATGGAACTCACCGAGCCGGCCGGCTGGGACGTCGCCGTGCACCGCGGTCACGGCAACCAGCGATGCAGCGTCACATCCGAGCGGTGCGAGACCGGTGTATGCCCAGTCGATCAGCACGAAGCGTTCCCAGACGCGGGTTGCGTTCCGGCTGAAGACGTCGAGATGATGAAGTCCGGTAGGAAACGACGAGAGCGCGTTGACCAGCTGCGTTCCGGCCACGGCGATCCGTTTCAACAACGGACCCCAAGGGTCGATGACGTTGGCGATGATGGTCGATCGGTTCGCCACGCTGTCGGGAATGAGCGCGACAGCTTCTTCGGTCTCGTGGGCCACAAATCGGCGGGTCGCCCATGGCGGTGCGTCCGCGGGATCGGCGCTAAGCCCGTTCAGCTGCCCGAGGTGGATTGCCAGGTCGCCGTACCACTCAACGGTCCGGCCCTGTCGTTGGAACGACGATTGGGACATCACAATGACGGCGGCGTTGTCAGTGATCGTCGAACCCAGACATTCGGGGAGGCTCAATCCGACAGGCATCCGATCGTGCAGCCACTGTGACCGATAGACGTCGAGTTCTCGCCGCCACGCCGAGGGGCGATCCGGGGCGAGCTCATTGCGTTTGACGAGCTTCGCAATCGCCGTGCGCGTCGGCGATTCGAACCGCACGATCACCGAACCACCGAACCTGCCACCGCCGGTGCCGGACAACGTTGACGTCTGCCATGTCTCCGGGCTGCCGGCGTCGAGCAGTTCGCGTGCGGCGGCCACACCCTCAATGACCCAGCGGTCGGCACCGTTGTGCGGTTCTGTCACGGATCAGCCCCTGGCTCGCACGCGCCTTCGCCGGCGAGCAGGGAACGGCGCTCGCACATCGCCACGATCAACTCGTCGACCCGGTCAGTCCGGCCGACTCCCTTGATGTCGGGCCAGGAATCGATCTCCTCGGATGCGAAGTCGACCCAGCGCTGCACGAGGCCAAACACCTCCACCTGGAACGTCGCGAACAGCACCGACAAGTGCGTTCGATCGGGAAACGGATGCCCACCCTCGAGATAGCTCGCATTGATCGCGACCACGCTGTCCTCCATCTCCCGTGCATCAGAGCGGAGTGCCTCGAGGCTCGCCTTGGCATCGTCGCTGGTGCCGTGCTCGGCGAACAACACGCGAAGCAGCGCCTCGGCTTCGAGCTGCGGCGGCGCCGGACGGGTCGTCATCCACGCCTCGAGAGCGTCGCGCCCCTCAGAGGTGATCTCATAGACGTTGCGAGACCGCCCATCCACGGTCTCTCGGTGCGTCGTCGCCCACCCCAGCTCCACAAGCTTCTTGGGTTCGGAGTAGAGCAGCCGCTCCGATTTCGGCCAGGCAAACCGAAGGCTGCGAGTCGCCTGGCGGGTCAGGTCATAACCCGTCCACGGACGGAGCGCAAGCAGTCCAAGGATGGCGTAAGACGAAACGGTCGGCTGCGAACTCACACCTTGACATTACTGCATTTTGCAGTAACGTCAACCTCGAGGCGAAGATACTGCAGAATGCGGTACCAGCCGGATGAGACATGGGGGACCGTCATGACGGCAATCGATGACATCAGCACCGGGGAACCGACGACAGTGGGCGCCGTTCAGAAAGCCGTCCGGTTGATCGGTCACGACGTCCAACGACGTTCCGAGGAACTCAGCGGGAGCCGCCGGGTGCCCGACGACCTGTACGAGGCGATTGCGCGCCGCGGGCTGTTCCGCCAACTCGTGCCACGGGAGCTCGGCGGCGTGGGCGCGACCCCGGCCGAGTGGTTCGCCAACGGAGTCGAGCTCGCATCGTGCGACGCATCCGTCGGATGGGTCGTCACACAGGGCGCAGCCGAACTCGGCTGGATCGCAAATGGTGGCGACCCGGCGTGGGCAGCCGAAGTGCTCACCGACCCCCTGGCCGCGTCGGCCTCGACGATCGCCGGACAGGGAACATTGACCGTCGACGGTGACTCCGGGGTTCTCGAGGGCCGCTGGAGATTCAACACCGGCTGCTACGGGGCAACGTGGATCGGCGGCCAAGCAGCGGTCATGCCGGTGGTCGAAGGCGAAGAACCCGACTATCGGTTCGCCTGGGTACCAGCCGATCGGGCGGAGATCCTCGACGACTGGAACCCGACCGGCCTGCGAGGAACGGGGAGCAACAGCATCGTGATCCCGACACAGACCATCCCGCTGGCGTGGACGGTTTCGACGTTTCAACCCACAGACAACGACCGCGGCCCGTACCGAACGATGGTCGGCAACGGCAACTGGCCGATCGCGTGTTCCGTCGCTGCGGTCCAACTTGGTGCGTCGCGGCGAGCACTCGACGAGGCACAACTCGCACTCGGTCACAAGATCGAGCCGACCGGGCCGCTCACCCACAACGCCAGCATCCAAGTCGACTTCATGCAGATCCAGGCCCAATGGCACGCCGCGAATTCCTTCATGGAGCGAGAACTCGCCACCATGTGGGAACACGCCGAACGCAACGGCGAGCTACCGGGAACGCAACGAGTAAGAATCAACCAAGCAGCAACCAACGCCAACCGGACCGCCGTCGAAGTCATCCACGTTCTGACACGACTGACCGGCACGACCACCGTCGACCCCAGTCACCCGCTATCGCGCTGCAGCCGTGACGTGTTGGCGCTGCAGGGACACATCGGAACCTGCCGACGCTCGATCGAGATGGCCGCCGAGTACCAGTTCGGCATTCGCGACACCCTGCTCAGGCTGGTCTGAGCCATGGATGAATCGACCATGTACCTCGCCGCCAAGCAACAGATGGTCCGGGTCGCCAAACGGCTCGACGACGAACAACTCCGGATGACCTGCCCATCCTGTCCAGCGTGGTCGAACCAAGACGTGATCGCCCATCACATCCACTTCCTCGGTGCCGTGATCGACGATGACGTGCCCAAAGAGGTATTCCGCGCCATCACCCACACCGACGAAGCAACAAGATCAGCGGCCAGCAAGGTACGCGATGAGTGGACCGACGCAGGCGTCGACACACGACGCGGCCGCACCATCGACGAACTCATAGGCGAATGGGACCAGCGCATCGCAACAATGCCACCCGAGGTGCACCCGACCGTCGACGCAGTCGTCCACCTCGGCGACATACTCGAAGCGCTCGGCGAGCGTCGAGGGTTCGACACCGCGCTGGTCGAAGACTCGCTGCGGAAGTACTACGAGATGACACTGGCCGACCGGATCGCCGCGACCGGCGACGGCGTCACGCTCCACTGTGCCGACACCGGCACCCGGATCGGTGCGGCATCGGCCCAACCAGAAATTGCAGGGACAAGCTACGAACTGCTGCGGACAATCGCTGGTCGCCGAACCCGCTTCCAGGCCGACGACGCACTCGACTGGGGCGACGCACCCGAAACGACCCGCCAACTGTTCTCCGCCTACGGCTGGCCACAGGACTGAGCCGGCACCCAACCACCGCCAGGGCAGACCGGTGACCATGGCACGTCCCCCAAGAGCTCGGCCTCATGCTCTCGCTGCTATGAGCGCAACCGCTCCCCAGTAGACACGGCGCTTCGCATCCGACTTAGCACGAAAGGCAGTGAGATCCAGCTCACCGGCGAAGAGGTACGCGAGAAAAACGTTGTCCAGCCAGGGGAAACGCGATCTGAAATGTGTCGGAGGAGGTGTGTGAGTTCAGGACATCGGAAACACATGTGTCGCGACATCGGAAACATTTCGGCGGTGATTGTGGTGGATGTCGAAGCGCATGTCGATCATTTTGTCGGTCGAGGTTGAGGGGCTGACTCAGGCGGAGACGGCCCGGTTGTATGGCGTGTCGCGAGGCTGGGTATCGAAGCTGATCAGCCGCTACCGCGCCGAAGGCGAGGCCGCGTTCGAACCGGTGTCGCGACGGCCGAAGAGCTCGCCGAACAAGACCCCGGCTGCGACGATCGAGGCGGTCGTGGAGCTGCGTCGAACCCTCACCGGACAGGGCCTCGATGCCGGCCCGGAAACGATCCGGTGGCATCTGCGTGAGCATCACGGTGAGATTGTTTCGGTCTCGACGATCCGCCGTCATCTCATCGCCGCGGGCTTGATCGAACCAGCACCACGCAAACGACCAAAGTCGTCCTACATCCGGTTCCAAGCCGAGCTGCCCAACGAGACCTGGCAGTCCGACATGACCCACGTCAGCCTCGCCGACGGCACCGACAGCGAAGTGCTGTCATGGCTCGATGACCACGCCCGCTACGCCCTGTCGGTGACCGCACACAACACCGTGACCACCACCATTGTTGTTGGCACATTCCGCGAAACCGCAGGTCAACACGGCTATCCGGCATCGGTTCTAGCGGACAACGGCATGTACTACACCGCCCGATTCGCCCGCGGCGGCAA
>JAJCXZ010000023.1 GCA_029263175.1 Acidimicrobiales bacterium | reverse complement strand
GGGGGTGGGTTCCGCTGCGGAACCCACCCCGGCCGTCGAACTCCGCGGCAATTCGAAGTCCTTCGGCGCAGTCACAGCCAGTGACGCCGTAGACCTCTCGCTTCATCGCGGCCGAATACACGGCATTCTCGGCGAGAACGGCGCCGGGAAGTCCACCCTCATGAAGATCCTCATCGGCCTCGTCCTGCCCGATGCCGGGTCGATTCACATCGATGGGGTACAACGCCAGATCCACGACCCGCTCACCGCGGCCGGTCTGGGCGTTGGCATGGTGCACCAGCATTTCAGTCTCGTTGATGCCCTCACCGTTTGGGAAAACGTCGCGCTCGGTGACGCGGGCCGGTTCGATCCCGCTGCGGTACGCGACCGGATCGCCGAGATCGGTGAACACTTCGGACTCGACATCGACCCCTACGCCACCGTCGGGTCGCTCACGGCAGGGCTCCGCCAGCGGGTCGAGATCATCAAGTGCCTGCGGCGGGACCCGAGCATCGTCATCTTCGACGAGCCGACGTCGGTCCTCACCCCTGATGAGTCGGCGAAACTCTTCGAGTCGCTCCGCGAGGTTGTGGCAGCCGAAGGTCGAGCGGTTGTGTTGGTGAGCCACAAGCTCGACGAAGTCCTCGCCGCCACCGATGACATCACGATCATGCGCCAGGGAGCGATCGTCGACCGGCTCAGAACCACCGATGCCGACGCCTCGACACTTGCTCGCGGCATGGTCGGACGAGAGGTCTCCCTCCGGTCCGAGCGCGCCGCATTCGGCCTTGTCGGACTCGAGGCGGATGAACGAGCCGCCTCCGAGGAGATCGCGGTGGCCGCGCCGTCGGCTGCCGCTCCGGTCCTCGAGATCCGGAGCGCGGTCGCCAAGGTGGCGAGGGTCTTCAAGGTGCTCGATGAGCTCTCGCTCGAGGTTCGAGCCGGTGAGATCCTCGGGATCGCCGGCGTTGAGGGCAACGGTCAGCGCGCACTGGGCGACATGTTGTCGTCACTGGTGCCGTTGGCATCCGGGCAGGTCCTCGTGGACGGTGTGGTCGTCCCCACCAACAGTCCTGGTGCGATGGCGCGGGCCGGCATCGCCGTGATCCCCGAGGATCGGCACGACTCAGGAGTCGTACTCGACATGTCGGTGGCCGAAAATCTGGTCCTCGTCGACCCCGGGATCGTGGCCTCCCACGGCATCATCAACGGTTCGGAACTCAGTCAGCTCGCAACCCGCCTCATCGAGCAGTTCGAGATCCAGTGCACCGGCCCCGAAGCGCCGTTGTGGACGCTGTCGGGTGGCAACCAACAACGAGTCGTACTCGCCCGCGAGATGTGGCAGCACCCAAAGGTCCTGGTGGCCGCACAACCGACACGAGGCCTCGATGTCGGGGCGATCGAGTACATGACGGAACGCATCCGTGCGGCCGCCGACGATGGTGCCGCAGTCCTGCTGATCTCGAGCGAACTGGAAGAGATCCTCGATCTCGCCGACCGTATCGCTGTCATCTCACGGGGACGGATCGTGGGGGAGACCCCGCGTGCTCGGGTCGACCTCGAGCGCATCGGCCTGCTCATGGGCGGTGCAGCCGTATGACTGGCCGCCTCACCGAACGCATCCTCCTGTATGTCGTGAGCGTCGCGGCAGCGTTGTTGTTGTCCGGGATACTCGTGGAGGCCACCGGCGGCGACTGGCGTCCGGTGCTCGACGCCCTCATCGACGGCAGCGTCTTGGGCCCAGGTCGATGGGGACAGACCCTGGCGGCCGCGGCACCGATGCTCCTCGTGGCCCTCGGCACGATCATCTCGGGCCGAGCCGGTCTCGTGAACATCGGTCAGGAGGGGCAGTTGCTCATCGGCACCGCCTTCGCGGTGTACTTCGGATTTCGGATTGGTGGCCCCGGTCCGATCAACGTGGTCGTGTTGCTCGTGTTCGGTGCCATCGGTGGCGCAGTGTGGGCGGGCATCGCGGGAGTGCTCCGATTCAAGCGGGGTGTCCCCGAAGTCCTCTCGACGCTGCTGTTGGTCACGGTGGCGGCGCAAGCCGTGGCCTATGGGCTCAAGAACCAGTGGCTGCTTCTCGCCGACGAAGCGAGTCGCGGGAACCGCAACCAGGTGAGCGCCCAGCTCGCCGATGACAATCGGTTGCCCGAGTTTCACATCTTCGGCAACGACATCCCGTTCGCCGTGTTCCTCGGTGCCGCTGCCGCAGCGGTCCTTGCTTTCGCGCTCACCCGAACCACGTGGGGATTTCGACTCCGGATGTTGGGCCGCAATCCGCGCGCCGCCCAGCGCGCCGGGGTCTCCCAGGACCGGTCCGGCCTCGGCGCGTTTCTGCTCAGTGGGGCCTTCGCCGGGGTGGCGGGTGCCGCGATGCTGGCCGGCGGGGGTTTCCTGTTCGGGAACTATCGACTGGTCCCCGGGTTCTCCTCGAGCATCGGTTGGACGGGCCTGCTCGTGGCCCTCGTCGCTCGCGAGAAGGCAATCGCCGCCATTCCGGTGGCGATTGTGTTCGGGGCACTGCGAACTGGCTCCGGGTTCGTCGGGAGCACTGGAGTGGAGTCACGAATCACCGAGGTGATCCAGGGATTCCTCGTCCTGTCCCTGCTGATCCCCCCGGCCGTCATGTTCGTCAGGGAACGTCGCCGAGCCCGTGCCCTGAGCACCGCGAGGACCTGACATGACAGCACTCATCGACGCACTCTGGGAGATCTTCACCAGCGAGTCCACCTACATCGGTGCCGCGCTCGCAGCCGGACTGCTCCTGTTCGCCGCTTCCGGCGAACTGGTCGCCGAACGATCGGGCACGATCAACATCTCGGTCGAGGGCATGCTCGTCGGCGGCGCCTTCACCGCGGCCCTGGGCTTCGACATCACTGGGTCGGTCGTGGTCGCACTGGTCACCGGTGCCCTCGGAGGCATGATCGTCGCTGGGGTGCAGGCGGAAATGAGCCACCGGCTGGCGGCCGATCAGTTCGTGGTAGGGTTGACCCTCAATATCCTCGTGGTCGGTCTTGCCGCCTTCCTCGAACGAGAGATCGACTTGGAGACAAGCAAGGCCGGCGACCTCGAGATCCCGGTGCTTGTCGATCTGCCGCTCGTGGGCCGAGCCCTGTTCGGCCAGCCGTGGCCGTTCTACGTCCTCTACGCCCTCGTCCCGGCGTGTTGGTGGCTGCTCTATCGCACCCGTTGGGGGCTGGAGGTCCGGTCGTCGGGGGAGGATCCCCAGTCGGCCGATGTCTCCGGCATCGACGTCAATCGGCGGCGCCGGGAGGCCATCTATCTCGCCGGCTTCACCTCCGGCCTGGGCGGTGCCTATTTCGTCTTCGTGCAGATCGGGCAGTTCGAGCCGACCGTCAGCGGACGCGGATTCATCGCCATAGCGGCGGTGATCTTCGGCGGCTGGACGCTGCGAGGCACTGTCGCCGGCTGCATTCTGTTTGCGGGAGCGGTGTCGTTTCGGCTGTCGGTCCAGGGGTTCGGGTACGACATCAACCCCGAGCTTCTTCAGGCGCTGCCGTTCCTCGTCACGATCTTCGGCATGGCCGTCTTCGCCCGCAGGGTGCGGCCGCCGAGAGCACTCGCTCAGCCGTTCATCCGGGGACTCAAGTAACGATGGACCGCCGATGATGGAGCAGAGGCCGCTCGGGCGTTCTGGTTTCGCCGTGAGCGGGCTCGGGCTGGGCACGATGGTGCTCGGGAGCTGGGGCAACACCGACCTCGACGAGTGCCACCGCATCATCAATCGGGCGATCGACAGCGGCATCAACCTGGTCGACACGGCCGACATGTACGGCGAGGGCGAGAATGAACAGCTCGTTGGCGCCGCCCTCCGGCATCGCCGCGACGAGGTCGTGCTCTGTACCAAGTTCCACCATCCGGTCGGCCATCATGATGATCCGACCCGCCGCGGGAACTCTCGCCAATGGATCGAGCAGGCGGTCGACGACAGCCTTCGCCGGCTCGGTGTCGACCACATCGACGTCTACCAGGCCCACCGTCCCGACCCGGACGTGCCCCTGGAGGAGACGATCGGCGCCCTTACCGATCTGGTGGCGGCCGGGAAGATCCGGGCCTGGGGAACGTCGACGTTCCCCGCCGAAGATCTGGTGCAGGCGCACTGGATCGCCGATCGCACTGGCGGGCAACCATCGGTCTCGGAGCAACCGCCGTACTCGATCCTGTGTCGGGGTATCGAAGGCGACGTCCTGCCCACGGCCCGCCTCCTCGACATCGGGGTCATCTGTTGGAGCCCCCTGTCCGGGGGCTGGCTCACCGGTAAGTACACCCGCCACAACCCGATGCCGTCGGGTAGTCGCGGCGCCACCAACCCCGATCACTTCGATGGCGGCAACGAGGCAAAGTTCGATGCCGTGGAGGCACTGTCGGTCATTGCGGCGGAGGCAGGGCTGTCGCCCGCGCATCTCGCGCTCGCGTGGATCCGCGAGCATCCGGCCGTGACTGCTGCTCTGATCGGTCCTCGCACCGAGGCCCAGCTCGAGGACCTCCTCGGCGCGGCGGAGGTTCACCTGTCATCTGATGTGCTCGATGCCATCGACGAGGTGGTGCCGCCCGGCACCACCGTCAACCCGGCCGATGCGGGATGGATACCGCCCGGTCTCGCTGTGGCTCAGCGGAGAAGGAGCACCCGACCATGAAGGCACTGCTGTATCACGAGGCGGGAGGCCCGGAAGTCCTCCAATACGTCGACATGGCCGACCCTGAGCCGGGTGCGGCCGACGTCGTGATCGACGTGGGTGCCACGGCGCTCAACCGGCTCGATGTCGTCCAACGCAACGGCTGGTTCCAGATGCCGGGATTCCACTATCCCCACATCGCCGGCATGGACATCGCCGGCACGGTGTCGGCGGTCGGCACCGCGGTGACCACTGTGTCGATCGGCGACCGAGTGGTGGTCGACCCGTCGCTGGCCGGCGTGTCCGACGATTCGAAGCTTGCCGGGATGGGTGATCTGTTCGGCGAACTCGGTGTCCTCGGCGCCACCGTCGATGGCGGCTACGCCGAGAAGTGTCTCGTCCCGGCCAGTCACGTGTACGCCGTGCCGGACCAGGTGACCCTGGAAGCGGCCGCGACCTTCCCGACCTGCTATCTCACCGCGAATCACGCTCTGTTCGAGGTGGGGGAGCTTCAAGCCGGAGAAACCGTGATGATCCATGCCGCGGGCTCGGGGGTCTCGACGGCCGGCATCCAGCTGGCCAAGCACGCCGGGGCAACGGTGTTCGCCACGGCAGGAACCGACGAGAAATGCGAACGAGCCCTGGAACTCGGGGCCGACCATGTGCTCAACAACCGCACGGGCGATGTAGCGGGCTGGGCGCGCGAAGTGACCCACGGGGCGGGGGTGAACATGGTGTTCGATCATGTGGGTACCGCCCTGTTCGGCCCGTCGCTGTTTGCCCTGGGCATTCACGGTCGGTTGGTGAACTGCGGCAACTCGTCGGGGGACGAGGCCACCATCCCCTCGCTCGGCTACGTCTTCCATTCGGGCATCTCGATCCGCGGTTCGGGGCCCTATCGGCCCGACGAGATGGGGCCACTGTGGAACACGTTCTGCGGTGGCGACTTCGAGGTCATCATCGATTCGGAATTCGCCTTGGAGGATGCCGCCGAAGCCCAGAACAAGATGTTGTCGAGCGACTTCTTCGGCAAGATCATCCT
>JAJCXZ010000022.1 GCA_029263175.1 Acidimicrobiales bacterium | reverse complement strand
TTGCTGTCGAGAAACCGCCGCCGCCCCAGCTGTTGTTGGTTATCCGGACCGCGACATTATGATCGCGCTTCATCATCGCGGCATAGTTGACGGCCCGAATAGCGTCGGAAGTTGACCCGAATCCACCGCTGCCGAGAAACTTGAGTGCCATGATCGAGGATCGGTGCGTGACGCCGGTTACGCCGTTCTGGTTGTTTCCTGCCGCGGCAATGGTGCCGGCAACATGGGTACCGTGACCGCGGTCATCCATCGGATCACCGTCGTCATTGAAAAAATCGTAACCGTGAATGTCATCAATATGATTGTTGCCGTCATCGTCAATGCCGTTATTCGGAATCTCACCCGGGTTTGTCCATATATTAGCTGCCAGATCGGGATGTGTGTAATCGACCCCGGTATCGATGACGGCGACAATGCCGCTGCGACTGCCAGTCGTGAGGTCCCACGCTTCCACGGCGTCGATGTCGGCATCGGCTTTACCGCCTGATTGGCCGGTATTATGCAATCCCCACAACTCGGAAAATCTGGTATCGTTTGGTAACGTCTCGGTTCTGATGAGGTAATTAGGCTCGAAATGGTTGATGATGGCCACGCTTGCAAGCATTCTGCTAACATCTTCAATAGCGGCTCCCGAATCGGCTTCGACCAGCAATTGACCGTTCAACCCCAGTCCGCCAATGACGGTTATATCCTCGCCGATGTCTGCGAACAGAGCCGCGGCTGCGGCCGGTGAGGATACTGTTGTCAGCGCTTCATTCGTCAGTTGGATCACCCATTGATTGGCTACCGCCTCGGTGACCATCGTATTCGCTTCATTTTTGTCGATGATTTGCACAACATCGGCTTCGGTTGCCGGCGGTGCAGAACGAAGCTGTTGGAACCATGTGGCGGATATCCGGGAGGCCACGGCACTTTCCTGCGTGCTGGCTGGGCTGTCGGCGGATGTGCCGCTGGCCCTTGCCTTCGGCGTTGCTGTCGCTTGCGAGTTCGCATTTGAGGTCTGCAGCCCGCGGCTGGTATTTTTGGCCATGACCTCGACGCGGATGAGGCGTCGTTTTTGAGTTTTGCTGTCGACGCGGTAATGCAGGGCGAACTTAATCCCTTTGTCGACCTCATAAGCGATCTCCTGAATTGCCTGGCCGATCTCGACATTATCGAGCGAAATCGACAGCTTTTTATCGACCATCTCGGAAAAATCAATCACGATCGATCCTCGTTTCGAAAGTTCGGCGATAACCGCCGATATTTCCACTTCATGGGCCTGCAGAAAGAGACGATTGTCGACCAGTTCCAATTCGAATGTTCCCTTTGCCAACGACATAAAGTCATCTGTCGTGGAAACCGTTAGTTTCGTTTTTCTGGCAGTTGAGCGATCATGATCGATCGATTTTTGTGCTTCGCCCTGTTCCGAGAACAAAGTGTGAGTAGAAAATATGAGAAGAAAGATTAGGAATGACGTCGTTTTTGGGTTGAATGTTTTTTGGGTGATGTGTTGTTTGATGTTCATGATCCCCTCCACTTTTGGCTTTGTTAATGTTGGTAACGAGTGTCTGGAGAGGCATAGAACGAAAAAGAGAGGAGCCTTACACGGGATTTGAAAAAAATATCAAAAAAATAAGAATATCATTTAACGGGTTTTTCGAGTGCCCTGGAAACAAATATCCGTTTGCCACTAATCTGATTCGAGCAACTGCTTGGAATCATCAAGCATTTGGGCTTATTCTTTGAAAAGATGTTTTCGAAGAGGGAAGGTCGACTATTCTTCGCTCCGGGGCAGGGCATTATTGCAGGGAAGATGAAACGGTTACCGTACCGGTAAGTATAACCATGTTTCTGTTTACGGCACCGATTTTTTATGCAGGGAGCCCACTCGTGGGTTTTTTTTGACCCACTTTAATAACACAGGAAACCGTGCCATTTTAGCTAAGTTTCAGGAGAGCCGCCCCCGGCCCCTGATCGGGGTCTCATAATACATTAAGAAACTTGGGTTCCAGGTGCCGCGATATGGAGGGACGCAGGCCTCTGCGTCCGCCGCGTTCGATGTTTCGGTCGTCGAGGACGCCGACCCTCCAGGGAAATTTCCTATAGACAAAAATAGTCAAGTTCCAACGAGAGCCGCCGTTAACTCCAAACGCGGAGTCCGTTAATTAGACAGGAAACTTGTATCCGGTAATTCCGGAGGTTCGACGTCCCCGGCGACCGCCACGGTTGATGTTTTGGTCGTCGGGGACGCCGACCCTCCAAAGTGCATCTCCGAGGGCAAAATCAACCAAGTTTCAGGAGAGCGTCGGTCGGGTCGGATTAGATGGCCGGATACGACAGAGTATAAGCCGGTACTTCGTTCAACATCGCCGAAATAACCATCAATACAGCAATTGCATTTCATGTAACGTCTTCAGTTGTTTCTGAAGAAAGTTCCCCAGCATCCCACTCTCCTTCCCCTGCAGTGGGTTCCGGGCGGCTCAATTTGCCGTAACCGAAATCTCGATCCAAAGAACTTGGGATATTGAACCGGGGCCGGGGATTAAAAATCCGATAGCATCAACCCCGAAAATCGGTTGGACAACGGATTCAATTTGACGACATTATCCGGCTCGAAATCGCCGATATAAGGACTATTTTCGAGTTGACGTGCCAATTCTATCGCGCTAATATCCGGTGCTCTTTCGATGAGCAGCAGCCCTCTCGACCCTAGACCTTGAAGGACCTGAAAATCATTCTCTTCCAGCCTGAACAGGATCGCCGCCGAGCGGGGTGACGATGCCAGATTCGTGGCTTTCTCGTTTAATTGCACAATCCAGCGATTGGCGACCGCTCGGGTTTCTTTCTCATTTTTCCTTTTATGACGATTGGTTGTAAGGG
>JAJCXZ010000021.1 GCA_029263175.1 Acidimicrobiales bacterium | reverse complement strand
CCGAGTCAGACCCGGTCACCGACTAAGACACGCTGGGGACAGACCCCAGCGTGTCTTAGTCGAGTAAACGGGCGAGGTCGGTGTGGATTTGGTCGAGATCGGCCTGGTCGGGGTTGGGGTCGGCGTTACGGAAGTCCAGCGCTGCCATTGAATCCATCGGCACGACGTGCACGTGGACGTGTGGGACCTCGAAACCGGCGATCATCATGCCGATGCGGGCAGGGGAGAGCAGCTCGCGTTGGGCGCGGCCGACGCGTTGCGCCACACCCATCATGTGGGCGGCGGTCTCCGGCGCGAGCTCAACCCAGTGGTCGACCTCTTCGCGGGGGACCACGAGCACGTGGCCTCGCGCCAAGGGACGGACGTCGAGGAAGGCGACGCAGAGCTCGTCCTGCCACACGAAGCGGCCGGGGATCTCGCCATCGATGATGCGGGTGAAGATGGTAGGCACATCGGCATCGTAGGCTCTCGGCCATGAGTGACGGGACTCCGGCTGACGAGGAGCCACGAGAGCGACAGGTCGGGATCTTCGAGGATCGCATCCTCACCGTGCCCAACCTGATCTCGCTTGTGCGGCTCGCGTGTGTGCCGCTCTTCTTGTGGCTGCTGTTCGATCAGAATGATCGGTGGGCCGCAGGTTGGCTTTGGGGCGCGGTTGGCGCCACCGATTGGCTCGATGGCTGGTGGGCTCGCAAGTTCGATGTCGTGAGTGAGTTCGGCAAGCTCATCGACCCGCTCACGGATCGAGCCGTCTTGATTGTGGGCATTCTCGCTGTCGGTGTCGACGGGTCGGTCCCGTGGTGGCTCGTCGTTCTGACTCTGGCTCGAGAAGGCCTCGTTGCTCTCGGTGGCATTGTGCTCGGAGCCCTCGGCGGTCGTCGTATCGACGTCACCTGGTGGGGCAAGTGCGCCACGTTCGGCCTCTACTTCGCGTTCCCCGGCTTGCTCCTCGGGGCAAGCGATCACAGCACCGCCGACCTGTGGCTGTGGCTCGGGTGGATCTTTGCGGTGCCATCGCTGATCTACAGCTACCTCTCGGCCGCGCAATACATACCGCTCGCCCGCACCGCCTTGCGCGAGGGGCGGCGCGATCGCGAAGAGGTAAGCGACTAGGTTCACCGCAGTGAAGGCGGTCATCATGGCTGGCGGCGAGGGGACTCGCCTCCGCCCACTCACCTCAAATGTTCCGAAGCCGATGATGCCTTTGGCGAATCGGCCGATGATGGAACACATCCTCGACCTGTTGAAGCGACACGGTTTCGACGAAGTGGTCGTCACCGTCGCCTTCATGGCGAACCACATACGCAACTACTTCGGCGACGGCTCCGAGTTCGGCGTGAAGATGGTCTACGCCACCGAGGAAACACCGCTCGGCACGGCGGGCTCCGTTCGCAATGCCATGGACGAGCTCACCGAAGCGTTCCTCGTCATCTCTGGCGATGTGCTCACCGACATCGATCTCACCAAGATCGTGGAGTTCCACAAGGAGAAGAAGGCGACCGCCACGATCGGGTTGATCCGGGTCGAGAACCCGCTGGAGTTCGGCATCGTGATCACGAAGGAGGACGGCTCCATCGATCGATTCCTCGAGAAACCGGGCTGGGGACAGGTCTTCTCCGACACGATCAACGCCGGTATCTTCGTGCTCGAACCGGAGATCTTCGACTACATCCCGCCGGACCGCCCGGTCGACTTCTCCGGCGAGGTGTTCCCAGCGCTGCTGGCCGACGGCCGGCCGCTCTACGGCGCTGTCGGTGAGGGCTACTGGGAGGACGTCGGCAATCTCGAGAGCTACGTCAACGCCCATACCGACATCCTCGACGGCACCGTCGGAGTCGGAATCAACGGCTTCGACCGGGGCGAAGGCCTCTACATCGGCGAGAACGTCACGATCCACCGTGACGCCACCGTGAGTGGGCCGGGCGTGATCGGCGACAACTGCCGTATCGAAGCCGGAGTGAACCTCGGCCCCTACACCGTGCTCGGCGCCAACGTTCGAGTCCGTAGCGAAGTATCGACCGACCGGGTCGTGGTCGCCGACAACACCTACCTCGGCGAGGGTGTCTCGCTCCGAGGCGCCGTTGTCGGTCGAGCGTGTGATCTTCGTCGGGGGGTGGTGGTCGACGAGGGCGTGGTGATCGGCGACGAGTGTTTCGTCGGTGAAGGCGCCCACATCACTGCCGGGGTCAAGGTCTATCCATTCAAGACCATCGAGGCCGGCGCCACGATCAACAACTCGATCGTCTGGGAATCCCGAGGCGCACGCAGCTTGTTCGGGCGCGACGGCGTCACCGGTCTCGCCAACGTCGACGTCACTCCCGAGCTCGTCACCCGCATGGCCATGGCCTACGGATCGACGCTCAAGCAGGGCGACGTCGTCATCACGAGCCGCGATTCCTCGCGATCGGCACGCATGCTCAAACGAGCGGTCCACGCGGGGCTCAATGCGTCCGGCGTTTCTGTGCAGGACCTCGAGGTCGTGCCGCTTCCCGTCACGCGTTTCATCACCCGACGGCCGGCGATCGCGGGCGCGATCGCTTTGCGGCTCCACGGGCACGACCCCAACTCGATTGTGATCGGTTTCATGGACGCCAGCGGTGCGGACATGAGTGAGATCGCTCACCGCAGGATCGAGCGGGTCTTCAACCGAGAGGACTATCGCCGGGTGTTCCCGGCCGAAATCGGCGACATCGACTACGCGCCGCGGGCCTTGGAGCACTACGCCACTGCAATCGAGTCGATGGTGGATCTTCCTGCCATTCGCGCCAGCGGCTTGAAGCTCGTGGCCGACTACGGCTACGGCGCCGTCTCGTTCATCATGCCGAACCTGTTGGCGAAGCTCGGTGCTGAAGTGTTGGCGGTCAATCCATTTGCATCCACTTCTGGTATCGCCGACTTCGATCGTGATCGTCACGCCGCTGATGTCAGCGACCTGGTGGTGTCTTCGCGATCATCGCTTGGTGTTGTGTTCACGCCTGGGGGCGAGCAGATCACCGTGATCGACAACGAGGGAAGAGTGATCGATGACACCCGGCTCTTCCTCGCACTGATTGCACTGCACGCCTCAAGTCTCGATGGGCGACGGGTCGCGATTCCCATCTCGATGACGACGCATGCCACCACCATGGTGGAGGAACGTTCGGGTTCCGTGGTGCTGACGCCGACGGCGCCGGCCGCGATCATGGAGAACGCAGCCAATCCACTCATGTCGTTCGCCGGAGACACGATGGGCCGGTTCATCGTTCCGGAGTTCATGCCGGCGTTCGATGCCACGGCCACCTTCGTCCGTCTGCTCGACATGCTCGCGCGAGACCCCAACCCGCTTTCGGAGACTGTCGACACCCTGCCAACGGTTCACATCGAAGAGCGCGAGGTCGTCACGCCGTGGGACCAAAAGGGTTCGGTGATGCGAGAGTTGGTCGAGCAGTCCAACGACCGCGAGCTCGACCTCGTGGACGGTGTCCGAATCCATCACGACGGGGGTTGGGCGCTGGTGCTGCCGGACCCTGAAGATCCCACCACCAGGGTTGTCGCCGAGGGTCCCGACCAGGCCGCGGCGGCACGGCTGGCCGACGAGTACGTTCGGCGTATCGAGCAGCTCATCCGTCCATGAGAGTGATGTGGCCCGTTCAGGGCCAGGGATCACAAATCGACCTGAGCTTTGGGTTAGGTTCTCGATCATGAATGTGCCTGAAGGACTCCGCTATTCATCCGACCACGAGTGGGTACAGGTCGACGGCGACTCTGCCCGCATCGGTATCACCGACTACGCCCAGGACGCCCTCGGCGATGTCGTCTACATCGACCTACCAAGCACCGGGACTTCCGTGGATGCCGGCTCCACATTCGGGGAGGTCGAATCGACCAAGTCGGTCAGCGATCTCTTCGCCCCCGTCAGTGGCGAGGTCGTCGCGGTGAACGACGAACTGGCCGATGCCCCGGAACGGCTCAATACCGACCCCTACGGCGACGGTTGGATCTGCACCATCAAGATGTCCGATGCGATGCAGCTCGATGGTCTCCTCGATGCCGCGGGCTACACCGCCCTCATCGACGGGTGAGCAGCGACAACATGGCTTGTGGAGGATGCGGTCACCAGAACCTGCCGACGGCAAACTTCTGCTCGTCGTGCGGCGCTCCTCTCGAGCGCGCCGACATCACCTCCGAAACTCCTGTCGTCACTTTGGAGACACCCTCCGGAGACGAGATCGACCGTTCGGCCTTTGGAGCCCATGAGGGACTGTTCGTCGTGCTGCAGGGGGCCAAGGCGGGCGCACGCTATGCCCTTGATGACGACGTGGTCACCGTGGGGCGCCATCCGAAAGGCACCATATTTCTCGACGACATCACGGTCTCGCGGCGTCATGCGGAGGTTCGGCGCGATGGCGCCCGGTATTGGGTGCGAGATGTCGGCTCGCTGAACGGCACCTATGTCAACCGTGAACGCGTCGACGACATCGAACTCAACGACGGCGATGAGCTCCAGGTCGGCAAGTTCAAACTTGTCTTCGTGCATGGGACCGGGTCATGAGCGGCTCCCATCACTCGATCGGAGAGGTGCTCAGCCTTCTCAAAGAGGAGCACCCCGACGTCACGATCGCCAAGATCAGATTTCTCGAGAGCCAGGGCCTGATCGAGCCCGAACGCACCCCCTCGGGTTATCGCAAGTTCTACGATGCCGACGTCGAGCGACTGCGCTGGATCCTCACGCAGCAAAGCGACAACTTCTTGCCGCTGAAGGTCATTCGCCGCCGTCTCGAAGAAGCCGGATTCGATCCGGCCAGCGAACTGCCGCCGCGTGGTTCAGACCCGCTCCCGGAGCCAACGCTCTTCCGACGCACCGATGACGACGAGGATGTCGAAGCGCCCGAGCTCGAAGCGGAAACGGTCATCGATCTCAGTGAACCCGAGATCGAACCGCGCGGGGACGCGCCGCTCGATTCACCCGGAGGGTCCGTCAGTATGACCGCCGGCGAACTGGCCGATGCCGTCGGCGTCGACATCGGATACATCAACGAACTCGACCGCCTAGGGCTGATCGAGTCGATCGACCTCGAAGGCACCGCCGCGTTCGACCACGAGGCGTTGGTGGTGGCAAAGGCCGCAGTGCGATTCAAGGCGTATGGGCTCGAGACCAGACATCTCCGCATGTTCAAGGTGGCCGGCGAACGCGAGGCCGGAATTCTGCAGCAACTTCTCGGCCCGCGCCTGCTGCGCGGTGGCGATGCTCGCACCGGGGCCCGCGAGGATCTCAACGAGTTGGTGCGTCTCGGTGAGACGATCCAACGGTCGATTCTGCGCCGCGGTATCGGCGAGTCGATCGACTGACGCTGATGGCTTTCGGATTTGGAGCTCCTGGGCTGGAGCTGTTGCTCGACGAGCCAGGCATCTCGGCGACAGTCCAGCGCCTTGCTGATGAATTGTCCGAACGTCACGAGGACGGTGTTGTTCTGGTGGCGGTGTTGCGCGGCAGCGTGCCGTTCCTCGCTGATCTGGCCCGGGCCATGTCCATTCGCAGCGTCGTCGACTTTGTCGCGCTGACGTCGTACACACCGGGTGCGGGTCGGGTACGTATCCTGATGGACGTCACCACGGACCTGACCGACCGTGATGTCGTGCTGGTGGAGGAGATCGTCGACACCGGTCTCACCTCCGCATTTCTGCTGAGCGAACTCGGTCGGCGGGATGTGAGATCCCTGTCGATCTGCACCCTGATCAACCGTCCGGCTCGGCGGGTCGCTCCGGTCAAACTGGACCATGTCGGACTCGAGATTCCGGATCGCTATGTGATCGGCTATGGGCTCGATCATCAGGGCCGCTACCGGAACCTGCGGGTGCTGGCTACCGCCGACACCGACGTTTTGGCCAAAGACCCGGATGCCTACGTGGAGGCGCTCTACGGCGCGTAGGGTGGTTCCATGCAGGAGATGGAGCTACTCGGAGTACGAGTCGAGATGCCGTCCAACGCGCCCATGGTTCTACTCCGGGAGCGGGCGGGCGGCGGGCGCACGGTCCAGATTTTCATCGGTGCAACCGAGGCGACCGCGATTGCTCTGGCACTCGATGGGGTCGAGACTCCTCGCCCGATGACACATGACTTGCTTGCCGAGGTGCTCGGAAACCTCGCTGTCGAGCTGAGCGCTGTCGTCGTAACCGAACTGCGTGACAAGACGTTCTTCGCCGAACTGCACCTCCGCCGCCAGGGCCAGGGAGGCGAGCCGATCGTCGTGTCGGCGCGCCCATCCGACGCCGTCGCGGTCGCGGTGCGAACCGGCACGTCGATCTACGCCTCGGAGGAAGTGATCGCCGAAGCCGGCTACACCGAGGGCGACGATGCCGAAGACGACGGGCCCGAAGTAGTCGTCGAGGAGTTCAAGGAGTTCCTCGACACCATCTCGCCCGAAGACTTCGAAGACTAGTTCCGCACGGGTGGATCGGCTCAGACCGCGCGCGGATTCGCGCGGTCCGCGCGCATTTGCGCGCGGGTCGTTGACCTTGCGCGCTGGTCGTCGTACAGTTCGACACATCACAATGGCGTAATTTCGCCGATGTCGGTCGTTCGAGGGAGCACCAGCAATGACGCAGCAGGGATTCAGCGGCAAGCGGACCGCGGAGATAGTCGATATCACCTACCGTCAGCTCGACTACTGGGCTCGTACCGACCTGGTTCGGCCGTCGATGGCGGAGGCCGCGGGTTCGGGCAGCCGGCGAATGTACAGCTATAGAGATCTACTCGAACTCAAGGTGATCAAGTCACTGCTCGACGCAGGGATTCGCCTCGAGCAGGTGCGCAAGGTCTTCGCCTACATGCGCAACTCCCTTGGTGAAGATGTCGCCTCCGCCAACCTGGTCATCGACGGCTCCAGTTCGGTTCTGGTCAATACCGGCGAAGAGCTCATCGACTTGCTGCAGAACGGTCAGGGTGTGCTCAACGTCTTGCCGCTCGCCGGCGTCAAAGAAGAGGTCGACAATCGGATCGTCACCTTGTTCCCGGAAATCGCTTCGGCGATTCTGCCGCATCTTCCCGCCGCCGCCAACGACGCCTGAACGTGCCGGTGGCCGCCCCCGCATTTGCTCACGAGTCGGAACGAGACGTCGCCGCGCTCCTCGAGAGCTATGGCGTGCGTTGGGAGTACGAGCCAACCACCTTCGTACTGGATACCGACAACCATGGGCGCCCTCGCTCGGCATTCACCCCTGACTTCTACCTCCCCGACTTCGACACCTATATCGAGGTCACCACGTTGCGCCAGTCGCTGGTCACGGCCAAGCATCGGAAGATTCGTCGCCTTGGCGAGACCCACCCGGGTGTTCGTGTGAAACTGCTGTATCGCAGAGACATCCAGCAACTCGATGCCAAATACCGACTCGCCGACGTCGCCTGAGCCGCGGCGTTCACCGCTTCACGACCAGCATGTCGACCTGGGCGCCAAGATGGTGCCCTTCGGCGGCTGGGACATGCCGCTCAACTACCGCGACGGCACGATCGCCGAGCACCAGGCGTGCCGCTCGGGCGCGGTCGTGTTCGACGTTTCGCACCTCGGCACCGTTCGGGTCACCGGTGACGGAGCCTTCGCTGCCCTTCAATGGGCGTTCACCAACGATCTGAACCGGATCGCGCCCGGCAAGGCCCAGTACACGCACCTGCTCGATGCCGACGACGCCTCGGTGCTTGACGACATCATCGTGTGGTGGGTTGACGAAGATCGCTTCGACGTGATGCCGAACGCATCCAATACCGACCGTGTGGTCAACGCCTTGTCGGAGGGACCGTTGGTTCCCGAAATCACCGACGTCACCACCAACCGAGCCGTTCTGGCCATCCAGGGCCCAGACGCGCGAGAACGGCTGGCCGCCGTGTCCGCCGAGGCAGCTGCGGTCGGCCGCTTCGCCGTGGCCCGAGTTGAAATCGACGGCATTCCTGTCGTGGTCGCCGGCACCGGCTACACGGGTGAGGATGGCGTGGAGATCGCTGTGCCGGCCGGCGCGGCTCCGGCATTGTGGCAGCGGGTTCTGGCGGCCGGGATCACCCCCGCCGGCCTCGGGGCCCGTGACACGCTCCGGCTCGAAGCCGGCCTGCCCCTTCACGGTCACGAACTCGGTCCGGGTATCTCACCGCTGCAAGCCGGGCTCGGTTGGGTCGTGCGCTTCGACAAGGGCGAATTCCGGGGAAGCGCCGCGCTCGCGGAAGAACGCGATCGCGGACCGCATCGCTTGCTTCGGGGTCTGCTCGTCGAGGGTCGCCGCCCACCTCGCGAAGGCCAACGAGTCCTACTCGACGGCACCGAGATCGGTGTGGTGTCCAGCGGTAACTTCTCGCCGGTTCGAGGGCAGGGTGTCGCTCTTGCCTTCCTCGACCCTGCAATCGCCGATGGCGCCGCGGTGGTCATCGATGTTCGCGGGACCGAGGTCGCAGCCACCGTGACCAAGCCCCCGTTTCATCGCTGAACGATGCGGCGTCTTCGACGCGGACTTCTGCTGGCGACAACTGCGCTGATGGCTGCGTGCGGCGGCGGCGCAGACAGCGAACAAGCGTTGAGTGACGCGGCGGTTGACGGGGCCGATGTGCCCGCCCCGTCCTCGAGCACAGCGTCTCTGTCAACCACAGCGTCACCGTCAGCGGTGGTGCCGACGACGATGACGGCGCCGGTGGGATTCACCGGTGAAATTCAAGTCCTCGACGAGGTTCTGCTCGGGACATCGTGGCGTGCCGAGTGCCCTGTCGGCCCCTCTGACCTACGCCTTCTGATCGTGGCGCACCACGACCTCAACGGCATCCGCCGGCTTGGAGAGATGGTGGTGCATGCGGAGCATGCTGTGGAGCTGATGTCGGTCTTCGAAGCCCTTTACGACGCGGAGTTCCCGATCGAACGCATGGAACTGATCACCGCCTTCGGGGCTGACGATGTGGCATCCATGCGAGCGAACAACTCCTCCGCGTTCAACTGTCGGGTCGTCGACGGCACCAGTCGTTGGAGCCAGCACGCCTACGGCACCGCGATCGACATCAATCCGCTGATCAACCCCTGGGTTCGCGGCTCGACAGTGGACCCACCCGAGGGCGCCGCCCACCTCGATCGCGAGGCTGACACCCCCGGACTCATCCACGCCGACGATCTGGTCGTCCAGGCCTTCGAATCGATTGGCTGGTCATGGGGTGGGTATTGGACGGGTTCGGTCGACTACCAACACTTCAGCGCGAACGGCAAGTAGGCCGACCGGCGCCGAGTTTGCCTACGGCAATTCAGGCAGCGGCGGAAGCACGTCGACCGCGCGCTGACGAAGCCAGTGGTCAGCCAACGCGATCAGCATCATGGACTCGACCATCGGTACCGCACGGGGGAGCACACACGGGTCGTGGCGGCCCTTGGCGGCGAGCGTGGTGGTTTCGCCGTCTCTCGTGACGGTGATCTGCTCGCTGGCGATGGTGCCGGTGGGCTTGAAGGCGACCCGCACAGTGATGTCCTCACCATTGGAGATGCCGCCCTGAATTCCGCCACTGTGGTTCGTTGAGGTGCGGACCGCGCCGTCGGCACCGGGAACGAAAGGATCGTTGTGAGCGAGCCCGCTCATGAGCGTGCCGGCGAACCCGCTGCCGATCTCGACGCCCTTGGCCGCAGGCAGCGACATCATTGCCGCCGCGAGAACGGCGTCGAGCTTGTCGAATACTGGTTCACCGAGTCCGGCCGGCACTCGACGCGCGACACAGCGCACAGTGCCACCAAGCGAGTCACCATCGCGGCGCGCGTGTTCGATTGCCGCGGTCATCGTGGCAGCCGCCTCGGGATCGGGGCAGCGGGTCGGATCAGCTTCGATCTGCTCGAGCGTGACGGTCGACCCGTCGACGGTGGCTGCGATGCTGCCAACCTGATCAACCCATGCCAGGACCTCGATGCCGGCCACCTCGGCGAGCAGGCGGCGAGCAACCGCACCGGCGGCCACCCGTCCAATCGTCTCGCGAGCGGAGGCACGGCCGCCGCCGGCCCAGTCCCGGAACCCATATTTCGCGTCGTAGGTGAAGTCGGCGTGCGACGGCCGGTAGAGGTCGCGCAGGTGGTCGTAGGCGCCCGAGTTGTGATCCTTGTTGCGTACCAGCACCGCCAATGGTGTGCCGGTCGTGTAGCCGCCGAAGACTCCGGAGAGGATCTCGGCCGTATCGGATTCGTCGCGTTGGGTGACCAAGCGGCTCTGGCCCGGGCGGCGACGATCGAGGTCGAACTGAAGGTCGGCTGAAGTGAGCGCGAGGCGGGGTGGGCAGCCCTCGATCACGACGCCGACGCCACCGCCGTGAGACTCGCCAAAGGTGCTGACCCGAAAGAGGGTGCCGGTCGAACTGCCCATCGCGGTGAGTGTACGGCCCCTGGCTTGGTGCCTGGCCGATGTTTCTTCGCGCGGGGCGCGATCAGCTGTCAGACAGCCCTCGACTGTCGACTGCGGTCTGGCGGACCTCATCGGCCGAGTCGTCGTCGGGGGCGGCATTGGCCGCACGCTCCGCATCGATCCGTGTTTGCCAGCGTTCGACTTCCAGGCCGACGCGATCGTCGTCCCATCCCAACTCGGGTGCCATCAGGGCCGCCACCTGCTCGGCCACGAGGAGACCGCGCTGATCGTTTTCGATCGAGATTCGCATTCGTCGTGCCAACACGTCGTCGAGGTGTAGTGCTCCTTCGTGGCGTGCCGCATACACCACCTCTGCGGCGATGTAGCCACCGCCGGGCAGTTCCTCGCCGAGCGCTGAATCGAGGTCGACGAGAGCGAGTACATCGTGGACTCGGCTGCCATGTCGCCACAGCAGGCGGTCAACGGTTGCAGTAGTCAACCCGTGTTCGTTTGCGAGGCGGCCGGCGTCGTCCTTGAACTTCGCCCATTGATCGGCGCCGATCAGCGGGAGTCGGTCAGTGCACGAGCGGGGGATCCTGCGGTCGAGTCCGTCGGCGGCCATGTCGATTGTGTCGGCTGCCATCACCCGGTAGGTCGTGTACTTGCCCCCGGCGATCGAGATCAGACCGGAGACCGGTTCGAGTACGGCGTGTTCGCGACTGAGGCGAGCTGTGTCGCCGCCTTCGCCCGACACCAATGGTCGCAGTCCGGCGTAGACGCCGACGATGTCGTCGCGCGTCAGGGGACGGCGGAGCGCACTGTTGGCGTGCTCGAGGATGTAGTCGATATCCGAAGCCGACGCGGCCGGATGGGCGCGGTCGAGTTCGTAGCCGGTGTCGGTTGTGCCGACGAGCCAGTGCTTGCCCCAGGGGATGACGAACAGCACCGACGATGGCGTGCGCAGGATCAGGCCGCTGTCACTGTCGATTGCCGCGCGAGGAACGACGATGTGCACACCTTTGGCCGCTGTGACACGAAGCCCCGACCCCCCGACCATGTCCTGAATTTCGTCCATCCAGACCCCGGTGGCGTTGATGACCTTCGACGCCCGGACCTCGGCCACCTCACCGGTCTCGACATCGGTGACCACGGCACCAACGACCGTGTCCTGACCCTCGGGTCCGGTTTCGCGGAGAAGGTCGGTCAGCTGGGCGCTGGTCACGACGGCCGCGCCGTGACGGGCGGCGGTGCGGGCGACCGTGAGGGTATGGCGGGCGTCATCGACCTGGGCGTCGTAGTAGCGGATCGCCCCGATGAGGAAGTCCTCGTCGAGACCCGGTACCAACTCGAGGGCCTTTCGCCGGGAAAGATGACGATGGCGGGGGAGTGGATTGCGTTGACCCAGCGCGAGGAGGTCGTAGAGCAGCACACCGGCGCCGTAGTAGATCCGCTGCCACACGCGATGAGTGAGCGGAAGCAGAAACGACACCGGCCGAACCAGATGCGGGCAGATGGAGGAGGCCAGCAAGCCGCGTTCGTGGAGCGCCTCGCGCACGAGTGCGAAGTCGCGCTGTTCGAGGTAGCGCAGGCCGCCGTGCAACAACTTCGACGAGCGGCTGGAGGTGCCGGACGCGAGGTCACGCTGCTCTATGAGCCCGACGGAGAGGCCTCGGGTGACGGCATCGAGGGCACAGCCAACGCCGACTACGCCGCCGCCGACGACCAGGACATCGAGCTGCTCAGTGGCCAAGCGAGCCCAGTCCTGGGCGCGTTGGGTCGGGTTCAGCGAGCCGGGTATCGGGGTGGGAGTGGGCGTAGGGGCCGCGTGGGTGGGCATTCACCAATGAGCGTATGCGAGACCCGCCTGGGATCTTGTCAGAGCTCCAGCAGGGCTTGCTCGATCACCTCGGGCAATGCGGGGTGGATGTAGTACTGGTCGCGAGCCATTTCGTCGACAGTCTGACCGAACGTCATGCCCTGAATGAGCTGCTGGATGAGGGTCGAGGCCTGAGGGCCGATGATGTGGGCCCCGATCAGTCGGCGAGTCTCGGGGTCGGCGATGACCTTTGCAAAGCTCTCGTGGTCTTCCATTGCCCAGCCGTAGGCGGCGGACCCATAGGCCTGGGTATGGGCGATGTAGGGGCGGCCCTGATCGATGCACTGCTGCTCGGTGAAGCCGACTCCGGCGACCTGAGGATGGCCGAAAACGGCGTGAGGCACGAACCGGTGGTCGGTTTCGATCAGCGATTCAGGATTGACCAGATTGTGCGCGACCACTCGGGCTTCGTGGTTGGCCGCGTGCTTGAGCTGGATCGGGTTGGTGATGTCGCCCAGTGCCCAGACGCCCTCCACCGAAGTGCGCAGACTGGCATCGGTCACCACGTAGCCGTCGCGGTCGAGTTCGACCCCGCAGGCTTGGACATTGAGTTGGTCGCCATTGGGAATCCGTCCCGTCGCAACGAGCACTTCATCGACTCGCAGCTCCGACATCTCGCCGTCTGACTCGAGCTCCAGCACAACCTCAGCGCCGTCGCGGCGAGCGCCGAGCACATTGGTGTTCACCCTGGTCGAGAACTTGTCGGTGTAGATCTCGGTGAATCGATCGCTCACCTCTAGGTCCTCACCGCGCAGCATTCGATCGCTTCGCAGGATGAACGTCACGTCCGTGCCGAACTGGCCGAACACGTTGCCGAGTTCGGTCGCGATATAGCCGCCGCCGAGTACGGCCAGACGGTCCGGCAAGTCATCGATCCGCATGATCGAGTCAGAGGTGTGGAAGCCGGCCTCGGCAAGCCCGGGAATGTCGGGCACGAACGGGCGAGCTCCCGCGGCGATCACGACATGGTCTGCGGTGATCGTCTCGTCGCCGACCTGCACGGCCCTCGGACCCACGAATCGGGCATCGTGTTGGAAGACGGTGACATTGTCGAGGCTCTTGCGGTAGTCCTCACCACCTGCGGCAATCGGATCAATACGGCCGAACACCCGATCGCGGATCTGGGGCCAGTCGGCACCGTTCATCGTGGTGTGAACGCCGAGGGCAGGGCCGACTTTCGCTGCCAACTCCGCCACTTCTGCGGCGAAGACGAACATCTTCGACGGAATGCACCCGACGTTGAGGCAGGTACCGCCGAAAACGCCTCGTTCGACGAGCGCAACGTCCCAGTCGTCGTGCTCCGGACCGATGATCGAATTCCCAGATCCGGTACCGATGATGATCAGGTCGAACGTGCGCATCGGGCGATGCTATCCGTGAGCCGCGATGGGCCGGATGACACTGGTCTCTGGCGAACGCTCCGGTACCGTTGAGACTCGTGCGCTCATTCCCCCATCAGCGACGTTCTCTTCAGCGAGCTGGGATCCTCCTCCTCACGGTGGCGGTCTTCACCACCGGCTGTGGTCTCGTCGACATCGAGGGTGGCGAGTCCAGTGGCGGCGCGACTCGACAAGATGACGTCACTGTGGTTGTCGGCGACGTGCCTGACCTCGGCGATGCAGACGTCGTCGTGAACGCCGAGGCCCCCGGTGCCACGTTCAGCCGCCGACTTCTGGGCACGAACATTCCGGCCTGGATCGGCCATTTCAAGCATGAGGAAGACTGGTTCTTTCCGTCCCTCGAACTCGTTGGCGCGGAGCTGATTCGACTGCCGGGCGGTAGCTGGTCGAATCACTACGACTGGCTCGGGTGCCTCGACGGAGACGACGAACGCTGCTTCTGGCATTGGGCGACCGATGTCTCGGACTTCCTCGACATCATCACTGGTGTCGATGCGGAGATCATGTGGACGGCGTCGTTCAACGGCACGCCGGAAGAGGCAGCCGGACTGGTCGCGTTCTTCAACGGCGAGGCCGGTGACGAGACCGTGATCGGGGTGGATTCCGTCGGCCGTGATTGGAAAACCGTCGGCCATTGGGCATCTCGTCGCGCCGAGTTGGGACACCTCGATCCCGTTGGGGTGCAGCTCTGGGAGATCGGGAACGAGATCTACGGCGCAGAAGCTGATCGCGGACCGAACTGCGCTGACTGGGGTTGGGAAAACGTCAGCACGTGCGACGGCACCGACTATTCGGTCGGCGCCGAAGGTCAGGCCGGGTATCTCGACTATCGGGCCGCCATGCTGGCGGTCGACCCCACCATCGAGATCGGTGCGGTGGGAGTTTCGCCAGTCGACAGCTGGTCAGACTTCGGCGGCAAGGTGCTTGAACACGCCGGCTCCGAGATCGACTTCTATGTCGTGCACGACTACGGATTCGGCAACACGCCGGTGGAGTCTGAAGTGCTCGACATCCCGGGTGAGACGTGGCACGAAGCGATGGCCGACTACGCCGAAGCGCTCGATGCCCGTGGACTGGCGGACATTCCCGTGGCCGTCACCGAATACAACATGGTCGCGTGGCATGACGCCGATGTCGACGCACTGATGAGCCGAGCGCTCAACCTCTTCTACCTCGCTGATTCCATCGGGGAGATGGCCCTCTCCGGTGTGGAGATGGCAGCGCAGTGGGACATGTACGGCATTCCCGTCGGTAGCGGCGCAAACTATGGATTGGTGCATCAGGACACGGCCGAGGTGCTCCCTGCGTTCTACTCGCTGCGGCTGTGGTCGCTGATGGGCGACACCCTCGTGCCCGTGGCTGCTCCGGAGAGCGTCACTGTCTACGCCTCTACGTCTGCTGACGGATCCGTGCAGCTTCTCGTGCTGAACCCGTCTTCCGACGCTGTTCCGACCACGCTTCGCATCGATGGACTCGACGGCGAACACCGTCTGCTCGAGGACCGCGTCGATGCTGACTCGCTGCGTTCGGAGTCGGTTCGCTACAACGGCTCCGAGGCCGCCACGGTTCTCGATATCGACGCGACCCCGATCGATCACGGGACCGTTGCGCCGACGTTCACGCACACATTCCCGAGCTACTCGGCCACGGTCCTGCGCCTGGAGCCCGCCGCCGGCTGACAGACTCAGGGGATGACTGCAGTTCATCACCTCATCGACGGCGAGCTCATCACGGTCCTGGGCGATCAGGACCGCGATGTCCAGATCGACATTCCCGGCGTTCGCTATGTCGAGTTCGACCGGCGCCCGGGGTTGAGCACCGGTGTCTACGAGCTGGGCGCGGGGGTGAGCGATCCTCAGGGGCCCCACGGCGAGGACGAGATCTATGTGGTTGTTCGGGGTCGCGCCGTCGTCGAACTGGCAGGCAAGCGGACCCCGATCCAGCCGGGCTCGATCATCAGCGTGCCCCGGGACGTCGAGCACCGATTTGTCGACGTGGAGGAGGATCTCCAGCTCGTGGTGGTCTTCGGACCGCCGGAGGGGTCGCTGCGCAGGGCATGACGCGGCTGGTCCTTGCCGTGGTTGCCGCGCTCGCCCTGTCCGCGTGCGCGAACGAGGCACGAATCGATGAGGTAAGGCGCGCACCGAGCGGCGCGATCCTTCAAGGCGGCCGACTCGGCACCACCAACCTCCTCGCTGGCGATTGCTTCAACGAACGATCCGGATCGGTTGTGCGGAGCGTGAACGCCGTTCCGTGCTCGGAGCCCCACCGAGGGCAGGTGATGGGCCGGGCCGGTGCCGAACCACACGACGGCTGGCCTGGAGCCGCGTCACTGGCCGAGGAGGCCGGTCCATTGTGCGAAGCCTTGGCTGATGAGGTCCTCTCCGGCGCCTTGGGCGAAGTCCCGAACCTCCCGCGGTTCGATCTGGCGGCGTATGTGCCGGACGAGTCTGCGTGGGAGGACGGAGATCGTGCGATCGTGTGCTGGGTCGAAGCTGCTGAACCGATCACCCTCGATCTCCGAAGCGTGATCGCAGCCTGATCACACGCGGCGCCGAGACAGCTGACAGACTCGGCGCCATGGATCGTCCTGTCACAGGCAAATGGCTCGAAGAACTGACGGTGGGATTGGTGATCCCGCACGCGATACGACGCACCATCACCGAAGCAGACAACGTCTTTTTCACCACGATGACGATGAATCCCGCCTGGCTCCACCTCGACGCGGACTATGTCGCCAAAGAGACAGAGTTCGGCAAGCCGCTCGTCAACTCCCTGCTCACACTCGGCATGGTGGTGGGCATTTCGGTGCACGAGACAACGCTTGGCACCACTGTGGCGAACCTTGGTTTCGACAAGGCCGATTTTCCCGCCCCCTTGTTCCATGGCGACACAATCCGCGTCGAGACCGAGGTGCTGGCATCACGCGAGTCGTCGTCGCGTCCAGGTCAGGGTGTTGTGACGTTCGAACATCGAGCGTTCAACCAGGACAACGTGCTGGTTTGCCGCGCCGTCCGCAACGCGCTGATGCTCACCCGACCGAAGTAGCGCTGGGGACAGAGCCCAGCGTGACTTACTCGTCGGCCAGGGCCAGGATCCGGCGGGCTTGGACAGCAACCGGTTCGTCCACCATCTGGCCCTCGAAGGCGATCGACGCGACCCCGGCCGCGGTTGCCTCGGCATACGCCGCCAACATCCGCCGAGCACGCTCGACCTCCTGCGGGGACGGGGTGAACGCGGCGTGGGCGATGGCGACCTGGGACGGATGGATGCAGAGCTTGCCGCCGTAACCCAGCGCCCGGGCCTCGCGGCATTCGCGCCCGCATCGTTCGCCGTCCCTGAAGTCGGCGACGATCTGATCGATGACGAGCTTCTCGGCAAGCCGGCCGACGAGAGCTACCTGGGAGCGCGCGTACTGGACTTCAGCGTTGTCCGGCGTGCGGACGCCGCCCATGTCGGCGATGAAATCCTCGGCCCCGAAGTAGGCCGCGTCGAGCACCGGATGGGCGAGGAGGTCTCGAGCATCGGCCACGCCGAGCGCGGTCTCGATGCCGCCGATCACGACGAGATCTGACAGTCCACGGGCGGTGAGTCGTCCCTGAAGAGCATCGAGGGCGGACACGCTCTCGATCTTCGGCACAACGATGCCTCGTAGCCCACCGGGAACGGAATCGAGGTCGTCCTCATGCCACTCCGTGGTGTCGTCGTTGACTCGGACGTACACCGAGACCTGGTCGATCAGCTCGGGAGCGAGCTCGACGAGGTTGGCGCGACCGTCGGCTTTGGCGTGGGGAGGCGTGGCGTCTTCAAGGTCGATGACGATCGCATCAGCACCGGTCCCAGGCATCTTTCGTAGGAGATCCGGGCGAACGGCGGGAGCGAAGAGGAGCGAGCGGAGACGTCCGGGCGAAGTCATGCGATGACGCTAGGGGAGCGACGACGTATTCGACTCAACCGGCGAGGTCCGCCAGCCGGGCACGGAACTTCTCGACGTTGCGCAGCTTGATGTCCTCATAGCCGCGAACGAGTTCGGGGAGCTCGGCGACCTCGAGCGCATGCTCGAAGGTTTCGGCCGAGAGGTCGGCGAGCGCGGCTCGAAGCGCGTCCAGGTATTCCCCAGGAAGGGCTCGCTCGACCTTGCGAACCGCTGCACGACCGAAGGGGTCGAGCGCGGTGCCGCGCACCCGCCTGGCTGCGCGCAGCGCCACCATGGTCGGTCGGCCCCATCGTGTTGAGAGCGACATTTTCTGGGAGCGGCCCAATGACCGAAGCGTCGGCGGATGGAGCTTCCACGCCGCCTTGGATCCTGCTGCAGCAACCCGTTCGAGCGCAGGGTCAGGGATCAGCAGCAGACGAGCGACTTCGTACTCGTCCTTGTAGGCCAGAAGCTTGAACAAACCTCGAGCGGCCGTGAGGGTGAGCTGCTCGCTGGTCGGATCGACGGTCAACTCGGCATCGCGAACCCATCGGAGCTCAGCAAAGAACCGGTCGGCCAGACCTGCATTCTGGAAGAGAGTCAGCTCGGCGCCGAAGCGCTCGAGTTCATCACGCAACTCCCCTTCGTCGGCGAGTTCGGCTGCCGCCCTACTCACCGAAACGGGGGGCGTTGGGGGCGTGCGAGGCTCCACACGGGCTTCATCGGCGGCGGCCGCAACCATCCCCGGATCAGCGACCTGCATCCGTCCCCAGCGAAACGCTGTGACGTTGCGCTCGACGGCCACACCGTTGAGGGTGATCGCTTCCTCGAGGCTGCTGGGCAGGATCGGTAGGAATCCGGACTGCACCGCCATGCCGACCACAAAGATGTTCGCGGCCACCGAATCGCCGACCAGGACCGATGTGAGGTCGTCGGCGTCTGCCCAGAATCGGCGGCCGGGTTGAGTCGAACCGTCGATGCGCTCAAGCAGTTCGCTCACCTCGGGCATCTCGGTCTCGGGCCGGGCGATCTTTCGGCCGGGGGGCGTGAGCGCGCTGGATCCAACGACTGCTGTCCGAGCGGGGTCGGCCGCGTTGAGCCCGGTCCAGCTTGATCCCACGAGAAGGTCAAAGGCCAGAAGTAGATCCGCTTGACCGGCCCCGACACGGCTGGAGTCAGCGGGGTGGTCGTGGGTGATGCGAACGTCGCTGACGACCGGGCCGGCCTTCTGCGACAGGCCGATCTGATCCAGGCCGGAGACATCGGCGCCCTCGAGCATGGCGGCTGTGCCCAGAATCTGGCTGATCGTGACAACACCGGTGCCGCCGATCCCGGTGATGTGGACGCTGACGTCGTGGTCCTCGCTCGGCGGGGGAGCGGGGATCGAATCGGGGGCAGGGAGGATGGCGGCTGCCGGCACCTCCGCTTTCGCCGACGAACGCCACCAGCGATCGGGCCGATCGGTGACGGCGGTGAAGGCCGGACAATCGCCGTCGAGGCAGGAGAGATCGAGGTTGCAGCTGTCCTGCTCGATCATTGTCTTGCGGCCGAACGGTGTCTCGATCGGTTGCACCGACAAGCAGTTCGACACCGAGGCGCAGTCGCCGCAACCTTCACAGACGCGCTCGTTGATCACCACTCGTGTGGGTGGAGTCTTGACGCGGCCTCGCTTTCGATCGCGGCGCATCTCCGCCGCGCACCGCTGGTCATGGATCAGCACGGTGACGCCGTCGATGGCCGCCAGTTCGCGTTGAGCGTCCAGCAGGCGGCCACGGTCCCAAACGTCGACCTCATAGGGAATGTCGTCGCTGGTGGTGCGATCGACATCGTCGGTCGTGATGATGATCCTCTTGACGCCGTGGCCCAGCAGATTGCGGGCTACGCGGCCAAGGGGTAGCTGGCCCGGGGCATCTTGACCTCCGGTCATCGCCACGGCGCCGTTCCACAACAGCTTGTAGGTGATGTTCACGTTGGCGGCGATCGTTGATGTGATGGCGAGTTGGCCGGA
The DNA here is from genome assembly GCA_029263175.1 of Acidimicrobiales bacterium. Classification (GTDB taxonomy): domain Bacteria; phylum Actinomycetota; class Acidimicrobiia; order Acidimicrobiales; family Aldehydirespiratoraceae; genus JAACCU01. The sequence continues at coordinate 7,779 of JAJCXZ010000021.1, read as the reverse complement.
ATGGAAGAACGTGCCGTCGCCGAGATTCTGAACGAGGTGATCGGTTTCGATGAACGGTGACATGCCGATCCACTGGGTGCCCTCGTTGCCCATACACGTGAGACCGACGACCTCGCCGAAGCGTTCGTTGTCTTGCAGCATCACCATCGTGTGGCACCCGATTCCGGCCCCGACGAGGGTGCCGTCGTCGACCACCGTCGAGCGATTGTGCGGGCAACCGGAGCAGAAGAACGGCGTGCGGTCGACTGCCAACGGGATCATTTCCCGCTCTGGACGGGCGGGACGAATGCGATCGCCCAGTTTGGGTGTGAGGCGGGCCCGCAGGCCATGGATCAACTGGTCGGCGGTCAAAGCGCCATGGCTCGGCGTCAGGGTGTTGCCGAGTTCATCGGTTTTGCCGACAACCAGTGGGCGCACGGACTCGTTGTACAGGGCGTCCTTCACCAAGCTCTCGACGTTGGGGTGCTTCTCCTCCAACACGAGAATCTCGTCGAGTCCGCGTGCGAACGACTTCACCATCGAGAAATTGAAGGGAAGCGGCATTTGGAGCTTCAGCAGCCGGATGCCGGCTGCGGCGATGTCGTGATCACTCTCGAGGCCCAACCGGGTGAGCGCCTCTCGGACCTCGCCGTAGGTGATGCCCGATGACACGATGCCGATCCACGCGTCGGGTGGATCGACCGTCGTGTGATTGAGGTTGTTGAGGGCGCCGTACTCGAGGACGAGTTCGTAGCGAACCTCGTAGATCTCTCGCTCCAGCTCGATGATGTGTGGGGGAACCAGTGCGCCATCGGGTAGATGGGCGTAGGGCTTGCCGTCGATCAGGGGAATGACGGGCTGGACCCGGTGGGGATCGAGGTCGACATTGCTGGAGCCGTCAGCGACGTCGGCCACGATCTTCAAGCCGGCCCACAGGCCGGTGGCCCGGCTCAGCGCTATCGCGTGACGGCCGAGGTCGAGTGCCTCGGTTGGAGTACCCGGGTAGAGCACGGGGATGTGCATGTCGGCGAGGGTGCCTGCCGAAGAGGACGGCACTGTTGACGACTTGGCCAGCGGGTCATCGCCCACGAGCGCCACTGCACCACCGTTGGGGTCAGTGCCCGCAAAGACGGCGTGACGCAGCGCATCGCTGGCCCGATCGATTCCGGGCGCCTTGCCGTACCAGAGGCCGACGACGCCGTCGTAGCGAGCGTCAGAACGGGTGCAGGCGAGCTGGGTGCCCATCACCGCGGTTGCTGCGTGCTCTTCGTTGACCGAATGCACGTGCTCGAACGGGAGGTCCAGCACTTGCTTGCGGGCAGCATCGACCGCACTGTCATAGCCGCCGAGTGGCGAGCCCGGATATCCGGCGGCGAATGCGGCGGTGCGCAGACCGTTTGCCCGGTCGACGCGCAGCTGCTCGATAGGTAGCCGGGCGAGCGCCTGGATGCCGGTCATGAACACGGTGCCGGAGTCGGCTGTGTAGCGATCAGAGAGCCGATACGTGTCGGTCACAGGTACCTCGTTTTCGGAGACCTCACCAGTATTCACTACCGCCGCCCTCGAGGGAGGATCAGTGCCGAGATGCAGCGTTTGCTCGGAGCAACGTTGCATCTCATCGTCAGCCGATGGCGTCGCGCTGGTCGATCATTCGCTGGAGTGGCGAGAGGTCGAATGGGTCGCCGATCCCCATGATCACGTGCGAGGCACCCGCATCGAGATAGCGGCCGATGCCCTCGACATCGTCGGCACCGATTGCCACTGTGCGTTCTATCGCGGCGGGGTCGCGGCCCACCGTCGCGCACCAGTCGTCGAGAACGCCACTGAGGTCGGCCACGTTCTCGGGCGGACCGAAGCAGTTCCAGGCATCGGCATATTCGGCGACCAAGCGGAGTGTGACCTTGCGACCTGAGCCTCCGATGAGCAGGGGCAGCGAGCCGACGGCGCCCGGGTTCAGGGTCGCCAGACGACTCTTCATCCGGGGCAGGTCGGCCTCGAGTTGTCGCAGCCGGGATCCAGCGGTGCCGAACTCGTAGCCGTACTCGGCATAGTCGCGTTCGAACCACCCGGCGCCGACCGCCAGATACATCCGGCCATCACTCAAATGGTCGAGGGTCCGAGCCATGTCGGCGAGAAGCTCAGGGTTCCGATAGTTGTTGCCGGTGACGAGCGTGCCGAGCATGGCTTTGTTGGTGTCGGCCGCCATCGCCGAGAGCAACGTCCACGCCTCAAAGTGGGTGGCGTCGGGATCGCCGAAGAGCGGATAGAAGTGATCCCAGATCCAGATTGAATCCGCGCCCATCTCATCAGCGGCAATCCAGCACTCGCGCATTGCCTCGACCGAAGTGGCCTGGGGCTGGATCTGAATACCGACTTTCAGTTTCGTCATGGGCAAACAGTAGGCCAGAGATGCAGCACACCTCGGAGCGAACGCTGCATCTCACCCCAACGCCAGGAGCTCCATGGGTGGGCAGGAGCAGACGAGGTTGCGATCACCGAAGACGCCGTCGATGCGGCTCACGGGCGGCCAGTATTTGTTGCCGGCGGTGGCCACCGAGGGATGAGCGGCCTCGCGGCGGGTGTACGGGTGGTCCCACTCGTCGGCAGTCACGATTTCGGCCGGGTGCGGGGCGTTCACAAGCGGATTGTCATCGGCCGGCCACTCGCCGGACTTCACCCGCATCGCCTCGGCGTGCATGGCGATCATTGCGTCGCAGAAGCGATCGATCTCGGCGAGGCTCTCGCTCTCGGTCGGCTCGACCATCAAGGTTCCAGCCACGGGGAACGACATCGTCGGCGCGTGGAAGCCGTAGTCGATCAGTCGCTTGGCGAGATCGTCCACGGTGATGCCCGTGTCATCGCGCAACACACGCGTATCGAGGATGCACTCGTGGGCGACGAAGCCCTCGGCCCCCTTGTAGAGCACGGGGAAGTAGGGGTCGAGCCGAGAGGCGATGTAGTTGGCGTTGAGAATCGCGACCTCGGTGGCGTGGGTCAGGCCCTCTGGCCCCATCATGCGGATGTACATCCAGGGGATGGCGAGAATCCCCGCTGACCCCCAGGGAGCCGCGGCGATCGGCCCGGGTCCCGTGGATGGTCCGGCCGCGGCGTTGAGCGGATGGTTGGGCAGGAAAGGCGCCAGATGTTCACGAACACCGATCGGCCCCACGCCCGGACCGCCGCCTCCATGAGGGATACAGAACGTCTTGTGCAGGTTCAGGTGGGAGACGTCGGCCCCGAACTTGCCCGGTTGGGCCACACCGACCATCGCGTTGAGGTTGGCCCCATCGAGGTACACCTGGCCGCCGGCGTCGTGCACCATCTCGCAGATGCGCCGAATCTCGACCTCGAACACACCGTGGGTCGACGGGTACGTGATCATCAGCGCGGCAATCGCGGCGCGATGCTCGCTGACCATCTTGTCGAGGTGGGCGACATCGACATTTCCCTCGTCGTCGCATTCGACCACCCCGACCCGCATCCCGGCCATCACCGCGCTCGCCGCGTTGGTGCCGTGCGCTGAGCTGGGAATCACGCACACGTCGCGGTGCGAGTCTCCACGGCTCCGGTGGTACTCACGAATGGCCAGCAATCCGGCCAGTTCGCCTTGAGCACCGGAGTTGGGCTGCAGCGAGACCCGGTCGTAGCCGGTGATCTCGACAAGCCAACGCTCGAGCTGGTCGATCATCCGGTGATAGCCGACGGTCTGCTGGACCGGCGCGAACGGATGCAACGAGGCGAACTCCGGCCAGCTGATCGGCTCCATCTCGGTGGCGGCGTTCAGCTTCATCGTGCACGAGCCAAGGGGGATCATCGACCGATCCAGGGCGATGTCACGGTTGACCAGGCGCCGCATGTATCGAACGAGTTCAGTCTCGGAGTGGTACGCCTTGAAGATCGGGTGGCGCAGCACCGGTGTGGTGCGCCGCAGCGCCACGGGCCTCGGGTCGGCGACCTCAGCCTCGATCTCGTCGAGGTCGGGGTCGATGCCGAACGAGTGCCAGATCGTCTCGATGATGGCGCGGCTGGTGCGCTGATCGAGAGACACCGCCACGGTGTCTTCGTCGACCCGGCGGAGGTTGACGCCGCTGGCGAGGGCCATGGCCATGATCTTGTCGGCCCGGCCAGGGACTCGCGCGCAGACGGTGTCGAAGAACTCGTCGTGCACGATCTCGACGCCGCCGCGGCGTAGACCCTCCGCCACGATGGCAGCGAGCCGGTTGACTCGATCGGCGATGCCCCGTAGACCGCGCGGGCCGTGGTAAATCGCAAAGAACGACGCCATCACGGCAAGCAGTACCTGCGAGGTGCAGATGTTCGACGTCGCCTTTTCTCGCCGGATGTGTTGCTCACGGGTCTGGAGGGCGAGCCGAAGCGCAGGCTTGTCGTGTGCGTCAACGGAGACCCCGACGACACGGCCCGGGAGCGAGCGCTGGAACTCTTCTCGGGTTGCGAAGTACGCGGCGTGCGGGCCACCAAACGCCATCGGCACACCGAAGCGCTGCGTCGAGCCGACAACCACGTCGGCGCCGAGCTCACCGGGTGGCGTGAGCACGGCGAGGGCGAGAGGGTCGGCCGAAACCGCCACCAACACTCCGGCGGTGTGGGCACGCTGGATGATTGCTGCCAGGTCGGTGATCGCACCCGTGGTCCCTGGGTATTGCACGACCAGTCCGAACGCGCCGTCGAGATCGACCGTCAGCGGATCGTCGACCGCCGTCGTGATACCGATCGGCTCGGCTCGAGTGTTGACCACAGCGATGGTTTGGGGGTGGCACCCGCTGTCGATGACGAATCGAGTGCCCTTGTTCTTGCGGTTGACCCGCTGAAGCATGGTCATCGCTTCAGCGACGGCCGTCGGCTCGTCGAGCAACGATGCGTTGGCGACCTCCATCCCGCTCAACTCGATGGCCATGGTCTGGAAGTTGAGGAGCGCCTCGAGCCGACCCTGCGAGATCTCCGGCTGGTAGGGCGTGTACGCCGTGTACCAACCGGGATTCTCCATGATGTTGCGGCGAATGACCGGTGGCGTCACGGTCTCGTGGTAACCCATCCCGATCAGCGAGACGATCGGCTTGTTCGTGTCGGCAATCGCCCTCAGTTCGACCTGAGCGTCGAGCTGACCGAGCGGCTCGGGCAGATCCAGCGGCTCATTCATCCGGATGTCGTCCGGCACGGTGCGGTCGATGAGTTCCTCGATGGTGGCGACGCCGATCAGGTCGAGCATCCGCTGCCGTTCGGACTCGGGCGGTCCGATGTGACGGCTCTCGAACGTGTCGCGGTCGTGGAGGTCGGCGAGTGAGTGGCCAGGGAAAGGGTGAGATGTGGACATGGAGGCTCCGGGGTCGTCGGATCAAACGTCGCGTATGCGACGGCTGCCCACTCGGTCCGGCTGCCTGAGAGCTTCTCCGGACTGTCCGGATTTCCCCTTCGGCGGACGCTCGAAGCGCCTCTCTCCCGAGACGTCCACACGGTGGCGGTCGGGGTGCCTGAGAGGTTCCGGGCGGTTGCTCCTTCGGCGCCTCACCCAAAGGTGAGGACTCTCCCGTCTCCGTAGACGACGTAAGGAGACGCTAGCTCAGTGGCGGCGTTTCAGCTGAGCTCGATCAGCACGAAGAGCATGCCGATGCCGTTGATCATCGCATGGGCGGCAATGGCGGGTCCGAGCCGACCGGTGGCCATTCGGCCCGCACCCAACGCCAGGCCGAGCACGAACAGCACCGCGGTGCGTTGCGGTTCGACGTGGATGGCAGCGAACACGAAGCTCGTGGTCAGAAGGATCCAGTGTGGCTTCATGCCGCGCTTTTCGAGAGCACTCCACCACAATCCGCGAAAGACCAGCTCCTCGACGACCGGCACCAGTGTCGCAGCGATGACGGCGAGCATCACGAGCCAGATGGTGAGACCGCCACCGTCCGCGGAGTCCTCGGCGAGCTCGGCCACGCTGGCGTTGGGGGCCGAATCGAAGAGCCAGAGCATGAGGGCCCCAACGATGCCGGCACCGATCATCCCGGCAATTGTGAGCACGGCGCCGAGCCCGACGTCGCTTGGTTTCGCGCTGAAGCCGAAGTCGCGGCGCAGTCCCCGACCCTTCCGGTCGGCGACGTACCAGACGTAAACACCCTGGACCAGGGGAGGAATACCAACCGCAATCGGTAGCCATGCGCCCCGCAGTCCTGCATCCGACGTAGCCCCGAAGACCGCGAGGCCGACGAGTATCGACACGAGGAAGAAGATCCCCAGCGTCGCCCAGGCATCGCCGAGTCCCCACGTGACCGAATGGTCATAGAGAGTGGGATGCGCCGGGAACGGCGGAGTGGGTGACTGACCGGGCCGCGGTGGACGCGGGGGAGGAGGCGGCAACGACGAATCAGACACGGCAAGGCAGCCTAGAGGGGTTCCGAACGTGGGCTGGCGAGGCCGGAGACGGAGCTTTTCGCGTACTCGCTTTCGTACGCGGCGGATCTCTGGCAGCGTGAGCATGTGGGGGATGCGCGGGAAACAACGATCTTCATCCATGGCACCTGGGCAGGTGATGAGACCTGGTGGTTGCCGGGCGAGGACGACTCCGCCGCTGATCGCCTCGAAACCAAGCTGCAGCGGCGAGGGTTGAGTGGCTCGGTTTGGCGTGGACTTCGCGATCACCCAGATGTGGTTGATCTGGAGTCGGAGCCGGCATCCACGCGGTCCGCTATCCAGAACCGCTTCACCTGGTCGGGCCTCAACAGCCATTCCGATCGTGTCGAGGCCGCCGGGATCCTTCGCGCAAGCATGGAGCAGCTCGCTGAGGGCCATGGCTGCACTGGGGCCGACCCGCTCCCGCTGCACGTGGTCGCCCACTCGCATGGTGGAAACGTGCTGCTCGAGATCCTGAAGCAGCCACCCGAGCGCGTTGAGATCCGATCAGTGTCGATGTTGGGCACGCCGCTGGTCTGGCGGTTCCCGACATTTCGCCTGTTCTGGGTGATGCTCGCAGGGTTGTGGACGGTTCTCGTCTCGATCGCGGCGGGCTGGCTGCTGTTCCAAGGAGCCACCTCGCTGCCGACACGCGTCCTCTGGGCCGGCCTCCTGTTGACCTTTGGTCCATGGCTCTTCCTCGCGCTCATGATGCTGTTCGAGAGGGCTGCTCGATTGATGAACGGTGCGCTCGTGAAGCTAAGGGGCCGACGCCTGAGAGGACGCCCGGCCTACGGCCCGGATCCGCACGATCTGGCCGGTGCGTTGCAGCGGCCGATTCTCCTGTTTCGTAGTGCCGAGGATGAGGCCGACCTGATGATGCACTTCGGTGCCTCGCCACGGGACTTCTACAACCGCTACGTCAGGCGACCACATCCGCGCCGCGGGCTGGGCTTTGGTCCAGCCGTTGTCTGGCTGGTCGAGACACTCTGGGTGAGGCCTGTGGCCATGGTGCTCGGCGTGCCCGTGCTCGAGATTTTCGTCGAACGTTTCGGACTCGGGTTCAACCGTTTCAATTCGATTCGTGGGAACTATGAGATGGTTTCCCAGCGTGATCGCGACTTCCGCTTCTATCCGGAGTCGGTCGTTCGCCGCGTCGACGTCACCACCACCCTCATCCCGGCGCTTCGCCAGCGGCTACACGCCGGCGTCGAGCTTGAGCTCGATGAGATCAGCGAGCCTGATGGCTCGGGTATCACTACCGAAGATGGGATCCGCAGCCACGCCGAGCACGTCGATGAACTCGGCCGTGCCGTGAAGAACATCACGGCCGGACTCAAGCACAAGTTCCACCTGCGGCACTCGTTGTATTACACGAGCGACGCCGTGCTCGATCTCGTCGCC
>JAJCXZ010000020.1 GCA_029263175.1 Acidimicrobiales bacterium | reverse complement strand
CCTCAATCTCCATCGGCGACCAGCGCCGCCGGCGTGACCGAAAACGCGCCTGCCCAACACCACGTGGCTCATCTCTGTCTTGTCCGCCCCGCCGCGCCCGACCGCCCCATAGACGCCCTTGACATCCATACGCGCATCATTATGCACGTTAGCCCTGGTGAAGATACAAGCGGACCACCACTGCGCGCACTGGCGAACACCCGTCCCGAGAGGAGCATGCGTTCCGCAAGGTTCCCACCTCGGCCGGACCCGGTTGCTAGCGACGAGCGCCGCCACATCGCTAGGACAGAGCGGCAGGTCGCGGTCCCACGCATCGAGCTAGTAAGCCCACCGCGATTCCTAGCATCGCGGGACAACAGTTCCGGGAAAAGGCCGAGGCGTCAGTGAGCTGCTGCTGTCGTCGTGCGGGTACTGGGCCTTCTCGCAGTTGACCGTTCAAAGTGAAACAACGAGGCATCACTGTCACAGCTCGTCGCGACACTGCCTGAGAGGGCACCATCGGCCGTCCCACTCGAGCAAGCGGCGTGTCGACGAAACCCAATGGCGATCGGCGTCGGGACTGCGGTTGACTAGTTAGGACATCACTGGAGATTTCATGGGAAGGAAGAGCCGAGAGAAGCGAGAACGTCGGGAACGAGAGGCGAGCAGTCCCGTCTCCCGCGTTCTAGACGAGCTCTCGACGGACACGGTCCTTCCGGTGCTTGAGGCGGCGTCCGTTTCTCCCGGAGCCGCTCACCGCGGCCCATCAATTTCGTCCCTCTTCAGGACTGCAGTTCGGCGTCGGCACACGCAAGGACGACCGGCAGCGGCGGAAGACTTGCCGGCGCTCGTTGATGCTGCAGCGGAGGAACACGCTCACGCCCTAACCATGATGGAGGACTTTGCGCCGTACGATGCTCGCTCTGAGGTACTGGTTCGCTGGGAGCGCGATCTCTTCAGATTGATTCCGGGGTCGTTGGAACGCCCGACAGCGGTGGTCAACCAGCACGCACGCCTGGCGTTCGCTATCGACCCCTTCCTGGCCAGCGAGCTTGGATTCGGAATTGGGGATGTGGCCGAGCTGACTCTTCGGAGACTGGACGCCGTTGCCGCGGGTCTTGCTCCACATTGGGGCGAGGCGCCCGCAGCAGAGGTCGGCTCGCGCCCGAGTGTCTCGGCCGCCGAGGTCGCCGCTGCCTGCTCGCTGCCCGGCCTACCGGACGTGGTCGACGCGTGCGCCAACCCGGCCCGCGCACAGGCCGTCGCCGAGAGGTTCGTGCGACCGGCAAACAAGCTGTCGTTCGATCCTTCTCACCCCACAGCGACATTCGGCCCCGCAATCGGCGTCCGGTCGGGGTCGCAGTCAGTGTGGCTCCCCGCAGGGATACTGGTCGAGGCGCTGCCAGCGATCGGTGCGTATCTCGCGGAGTATGCGGCCGACCGAAGCGAGCAGCCGGGCGCGGCGTTCTCGGCCGCGATCGCCAATCACGTCGGTCGGTTGTTGCAAGGCTCTGGACACCGGATCGCTGGTCCCGTTCGGGTTGGCGACGGAGTCCCGATCCACTCCCTCGCGACGTTCGACGAGAGGCTCGTCCTCGCACTCGACGTCGTGGCGGGCCTGACGCCGGCGGCCATTCAGGGCCGGCTTGATCAGGGAGCAGCGGGACTGGCTTCGATCCAGCCTGGAGTCGAGGTCAGGAACCCGGCGACCTCGTGGCGAATCGCGCCGGATGCCAAGATCGTCCGAGTTCAGATCGTCGCCGGGCCGATGCATGCCTCGCCGCTTGGTGCACACGGGCCGATGATGAGCGTGGAGGACCTGGAGTGGATCCTCTACTCGTCACAGCGCTCGAGCGAGGACCTGTGGTACTTCGTTCGCGATCTCGAATACGCCGGGGGCATTGACCGGATGTTCGCGTGGGATCTCATCGATCGGTGGGAGGTATGGAAGCCGCAGAAGAGTTTCTATCGAGGGGGCCTTCCGATCACCTCGATGATGTTCTCGCCGCATGCAGCGGTTGCCGAATGGCAAGAAGCGGCGGCAAGTTCACCTGTGGAACGGGCTCTGCATCAGCTCAGCCTGCCCCCGTTACGGAGCTGGCCGATCGTCGCGCTCGATCACCGGAACGGCACCGAGGTTGGAGACCTGCGCACGGATCACGTCTACCAGGTCTTCTCTTGGGACGTTCCCGTAGCCGTCGCCAAAGTCGACGCGAACGCTCCCTCGGAGCACTTCTCGACGCTATGGAATCTCGCTGTCGGTCTGGCCTGGAAGCTCGAACACAGCGCCGACGCCTTCGTCGTGGCGGCGAGCGAATCCGGACTGCGATCACTGCGGATCGAATTCGAGTATCAGGAACGAGTTGCCGGGCCCGCGCTCTCAACAGCGAACGTCGACGAGACGATCTTGACGATCGGGTGGGATGACCGACTCCTCGCGTCTGTCGCCGAGAACTCTCTGGAGGTGGAGGCGCTCTGCGGGCAGTGCGTGGCCAGCGTGCTGACCGACTCGGCGCAAGCGTCGTTCTTGACGGCCTGGGAGTCGGCACCACCCGGACTCCGTGCAGATGGCTACTCGGTGCGCCAGCAAGCCCAGCAGCTACCGGAGCCGGTCGACGTCCACGAAGCCGTCCAGAGTGCTGCTCTTCGCAAGCTCGGCGAGCACCTCGCTGAGGAGCAGATCCAGCCCTCGCAACTACATGGTGCCGACGCCACTCGGTTCGAAAGCCAGACGGTGTTCCCTTGGCTGATACGCCTCTTCCATCAGTCCGTGGCACCGCTGCGAGCCGACGATCTGCTTGCCTTCGCGCTCGAACAGCTCGAACGCGCCAACCACCAGCGCCACATGATCGACAGGCAGCTTTCGTGGGAACGGGGCTTCCCGGTGAGGAAGGGAGAAGACGATGGCGAGCGCCGGGAGCGCGTCTCCCAGGCAACACGCGCGATCTCATTCATTGTCGAGGAAGTCCTCGCCCACCCACCGGCGGGCGACGCGACGACGGACGAGCTCTCATGGATCGAGGCGCTCTCGATCGCCCACCTCTGCATTGACTCGTGCCTCCGCAGCGACGCGATCCACTTCCAGTTGACTCGGACGAGCGTCGAGATCTCGAGCCTGTACGAGGTCACCGTCGTCGCATCCACCGAGCCGACCGATACCGACGCACGGGCATACAGCGACGCGAGGTCCACACACATGCTTCCGCGCGGCGTGCCGATCTCGACTGGCTCGGAGCCGGAGCCGGACCCCGCGGATGAAGAGCCAAGGGCAGTCGTGGAGTTGATGCCAGATCTCTTCGCTATTGACGCAGCGATGAAGGGCAGCCTCAGTTTCGGCATCGACGCCATCACCGGAGCGCTCAATGTGGCTACTCAGTTCGCCGCCACGAGCGACGCTCCAGCGACAGCCACCACGCACGATGAGTTCGTCCAGGAGTGCATGGATCTAGCCGTCGGTGCAACAGCTGACGAGTTTGCTGCAGCCCTCGACTGGCTCACCCTGCGTGGAGAAGACCTGGCGGCCGATGTGATCCCACACTGGGAGACCGAGCGACGCGCAAAGCGAATCGCCACCAGCCCATTCGTGCTCGCGAACGACCGAATCTGGGTACTTCCATGGACTTCAGAGAGCACACTGAAGATCTTCGCCAACTACCTCGGCGACGGTCGCCTTCCCTGGCCAGCCACGGCATTACCCCGCGAAGTGGCACAGGCACTCGACCAGCATCGGCAACGCCAGAACCGCCAGCTCGAGAAGGACTGCGTCGAAGCCCTTGAAGCCCCGAACCTCATCGTCCAGGGAGGGATCAAACCGGAGAAGGCAGATCACTTCGGAATCACGGACCTCGCCGGGGAGATCGATGCGCTCTGCCTCGACGTTCAACGATCGCGGGTTTGGGTCATCGAGGCCAAGGATCCCTATACCCCCTACTCCGCCCGCCAGATCCGCGGCCTCACCAATGACTTCCTCGGGTCAGGCGGGTATGTCGACAAGCTGTTGCGGAAGGTCGGGGATGTCGACGCAAGCGCTGCTTCGATCGCTACAGCCCTCGGTGCGACCGAACCTGCCCGACAGTGGGAGGTCCATGGCCTGATGGTCACCCGACACCTCGAACCCGCAGCGTTCGCTATCGACCCAAGAGTCGCCTTCTGCATAGTCGATGACCTAGCAGCCGTCGTTGACGACGACCGCCTCGCTGGCCCTGGGATCCACATGCGTACGTAGTGGGCTCACAGAGCTGGCGCCTGCCGTGGGCGAGGGTCTCCCACGAGCGAGTCCCGCGAACGACGGCAAGCCAACGGCCGCTCGCAACCTGTTGACAAACAGCATCTGGTTCCCCGTCCGACCGGGTCGTGTCAGACCTCGTAGGTAGCGTTGGGATCGAACTGACAGGACTCCGAATGCTACGAATTCAGCTCCACCCCGACGGCTCTGAGCAACTACCGGAGGCTTTGGTCGCGACTCTTGAGACCCTCGCCATGGCCTTTGATGGGGTGCGCTCCGATCAGGGCGTAGCGCCGTTGACGTCTCTGGAAATCGTGGTCTCTGACGACCTCGCTGGCGCCGTGAGAGAGTTCGACTCGGCGGTCATCGGTGACGAGTCAAAGGAGAACTTCCACACCGATCGCGTCGGGGGAGTCGTCGTGGGCAAGACGATGTACCGCGACGAAGAACATCGACAACCGGTCCTTGTGATGTCCCGTGGCTCGATCGATGTGTCGACACCAATCAATCACGCCCATACGACCTTCTTGGTCGCCCACGAACTTGCCCACACGCTCATTGGTCAGATGAGACACGAAGCAGGGGTGCGGACACCACCCGCCGAGGTCCCTTGGGAGACCTGCAAGTGGCTAGCGCGCTACGCATTCGAGGAGTACCGGGCGGACTCGATCGCCGACGTCATTCTCGGAGCGACGGCGTCGGTCACCGAGGAGGACGGAGGCTCGAGGCCCATGACAGTGCGGGACGCTCACTTCGGTGCCAACGAGTTCGGTGAACTGGCGGCGACCGCGCTCCGGCGAATCGTAGGGAGGATCCACGAGTATCGAGTATCCGGGAAAGAGCTCTCTGAGATGTGGCTCGACGTTCAAACAACGACCGGAGAGATCCTGATCGCCTTAGCCCACGGACAAGCCGCCCACGACGGCCCGAGAAACGCAGCGGATCCCATCACCAGTGAGAGCGACTTCGGCCCGATGCACTCCTGCTGGAAGACGCTCCACGAGCTCTTCCATTCCGAGCCCATTGTCCCAGCCGTTGATGAGTTCGCTGACCAAGAACGTGCCTTAGTCGAGGCTGCTGGAACCGCAATTCTCGAGTTTTGGAAGGGGATCGGGCTCACGTTCAGAGACGACTCCGATCCCTTCTACATCGAGGTCGCCCCACCAGCCCTGTGCTGGTGCTAGAAGCGCCAGCACGGCAGCCTCTCACTTGGCGATCGATCCGTGTTTGACGCGATGCGCCTCCTCTTGTCATTCGCCAGACATCGACGCCGCCCCAGGCCGGGTGTATGCTGAAGTGCATTGGAATGAGGTTAAAGAGCATGACTCGACATAAACCTACATTTCCGGCTGCTGGTCCGGAGCTTGATCATGTGGACCGTGGAATAGTCATCAAGGCGGACACCATGACCAGCTTCTGTGTGGATGCGAAACCGGCAGCCTGCTCGACAACGTCTGGTCGGGCGATGAGCTCCATGCCCATAGTGCGGTGTTCCCAGTCGTCGAGGTAGTCGCCCCCCATCGTCCGCTCGCGCCAAATGCGGAGTCTCACAGCGACTGATCCAGCGGCGTCAACCATGGCCAGTCCGAACCCCGACGGTGCTGGCCGAAGTCTGGCGGCCGAGACGAGGATCTGGTGGGGAGTGAGCAGGCTCACGACGCCGAACGCGTCCCGCACGATCTGGAACCCAGCCAGCGGCCCGCCGAACCTGTCAGGCGCGATGTTGCTTTCGGTCGTCCATAGAGCCGGGAGTCCGCGGGAGACGGGGAGGTCTCCTCGCAGGTCGGGTGGCTCGTCTGTGAACAGGAGCGACGACCATGTCTCTGCGGTACCGCTCACGGGTTCGAACATGTCCTCCCCCACGATCAGCTCGGCCTCGTGGTGGCCGATGATGAACCAGTCTCGGTACTCGCCGTTGGGCACGAACGCTGGTTCCGAAACGGCCTGCGTTGGATCTCCGGTAGTTGGTTTCTGCTCCGACAGCGGAGAGAGATGCGTGGGCCGCGGCGTGCGACTTGCGGCCAGCCGCTCGCCGAGAGCCGTGTCGGGGAGAAGCGCTCGCGCGACTCGCTCTTCGACGGATGGATCGATGCTGCCTGTGACCGCCCTGTTGGCTCGTGCGGAGGCTCCTACGGTTTGAAGGATCTCCTCGACCTCTTCATTGATCGGCGCCCACAGGTCGGCGCGGCGCCCGACACGACCGCCCACCATCCTGCGGTGGAACATCTCGCCTCGGCTCTTGAGTTCCTCTGATCGCAGTGCAATATCGAGGCGTTCACTAACGATCGTTCTGAAGTCGTCCCACTCGGCTTGCACAGGATCGAGCCTGGCAATCCCTACAGAGTCGACCAGGTGGCGAAGTCTCTCCTCGGTGACCGAAGTGGTCGCTGCGATCGTCGTTGATGGCGCTGTCGGACGATCGACATCCACGCGCTCGAGGAGGCTTCGGGCGAGGTCGCGCGCCACCACGAGCGGTCCCGAGGCGATGGTCCTGAGTGCGTCGAGTGCGCTGTGGGTAGTGGCGTACGGTGCCAGCTCGTGCTCCTCGACAAGCGCAAGCAGGGTTGTGAGGACTGACGCTGGCGCATGCGTCGCTGCTATGGAGATGGCGGCCGCGCACGCATCGCCGGGCCGGCGGATGAGGCGACCGAGCGCAACGATTGCGACCCGACGCTCATGAACCTTGACGTGGTTGAGTCTCGCGAGAAGAGCACAGCACAGGGCTGCATCGGGAGAGAGTGACGTAGCCACGTAGGTGGTTTCGATCGTGTCGGCGTCCCCGACGGTCGGCAGGCGGCTCTCGATGACCCGGCGGACTTCGGACCATGTCTGCCAGGCCTGGTCTGGATGATCTGCCAGGGCGAGGAGTTCGACTAGGCGCCGGTTGACACCCATGTCACCGCCGGTGCGCACAGCGTCGGCGACTTCGGCCATGAGCGTCGCCATCGCTGCATCGTGATCGGATTCGAGAGCCCGTCGGAAGTGCTCTTGGTGCTCGCCACCGAACCGGCGCCAGCCATCGGTTGTCCGGGTGAGTGAATAGGTAGCGGCGATCGCGGCGAGGCGAGGCGGTCCTGCGACCAGCAGCGTGTCAGCGAGACCGTCCAGAAGCCCACGACGGTCCCACGGTGGAGTATCGCGGGCGAGCCGGCCGAGAAGAGCTTCAGCCTCTGGAACCCGATCGTCGCCGAGGAGCCGCAGTAAGTGCGCTGCGACTTCGCCAACGACGCGCTCAGTCGACGCGCCTGGGGTGGAGTCCCGCCAACGGCGAACAGCTCGCGCCACCTCGCCGGGGAATGCGTCCGGGGGAATGGCGAACTCTGGCCGGTGGGCATCTTCTTCGCTTCGCGTTCTCGCCGTCGGCGCCGGTTCGGGCTCGGGCTCACTCGTGGTGATGGGCGGCTTGCCGAGTTGCGTTGCTGATCGCGCGATCAGGTCGCCCGAGCCGCTCGGTGCACTTGGGCCGTCACCGACCAGGGAACCGATGATGATGTCCCAGGCAGGTGTGGGCTCGGGCTCCGCCGCGAGAATGGCCGGCTCGAACTCCTCCCGCGCTTCGGACCCGATGCCGATCCAGCCAGCGATCGCGGCGTCCTCGTCGACTACGGGCGAAAGAGCCGCGAGCGCGCTCGCCATTCCATGATCGAGATCTCCGAACGAAGGAGCGTGCTCAAGGCCCCGCCGGCCGAGGAAGGCAAGGGTGCTGACCGGATCGTGCAGTCCCGCAGCGTCCACCCACTTGTGGATCGCCCACCGTGTCTCCTTGCCATCGGTGTGAACGAGCACTCTTTCGACGATCGGATGCAGCTGCTCGAGCGCGGTCGCGATCTCATCGGGGCACGCCTGGGCGAGCGCGTCAAGGTTGTCGATTGTCTCGAAGACGGTGATGTCTTTGCGGAAGCCGTAGCTGGCCAGATACTGCGCCGCTTCAGCCCACGCGAGCTCGGCGCCGTGACGATCCCCAGCGCCGGCAAGGAGTCGTGCGAGTAGCATTTGGTCGGCGGCGTGTGTGTCGTAGTACTCGCCGGGTCGGGTTGCCGGAGACAGCTCCGCTTTGGCGTACTCGACCGTTGTACGGGCACGGCGCTCCGTTGTGGCTGTTGCCATCAGCGTTTCAAGGAGGTCATCGACCGGCAGCGGACCCGTGCGCGAGCCGCCTAGCCATGCGGTTGAGTCCCGACTGAGTCGTGCCAGGGACTCCGCTGCGGCGTCCCACAGGTCGTCGTCGTCGAGACGCTCCAGTGCCAAACGGAACGAGGCTTGGATGTCGTCGTGGATTCGCAGAAGATCGACGACGCGGGGGCCGCCTTCGAGGATCCGGATGTCGTGGCTGAGTTCGTCGAGAGCGGCCAGTACTGCTGGGGCTTCCATGTCGCGGCGGTGGATGAGCAGCGCGAACCTGAGCCACCGGTGGAACCACGAGTTCGCTGGGACGACCAGTTCAGCCGTTGCCAGGATGGCATCGTCATCTTGGGCTGCGGCGAGTTCTACCGCGGCGAGCCACGTCTCGAACTGTCCGTCGCTGATGTGGAAGCCGGTTGCCGTTACCGCACCAGTGAGTTCGAGGAGATCGGGGGCTTGCGCGAGGACCGCCTCGGGAATCGTCGCTCCGTGCTTCATCGCAAGCCGAAAGCCCGTCGCGGGGAGACCGGCTTCTAGCGCGTCTGTCGCCGTGGAGGCCGCATCGGCGTCGTCGTCTTGTCGCTCAGCTCGAGCGAGGAGTGCCCATGAGCGCGCCGACGTGTCGTGAAGCTGCGCAACCAGTTGATCGAGAGCTTCATCTCCGTAGAGGTCGGCGAGTCGTCGTGCGACGTCCAGGCTGTGCACTGGCGCTTGTGTCGGCTCTGCGAGCCATCCTCGGGCGCGGTTGATCGCGCCGTCGTGTCCCGCTGTGCGGAGTTCGCCGAGGACGCGGGCTCGGTAGATGGCTTGGTCGCCGCTGCCGTACTGGGTGTTGTCGGTTTCGAGGAGTTGATCGTGGGCAGTGAGGTACTGGCTCCAGGGTGCGGGAATGCCCATTTCCTCGCAGAGCTCGCAGAGCACTAGGCCGGGTCGGGGGAGGAAGGTGCACCGACCATCGTGAAGGAGCCGATCTGCGAGAACGGGCGCACCGCGCATTGCGGCGAACGCCCGGCCGTATTCCTCGGCGAGCGATTCGTCGTTCAGGCGCCAGTGGTACAGGTGATCGGCTGAACGGGCAATCTCAATCAGCCTCGCAAGACCGGGCCACGAGCCGAGCTGTACCGCCGACGAGGCGGCCAGTCGCAGGTTCAGCATTACTGCATCTCCGGGCTGGCCCTCGGCTACGGCATTGGCAACAAACTCGGTGTCGACTCGCTCGAGGACCTCCGCGTGGCGTCCGGCCGCCTCCATGAGAACCAACAGCGATCTGAAGGCACGCTTGTCGTGAGCGAGACCCTGAGTATCGAGCCAGCCGATGGCAGGGGCGACCACGGCGGCGATGTCAGTTCCAGCATCGAGTGCGTTCTGACGGAGGTAGCGCTGGAAGCTCTCGTGGTAGATGCGTAGACCTCCCAGAGCCGGTTCGTTACAGAGCACGGGCCCGAGCCTGGCGATGACCCGGGCGATCAATGGACCACTGGCCGGGTAGATCGCGATCAGGTCATCCACTGTGACCGCAAAGTCCAGCGTGGCCATGAGGCGGGCGACATGGAGTGCGCCCTCGTCGCTTTCCAGCGTCTTGAGGAGCCAGCTGTAGTAGTCATCAAGATCGCCAGCGAAGGATGGGGCCTCCTCGACAAACTCAACCACGTCGGTTGCGCCGAACGAGCGGGCCGTCGGTGTTGCCAGAGCTTCCGCGACCGCTCGACTCAGATAGGTCGCGTACAGAGGGTTTCCACGGGACCGGTCAGCGATGACCTCGATGACTGGACGACGATCAATCTCCAGGGCTTCGACCGCGTGTAGGACGCCGAGCTGGTCGACGAGCGCACCCAGTTCGACGTGATCCCACTCCGCCACTTCGTGCTGCGGGAGGGCGCCAGTGAGCGGGCCGAGGTGATCTCCAGGCTGAGAGCCGACGATCAGTGCTACCCGGTCAGGGAGATCGAGGGAGGCCAGCTCCTCTGCGATTTCCGCTCCCGAGCTCGACGACTCCCTATCGACGTGGTCGAGCCCATCGACAATCACTGCGATTCGCAGATCGGGGCTTTCGTCGACAGCGGCGCGAAGCAGAGCCTCGAGCTCCGTCGGGCCGGCCGCGTACCTAGGGGCATCGTCGCTTGCAAGGTCGGGGGCGGCATCCAACAGCTCCGCGATCAAGCTCCCGAAGATCGTCGTGACTGTCGTCCGCAGCGCGCGAGCTTGATCCAGCAAGTCGATGAAGCAGAAATGGAGTGCGACAATCCACCCGTCGGAGACCAGCGCGTCCCGAACAAGGTGAAGCAACCACGACTTGCCGGCTCCTGGAGGACCGGAAATAACCAGCCGCCCCCCGGCCTCGACCTGAGCTGTGATCGCCGCAATCTCGGTCGATCGACTCACGAGATGCGAGGGATCGAGTGGGAGCACCTCCTCGACGCGCGCGTAGTCAGTCTTCAGCCCGATGGCTGCTGTCACATCGGTCGCAAGTCCGTCGAACTCTTCCGACCGGAGTCGCTGGGCAAGACCAATCAGGTGAGCAGCTGCGCTTGCGGGCTCGATGTGCTCATTCGGTGGTCGCGCTACGCCAACCCGATCCACCAGCAATGTCATCAGGGCCTCATCAAGCGGCCCTGGGTTCCGTAGATCACGCGACGACAGCGGACAGCCCGTCTCGACGACGAACCGTTGCAGGAACCGACTGACATCCGAGCGATCCAAGCCCCGAATCCGTTGCCACCCTTCACCACCGAGCGGCCAGACCCGATCCAGACTGAGCCTGAACCGTGACGTCGGTATTCCCGGCAGGATCGCATCAACATCATCGGCCGGTTCGAGGAATTCTTGGAGATCGTCGGCGGGCCGGTCATAGGTGACCAGAAGGCGATACTCGTCGCTGGGTTCAGGGTCGGCGAGAATGCTCTGAACGGCGCGATCGAGCGGAAAGTTGATCGCTGTCGTCGCCAAGTCCGCCAGAGTGAGTTCTCGCTCATCAGTCGTGTGGGACTTGATCTGGACCCGAGTCGATCGGAGACCCTCGAGGGCTAGGTCGTCAAAGACATCGTCATCGAAGCGCTTGATGTCGACTCGAACAGCGCGGGGGGCGGCACGGGCGACCAAGAGATTGGCGAGCGCGAGAGCGGTGACGATGTCTTGGTGGTGGTAACCCCTATGCGCTCCAACCAGCGACGGCACAACGGCGAGGCTACGCTAGCTCGCTGCGACCTTCGGGTTATAGAGCCGTCATGACGAGCCTGCTGTGATTAACACTGATTATGCAGCGCCTAGCCTTGGCGACTTTGCCAGCCGTTGGCTAGCGGACGCAGACTCGCTTCGTCTGTCACAGAACACGGTCTCAGCTCGGAGATCTGACCTCGCCGCTATCGGCGAAGCACTAGCTGGACGCGGCAAGCAGCCGCGCAAGCTGTCAAGTCTTGAGTCGCTCACGCCAGCGGATCTCACTCCGGAGCGACTGGCCCCGGCAGTCGAACGCTACGCGACTGGGCGTTCAGTGAACTCGACGCGGAGGGTGATGTCGACGTGGCGTCAGTTCTGCCTCTGGCTCGTTCGCAACGAGTTCTTGCGCGGGAATCCATTCGATCACCTCGAGATACCGGCCCGTGAGCCGTGGGTTCCGAAACCCCTAAACCCGCGCCGACGTAGAAGCGCTGGGACTCGTCATCGCCGAACCGGACACAAGAGGCCGAGACCCGTGGACCGAACGCGACGGCGCGCTGTTTGCTCTTCTGATCGGGGCGGGTTTGCGAGAGTCGGAGGCCGTGGAGCTGCGCGTCGGCGAGTGCAATCTACTGACGGACCCAGCCCAGATCCGCGTCGTCAACTCGCCACGGAATGCGAGGACTGTTCCGATCCCACCCGAGGCCGCAGACCGAATACAGCGCTTCCTTGCCACCCGCAAGGAGAGAGGGCTCGCCGTGGGTCCGACCGCACCACTGCTCGTTCAAGCGGACGGACGACCGATGAGTCGGTCGGCGATCGATCACGCCGTTCGCAGATGGTTCCAGCGGTCCGGGCGTACGCCCCCACCCGGAGCGCTCGCTCACAGCCTTCGACACACATACGCAGCGATGCTGATCGAGAGTGGCGCCAGGCTGGCTGACGTGCAGGCACTGCTCGGTCATGCAGACATAGCGGCAACCCAGGCTTACGACAGCGCCATACACGACAGCGTTGCTGACGCGGCGATGTCCAACCCCGCTCGCAAACTGCTGGCGTAGCGGCCGGACACGGGCGCACTGCCGTCCGCCATGACGCTCGATCAACCTCGTCGTGACTTCACCCAACGTCCATCTCCACCACGGAAAAACCTGAGACACATCTGCAGGTCCTGCGGACCTGCCACGGATAGGTAGACGGATAGGTGCCGGATAGGTCGTTCCAGCCACCTATCCGAGATGAATTCGCTCGCCGGTGTCCCAATCACTGATCCGTTCGGGTCACAGGTGTGCATGGATAGACCTCCGGAAAACCCAACCATCCACCGATCCGGTCTCAGCGGAACGAAGCGTCGGATCCGCAAGTTGGTTCGAGGACTCCGAGCGGAACTCGACAAGAGCGCCGGTCTATCCGCGGCGGAACCATCTCTGGGCCAACCATGAGTTCCGGCGCAGCGAGTGCTGGGCCGTTCGTAGACCCAGCCCCCGACGAGGCTGTTCCACAAATCTCCGACCGTAGGGCCACAGTCACGCTCACCGAGGCAGCCCACATCCTGGGGATTTCCCGGTCGACGGCCTACGAGCTCGCTCGCATCGGTGAGCTCCCAGTACTCCGACTTGGCCGGCGGCTCGTCATCCCGAAACGTGCGCTCGATCGCATGCTAGACAGCGTGACGCAAGACAATCGATGAGACCGATCGAGCATGGTTGAACGCGAGGTTAGGCAAATCCGACCCCGACGTATCCGGACTCTGGGCCTGGGCCGACCACGGCAGGTCAGCCAAGGTTGTCGAGAACATCAGCGGCTTCTCGGTCACGGGCCGGTACCCATGCCGCATACCGATTGAGAGTCATTGCAGGACTCGCGTGCCGAAGCCGCCCGGCGACAGTTCTCACATCCACTCCTGCCGACAACAGCTGGGTGGCGGCGAAGTGGCGAAAATGTCGAAGCTGGACATGGCCGAGGCCGACCTCGTCGCGCACACGCGCAAACCGGGCGCTCATCGTGTCTGGATAGACCGGGCGGGCACCCGTCACATCCTGCGACCAGACAAAGGCTGTAGACGGGAGCTGTTCGCCTAGCAGGGAGGCAGCGTCGGTTCGAAACACCCGGAGTTGTTCCAGTGTCTCTGTGACCTGTTCGCTAATCGCCGTCTGGCCCGCTGTCCCTGTCTTGGTCTGTCGAACGGCTGCTCCACCGCCTGCGCCCTTCACTACCGAGCGCGAGATGGTGATGACACGCTGCTCCAGATCGACATCGCACCAGCGCAGGGCGCAGACCTCGGAGCGTCGCGCTCCGGTGTTCGCCGCAACGATCAAGAACGCGTACAGCTCGGGATCGTCCAGCGCCGCTCGGAGTATCAGTGCAACCTCCTCTGGTGTGGGTGCCGTCGGCTCTTGGCGACCCACCGAGGGCGGACGTGCCGTCGAAGCCGGGGAGGCTGCGATCAGTTCACGGCGAACTGCCGCCTTGAACGCGACCGAAGCAACCGTGTGGATCTTCTGAACCCGTGCTGCCGATAGTCCGCCTTCGACAAGCCCTCGGTAAAGCGACTCGAGATGGTGAGCTCGAACCTCGTGCAGACTCATGTCGCCGATCGCTGGCTTCAAGTACAACTCCAAGGATGACTGCCAAGCGGAAGCAGTTGTCGGCGAAATGGTCGTTCGTTTGGCCTCCCACCAGTCATCGAGCCAAGCCGAAACCGACGGGAAACCATTGGCTGACTCCTCCAGCCCTGCCGCCTCAACCTCGGCAACGATCTCTCTGCAGACTCTCTCTGCGTCGCGCTGAGCTCCGCGAACGGTGCGCGATCGATACCGCTTCTTACCCGAATCAGCGTCGCGCCCGAGGTACACCCGCACCTCCCACACTCCACGATCGCGCTTGCGCACTGAGCCCTTCACAAACCCGATGTTACGCGAATCCTGTCAGGGATGGGATGGCGGGATGGGATGCTCGGGCTGAAAACGGCCAGGTCCCGCACGGAAAACCGTGCGGGACCTGGGGTTTTACTTGGAGCGGACGACCGGGTTCGAACCGGCGACCTCAACCTTGGCAAGGTTGCGCTCTACCAACTGAGCTACGTCCGCAGCGGGGGACAAATGTACCGGGTCCGACCACATTCCCGACCCCGAGGAGGGCCGAAGCGAGAAAATCAGCCGTCGACGCGGGCGCGGACTCGGCTGACCAGATCCTGGGCGACCTCGCGGTCGCCGATCTTGTCGACAATCAGTTCGGCACCGTCGCGTTCGAACACCAACGCCGCGGTGCGTTCGTCCTGCCATCCCTGCACGGTAAGGCCCGGTTCGAGGCCCACCGGCGTGATGTCGGGATTCCACTCCCGAGCGTTGACGATCAACAGTCGCTTGTTGGTGAGGGCCATCGCACCATCGGCACCTCGGTATCGACATTGCACGATGACCTCGACGCTCTCGCCATCCGTCAGTGTTCCGGAGAGGACCAGGAAGGCACCCTTGCCGGTCTTGCGGCTGCCGTTGGACAGGCGGCCGACGGCCTGACCGATCCCGAACGTGTCGGTGAGACCAGGGCCTGAGTCGGCGCTGGGCATCGCACGTGGAGCGACGGGAGCGACGGCCGCCGGAGCCGGAGGCGCGGCTGGTGGAGGCGCATCTACCGGCGAAGGAGGCGGGGTCGCCACAACCGGAGCGGGGGGTGCCGCAGGAGCGGGCGGCGGAGGTGGCGCAGCGGGAGCCGGCGGGGGTGGCGGCGGAGCGTCCGCGGTCGGAGCCGGGGGCGGCGGAGGTGCATCGACCGGCGGCGCGGGAGGTGGCGGCGGGGCCATCCCTGTCGGTGAGGCCGGCGTCGGGGGACTCGGATCAACGCCGGCGATCGGTGCGTGGTCGCCACTCATCGGAAGACCGCCGAGGTCGCTCAGCGTCGGCTCGCCCGATGGAGCGGGTGCCGCCGGGGGCGGAGGGGGCGGGGGCGGAGGGGGCGGGGGCGGAGGGGGCGGGGGAACGTCCTCACCAGCGGTTTCGTCTGTCACCGAATTCTCCTCAGTCGAGCGTCTCGTTGAGCGTAGGTCACCAGGTCTCGCGACATCGGTTCACTCCGACGGGGGTCGAAGATCAATGCGAAGCGTGAGAATGCCGTCCTCGAGCGACGGCACAGCATCGCCGAGCATGGCGAAGTCCTGGTAGTCGGTCTTCGCCTGGTTCACGAATGCAGCCCGCTCGTCACCGCCCACGGGCGGCAGGTTGCGGCGTTTCACGGCTTCCGCGCGCTCGCGGAATCGTTCGAGCATTTCATCGGCATCAAATCCATCGGCCATACCAGACACAGTATCGGGCAACGACGGAGCGAGATTCAGTCGGGCTCGACGTCGTCGAAGTCGGCGGGCAGGACGAACTCATCCTCGACTCCGACACCTTGCTCTGCTTCGCGCCGTTCCCGGCGCCGCATGGCAACCTCGAATCGGCGACGCGGATCGGTGTGCCAGATGTACAGGACGAGCATCACTCCCGTGCCGATCGCGATGCCGATCAGTGCACGACGAACGGTGTCGACGGTGCCCTGGGCCTCGTCGGCCTCGAACTCATCAGCGGAATCCTGCGCCAGGCTCGGTGACGCGGCCACAGCCGAGTGTGGCGGAGCCAGGAGCGCGCCGAGCACCACCAGCACCACCAGTCCCTTTCGGACCCGCCCGTCACACATCTGCACCACGGGCGACGACCGTAGCGGGATCAACGCTGATGATGCGGGCACCAGTAGGTCGTGCGTCCTCCAACCTGGGTCCGGCGTAGCACTTCACCGTCCTTCGGGCAGAGCCCGCCCCGCACCCGAGCAGGCTGGAGATCACCGGTGTGGCTGCCGCCGCGTCCGCCAAGCGTCTTGAGCGTCCGGCGCACCGCCCGGTGGAGACGAGCGACTTCGTCGGCCTGAAGGGACCTGGCCGGGCGCTCGGGCGAGAGCCCGGCCCGGAACAGCGACTCGTCGACAAGCAGGTTGCCGAGGCCGGCAACTCGGGACTGGTCCATGAGCCGCGCCTTCAGCGGCGCACCGGACCCGGCGAGGATCCGGGCAAACGGTTTCAATGTCACGACCGCAGCGTCCGGGCCGAGCCTGGCAACGTCGGGATCGAGCTCGACTCCCCCCAGTCGGCGAGGATCGCGCATCACCAGCGAACCGCCGTCGGTGAACCGCAGGGCGAAACGATCCCATGCCGGATTGTCGCG
Source organism: Acidimicrobiales bacterium (assembly GCA_029263175.1). GTDB lineage: Bacteria > Actinomycetota > Acidimicrobiia > Acidimicrobiales > Aldehydirespiratoraceae > JAACCU01. Next base: position 22,208 of record JAJCXZ010000020.1, on the reverse strand, counting down.
ATTGCTGCCGTACTCCAGGTCGCTGAGGGCGGCATCGCCATTGACGATCAGTCGGCCCGTCATACCGAACCGAAGGCCGATGGTGGGGCCATCGGTCTCGAGCAGCATGAGCTTCCCGATCCGGCCGGTGCCGGTGATTCTCACACCGGGCAACACGCCGGTGACCTCCGCTGGGCCAAGCCCGCCCTTGAGGTACCAGTCGTCGGGCGCATCAACGGCGCCGATGGTGCGGCCGACGACCGGTTCGGCCGCCTTCCGGTAGGTCTCGATTTCGAGAAGCTCGGGCATGTCAACCGATCGCGTCCATCGCCTGCTGGAGATCGGCCACCAAGTCATCGACGTGCTCGAGGCCGCACGACAAGCGGACAGTGCCCTCACCGATGCCCGAAGCCTCCAACTCCTCGGGCAGGAGCCCGACATGGGTGGTCGACGCCGGATGGGTGATGAGCGTCTCAGGACCCCCGAGCGAGGTCGCGAGCTGGACCAACTGCACCCCATCGACCAATGTCGACCCCGCGGCGCGTCCACCGACGAGATCAAAGGTGATCAGTCCGCCGGGGAGCTTGAGTTGCCGCTGGGCAAGCCGGTGTTGCGGGTGTGATGGCAGGCCGGGATAGAACACCTGCGCAACCTGCGGATGGTTCTCCAACATGTGCGCCAGCTCGCAGGCCGTCTCGGTCTGCTGGCGAAGCCGTACCGGAAGGGTTCGCATCCCCCGAAGCCCGTTCAGCGCATCGAAGGGCGAGGCCACCGCACCGTGCAGCACCGCGAAGCCGCGAATCCACGCAATCAGTTCCTCGGACCCTGCCACGACGCCGAGGATGGCATCGTTGTGACCGGCGATTGCCTTCGTGGCGGAATGGATGACGAGATCGACGCCATAGTCCAGGGGCCGCTGCCCGAGGGGCGTCGCGAAGGTCGAGTCGACAACCGTGACCGGCCCGGCGATCGCGCCGAGCGCATCGAGATCGACGAGCGACAGCTTCGGGTTGGCCGGCGTCTCCGCAAACACCAATGTGGTCTTGCCGGGGATCACCGCAGCCGTCCACGCGCCCGGGTCGGTGCCATCCACGAACGTGACGTCGATCCCGAACCGCGGACAGACCGCCTGGAAGATCAACTGGGTGTGCGAGTAGAGCTGACGCTGAGTCACGATGTGGTCACCGGCAGAACAGATGCCCAGGATCACCGCGCTGATGGCACCCATACCGGAGGCAAACGCTCGCGCCGACTCGGCGCCCTCGAGCGATGCGATTGCCGACTCGAAATCGGCGACGGTCGGATTGGAGTGACGGCCGTAGAACTTCGGCGCAGTGATGTCGGTGGCGAACGACTGCGCCTCCTCGACCCCGTCCACGAAGAACGTGCTGCTCGACCAGAGCACTGGCGCCAACGCCGTGTCGTTGTTACCCCTGCCGGCGCGAATGGCTCGGGTGTGAGGGTGGAGTGGTTGATCGCTCATGGGCGCCTTGCTCGGGACAGGGTTGCGGCAATCAGGGGACCCAGGAATTCGCTCTCGAGCAGGAATCCGTCATGGCCCTGGGGACTGTTGACGACCTCGTACGCGCATTCGCCGCCACCCTTCAGAATCAGATCGTGTATCTCGGCCTGCTGGTAGGGCGGATACAGAATGTCGGAAGAAACCGAGGCCGTGAGCACCGGCACCCTGATATCGCCGAGCACCTTGGCAATACCACCTCGGCCGCGGCCGATGTCGTGGAGATCCATGGCCTTGCTCAGGATCAGAAAGGAGTTGGCATCGAATCGCCGAACCAGCTTCTGACCGTGGTGATCGAGGTAGGCCTCGATCTCGAAGCGGCCCCACGGCTCGAGCTCTCGCCGCGGATCGTGCACCTCACGACCGAAGCGGTCATCGAAGACATGGGTGGTGCGATATGTGATCTGGGAAATTTCTCGTGCCAGCGCCAACCCGCGCCACGGACCCTCGGATTCGGGAGCGTCGTAGTACCAACCATCGCGCCAGGCAGGGTCGTTGACGATGGCGAGGCGCTCCACGGCGCTCCACGCGATCTGCATCGCGCTGGCGGCGGCGATGGAAGCGATCGGCATCAGCGAACGAGCCCGCTTGGGGTACATGGCACCCCACTCGAGTACTTGCATTCCTCCCATCGACCCACCGACGACGGAGAGCCAGCGTTCGATGCCGAGAGCGTCGGTGAGGAGCTTTTGGGAGCGCACGATGTCGCGCATGGTGACCTGCGGAAACGTCGGACCGTAGTGTGTGCCGGTCGCCGGGTCGATACTGCTCGGGCCGGTAGAGCCCTGGCAACCACCGAGAACGTTGGCACACACGATGAAGAATCGATCTGTGTCGAGAGCCTTCCTCGGACCGATCAGTGCGTTCCACCAACCATCGGCCACGTGGCCGGGTTCGATGGCGCCGGCGGCGTGAGAATCGCCGGTGAGGGCGTGGCAGACCAGCACGGCGTTGGAGGCATCGGCGTTGAGCTCACCCCACGTCTCGTAGGCAATGACAACCTCATCGAGCACCCCACCGCTCTCCAGGGCGAAGGGGCGAGTGTTGACGGTGGCGAACCGTCGCGCCCCCGCGTGGCCGTTCGGACTCCATGCACCCGAAGCCCGCAGATCGCGGGGATACCGCTCACCGGGGTCGAAATGCAGGTTGTCGGATCGCTCGGTCACAGGTGCTCCTCAGGCCCGTGTTCCCTAGTGCCCACCTGTGACGGCGACGGGAGTCGCCGGACAGTTCGTTGCCCCAGCCGAAGCCGACGCCGCATCCTCACCGAAGTGAGAGGGCACCTTGGGTGTCCGTTCCCAGGTTGCCGGGTCCATCACCGTGATCCGAGGATCGCAGTTCCGGTCCGCTCTGAATGTGGAAGACACCCTACCGACTCGGGAGACGGGAATGCCACCACTCGACCAGAGCAGGGTCATCGACGCCGTAGGCCTCCTGCATGGCGTCACCGGTGGCGGCAACGTCGCCGGTGCGGGCGGACGCGGCCGCTCGCGTCCATGCATCGGCGTTCGCCGGGAGCGGCAGGTCAACCAGGCGGGACGCGCTCACCCGGAGTGCGTCGGCGCTCAGGGCGGTACCGCTCGCCGTGTGGGCGAGAAGGGCGGTGGTGACCGGACAGGTCAACAGGGCCGCGATTCGCCAGACGTCGCCAGGATCGTGGGGCTCCACGGTCACCACCGGTGTGCATGGCACCAGTTCCCCTGCCGGGTCCGCGATGGCCTCGATCGTTGGTGTTTGGCTGGCGACGAGCACCTTCGGCCGAAGCCGAGCCCGCACCCAGTCGCGGATGTCATCAGCGACGAGGTCGAGCGCCACTGCGGGGTGGTTCCAGACTCTCTTGTCGTAGCGGCAGGACCTTGTCCCCCACCGGTTGGTCAGCGGGTCGATCAGCCCGGACGTGATCAGCTTCACCTCAGCGTCAGGATCCTCGCCGACAGCCTCCCGCAGCCCGTAGAACTGGTCGCGGAAACCGGCGGTTACCAGGGCGAAATCGCCGAGCGTGCAGGCAAAAGCACCGGGCTTGCCGGCAACAGCACCGGGCTTGCCCGCAACAGCAAGGTCGTTGACCACGGGCACACCACGAACAGGGGCGAGAAGTGGAGCCCAACTCTTCGGCGGCGGCAGCGAGACGACACCGACTTCGGACGCGGGCACGCCGGCGAACATCGCGACATCGCCGCTGCTCCCCTGCCGGCCGATGATCGCCACCGTGTCGATCGCGGCGTCGAAGCGGCGGGCGTCATCGACCCAGATCCGCCGAACCGGAGCCGCGGCGGTGAGTCGGGCCCGCACGGCTTCGGCGTCGGACGCTCCCAGCACCGAATCAGGTTGGATCATCGCCCAGACCCCGCCGGGGGCAAGCCCATCGACCGCGGCCAGCATGAACGCTGCGGCGGTGTCGACATAGCGCCCCACACCGGGCCAGCGGTCGGAGAGATTTCGACGGTCGTCGGCGTCTCGAGTCGTCGAGCCCTTCAGCTGAGACAAGAACGGAGGATTGCCGATGACCAGGTCCGCCCGAGGGAACAGAGTCGCCGGGACGAGATAGTCAGCGACCCGCAGGTTCACCGCCGGCGGTTCGACCCCTCCGGACCAGACAGTCAGCGCCGCTCGTGTCGCCGCGACCGCCAGCGGGTCGATATCGCAGCCGTAGAGCTGTCGGACGATGTCGGCCGGTTGCCCACTGAGGCAATCGGCAGCCGCAAGGAGGAACACGCCTCCCCCGACCGCGGGATCAACCACGACAGCTTCGGTCGGTGATCGTCCGAGGAGCTCGAAGGCAAGACGGGCGATCTCCGCCGCCAACGTCGGATCGGTGTGATGGACGCCGCCACGACGTCGTTCGGACGCAGACAGCAGCGCTTCTCGGGCGAAACCGATCAGCCACGGCCCGTGCTCGGTGAGCAGGCCGACGTCGACCTCAAGGCCGAGAACTTGCGGAGAAGGGACAATCGTGTTCCCGTCGACCGTGAAGTCGACGACGAACCCGCGGGCTGATCCGGCCCGAGCCGTAACCGCGGCGAGAGCAGCGGCATGGTCAGCGGTCGCGGCCTCCACGACCCGTTGCAGATACCCGTCGACCGATCGGCCGGACGAGATCAGCGCAGGATCAGACGGACTCGGGATCCCAGTCCACCAGGTTCTTGAGACGAGGGTCGTTCGAGAACATCTCGACGATCGGCATGATCACGTCGATTCGCTTCTGAAGCCGCTTGATCTCGAGCTCTTCATCCCACATCGACAACGTGACCACGAGGCCCTTCTCACCCGCACGGGCGGTACGGCCGGCGCGATGCAGGTACGTCTTGTGATCGCCGGGCGGGTCGTACTGAATGACGACATCGACATCGTCGACGTGGATGCCGCGAGCAGCGACGTCGGTGGCCACCAACGTGTTGAGCTTGCCCTCGCTGAAATCACGCAGCGACTTCTCACGGCTGGTCTGGCGAAGATCGCCGTGGATCGGAGCGGCATTGATGCCCAGGTCCCTCAGATCGTCGGAGAGCCGGTCGGCCATGGCCTTGGTGCGAGTGAACATGATGGTTCGGTCAGTCGACTCAGCGATCGTGGCCGCCACCTTCGACTTGTCCATGCGATGGACCATCAAGAAGCGGTGTGTCATCTCCTCCATGGTGATGTCCTCACCCGCCACCTCGTGCATCGACGGGTCGGTCTGGTAGCGGCGGATCAGCGAGTTCACCGCGCCATCGAGTGTCGCCGAGAACAGCAGGGTCTGATGTTCGGCCTCGACATTGCGAAGGATCCATTCGACCTGGGGAAGGAACCCCATGTCGGCCATGCGGTCAGCCTCATCGACGATGACGTGCGCCACCTGGCCAACCGAGATCTCTTTGCGGTCGATCAGGTCGATCATGCGTCCCGGGGTGGCCACGACGAGGTCGACACCCTTCTTGAGGATCTCGATCTGCTTTTCGATCGGAGCGCCGCCGTAAATGGCGAGCGCAGTGCGACCGACAGCCTTGGCCGCCGGTGCGAGCTCGTCGCAGACCTGGTTGGCCAGCTCACGGGTCGGCACCAGGACGAGCCCGGTGGGCTCGCTCGGTTTGGCCTTCGTCATCTTCTGGAGGACGGGAAGTCCGAAGGCGAGGGTCTTGCCGGAGCCGGTCTTGGCTTTGCCGCAGACATCGCGTCCGGCGAGGGCATCAGGAATGGTGAGGGCTTGGACGGGGAACGGGTGAATGATTCCCCGTGCAGACAAGGCGGCGACAATCTCGTCGGCCAGGCCCAAGTCCGCGAAGGTGGGTGTTACAGCGGTGGTCATCTATCAACAACGTCTATGAGTCGGTGCCGGCAGGAGGGTCCGACCGATCGGGGGTGTCGATGGCCATGCCAATCGACTCCTCAAGGATACCGGCCAGGCCGGCCCGTAGGGCCGACACGCCCATTGCGGACATCGACGCCCTCAGCGCGAAGGCGTCGCGTCTGCTCCGCTTCGTGGTCCACGAGCAACTTGCCCGACGATGAGATCACCCGCCACCACGGGAAGCCGGCACCACTCCCCCGCCGCAACAGCGACCCGACGGCGCGGGCCGCTCCTGGATATCCCGATTCGGCCGCAACCTCTCCATAGGTCACGAGATCACCGGGCTCGAGCGCATCAAGGACCCGGGCCGCCGCACGCTCGAAGTCCGTCCAGGTCGATCGATCGAGCGGATCCACGATGAGCTCAGCGGGGCCGGACGACGCGCGTGGAGGTGGGCGTGGGAAACAGCTCGGTCACCGCCCCACGGTAGCCATCCGGGTCCGCTGCCGGTCAGCCGGGAGGGAAGAGGATCTGGGTCAGGTCGATCGCACCATCTCCGGTGGCGACGTCGATCCACGCATCGCCGGCGAACTGAACGACGCCGACTCGTCCCGCACAGACCGGCACGAAAGCCGGGGATCGACCGCAGTCCTGATCTCCGGCCTGGGTCGGAACCGGACCACCGGGGTTCTTGAGCGCACCGTCGACTGTCTCGTGCGAGAAGTCACCGTCAACCCGATTCAGTGCTCGTGTGGCCGAGAGCATCGCGACGACAGCCGCCTCGACACCGCCGTCGCCGACATGATCGGGCCGGAGCGGACCGTCGAGGATCGCCGCGATGGAGGCGTACCCGGATTCGAGCGTAGGTTCGAACGGGTTGAACCCGTTGGTGGCGAAGTGCCAGTTGGCAGGCACTTCGAACCCTGCCGTTTCGGCCAGGGAAGCCCGTGCGCTCGGGCTGAAGCATGTGCTCGACGAGATGATTATGTTCACCGTGCCATCGATGCCAAGTGCAGCCAGCGCGGCTGCGGTGGCGAGGCATCCGGGCTCGTCCAAACCCAGGATGATCAGGTCGGCGTCCGTTGCTTCAGCCACCGTCAGCGCCGACTCGATTCGAGACTCAGTGGTCGTCGGGGTGATCCACACCGGCACGAGTTCGACGCCGGCGGCGGCGAACATCGGCTCCAGCATCGTGAATCCGTCGCGTCCCGCGACATTGTCGGTGAGCATGGCAACTGCTGATTCGAGCTCCAGCGAGAGCGCCCAGATGCCCATGCCGCCAGTCGTGAGTGTGCCGGCGAGGTACGAGTTCGTGGACGACGTGGTCAGCTCGGTGACATCGCCCGGACTGGCCACGAGCACGGGCGTCTTGTCCGCCAGCGCTTCGTACAACTCAGCGTTGCGGACCCTGGTCTGCGCAACGACCATCGTCAGATCGTCGTTGTCACCGAGGTCGGTTCCGCAGCTGATCTCAACCTCGATCTCCTCCTCGGTCTCCGGATCGATCTCGGTCTCGAGACGCGGGATCGACGGATCACAAGCCACGAGTTCGACCGGGCGACCCGCAACACCGCCGAGCTGCTCGTTGATGTACCCGACCGCGGCCGTGGCCGCAGGAAAGTGCCGGGGCGACAGCTCGGCGTCGTGCACATAGCCGACCAGAATGGGGTCACCAACCGCCTCCACGCCCGGGCCGTTCGTGAATTCCGCAGCCCAACGGGTCAGCTCGTCGAGGTGACCGAGGTCGTACTTCGGATCTTCGAATGTTGGGGCTTCAACTGCCGCGTCGTCCGGATCGTCGGTCGCCATTGCCGTGCCATCAGCGGTCTCCTCGATCACGGAGTCTTCGTCGGCCCCGCTGTCTGGCGGGGCGCTGCTGCCGCCGTCGCCCGAACAGGAGCCGGCGATCAGCGCGCAAACAACCACCGTGGCCAGCAGCCATCGCTGAAGTGAAGTGCGGTTGACCACGGCCATCTCCTCCAATGAGCCCACGCATTGTTACCAAGGCGCGGGCATCTCGCCACCTAGCCTGGCCTCATGTCAGCCCTCGACCAGCTCGCCTCATGGCCCGTCGCCCATTGTGCAGCTGCCTTCATTCGGGGCGACAGCGTCGTCGACACGTGGGGCGACACCGAGCAGCTGTTCCCGTTGGCATCGGTCACCAAGTTGTTGACGTCGCTGGCCGCGTTGGTCGCCCATGAGGAAGGGACCCTCGATCTCGACGCCGAGATATGGGAGAGCGCAACCACGGCGGACCTGCTGGCCCACAGTGCCGGCATGGCAACCGATGAGCCGGTACGCATCAGCGGCTTGCACCAGCGACGAACCTACTCAACGGCCGCCTACGACCTGGTCGCGGACGCCATCTCGGCGAGCGCTCGTATGCCCTTCGACGACTACCTCTTCGAGGCCGTCTTCGCCCCGCTCGGCCTCGCCCACCGGCCGCTCGTCGGCTCCGCCGGCGCGGGAGGCGCCGCTTCTGTCACGGACCTGGCCGCGATCGCGCGGGCCTGGCGATCACCGATCCTCATCGACGAAACCACACTCGGTCGGGCCCGGCGACCTCACCTGCCAGAGCTTGCCGGTGTGCTTCCCGGCTTCGGTCGCCAAGAGCCGAACCCATGGGGCCTCGGTCCGGAGATCCGCGGAAACAAGACGCCACACTGGACCGGCCTTCGCAACTCGCCCACCACCTTCGGGCATTTTGGGCAGGCCGGCACGATGGTGTGGATCGATCCACTGGCCGACGCGACCCTCATCGCCTTGAGCGACGAACCGTTCAGCGCGTGGGCTGCGGCCGCGTGGCCCGCGCTGGCGGACACGGTTCTGACCCCCTGATGGCGTAAAACCGTCCCGAGACTGGGCCGTATGACCTATATCGCTGGTTCGAACGGTCCTGGGCCGCTCAGGTCCTCTGTTCCTCTGCCGATGGATCTGAAAGTTCGCCCGCCGGCGAACGATCAGGAGTCCTCGTGAGCGAACCTCGCCGCAATCCAATGGCCATGGCGCGGGCGCGTCACGCCCTTCTTCAGGCCGGCCTGGATTCGACCGTTCCGCTCGAGGCCGCATCGAGCGTCACCAACGAGGTGTGGATGACGCAACACCACGTGATTCGTGTCAACCGGCGCCCCAACCAGCGCCTGCGCCGCGAAGCCATCCTGGGCCCGTCACTCCCCGCTGAGATCGGCTACCCGATGGTGGTCTCCTACGGCGGTCAGATGGGTGCCGACTTCCTCGTTGTGGGGCGAATTCCCGGCCAACCGCTCGCCCACTGCTGGCCATCGATGACCCCGGAAAAGCGGCGGAGCGCAATCAGCCAGCTGGCGGCGAAGCTCAAGCGACTCCATCAAACGCCTGGCCCCACAAACCTTCCTGACATCGATACACCGCAGATGCTTCGCGGCGACACCTTGTCTCCGGTGATGTCGCTGCTGGTGGCCCTCGATCAGGCCCGTTCGCTTCCTCACGTCGACCGGGGCCTCATGGACGACGTCGAGCAGATGGTCTACGCCCTCACCCCGACCATCGAACCGTTCGACAGCAAGTATCTCGTCCATGGCGATCTGACCTTCGAGAACGTGCTGTGGGACGGCTCACACCTGACCGCGCTTCTCGACTTCGAATGGGCCCGAACCGCACCCGCGGACGTGGATCTCGACGTCTTCTTGCGCATGTGCTGCCTCCCGCAGTTCCACGTGGGCGACAAGTGGTTCGATCGCACGGATCCCGACGACTACCGCGACATTCCCTGGTGGATGGCGGAGGACTACCCCGAACTGTTCGCGGTACCGCGTCAGTACGACCGGCTCCGCCTGTACGCGATCGCCTACGATCTACGCGATCTGACGATGTTCCCACCGGCGGCACCTGCTCATCAGCTGAACGAGCACCACTCGATCAATCGGCTACGCGCCACCGTCCTCGGTCACAGCCACCTCGACCTCCTCGACGCCAACAGCGGCGTCGCCTGACTCCGGGCCGCGGCGACCGCGGAGCAGGAGCCAACCACCGGCGAGCGTGATGCCGACGACACTCATCCAGATGTTGACGCGCACGCCGGCGATCTCACTGGCGTGATCGATCCGGACCGTCTCGAGCCACAGGCGGGCGACCAGGTAGCCGACGACGTAGACGGCGAAGAGCCCGCCCCGTTTGATCTTCTGCGTGCGGTCCACCCAGATGAGGAAGAGCACGAGCCCGAGGTTCCACAAGGATTCGTACAGAAATGTGGGGTGAAAGGTCTCGACGCCAGGATGGCCGGCTGCCGCCGCGTGCTCAGCGTCGATCTGCACGGCCCAGGGAAGATCAGAGGGCCCGCCGAAGAGCTCCTGATTGAACCAATTGCCCCAGCGACCAATCGCCTGCGCGAGGGGGAGCGCGGGCATGATGGCATCGAGCATCGTGGCCTTGTGCCACCCGTTGCGCCGCATGAGCCACATCGCGGCGAACACGCCGGCGATGACGCCGCCGGGGATGCCGAGTCCACCTTCCCAGATCTTGAACGGCTCGGCCCAGCCTTCATCGAAGCGCCAGTCGGTGAGCACGTGGTAGATGCGGGCGCCGATGAGACCAGCCGGCACGCTCCACATCGCGATGTTCGCGACATCGTCGGGGCCGCCACCAACGGCGCTCCATCGCTTCTGTCCGAGCCACACCCCGGCAAGTACTCCGAGGGCGATCATGATCCCGTACGCGCGAAGTGTCAGCGGCCCGAGCTCGAGCGCTCCGCTACCGGGACTCGGAATCGACGCAATCAGTTGAAGCATGCGAAGAGAACCCTACGACATCACGCTGTCTTCCAGTTGCCGCTACTCAGCTGAGAATCGTGGCGCGGGCCTGGGCGAGATCGGCGGCCCCGGCGGTGACTGCCGGAACCTTGCCGGGGACGCCGGCGAGGCGGTTGGCGGCGAAGAACCGGGCCAACAGAGCCCGTTCGGCGGCGGCGTCAGCTCCGAGCGATCGAGCGGCCACGGCTCCATCGGCGAGGATTTGTCCACCCGTGGTGATGGCCAACATGTCGAGATAGGCCATGGCGCCGGCGAGCACAGCCGGCATGTCGCCCGCGTTCTCGGCGAGCCACTGGGTTGCCTCCGTCACCGCCTCGAGTGCAGAAGCAAGAATCGTCCGGACGGACTGCAGTTCGGCGATGCCGTCCATCGACGCCACCGTGGCTGCAATCGAGCCGAGGTGATCAGCTATCACGCCCCCACCCCGGAGTCCCAGCTTGCGCCCGACCAGGTCGATGGCCTGGATGCCGTTCGTGCCCTCGTAGATCGGAGCGATCCGGGCATCGCGGAAGTGCTGAGCGGCACCCGTCTCCTCGATGAATCCCATGCCGCCGTGTACCTGCACACCGATACTCGTGAGCTCGCAGCCGAGATCGGTGCCCCATGACTTCGACAGCGGGGTGAGCAGTGCCGCCAGCTCGTCGGCGCGCTGACGGACGTCGTCGTCGGTGGACGCGGCGGCAATGTCGAGGGCTTCGGCGTTTCGGTAGCAGAGGCCCCGGATGGCGGCGATGCTCGACCGCATGTCGAGGAGCATGCGCTGGACGTCCTGATGGTCGACGATCGGCGAGCTCGTGCCCGGCTCGGCCCCGATGGCTCGGCCTTGGAGGCGCTCGTGGGAGTAGGCCAGCGCCTGCTGGTAGGCGCGTTCGGCCAGCGCCACTCCCTCGAGCCCAACCGAGAGACGGGCGTTGTTCATCATCGTGAACATGCAGTGCATACCCTGGTTCTCTTCGCCGAGCATGTAGCCGATGGCACCCTCGTTGTCGCCGTAGGACATGACGCAGGTGGGGCTGGCGTGGATGCCGAGCTTGTGCTCTATCGACACACAACTCAAGTCGTTGGCATCACCAAGCGTGCCGTCATCGTTCAGGAGGAACTTCGGGACGATGAACAAGCTGATGCCCTTCGTCCCGGGAGGCGAACCTGGAGTGCGAGCGAGAACGAGGTGGATGATGTTCTCCGCCATGTCGTGGTCGCCGTAGGTGATGAAGATCTTCTGTCCGGTGATGAGCCACGAACCATCAGCGGCCGGTGCAGCCTTTGTCGTGAGCGCACCCACGTCAGACCCGGCGTGGGGCTCGGTGAGATTCATGGTGCCGGTCCACTCTCCGGTCACCATCTTGCGGAGATACGTCTCCTTCTGGACCTCGGTGCCGTGATGAAGCAGGGCGTCGATCGCTCCCTGCGTCAACAGCGGGCATAGCGAAAAGCCCATGTTGGCCGACGTCATCATCTCTTGGACGGCGATGCCGAGCAGCCACGGAAGGCCACCGCCGCCGTACTCTTCGGGGAAGCCGATCCCACCCCAACCAGCATCACACATCTGCCCGTAGGCCTTGGCGTGGCCAGGCGCCGTGGTGATCGAACCGTCAGCATTGCGTACGGCGCCGACAGTGTCGCCGTCGCGGTTGGTCGGAGCCACCACCTGTTCGAAGAAGCGGCCGGCCTCGTCGAGCAAACCGTCAACCAGGTCCGGCTCGGCATGGGCGTAGGCAGCCATCTCCGCCAGCGCATCGATGTTGGCAGCGTGGCGGAGGGCGAACCGGATGTCGTCGAGAGGAGCGCGGTACTCGGTCATGGCGGCGAGGCTACCGCCGCCACCTTCCCGCGATCTCATTGAGCGTTCGTCGCGGCGCCGGCTCGATCAGCACACCTTGACGCTGGGCAATGATCGAGTTCACCTCAGCCCCCAGCAGCAAACCCATCGACATGAGGTAGAGCCAGAAGAGCAAACTGAGCGCACCACCGAGCAATCCGAACACTGCGTTCGCGCCGGATGACGCCGCCTCCAGGTACTGTCCGAATCCGAGCGATACCACGATCCACCAGACCGAGGCCAGCACCGCGCCCGGGAGTTCCCATTTCCACGGCGATCGATGGTTCGGCGCAATGTGATAGAGGCTTGCCGCCCACGCTACGAGCACGCCGAACACGATCGGGGCGCGGAACCAGGTCCACAACACGGTGAACCAACCAGCGACGCCGAGGTCCTGGGCCAACTCCTCGCCGCCGCCGAACAGGGGACCGACAACCAGAAGCGTCAGCACCACCGCGGCGACGACCACGGTGAGGAGTGTCAGGCCGAAGCCCACGAGTCGAGTCGAGAGCCAGCCGCGGTTCTGCTCGTGGTCGTACGCCACATCCAGTGCGCCGACCACCGCCACAAAACCGCGGGACGCGGCGTAGACCGCGAGCAGGGCACCGACGGTGAAAGCGCTGGTGTTTGCGCCGCCGAAGAGTTCGCTCACCGTCGACTCGAGCGTGTCGCCGCCGAACACGTCGTTCATCTGATCGACCAGCCAGTTCTCGATATCGGCTGCGTTTGATTCACCGAGCAGGCCATCAGCGGAGCCGAGGGCCGCAGCGAGCACGATCAGCGCCGGGAAGAACCCGAGCAGCGCAAAGAAGGCGATCTCTGCGGACATGCCGCCGACGCGGTCTTTGCTCCACTCGTGGGCGAGGTCCTTCATGAATTGCCACGTCCACCGCACTATCGGCTTCGCCCAGTCCATGGCGGGAAGCCTACGGATCCCTAACGCACACTGGGGACAGACCCCAGTGTGCGTTAGGCGCTGATGTCGACGGGGGTGCCCATGGGCACATGTTCAGCGAGGAACGTGACGACTTCGTTCGGAACGCGAATGCACCCGTTGCTGTGGGCTCCACCAACCAGTTCCGGACGGTTCGTGCCGTGGATCGCGATCACGGGCACCCCTCCACCGAACGTGTCCAGCGCTTCGCTGAAACCGCTCAAGCTGAGGATGTAGGGCCCGTAAGCGCTGCCGTCCCATTTCTGAACCAGGTCGTTGACGAAGAACCTGCCAACCGGTGTCGGCGTGTTGGCAGTACCGATGACCGCGCCGGTCTCGGCAATCAAGTCGTCTCCGTCCCAGACCTTCACGACACGATCGGTCAAGTTCACGGTCGCTCGAACGAAGTGGGAGGACAGCACGGCCTGCTCGGCTGGAATCCATCCTTCGGTCCCGTTCGGTCGCACGGGGATCTGAACCTTGAGCCACTCCCCGTCGGCAGTGCGGTCCGTGACCATCAACACGAGCGGGTTGTCGAAGTAGGTCGGATTGGTCACCGCGAACTCGAGCTCCACGAATTCCGAGTCACCGTCGGCCTCGAGGTGGGGTTCGAGAAGCTCGACGTCGGGTTTGATCGTCGCAACAAACGTCTCGAACGGGTCCGGGGGCCGAACCGTCGTCGTTGTTGTGGTCGCTGTCGTCGACGCGACCGTGCTGGTCGTGGACTCGGCGACCACCGGCACTGCGGTGGTGGTCGTGGTCGGATCGGCCGCATCCCCGCTTGCTCCACCCCCGCACGCCGCGGCGAGAAGCGCCACGCCGACAAGAACAGCCGCCGTTCGCGTGGGAGCGGAGGATCGAGGAAACATGAACGACATCGTAGGAACAATGTCGGCACAACAGCGGTGCGTCGTGACCGAAACGTGGGCAACCGGTCGATCTGATCACGGTGGCGGAACACCGGTCCACCTGAATCGGGCTTCCGGCGAAGCCGAGCGGTAACGTTCGCCAAATGTTCAAGACGCTGCGGTCTTCGCTCCGCTTTCGGCGGTTTCGGCTCGGCCGCACAACCCGTCAACTCGAGCGCGCCGCCAACATCGCCGACCTTCGAGTGATGGCGAAGCGGCGTCTTCCCGGAGGCGTGTTCGACTACATCGACGGCGCCGCCGAAGACGAGCGGACGTTGGCCCGTAATGCCAGCGCCTACGCCGACTACGAGTTCGTGCCCCGGGTCCTACGAGACGTTTCCTCGATCGACTCCACCACCATCCTCTTCGGGAAGAAGATCGCGTTCCCGTTCGTGCTCGCCCCGACGGGATTCACGCGGATCGCACACTCCCAGGGGGAGCTCGCCGTCGCTCGGGCCGCACAACGCGCCGGTATCCCCTACACGCTCTCCACACTCGGCACGCGGTCGATCGAGGAGGTAGCCGAGGTGAACTCCGCCTCGAAGTGGTTCCAGGTCTATGTCTGGAAGGATCGCGGTCTGGTCACCGAGATGATCGACCGAGCCGCGGAATCGGGGTACGAGACCCTTTGCATCACTGTCGACCTGGCCGTTTTCGGGCGCCGTGAACGCGACGTCCGGCGGGGATTCACCCTGCCTCCCAAAGTCGGCCTCGACACGATCGTCGACGCAGCCCGTCGGCCGTCATGGACCGTCGACTTTCTCCGCGGTGGCCCGATTCGGTTTGCCAGCGTCGCCACCCGCAACTCTGACGGCGACATCGGCGATGGTTCCGAAGCTGTCTCCCTCGCGGAGTTCACCACCGCTCAGCTCGATGCCTCGCTCAGTTGGACCGATCTCGAACAGTTCCGCGATCAATGGCACGGCCCCATCGTGGTCAAGGGCATCCAGTGTGTCGAGGATGCTCGGATCGCCGCCGATCTCGGCGTGGACGGGCTGGCGCTCTCCAACCACGGTGGTCGCCAGCTGGAAGGATCGCCCGCCCCGATCGCGCTCCTCCCCCCGGTTGCCGATGCGGTCGGCGATCGGGTTGAACTGATCTGTGATGGCGGGATCCGTCGCGGCAGCGACATCGTGAAAGCCGTCGCTCTCGGCGCGACCGCCGCAATGGGCGGCCGCGCCTATCTGTACGGTCTGGGTGCTGCGGGCGAGCGAGGCGTCGACACCGCTCTCGGCTTCCTTCGCTCCGAGTACGAGCGCTGCCTCGCGCTCAACGGCGTCACGTCGACCGCCGACGTCCATTCCGGCATGGTGACGGCTTCCCGATGAGCCTCCTCGACCGATTCCGCCGAACATCGAATGTCGCCGACCCACTGGTCACCGCACTCCAACACGCCTTGGCGCCCGATCGAGTCCGCAACGACGGCGCCGAACGGTCGCTGGCGAGCCACGATGCGTCGGTGTTCGAGGGCGGCGTTTCGGGTCCGGTCTGCTTCCCCACGTCCACGGACGAGGTCCAGCGCATCACCCGAATCGCCGTAGAGCACGACCGAGGCATAGTGCCCCGCGGCGCCGGCACCGGGCTCGCCGGAGGCGCTATCCCGCTGGGCGCGCCGATCGTCGTGTCCACCGGGAAGATGAACCGTATTCTGGAGGTCGATATCGAGAATCGCGTTGCGTGGGTTCAGCCTGGAGTCATCAATCTCGATCTGAGTCGACACCTTCGGCCCAGGGGGTTCCATTTCGCTCCTGATCCGTCGAGTCAGCAGGTCTGCACACTCGGCGGCAACATCGCCAACAACTCCGGCGGACCCCATTGTCTGGCCTACGGCGTCACCGACGCGCACGTGCTGGCCATCGAGGTTGTGCTTCCCAACGGCGACGTCGTCCTGCTGGGCGGTCTCGATCCCGAGCCGGGCGGTTACGACCTACGCGGAGCGTTTGTCGGCAGCGAGGGCACACTGGGCATCGCCACTCGGATCGCGGTGCGACTCACCAAGAACCCTCCGGCGGTGCGCACCTTGCTGCTCTCCTTCGCCGAGACCCGCGATGCCGCCCAAACAGTGAGCGCCATCATCGCGGCCGGCATCGTTCCCGCAGCCCTCGAAGTGATGGATCAGCGGATGACGGTCGCGGTCGAGAACTATGTTGCTGCCGGCTACCCGACCGACGCGGCCGCAGTGCTTCTCGCCGAGGTCGAAGGACTTCCTGCAGGGGTCGAGATCGAGGCCGATCGGATCGCCGAGATCGGCCGAGCCAACAACGCCACAGGAGTGCGCCAGGCTGCCAGCGACGAAGAACGAGCGTTGCTGTGGAAGGGGCGCAAGACCGCGTTCGGGGCGGTTGCCCAAGTGGCCCCGGACTACTACCTGCACGACACCGTCGTGCCCAGAGCGGCCCTGGCCGACATGCTCGAGAAGATCTACGAGATCTGTGAACGCCACGACGTCATCGTCATGAATGTTTTCCACGCCGGCGACGGGAATCTGCACCCGTTGCTCGTGTTCGATGCCCGCGTCGAGGGCACGCTCGAGCGCGTGCACGCCGCCGGAGCGGAGATCGTGAGAGCTTCCCTCGATGCCGGCGGCGTTCTCTCCGGTGAACACGGCATCGGCGTCGAGAAGCAGGGCTACATGGACGAACTCTTCAGTGATGCCGATCTCGACCATCAGAACCGTCTCCGCCAGGCCTTTGACCCGACATGCCGCGCCAATCCGGGCAAGGTCTTGCCCATGGGACATTCCTGCGCTGACATTCAGGCTCTGCGCGCTGTCCCCACCGGAGTCTGGGGATGAGCTCACTCACATCGGCGGACGAGGCGCTGCACGCGTTCGCGGCAGACGTCGGAGAGGCCGATCCGATCGCTGTCGAGGGCGGCGGCTCCCGTTGGCAGACCGGAGGCGTGCTCCACGAGACAGCTCGCCTCGTGTCCGCGCCGGACGGCATCGTCGACTACCGCCCCGAGGAGATGGTGATCACCGTGCGGGCGGGCACACCGGTAGCCGATCTCTGCACCGCCCTGGCCGAGACCGGCCAGCGCTCGGCGCTCCCCGAACGGGGCGGCACCGTCGGTGGCGCGGTCGCGGTAGGAGAGAATCGACTGGATCTTCTCGGCCGAGGCCCCGTCCGGGATTCGGTTCTGCAGGTCCGCTACGTGTCGGCCCAGGGCGACATCATCACGGGTGGCGGGCCCGTCGTGAAGAACGTCAGCGGATTCAACATCCCGAAACTCATGGTTGGATCCCTCGGCACGCTCGGCCTGATCGCCGAGGTCGTGCTCCGCACCAACCCGACCCCTCCCGCGAGCCAATGGTTCCGAGCCGCGGGCGTCGACCCTGTCGCTGCCCGTAATGCCGTTCTTCGGCCGTCGTCGGTGCTGTGGAACGGATCATCGACTTGGGTCCTGCTCGAAGGCCACGAACGCGACCTCGAACACGAGATAACGGCACTGGCGACCATCGGCGACTTCGCCGAGACCGAGGGACCCCCGGCGCCACCGCCATACCGCTGGTCGCTCCCACCGGCCGAGGCTGCCGCTTTGCATCGAGAGGTGGTGGGTGACTTCGTCGCCGCCATCGGGGTCGGCATTGTTCACGCCGATACGGCTCAGCCCACGAGAGAAGTCGATCCGGGCATCGCCGTGGTCGCAGAACGAATGAAGACCCTGTTCGACCCCACCGGTCGCCTGAACCCGGGACGGAATCCGAACGCCTGATGGACCTCAAACTCGACGCCGACGAACTCAACGCCTGTGTTCAATGCGGGCTATGCATGCCTCACTGTCCGACCTTTCGGGTGACCGGCGACGAGACGCTGTCGCCCCGCGGCCGGATCAGGCTCATGCGCGAAGTCCATGAACACGACGCCCCCATGACCGCTGAAGTGGTCGACGCGTTCGCCACGTGTGTGCAGTGTCGAGGCTGCGAACCAGCGTGTCCGAGCGGCGTCAACTATGGCCATCTCATCGAGACCACCCGAGAAACGCTGACCCGTGCCGGCAAGCTCACGCCTCGTTGGACCCGTCTCGGGTTCTTCGCGCTCGCCCATCCCCGTCTCCTGCGAGCCGGATCGTCGGTGCTTGCCGTTGCCGGTCGCTTGCGGCTCGTGCCGAAACGGTTCGGCGTGCCCCGCGATCTTCCCCTCCGGCGACGACGCCATCACACCAGCGGCACCGACGTCTACCTCTTCACCGGGTGTGTCATGGACGCGTGGCAACGCGACGTTCACCAGGCTGGTCAGCGTGTCATCGAGGCCGCCGGGTTCGGCGTGACGCCGACCGGGAGCCTTTCCCCGTGCTGCGGAGCACTCCAGGCTCATGCCGGTTTCACCGACGATGCCCGCCGCCGGGCCACCGCTACCATCGCCGCCCTCTCCGAGGATGACCGGCCGATCCTGGTCGACTCAGCCGGCTGCGGCGCCGCCATGAAGGATTACGGCCACCTTCTGGCCACACCCGAGGCCGAGGCCTTCTCGGCTCGAGTGTTCGACATCCAGGAATGGCTCGCCGAGCGCATCGACAGACTGCCCGCCGTTGACCCGCTTCCGATGTGCGTTGCTGTCCAGGATCCGTGTCATCTACGCCACGTCCAGCGAGTGCATCTCGCTACTCGCACCGTCCTGCAACCGTTCGTTCGCCGGATCATCGAACTCGATGACGACGGCCTCTGTTGCGGCGCGGGTGGCGCCTACTCCGTGATGCAGCCTGAGCTGGCCGGCGAGATCCGCGATCGCAAGATCCGAGCGATAGACGATGTCGACCCCGACGTCGTCGCCAGCGCCAATCCGGGCTGCTCGATGCACCTGGCCGCCGCTGGTGTCAACATCGAGCACCCGATGGTCTTGATCGACCGCGCCCTTCAAGGCACGGCGTCTGCCGGTGGGCGCTGAGGGTTGCTAGGGCACTACGATCTCGAAGTCGCCCGTGAACCGGTCGAGCGAGCCGAAGACTGCCAGCACGGCGTCGCCGTCTCCCTCGATCACCAGATCACCGGCTTCGACGGCGTCCATGAAGTTCGTGCGTCCGGTCATCAACTCGCCGAGCAGGGCTCTGGTGAGTGTCAGGTGCGCATGGGCGTCGTCGGCATGACGGCCATCGTGATGATGGATTGCGCAGTTCTCGAGTCCGAGGACGTGGACCTCTCCGGTATCGGTGAAGGTCCAGTTCAGGATGGCTCGCTTGTCGATCACGTCGTCGGCCCGCAGTCGCACGCCGATGGCCTCGAACAACATCGCCACTGTCAGCGCGCCGGCCAGCGCCCGTCCACCGCCGGCAGTCGGTCGGGTGGGATCGCGCAACTCCTTCGCCCCGGTGAGGTAGAAGTTGCGCCACGGACCAGATTCCGACTGATAGCCCATCTGCTCGAAGGTGTCGGCCTGGAGAAGCTTCGCTGACTCATTGGTCGAATCGGCGAAGACCAGATGGTTGAGGAGCTGCGACGCCCACCGGTAGTCGCCCTCGTCGAGGGCGGTGCGCGCATGGCCGAGCACGGCCTCGGCGCCACCCATGGCTTCGACGTATCGACGCCCTGCTGCGTCGGGCGGATGGGGGTTGAGGTTGGCGGGGTTTCCGTCGAACCACCCGAAGTAGCGCTGATAGATCGCCTTCGAGTTGTGGCTGACCGTGCCGTAGTACTCGCGGGTGTGACCCTGCTTCCCGAAGCAGTCGGGCAAGGTCAGCTCCTCGGCGATCTCCAACGGCGTGTAGCCGTTGTTCGCGAGACGCAGGGTTTGGTCGTGGAGCCAGCGATAGACATCACGCTGCTTGATCAAGAACTCAAGCGAATCCTGCTGACCGAACCGGGGCCAGTGATGGGTCGAGAACAGGGTGTCGGTGTGGTCGATGAACAGGTCGATCGCCTCGCCGATGTACTTGCTCCACAGCAGGCTGTCGCGCACTTGAGCGCCACGAGGAGTGAGCACGTTGTGCAATGTGTGGGTGCAGTTCTCCGCCATGCACAGCAAACGGTGATCGGGGAAGAGGAAGTTCATCTCGGCCGGGGCTTCGCTGCCTGGCGTGTTCTGGAACACGAGCTTGATTCCGTCGACCTCGAGTTCGGTGCCGGTGACCGAGATCTCTTCGGTCGGCCCGATCAGACCAGGGACGCCCTTCGGTGTGACCTTGCCGAGACCGGAATCGACATGCCCGAAGATTCCGGGGGTGAGGTGCGGGCCGAACATGTAACCGCCGCGACGCGACATCGCCGGTCCCGCCACCACATTCTCGCTGACGGCCTCATGGAGGAAGCCTTCGGGAGCGATGATCCGGATGTCGCCTCGGTCAACCGCCGCTTGGTCGGTGACCCCGAGGATGCCGCCGAAATGGTCGACGTGGGAGTGGGTGTAGATGACGGCTTCGACGGGCCGCTCGCCGAGGGTCTTGTTGGCGAGTTCGAGACATGCCTTGGCGGTCTCGGCGCTGGTCAGTACATCAACGATCAGCCAGCCCTTCCTACCGGCAATGAAGGTGATGTTGCTGATGTCGTAGCCGCGCGCCTGCCAGACGCCGTCGGCAACTTCGAACAGACCGTGGATGGCGTTGAGGCGACCCTGGCGCCACAGGCTCGGATTGACGCTCGGCGGAGCGACGTCAGAGCCGCCCCCGCGCATGAAGTCGTAGTCCGCGGTATTCCATGCCGGACCCGAGCGGCCCTCTATTCGCCCGGTCTCATGCGTGGCGATCCGGCCGCGGGATGCTCGCTCCCAGTCTCCTGGGTCATCGAGGTTGAGCACCGCGCCGGTTGCGGCGTTCATCGCCGCCGTGTGCTCGCTGGCGGGCTTCGGCTGTCGCTGATCGTCAGACATCTGCGCATTATGTCGCTGATCGGGTACTACCGTCGCCATCGTGAAACGGGTTGGCTTCCTTCGCGGCATCAATGTGGGTGGCCACAACTTGGTCCCCATGGCCGAGTTGCGCCAGGCACTCGTCACCGCCGGATTCCTCGATGTGGCGACGCTCATTCAGAGCGGAAACGTCGTGTTCACGTCCGATCTCGATGATGGGAGAGCCGCAGTGGAGATCAGACAGATCGTCACCCGCCGCTTCGACGTCGACACACCGGTGATCGTCCGCTCACGAGATCAGGTCGCTGCCGCGCTCGACGCGCACCCGTGGCCTCCCGGTGAATTCGAGGCCAAGTTCCACCAGATCGCGTTCTTGGCCGACCCACCACCGCCCGACGGTGACGAGCGTCTCGCCGAGCGAGCGCTCCATGAAGACATCGCGCTCATCGGCAACGAATTGCACGTTCGCTACCGAGAGGGTCAGGCCCGATCGAAGTTCACGATCGACTGGATCGATCGTCAGCTCGACACGGTGGCAACCGGACGGAACCTCGCAACCGTCAAAAAGATTCTCGCCGTTCTCGACAGCTGAACTCAGCTACAGCCGCTCGTGGTGCCGCAATCTCCGCAGACATAACAGGATCCGGCCCGGTGCATGGGCACGCCGCACGTCATGCAGAACGGCGCGTCCGACCTCAGGGCACGGGGTGAAACGTCGGTTGTCGCACGGTCGGTGGCAGCCGGCTCCTCGGGTGCGTCGTCGGCGCCGAATTCGAGCTGGGCGACGAGTTCGGACGGCGACGGGACCGATGGCGGATCAGCCGGGATGTCTGAGCCCTGCACGGTCTCGGTTATCTGCTCGACCACGCCCGGCAAGGTCGGCTCGGTGCGCTCATCGGTCGACAGGATGCCGAGCGCAGCACGCTCATCGAACTCGATGTACATGATCGCGAGCTTGCGGAACAGATAGTCCATCAGGCTGTTGGCGATCCGGATCTCGGGATCGTCGGTCATGCCGGCCGGCTCGAATCGCATGCCGACATAGGCCTCGACGAATGCGCTGAGGGGCACGCCGTACTGCAGGCCATGGCTCAACGCAATCGCCATTGCGTCCACAATGCCGGCAAGGGTCGAGCCCTGCTTCGACACCCGAACGAAGATCTCACCGGGGCGGCCATCGTCGTATTCACCGACAGTGACGAAACCCTTACAGTCGGCC